>NZ_JBHSUF010000001.1:0-613652 GCF_042660575.1 Nocardiopsis tropica
TGGTGCAGCACTGGCTCGGGGCCATGGGCTTCCCGCGCCGCTACGCCGACTACCTGCCCGGAGACGGCTTCACCGAGCTGAACCAGATCTCCTCGGTCTCCGCCTTCGTCCTCGGCGCCTCGACGCTCATCTTCTTCTGGAACATGTACATCACCGCCAGGAAGGCGCCCAAGGTCACCGTGGACGACCCGTGGGGGTACGGCTGCTCGCTGGAGTGGGCGACCACCTGCCCGCCGCCGCGGCACAACTTCACGTCGCTGCCGCGCATCCGCTCGGAGCGTCCCGCGTTCGACCTGAACCACCCGCACGCCGCGGTCCCGTCGGGCACGGACCCCGAGAGGAACTGACCGCCCCGAGCAGTCGGGCCTCCCCGCAGGAGACCCTCCCGGGGCCGTTCCGCCCGCACACGAGCTCAAGGCCCCAGGCGCCCGCACGGCGCCGAGGGCGACCGGTTCCGGATCGAAGGCGCATGGTCGTGAATCCATCCCCTGCTGACAACGCACGGTGGCCGCTCCTCGAGGGGCGCGCCGCCACGGTGTTCGCCACCCTCCTGGCCGTCGCCACACTGATGATGCTGTGGACCTGGACGGGGCACACCGCCTTCGCGGCGGCCGGGTGCTGCACGGCGGCCGTCGTGTTCGCGGCGGGGTTCGTACGGGCCAGGGCCGGCTGGGCCGAGCTGGTCGGCGGCCCCCTGGACGGCGCACGGGTCCGCTCCACCAGGGCCGACCGCCTCCGGGGGGCGTGCCTGGTCCTGGTCGTCCCCGGCGGAGGGCGTGCCCGCTACGGCCGGGACGAGGCCGGACGCCTGGTCTACCGGGGACGCGACGACAGCGGGGAGAGCTGAGGGCGCGGCCCCGGGCAGCGCTCCCGATGCCGTGGCCGCTCCCCGCCGTGAGCGGCCACGGGAGCCCCGACGGGCGCCGCGAGGCCCCGCGGAGTGATCCCCGTCTCAGGACGACCTCCACAAGTCCGACGCCCCCGGAACTGTGCGCCCCGCCCTCCCCCCGCCACACGCGCATCACGGACAATGGGTGGTGATCCACTCCCACCGCCTCCCCGAGGGGAAACGCCCATGCCCGCCAACGGGACGAAGAAGCACGTCCGCCACAGGGGTCTGACCGCCCGCGACCTGGCGCTCATCGCCGTGTTCGCGGCCCTCATCGCCGCCCTCAGCGTCACCGTCGCGATCCCCTTCCCCGGCTCCCCGGTGCCGGTCACCCTCCAGACCCTGGGCATCATGCTCGCCCCCAGCCTCCTGGGCTGGAAGCGCGGCAGCCTGGCCGTGGCCACGTTCGTCGTGCTCGGCCTGGCGGGACTGCCGCTCTTCGCGGGAGGCAGGGGAGGGCTGGCAGCCCTGGCGCTCCCCTCCTCCGGGTTCATCGTGAGCTGGATCCCCGCCGCCCTCGTCATCGGCCTGCTCACCGACCTGATGCTGCGCAACGGCCGCTACCGCCTCTGGCAGGGGGTCCTGGTCAACGCCCTCGGCGGCATCGTCGTGGTCTACGCGATCGGACTGCCCTGGCTCGCCGTCGCCGTGCAGAGCTGGGAGATCGCGGCAGTCTCCGGGGCCACCTACCTGGTCGGCGACGCCGCCAAGGTCGTCCTCACCGCGCTCATCGCCTCCGCGGTCCTGCGCGCCTACCCGATCCCGCCCGCCGGACGCCCCGTCCGCGACGGGGCGGACCAGGAGCCCGGCAGCGGCGGCGGAGCCGCCTGATGCTCCGCCTCCAGGGGGTCTCCCACTCCTACGACGACCGCGCCGTCCTGCGCGACGTCACCCTCGACCTCGCCGAGCACCGCATCGGCGTGATCGGGGCCAACGGATCGGGCAAGTCCACGCTCGCCCGCACCCTCAACGGCCTCGTCGTCCCCGACGAGGGCCGGGTGACGCTGGGGGAGTGGGACACCCGGCGCCACGCCAAGCACATCCGGCGCCGGGTCGGGTTCGTCTTCTCCGACGCCGCCAACCAGATCATCATGCCCACGGTCGCCGAGGACGTGGAGATCGGCCTGCGCTCCCTCCGACTGGGGAGGGAGGAGACCGCCCGCCGCGTCGACGCCTTCCTGGTCCGCTACGGCCTCGACGGCCACCGCGACCACCCCGGGCACCTGCTCTCCGGAGGCCAGAAGCAACTCCTCGCCCTGGCGTCGGTCCTGGCCACCGAACCCGAGGTGCTGGTGTGCGACGAGCCCACCACCCTGCTCGACCTGCGCAACACCCGCATGGTGCACCGCACCCTCGACGGCCTCGACCAGCAGGTCGTCCTGTTCACGCACGACCTCGACCTGCTCGACGGGTTCGACCGGGTCCTGGTCATGGACGAGGGGCGGGTGGCCTTCGACGGGGCCCCCGCCGAAGCGGTGGCCCACTACCTCCGGCTCATGGACGGGGCGGACCGGGAGGCCGGCGCGTGAGCGCGATCGGCCTGTACGTCCCCGGCACCGGGCCCCTCTACCGGGCCCCGGCCTGGGCCAAGCTCCTCGGACTGCTCGCCGCAGGCGTGGCGCTCCTCGCCGCCGCGGACCACCGGATCGCGCTCGGCGCGCTGGCCGCGTCCCTCCTGGCCTACCCCGTGGTCGGGCTGGCCCCCGCCCGCGCCTGGGGGGTCCTGCGCGTCCTGTGGCCGTTCCTGCTGGCCATCGCCCTGTTCCAGGTCCTGTTCGGCGAGTGGGAGACGGCCGTGCGCCTGTGCGCGCAGCTGGCCGCGCTCGTGCTGCTCGCCAACGTCGTCACGCTCACCACGCGCGTGCGCGAGATGCTCGACCTCTTCGAGCGCGTGGCCCGCCCGCTCCGGCACGTCGGGGTCGCCCCCGACCGGGTGGCGCTCGTGCTCGCCCTGACGATCCGTTCCATCCCGATGGTCGCCGACGCCTGGCGGACGTCCCAGGAGGCCTATCGGGCGCGGGGGCTGTCCGGGCGCCCCCACCTGCTCGTGGTCCCGGTGATCGTCCAGCTGCTCCGGATGGCCGACGCGACGGGCGAGGCGCTGGTGGCCCGGGGGATCGACGACGACACGCGCGCCTGACGCGACGCGGGCACACGGCGCAGGGCGGACACCGGATCGCCGCCCACGGGGCGCCGGGTGGATAATGTCCGGACAGCCCCCCTGCTGCTCCTACGAACCGGTGATAGCGTGCCCCGGCGTCCCCCCGCCGACATCATCCGAACATGGTCCGCCGCCACGGCGGCGATCTGCCTCGTCGTGCTCACGGCCCTCGCGGTCCCCGGCGCCACCTCGGCCGCCGGAGGACTGTCCGCGCCGGACCCGGCCCTCGTCCGAACCCTGCTCTCGGAGAGCGCCCTGCCCCTCGTGCCCTTCGCGCCCCTGACCGGCCCGGCCACCGGCGGGCGCACACTCGGGCCGGCGCAGCGGGACGAGCTCACCGGGCGGGTGGAGGAGCTGGCCGGCGAACACCCCGCGGACTTCGCGGTCGCCGTCCAGGACCTGCGCACCGGCGCCACCTTCAGCCACGGCGCCCACGAGCGGTTCCCGACCGCGAGCGTGTCCAAGCTGACGATCCTCGCCCTGCTGCTCCTGCGCGCGGAGGAGGAGGGGCGCGGGCTCTCCGCGTCCGAACGGGACCGGGCGGAGGAGATGATCCGCTACAGCGACAACGAGGTCACCGACGGCCTGTACGCACGCATCGGCTTCACCGACGGGTTCACGAGCGGCGTCCGCGCCCTCGGGTTCACCGGTACCGACCCCGACCCGCGCGGGGTGTGGGGCTCCACGACGACCACCGCGGCCGACCAGGTGCGGCTGCTGCGGATCCTGTACGTCGGCGAGGGGCCGCTGTCGCCGGAGAGCCGTGCGTACGCCCGCGGGCTGATGGAGTCCGTCGCCCCGGAACAGGCCTGGGGGGTGTCGGCCTCGGCCGTCCCGGGGGACACGGTCGGCCTCAAGAACGGCTGGACGCCCCGCGAGGGCAACCGGGGGCTGTGGACCGTCAACACGGTCGGCTACGTGAGCGGCCCCGACCACGAGTACCTCATCGCGGTCCTGTCCGACGGGAGCCACGACTACGCCACCGGCGTGGCACTCGTGGAGGAGGTCTGCGGGACGGTCACGGAGGCCATGGAGGAGGCGCGCGGCGACGGAGGTCCGGCGCCCTCTCCCCGGGGCCCCGCACGCTGACCGTCCCGGACGCCCCCGCGCGGGCAGCGCGCCGGGGCGGGACCCCGGCGCGCCGGGCCGGCCCCGGACGGGACGCACGGGCGCCCCGGCCGGAGGCGTGCCCGGCCGGGGCGCACGGTCCCGGAGGCGGACCGTGGACGGCGCGCCGCTAGTCCAGCGGGCCGCCGGCCACGTAGACGACCTGGCCCGACACGAACCCGGCGTCCTCACCGGTGAGGAACGCGACCGTGTTGGCGATGTCCTCGGGGACGCCTACCCGCCGCACCGGGATCTCCGCCTCCTTGAACGCCTTCATGTCCTCGTACTTGACGCCGATCCGCTCGGCCGTGGCCCTGGTCATCGCGGTCTCGATGAACCCGGGGGCGACGGCGTTGCAGGTCACGCCGAACTTGCCCAGCTCGATCGCCAGGGTCTTGGTGAACCCCTGGAGCCCGGCCTTGGCGGCGGAGTAGTTGGCCTGGCCCCGGTTGCCCAGCGCGGAGGAGCTGGACAGGTTGACGATGCGGCCCCAGCCGTTCGCGGTCATGTGCGCCTGGGCGGCCTTGCTCATCAGGAACGAGCCCCGCAGGTGCACGTTCATCACGGTGTCCCAGTCGTCCGCCGACATCTTGAACAGGAGGTTGTCGCGGAGGACACCCGCGTTGTTCACCAGGATGGCGGGCGGGCCGAGGCGTTCGGAGACGGTCGCGACCGCGGCGTCCACCTGGTCGGCGTCGGAGACGTCGCATCCGACGGCGAGGGCCGTGCCGCCCCCGGCGGTGATGCGGTCCACGACCTCCTGGGCGTCGGACTCCTTCAGGTCCAGGACGGCGACGGCCCGGCCTTCGCGCGCCAGGCGCTCAGCCGTGGCGGCGCCGATCCCGCGGGCGGCTCCGGTCACGATGGCCACACGAGGCGTTGGGGACATGGGGTTACCTCCAGAATTCACGTGGTGGGCGCGACAGAATCCTATCCACATCCCTACCGGTCGGTAAGCGGGTGGGGGTGGGCGTGCGGCCTTTCGGGGAGCGCCGGGGAGAGGGCCGGGGAGGAATGGGGATCCGGTGAAGTTGGTCCCCCTGTTTCCCTGCACTTTGTCGAAGCTTGGCCTACGATTGCCACCAAGACCGAGATGCACGTGCATACGAGACGTGCAGCGGCACGGGCCCGAAGGTGTCTTCGCGGGATCGCGGAGGTTTCCGGGACGTGTCGTCGCTGCTCGCCACGGTGCGTCAGGGAGGAAGTGGAAGGCATGGAGTGTGCGGAGGCGGTGACGGAGCCTGCCGGCGGATGGTGGCTCAAGGTCCTGACGCACGGTTCCCGGCGCTGGAACACCCCGGTCTGCGGCGACCGGCACGACGCGGTCACGTGGAGCTTCGAGCCGAGGCCCCAGGCGGTGGGGGCCGCGCGGGAGATTTCCGAGGCGCTTCTCCGCGAATGGGAGATGCAGTACTTGTCCGGCGATGTCGCGGTGGTCGTTTCCGAATTGGTCACCAATGCGGTCCGGCACGGCGGTCCCCTGCCCTTGACCAGGCAGAGCGAGGGGGGTATTCAGCTCTCACTGATGCGCAGCGGGAGCGAATTCATCTGCGCGGTCCGGGACGGCGGTGATCGGCTGCCCCGGAGAAGGGAAGCAGATCTGACCATGGAGGGCGGGCGCGGACTTGCCCTGGTGAGTGCTTTCGCGCGAGAGTGGGGTGTGATTCCCACGTCTCCCGGCGGAAAGTTCGTTTGGGCACAATTCGCCTGATCCCGGTCAGGCGTCCCGTGACCGGCCGTCCCGCGGCCACCCGAAGTCCGCGGGGGCTCCGGCCCGGTGGCCCGCCGTCCGCGACGGGGGTCGACGGCGGCCCCTCCCGGAGGGGCCGGCGCCGTCACCGATGGAGTACCCGGGTGCGGGGGCGCTCCGGTTATATCGTGTACATGTAGTGTCTTGACCTCAAGGCAAAGGTGTCCCGCCACCCCGGATACCCTTGTGCCGGGAATGACAGAGAGGCGACGAACGTGGATATCGCTCGATTGCGCAAGGGGAGCGGCCCCACCGTGCGTCGCATGCTACTCGGGCACGAGCTTCGTAAGCGTCGCGAACAGCGGGGTATCACCCGTGAGGACGCGGGGAACCGGATTCGGGCATCCGCGTCGAAGATCAGCCGGATGGAACTCGGCCGGGTCGGTTTCAAGCTGCGCGATATCGAGGACCTCCTCAAGATGTACGGGGTCTCCGACCGCAAGACGATCAAGGAATTACTCGAAGTCGCCCGCGAATCCAACAAGCCCGGGTGGTGGAAGGAGTACGGCGACTCGCTCCACAAGTGGTTCATCCGCTATGTGGGCTTCGAGGAGGCCGCCGACCACATACGCATCTACGAGTCCCAGTTCGTGCCGGGCCTGCTCCAGACGGAGGAGTACGCACGGGAGATCATCTCGGGCGGCGTCGAGACCGACATGGTCACCGAGCAGCGCATCGAGGCGAGACTGCGCAGACAGAAACGCATCGAGAACGACACGAGCATGCGCATGTGGGTGATCCTCGACGAGGCTGCGGTGCGCCGCCCCATCGGCGTGATCAGCCGCGGTCCGGAGATCATGCGCCGCCAGATCGAGCACCTGATCCACCTCAGCAGCGAGCACGACAACATCACCCTCCAGATCATCCCCTTCTCCGTGGGCGCGCACGCGGCCGAGGCCGGGTCCTTCACCCTGCTGAGGTACTCCGAGTTCGAGCTCGCGGACATGGTGTACCTGGAGCAGCTCCACGACGGCGAGCTCATCGACCGCCGCAACGTGGTGGAGGCGTACACCAAGGCGATGACCCGGCTGAGTGTGGCCGCGGCCACCCCGGACGAGACGCTCGACATCCTCAAGGAGATCCGGGAAGACCTCAAATAGCCGTTCACCGTCGCCCGCGGAGGGGCGGAGCGGTGGTGAGGGGAGACGAACGCGGGCCCGCCGAGGCGGGCCTTTCCGGATGTTGAAGGGCCCTGTCCACTGGACAGGGCCCTTCTGTCCGTATCCTCGGTCGACCCGGGTGAGGGCGTGGCAACCGGGTCGGTGAGTGCGGAGGGTCCCCGGGCGGAACTCCCCCGGGCGCTCCGAAGCCCCCGACGGCATTGTCGGTGGGGACTCGTCCTAGCTGAGCAGGTTGTCGAAGTCACCGTCCTTGGCGCCCAGGATCATGCAGTCGATCTCCTCCTGGGTGTAGACCAGCGCCGGCCCGGACGGAAACCGGGAGTTGCGCACGGCGATCGAGCCGTCGCTCAGGCGGGCCATCTCGACGCAGGCGCCCTGGGAGTTGCTGCGCTTGGCCTTCTGCCAGGCGACATCGGTCAGCTCGGTCGCGGTGATGCCGTTGTGTGCGGTCATGCTGTGCTGCTCCTTCGGATCTGCGAGGGGAACGTCCGTGCTGATGCACCGCCAGATGCACGTGCACAAGCACTGACACTTCATAAGCATAGCGTGACCCTCGCCACTTGTCCGGGGGTTTGGTTCTATGTAAGCGCGGTGTAATCCAACCGTTCGGGACAGGTGTCCGGACCCCGACGAACGGGACGACACGGGTGCGATTCCGGCGCTCGGCACGGTGCCGGACACGCGTGAGCCCCACCCGTCCGGCACGTACCGGACAGGTGGGGCTCACGGGGGCCGACCGGGCAGGGGCCCGGTCGCGGCGGGACGCCGTCAGGCGTTCGAGGTCAGGAGCAGCCCAGCGCGGTGGTCAGCGCGGCCAGGTTGCCCCGCATGATCGACGGGTAGTCGTCGCCGGGGGAGTCCTCGGTGACGCCCTCCAGCGGGTCGAGCACCCGCACCTCGGCACCGGTCTCGGAGGCGATGGTCTCGGCCGTCTCCGGCGGCATCAGCGGTTCGGTGAAGACCGTGGTGATGTCGCGCTCCCGCACGATGTCGGTGATCGCGGCGATCTGCGACGGGGAGGGCTCGGTGTCGGGGTCCACCCCGCTGACGCCGACCTGTTCGAGGCCGTAGGCCTCGGTCAGGTACGTGAACGCGGTGTGGCCGACGACGACGTCGTGGTGCTCACAGGAGGCCAGGCCCTCCTCGTACTCCTGGCCGATCGCCTCCAGCTCCGCCGTCACGGCCTCGACGTTCTGCTCGTAGGCGTCGGCGCCCTCCGGGTGGACCTCGCCCATCCGCTCGCCGAGGGCCCGGGCGGTCTCCGCCATCAGCTCCACGTCCAGCCAGAAGTGGGGGTCGTGCTCACCGTGGTCGTGGTCCTCCTCCCCCTCCTCCTCATGGGCGTGCTCGTCCTCGTGGCCGTGCTCGTCCTCGTGGGCGTGCTCCTCGTCCCCGTGCTCCTCGTCCTCGCCTCCGGCCGGACGCAGGTGCACGACGTCGCCCACGTCGAGCGCGCTGTCCGAGGCCTCCTGGGAGATCGCGTCGTCCACCGCGGGCTGGAGGCCCCCGACGAAGAACGCGATGTCGGCCTCGCTGACCTCGCCCACCTGGCGGCCGGTGAGCTCCAGGTCGTGGGGTTCGGTGCCGGGCTCGGTCAGCTGGGTGACGGCCACGCCGTCCCCGCCGATCTCGCGGGCGAGCCACTCCAGGGGGTAGACGCCGGTGACCACGGTCAGGTCGGCGTCGGCCGGGGGGACACCCGTGTCCTCGGCCCCGCCTCCTCCGCTTCCGCAGGCGGTGATCATCATGAGTGTCGCGGTGCCGAGGACGGCGGCCCGCACGGTTGTCCCTGTTCGCATGGGTCAATCATCGGGATAATGAAAACGGTTGTCAATTTGTCTGCTTGTGGAGGATGTCTCCCGGGTGTCGGATCCGCCCGGGTTCTACACGATCTCCGAGAACCGCTCGACGTCGTCGGTCCGTCCCGCGACCACGATCACATCGCCCTTGTTGAGCACCGTCTCCTGGGTCGCGTACGTGAACTCCGCGCCCATGCGCTTGACCGAGACCACGGTGATCCCGTACTCTTGGCGCACTCCCGTCTCGCGCAGGGATTTGCCCAGCAGCTCCTTGGGAGCCTTGGTCTTTCCGAGGGAGAACCCCTCCTCCAGCTCCACGTAGTCGAGCATCTGCCCCGACAGCAGGTGCGCCACCCGCTCGCCCATGTCGTGCTCGGGCAGCACCACGTGGTGGGCTCCCACCTGCTCCAGGATGCGGCCGTGCCGACGGCTCGTCGCCTTCGCCCAGATGGTCGACACCCCCAGGTCCACCAGCTGTGACGTGGCCAGGATGCTCTCCTCCAGGTGGGTGCCGATGGCCACCACCGCCCGGTTGAAGTTGGAGGCGCCGATCTGGCGCAGCGCCTCCTCGTCCGTGGCGTCCGCGATCACCGTGTGGGTGAGGGCGTCGGCGTAGGTCTGCACCAGGCGCGGACTGGTGTCCACGCCGAGGACGTCCCAGCCGCGGTTGACCAGTTCGAGGGCGAGGGAACTGCCGAACCGGCCGAGGCCGATGACCAGGACGCTCTTGTCGTCGTTCCTGTTGCGGTGTGGCACGGGTGACTCCTGTCTGTGCGGCTCAGCCGATGATCGGCCTGGCCTCGGCGAGATCGTAGCGCCGGCGGCGGTCGCGGAAGGCCAGGGCGGTGGCGACGGTGATGGGGCCGATGCGCCCCGCGACCATGAGCGCGACGAGCAGGCACTGGGCCCACGGGGGCAGCTCGGGGGTGATGCCGGTGGAGAGCCCCACCACGCCGAAGGCGGAGACGACCTCGAACACCACCGGGAGGAAGTGGAAGGGGGTCGTGTGCATGAGCAGCAGCGAGCTGAACGCGACGACCGTCGCGGACAGGAACACCAGGCTGAGGGACTGGCGGATCACCCCGGGCGGGAGCTTGCGGTCGAACACGTGCACCTCGTTGTGCGCGCGGATCTCCGCCAGCACCACGAGGAAGATCACGGCCAGGGTCGCGACCTTGATTCCGCCGGCCGTTCCGGCGCTGCCGTTGCCGACGAACATGAGCATGATCGTCAGCAGCAGCGTGGAGTCCTGCATCTCCCCGACCGGGACGGAGTTCAGCCCCCCGCTGCGGGGCATCACGCTGTGGAAGAAGCCGTCCGTGAGCTTGTCCGTCCAGTGCATCGCCCCGAGCGTCGCGGGGTTGCCCCACTCCATCGCGGTGATGAGCGGGAAGCTCCCCAGGAAGAGGATGGCCGTGGTCGTGATGGTGATCTTGGCGTGCAGGCTCCACGTGCGGGGCTCGCCGAGGTTGCGGCGCAGTTCGAGCAGGATCGGGAAGCCGAGGCCGCCGAGGATCACCGCGAAGGCCACCGGCAGGAGGATGAGCGGATCCCCCGAGAAGCGCATCATGCTGTCGTCGTAGAGGGAGATGCCGGCGTTGTTGAACGCCGAGATCGAGTGGAACAGGCCGGAGTAGGCGGCCTCCCCCGGGGACATGTCGTAGCCCAGCCACATCCGGGGCGTGATGAGCAGGAACGTCAGGCCCTGGAGCGCCAGGAAGACCAGGGCGACGCGGCGGACCACGCCGGAGACGTCCCCGATCCACAGGCTCCGCGTCTCGGCCTGCACGTTGAGCTGGGAACGCAGCCGGAAGCGGTGGATCATGGCCGTTCCGAGCACGGACGCCAGGGTCATGATCCCGATGCCCCCGACCTGCATCAGGGCGAGCATGACGATCTGGCCGAAGAGGTTGAGGTCGTGGCCGATCGAGATCACGCCGAGCCCGCACACGGCCAGGGCGGACGTGGCCGTGAAGAGCGCGGGGACGAAGTCCAGCCCCTCGCTGCCGGGGGTGGCCAGCGGGCTCATCAGCAGGGCGGTGCCGACCAGGTCCACGGCGAGGAAGACGAGGAGGAAGACGCGGGCCGGTTTGCGCCATGCGAGGAGTTCCCTGGTCGGCCGCCAGGCCAGGCGCGGGCGGAGGAGGGTCTTCGGCGACCGGAGGCGGGGGGCCGTCCTGCGGACCAGCGCGCCGAGGCTGCCTCCGCGCGGGCGGGGGCGTCGGCTCACCGGGTGCGCAGCCCGTGGCCGTGTGTGGTTTTCACCGGATTCTCCTCCTTCGACGAAGCGCGAACGATTCTGTCAAAGGTTGCGGGTTTGGTCACGTCGACGGCCCGGTCCGTAGGGACCGGAGGGGCCGCTCAGGGCTGGGAGGACGCCCGCTCAGTCGTGTCTGGCGCCCTCGTGGTCGGCGTGGCCCGGAGGCTCCAGTTGCAGGGTGGAGTGCTCGACGTCGAAGTGGCCGGTCAGGCAGGAGTGGAGTTCGTCGAGCATTCTCCCGGTGTCCCGGAGGTGTTCCTCGGCGACCACCACGTGCGCCGACATCACGGGCACCCCGGAGGTGATGGTCCAGGCGTGCAGGTCGTGGACGTCCAGGACCGCGGGGTGCCCGAGGAGGTGGTCGCGCACCTCGCTGAGGTCCATGCCCTCGGGGGTGGCCTCCAGCAGGATGTGCACGGCCTCGCGCAGCAGGGACCAGGCCCGGGGCACGATGATGGCGGCGATGCCCAGGGAGACGAGGGTGTCGATCCGGCCCCACCCGGTCAGCCACACGGCGATCCCGCCGACGATGACGCCGACGGAGGCGAGGGCGTCGCTCATGACCTCCAGGTAGGCGCCCTTGACGTTGAGGCTGTCCTTGGCGCCCGAGCGGAGGACGAACAGCGCGGCGATGTTGGCGACCAGGCCGAACGCGGCGACGGCGACCATGCCCGCGCCGGACACCTCGGCGGGCGACCGGAGGCGGTCGACCGCCTCGACCACGATGAACCCGCACAGCAGGAACAGCACGAGCGCGTTGACCGCGGCGGCGAGGATCTCGGCGCGCTGGTAGCCGAAGGTCCGTCGGCTGGTGGCGGGACGGGAGGCGATCCAGACGGCGGCCAGCGCCAGGGCCACGCCGAAGGAGTCGGTGACCGTGTGGCCGGCGTCGGCGAGCAGCGCCAGGCTGCCGCTGTACGCGGCGCCCACGACCTGGACGGCGGCGACGGCGACCATCATCGCCAGGACCAGCGCGAGCCTCCCGCTGTTGGCCGCACCGGCGGTGATCGCGTGCCCGTGTCCGTGCCCGTGTCCCGCTCCCACGGCGCCTCCCTCTTGTCCGCGTCGTCCCGTGTCCTCGGGCGCCGTGTGCGACCGCGCCCCATAGTTCAGCCTTCACTGTTTATACAGCCAAGGCTGTCTATACAGCAAACTATGTACAATGGTTTTCATGTTGACCTCCGAGCAGCGCCTGTCCGCCATCCACCGGCTCGGGCGCGCGCTGTCCGATCCGACCCGGTCCCGCCTCCTCCTGGCCCTCCTCGAGGGTCCGAACTATCCGGCCGGACTGGCCGACCAGCTCGGACTCACCCGGCAGAACGTCTCCAACCACCTCGCCTGCCTGCGCGACTGCGGGCTGGTGCACACCCACGCCCGCGGCCGTCAGGTCAGCTACGAGCTGGTGGACGCATCCCTGGCGCACGCGCTGGAGGACCTCCTGCGCGTGGTGTGGGGGACCTCCCAGCCGCACGAGCCCCTGGAGGAGCACCGGGCGGGCTGAGTCCCACCCCTTCAGGATGCCCCGGCGGGCCCCGCTCTCCCGGTTGTCCACAGGTCGTTTTCGTGGAGGCGTCGCGCCCCGGTCGCGACGTCTTTTTTGGTGGACCGGAAATCGTGGCTGTGATGTCCCTTACAAGGAGCCGGGGTCTGAGGCCACGGGAAGACCCACCTCACCCCGGGGGACTCCGACTTACGGCGGACGTCCCTAACTTTGGTCAGGGATCGACCCTGACAGAAGACTGACGCGCCCCTGAGAGTCCCCTGAACCGGACGGGGTTGGCTGATCTTCCGATATAACGCGACGTATTCTGAATCGTGCGCCAGGCGGATGCTCCCCCTGTGCCGCACATCGCGAACGCACAACCTGCGTCCCCACCAGCACCACACGTTCGAGGACCGGTCGCCAGACCGCAGTGACGGCGTGCCCGCCCGACGGTCGTCGGAAAGCGCTCGACCACCACACCACGGTCTGCTCCCGTGGTCAGCAGCGAACTAGGAGCGAAAACCTCTCATGTCCAGATCGGCCACAAGGGCCCGTGGTACGGGCCGTCCCCCGGCAGGGACCGCCGCCCGCCGCTCGGAAGGGGCCACGGTATGAACCGCCTCGCGGTCATGTCGCTCAAGAACCGGGCGCTGGTCCTGCTCGTCACCCTGGCCGTCCTCTTCTTCGGCGTCCTCGCGGCCGCCTCGGCCAAGCGGGAGCTCTTCCCGGAGATGTCCCTCCCGATGGTGATGGTCTCCGGCACCTACCAGGGCGCCTCGCCCCAGGTCGTGGAGAACCAGGTCACCGAGCCCCTGGAGCAGGCCGTCCAGGGCGTGGCGGGCGCCACCACGGTGACCTCCACCTCCAGCACCGGCTCCTCCCAGGTCACCGTCGAGTTCGACTACGGCTCCGACCAGGACGACCTGGTGCGCCAGACGCAGATCGCGGTCGACCAGATCTCCGGCATGCTCCCCGAGGACGTCAGCACCAGCGTCATGTCCTTCAGCACGGACATGATGCCGGTCGTGATGCTCGCCGCGGGCGCCGAGGACGGCGACGACCAGTCCATGGTCGAACCGCTGGAGACGCACCTCGTCCCCGAGATCGAGTCCCTCCCCGGCGTGCGCTCGGCGATGGTCACCGGCGCCATGGGCTCCGACGTCGTCGTCAGCCCGGACGCGGACGAGCTCGCCTCCGCGGGGCTGTCCCCCCAGGACCTCACCCAGGCCCTCCAGTCGAGCGGCCTGCTCCAACCCGGCGGTGACATCGACTCCGACGGCCGCACCCTGAGCGTGACCACCGGCGAGCAGTTCTCCTCCGTCGAGCAGATCGAGGACGTCTGGGTCCAGCCCTCGGCCGCCGCCGGCGACATGTCCACCGCGGCGCCCGGAGCGCCCCCCGCGGCCCCGCCGGCCCCGGTCCAGATCTCCGAGGTCGCCGACGTCGAACTCGTCCAGGACGAGGCCACCACGCTGGCCCGCGTCAACGGCGACCCGAGCATCGGCGTCATGGTCATGGCGACGCCCGACGGCAACACCGTCGAGGTGTCCGAGGGGGTCCAGCGGGTCCTCGACGAGCAGGCCGACGTCCTCGGCTCGAACATCGACATCAGCGTGGTCTTCGACCAGGCCCCCTACATCAACGAGTCGATCCTCGCGATGGTCGAGGAGGGCGGCATGGGCCTCGTCGCCGCCGTCGTCATCATCCTCGTCTTCCTCCTGTCGATCCGCTCCACCCTGGTCACCGCGGTGTCCATCCCGGTGTCGGTCCTGATCGGGTTCCTCGGGATGCAGGCGTTCGGGTTCAGCCTCAACATGCTGACCCTCGCCGCCATCACGATCTCCATCGGGCGTGTGGTCGACGACTCCATCGTGGTGCTGGAGAACATCCGCAGGCACCTCGACTACGGCAAGGAGCGGATGGAGGCCGTCCGGACCGGTGTGCGCGAGGTCGCCGCCGCCGTGGTCTCCTCCACCCTCGCCACGATCGCCGTGTTCCTCCCGCTGGCGTTCGTCGGCGGCATGGTCGGCGAGCTGTTCATGCCGTTCGCGGTCACCGCCAGCCTCGCCCTGGCCGCCTCGCTGATCGTCTCCATCACCCTCATCCCGGTGCTCTGCTACTGGTTCATGCGCCCCAAGGACATCGGGGACGCCACCCAGGAGGAGATCGAGCAGGAGGAGAACGAGCGCGAGCGCAAGGGCGTCCTCCAGCGCGCCTACCTGCCCGTCATCCGGTGGATCACCACCAAGCGCAAGGTCGCCACGATCACGACCCTGCTCGCCTCGGTCGTCATCTTCGCCGGCACCGTTCTCATGGCCACCAACCTCGAGACCGACTGGATGGGGCAGTCCGAGGAGAACTCCTACGCGATCGTCCAGGAGCTGCCCCCGGGCACGTCCCTGGAGGAGGCCGACGCCGAGGCCGTCAAGGTCGAGGACGCCCTGGCCGGGTTCGCCTGGGTGGAGTCCTACCAGACCAACGTCGGCGGCGGGGGCATGGCCGGGATGATGGGCGGCGGAGGCAGCAGCCAGGTCGACTACACGGTCACCGCCGACCCCGACACCGACCAGGCCCGCAACCGCGACGTGCTCCGCGACACCCTCGCGGACCTGGACACCGAGTACGAGCCCGTCCTGAGCAGCATGGGCGCCATGGGCGGATCCGGCATCGAGGTGCAGGTCAGCGCGGACGACCAGGAGGTCCTCGCCGAGGCCACCGGCATGGTCGAGGACGAGCTGAGCGCGATCGACGGCACCGCCGACATCACCAACAGCGTCGCCGCGGAGCAGTCCTCTCTGGAGGTCAGCGTCGACGGCGAGGAGGCCGCGGCCGTCGGCCTCACCGAGGCGGCGGTCGGCCAGCAGGTCTCCGCGGCCTTCAACGGCCAGAACGTCGGCACCGTCACCCTCGACGACACCCGTCGTGACCTGGTGGTCCGCTTCGACGAGGCCCCGCAGACGGTGGACGACCTGGAGGACCTGCCCGTCATGGGCGCGACCGGGGCCGTCCCGCTGTCCGACGTGGCCACGGTCGAGGAGGTGCTCCAGCAGCCGGAGCTCACCCGGATCGACGGCATCACCAGCGCCACCGTGTCGGCGAGCGTCACCGCCTCCGACCTGGGCGCGGTGAGCGCCTCCATCACCGAGGCCCTCGACGGGCTGGACCTGCCGGAGGGCGCCTCGGCGACCCTGGGCGGCGTCAGCCAGGACCAGTCCGAGGGCTTCGCCTCGATGATGCTGGCGATGCTCGCCGCGGTCGTGATCTGCTACCTGATCATGGTCGCGACCTTCAAGAGCCTGCTCCAGCCGCTCATGCTGCTGATCTCGATCCCGTTCGCGATCACCGGCTCGCTGGGCCTGCTCCTGATCACCGGAAACCCGCTGGGCATCGCCGGAATGGTCGGCATGCTGATGCTCATCGGCGTGGTCATCACCAACGCCATCGTCCTGATGGACCTGATCAACCAGAACCAGAACAACGGGATGCCGCTCAGCGAGGCGATCGTGGAGGGTGCCCGCCACCGTCTGCGGCCCATCCTCATGACGGCGCTCGCCACCATCGCGGCACTGACCCCGATGGCCCTGGGGATCACCGGCGGCGGGGCGTTCATCTCCGCGCCGCTGGCGATCGTGGTGATCGGCGGCCTGCTGACCTCGACCGTGCTGACACTGGTCCTGGTCCCGGTCCTCTACCAGCTGGTGGAGTGGTCCAAGCAGCGCCGTGCCGCGCGGAGCGCGGAGCGCGCCGAACGGCGCCGCGCCCGCAAGCGCAAGGCCGCGGGGGGTGCGCCCGAGGGCGGCACGTCCGGGGCCGAGCGGGCCGAGGAGCGGGTCGGCTCGTAGCCGCATGCTCCACAGGGGCGCCCCGCGCGACGCGCGGGGCGCCCCTCGCCGTTCGCGGCACCGCCTTGCGGGGGCGGCGGTCGGCGCCCGTGTAACCCGGTACCACCCCGGTGTCACGGGGACCGGGGACGACCGGTACCGACGGGGCCCGCCGGAACGCCGGCGGGCCCCGTCGTGCGATGTCTGTCCAGGGGAAACCGGGCGATGTCACCGAAATGCCTACTATGTAGGACTTATTGGTCATCCCTCTCCGTCACCGGAGCGGCGATTTGTGCAATCCGCGCACTACAGGCAGGCTGCGACACATGGCAGAAACGAACAAGAGCCTCGACGACCTGGTCCGCGACGAGCTGGGCGAGGAGCCGTCGCAGGAGGCGAAGGACTACGCGCGCGAACTCTACGAGCGGTACCGGCTCCCCGCGCCCACCGAGGGCGGTGGTGCGCAGGAGCAGCAGGGGGCCGGCAACGAGGGGTGACGGCGGGCCCGCGCCCGCGGGCGGCCGGGGCGGCGTGACGGAGCGGCCGCCCGTTCGAACCCCTACTCCGCCGCGTCCACGGGGTCGGCGTCGCAGTCCCACACCAGCTCGAACCAGACCCTGCGCCCCATCCCGTCGGCGCGGGGCTCGGTTCCCCACTTGCTGGACAGCGCCTCGACCAGGTCCAGGCCACGGCCGTGCTCGGCCGTGTCGTAGGGGTCCCGGTGCTGGGGTTGCGGCGCCTCCACCCTGTTCCCCAGGTCCCGCACCTCCACGCGCGCCCACCCGGGGGCGAGGTGGACGCTGACCTCGAACTTGCCGGTCGCCCGGCCCGAGGCGCTGTGCGTGATGGCGTTCGTGGCGAGCTCGCTGGTCAGCAGCGTCGCCGTGGTGAGTTCGGGTGAGGCGGCCAGCTGCCGGGCGACGAACCGCCTCGCGTAGGCGATCTGGCTCGGCAGCCCCGGGAACCGTCGCCGCGCGGGTCTGCGGGCGGTGCCGGTGCTGTGGGGTATCTCGTCTTCCATGTGATTCGCCGGACTGTGTAAGGGACTGGGCGGAGGGACCGGGGCCGGGAGTGCGTCCGGCGACGGGGGACGGGTCCTGTGGGCGGGGCCGTGCGCGTGGCGCGCGACGAGGGGTCCGAGAGAGCTCTGGGATGCTGCGGTCTCACACATTGGGTTCGCTCCCCGATGACGTGTGTTCGCGGCGGGCAGGGCAACGCAGCGCCGGGTCCTCGAGGCGTCCGTGCCCGTGGGGACGGGTCACGGCGCGGAGCGGACGCACAGGGCGGAGCCCCCTGGAGCAGGGAGGGAAGCGGGACTGTGCCACGACTGCTGCGCAAGGGCGGCGACAGGCGTTGGGTGAGAAGCCGCTTGGCTTCCCCGGGGACGGTGGTGGGGCCTGGGGCGGGCCGTGCTGCATGCTCATGTCTGGTAGCGGATGTGCCCTACGACACTGAAGGGCGTATTCGCGATCAGCATACGCTCTGTGCCTCCCCGGAAACCCAGCCGACCTGGCTTGGTCAGGATAACCCCCGCTGAGCTGCCCGAAGAGGGCGTTCGGCCCGACGGGGCGGGTGAGCGGTCGCGCATATCGGCGGGGATTCGTGACTCGTGGGACTCGAGAGCCCAAGTAACGATTACGTCAAGCTCTCCCCGATTCCGGTGCTTCCCGCGGTCTTGCGTCCGCCGCGTCCGACCCGACAAGGTATGGGGCATGGCCTCCCGCTCCCCGCTTCCCCCCGGCCTCGGTGTCGAGATCGACCGCTCCGTCCGCCTCGCCGACGAGGGGCACCTCCTCCTGGGCGGCTGCCCGCCACGGGCCGTCCGCCTCGACCCGTCCCAGGTCAGTGCGCTGATCCGCTGGCTGAGCGGCGCGGTCCCCGCCGGAGCGGACGAGGGACTGCTCGCCCGCGACCTGATCAGGGCCGGGCTCGCCCACCCCCGGCCGCTGCCCCTCCCGCCGGGGCGCACCGCGGAGGTGGCCGTCGTCGGCCAGGCGGGACCCGCCGCGCTGGAGACCACGCTCGGCCTCCTCGCCGCGTCCCACCCGGAACTGCGGCCGGTCGTCGTCGGAGCCACCGGGGCCTGCGCGTGGATCGCGCGCAGGCACGGAGCCCGGGTCGTGCCCGGTCCGCCCGGGGGTGCGCAGGCACGGGCGGTGGCGCTGGGAGCCTGCTCCGCGGAGTTCGTCGCCCTGGTCGAGTCGGGAGCGCGTCCCACCGCCGGATGGCTGGACACCGCCCTGGGGCACTTCGCCGACCCCGGGGTGGCGGCCGTGGTGCCCCGCGCGCTCACCGACCGGCCCCGGACCCCCGGCCCCCTGAGCAGGGCGGTGGCGGCCGTCGCCGCCCACGGGGCCGGGCCCGACCGCGGCGCCGACCCCGGCGCCGTCCTCCCCTGGGGGCACGGGACCCCCGGCCAGGCGCGCCCGGGGGCCTTCGGTGACCAGGGCTCCGACGATCCGCTGCGTCCCGTCCCGGTGCTGGTCGTGCGCCGCTCCGTCGCCGACCTGGACCCCGGGCTGGGGCCGGCCGCCGAACTCGACCTCTTGTGGCGCCTCGCCGGAGGCGGGTGGTCGGTGCGCTACGAGCCGAGGTCCCGTGTGCGGATGCCGCCGACCACGGACATGGGGGACTACCTGCGCGCGTGTTTCACCTCCGGTGCGATCGCGGGGCCCCTGGCGCGCCGCCACGGAGGACGGGCCGCCGGGCCCGAGGTCTCCTGGGCCGGGGCGGCAGCCCCCGCGCTGGCGGCGTCCGGCCGCCCAGGGGCCGCGCTGGCGGCCGGGGCCCTGGGCGGCGCGGCGGTCGCGGCCGCGGTCTGCGGTCGGGCACGCGCCCCGCTGGCGGAGGCGGTGAGGCTGACGGGGCTCGACCTGGTGCGCACCGCCGGGGCGGGTGCGCGCGCGGCGCGGGCCGGATGGTGGCCGGTGGCCGCCGCTGCCGTGGTCGCCGGCACGGTGGCGCGGGGACGCCGCGGGGCGGGCGCGCGGCGGTCCGCCCGGTCGCGCCGGGTCGCTCGG
The DNA here is from genome assembly GCF_042660575.1 of Nocardiopsis tropica. Classification (NCBI taxonomy): domain Bacteria; kingdom Bacillati; phylum Actinomycetota; class Actinomycetes; order Streptosporangiales; family Nocardiopsidaceae; genus Nocardiopsis; species Nocardiopsis tropica. The sequence goes on from NZ_JBHSUF010000001.1 coordinate 19,412, forward strand.
ATCGCGGCGGTGTCGGGGGCGACCCTGGTCCTGCCGCACCTGGCGGCATGGCGGAGGGGGAGGGGCGTGACCCTCGCGGGACCGGTGACCTGGACGGTCCTGGGAGCCGCGGGCGATGCCGCCCGCTCGCTGGGCGCCTGGTGGGGGATGGCGGGGGCGCTCTCCGCGGCTCCCCTGGTGCCGCGGCCGGTGGCGGTGGTGGCCGGGGCCGCGCCGTGGGCGCCCGTCGCCGAGGGGGCCGCGGCGGCCGCCGGCCGGGAGAGCGTGCCCGCCCTCGTCAGCCGTCACTGACTTTCGCTACCCAGGGTGAGTGTCCTTGCCTTCGCGCGTCCGCTGTGCCCTGAGCGCGGGACACGGCGGGCACGGGCGTTCGGTACGCGTTCGCAGGTAGGAGGAGTCAGGGTTTCGTGTGTGTTACTAACTATTGATGTTTGATGGCGTGTTTGTGGTGTTATGTCCAGTTCGAGGGCTTGAATGTTGTTTCGTTCGGGATGCTCTGGAGTTTATTTCCGCAGGTCAACTGGTGTATTGGTAACTGTGGGGAGTCGCCGGGAAGCTGTGTGTGTAAAGATTGACAAAACGGATGCATCCGGATGGTCGAATGGGCACCGTTGTCTTTTCTTGATGGAGTGGTTACCGTCGAGTGTCTAGTGCTCCCGCAGACTCTTGACATTCCGGTCACTGATCGTGAACCGGATGCAATTGTGTTTTGGTAGTCACCGGGAGTAACCCCCACCGGTGGTCGCAGGAACGTGAAGGCTCAACGGCGGCACCCGCCGCGCCCCTCCGATCCGTGACCCTCGGTGCTCTCAGTCACGACCGCGCACAAGGGACAAGCGTCGGGCTCGGCTGTGAGGTTCGGAGATAGTTTTGGGCAAGTTCCTGGCCAGGCGGCTGCTGAACTACGTCGTGCTGATCTTTCTCGCGACGAGTTTCGCCTACCTGCTCGCCGCAACCAACCTCTATCCGCGCGGTTATTTCGAGCAGATGCAGCCCCCGCCCACGGCCGAGGTCATCAATGCCCAGCTCGACACCCTCAACCTCAACGACGAGACGCCCCTGGCCGAGCGCTACGCGGTCTGGTTGGGCGGTGTGGTCCAGGGAGACTTCGGGCAGAGCATCCAGGGGCGTGACGTCACCCCCCAGATCTGGATGAAGGCCGGCGTCACACTGCGCCTGATCACGTTCGCCACCGTCCTCGGCGCCGCCGTCGGCATCGCCGTCGGCGCCTACTCCGCCGTACGCCAGTACAGGCGCTTCGACAAGGCCTCCACGGCAGTCGCCTTCTTCGTGCTCTCCGTGCCCACGGTGGTCATCGCGATCAGCGTCCAGGTGGGCGCGACCGCCATCAACGACCTCGTCGGCTTCCAGCTGCTGATCTTCTCCGGCGAGTACTCGGCGGGCTTCCGGGGGGAGTGGTGGCAACTCCTGCTCAACCGGATACACCACGCGCTGCTGCCCACGATCGTGCTCGCCCTCTCCCTGTTCGCGGCCTTCGCGCGCTACCAGCGCAACATGATGCTCGACGTGCTCAACGCCGACTTCGTGCGCACGGCCATGGCCAAGGGGCTCACCCGCAGGAGAGCGCTGTTCAAGCACGCCCTGCGCACCGCGCTGATCCCCACGATCACCTACTTCACCTTCACCTTCGGGATCATGGTGTCCGGCGCGACCTTCACCGAGAAGATCTACGGCTGGCACGGCATGGGCGCCTGGCTGATCGACTCGATCTCCCAGCACGACGTCCACGTGGTCGCGGCGGTCTCCTTCTTCATGGCGGTGACGGTCATGGCCGCCTCGTTCCTCTCGGACATCCTCTACGCCTGGCTCGACCCGAGGGTGCGGGTGTGATCGTGACCGGCCCCCGCACCACCCACGGCGACGCCCGCGCGTCCCGCCCCTCGACCGCCCCGCACACCACCGCGGCAGCCCGGCTGGAGACCACGCCATGAGTACGACCGAAACGAGCACGGAGCCCGCACCGGCACCGGCCGTGCCCCCGGCGCCCAACCGCCTGAGGGACATCGGGCGCCAGCTCCTGGGGACACGGCGCGTCATCATCGGGCTCGGCATGCTCGTCCTGCTGCTGGCCGTCGCCTTCATCGGTCCCCTCCTGACCGGATGGGACGTGGGGGAGCGCGACTACACCTCCCTCATCGACCCGCCCTCGCCCGAGCACTGGATGGGCACCAACCGCACCGGCCAGGACGTCCTCACCCAGAGCACCGCGGGCCTGCAGAGGTCGCTGCTCATCGGACTCCTCGTCGCCCTGCTCTCGACGGCGGTCGCCGCCCTGGTCGGCTCCTTCGCCGGGTACTTCGGGGGCCTCACCGACCGCGGCCTCATGTGGATCGCCGACCTGGCCCTGGTCCTGCCCAGCTTCGTCGTCCTGGCGATCCTGTCCAAGCACTTCGTCGGCAACGGCGGCTGGCTGGTCCTCGTCATCCTGCTGGCCGCGTTCAGCTGGATGGTCACCTCCAAGATGGTCCGCGGACTGACCATCTCCCTGCGCGAACGCGAGTACATCCACGCCGCCCGGTACATGGGCGTCCCCCCGCACAAGATCATCCTGCGGCACATCCTGCCCAACATGTCGTCCCTGCTCATCGCGGACGCCACGATCGCCGTGAGCACGGCGATCATCGGCGAGACCGCACTGAGCTACTTCGGCCTGGGCGTGCAGGCACCGGACATCAGCCTCGGCGTGGTCATCGCCGACGGCTCCCGGTTCGCGACCACGGCGTGGTGGATGTTCATGTTCCCCACGCTCCTGCTGGTGGTCCTCGTGCTCGCGGTGAACATGATCGGGGACGGGCTGCGCGACGCCCTCGACCCGCAGTCCAAGTCGCGCCGCTCCTAGGGGGACAGCAACACATGAGCACCGAAACGGTCGCCGCCACCGACGTCGCCCGAGACGGGCGGACCGCGGACAGCCCGGTCCTGGAGGTCACCGACCTCACCGTCACCTTCCCGGGGTTCGACGGCAACCCCGACGTGCACGCCGTCCGCGGCGTCAGCTACGCCGTCGGACGAGGCGAGGTCCTGGGCATCGTCGGCGAGTCCGGCTCCGGCAAGTCCGTCTCCTCGATGGCCGCCATGGGCCTGCTGCCCGAGCACGCGAGGATCACCGGCTCGGTCCTGCTGCACGGGGAGGAGATCCTCGGACTGGACGACCGGGCGATGGCCGCCAAACGCGGCAAGGTCATCTCCATGGTCTTCCAGGACCCGCTCTCCGGCCTCACCCCCGTCTACACCGTCGGCGACCAGCTGGCCGAGGCCGTCCTGGTCCACGACCCGAAGACCCCCAAGGCCAAGGCGCACGATCGGGCCGTCGAACTCCTCGACCTCGTCGGCATCCCCAACGCGGCCCAGCGCTACCGGTCCTTCCCGCACGAGTTCTCCGGCGGCATGCGCCAGCGGGTCATGATCGCCATGGCCATGGCCAACAACCCCGACGTCATCATCTGCGACGAGCCCACCACCGCGCTCGACGTCACCATCCAGGCCCAGATCCTCGACCTGCTCCGCACCGCGCAGAACGAGACCGGCGCGGCCATCGTCATGATCACCCACGACCTGGGGGTGGTCGCGGGCTTCGTCGACCGCGTCCTGGTCATGTACGCGGGCCGCCCCGTCGAGATCGGCACCGTCGACGAGATCTACTACAGCAGCCGCATGCCCTACACCATGGGCCTGCTCGGCGCCGTCCCCCGCATGGACCTGGACCGCCAGGGCGCCCTCATCCCCATCAAGGGCACCCCGCCGTCGCTGTCCCACCTGCCGCCCGGCTGCCCCTTCGCGCCGCGCTGCCCCATCGCCCAGCCCGAGTGCGAGGCCGCCGAGCCCGAGCTGCTCGCCATCGGCTCCCAGCCGAGCGCGGAGGCCATCCGGCTCGCCCACGCCGACGGCGGGACCGTGCCCGGGAGCACCGGGGCCCACGACACCGGCGTGCAGAGGGTGGCGTGCATCCGCTCCGGCGAGATCGCCGACCGGGGCTGGACCGCCCAGGACATCTACCCCGTCCCGGAGATCCCCGACGTCCCGGCCGCCGAGGTCCCCCGCGAGGACCGGCCCGAGATGCTGCGGGTCGAGGGCCTGGTCAAGCACCACGCGCTCAACAAGGGCATGGTGTTCAAGCGGCGCGTCGGCACGGTCTACGCGGTGGACGGCATCGACTTCGACATCCGCGAGGGCGAGACCCTCGCGCTCGTCGGCGAGTCCGGCTGCGGCAAGTCCACCACCCTCATGCAGATCATGGACCTGGAGAAGCCCCAGAGCGGCTCCGTCTCCGTCATGGGCAAGGACGTGACCACGCTCGGCAAGAGCGGGCGGTTCGCGCTGCGGCGCGACATGCAGATCGTCTTCCAGGACCCCATGAGCTCCCTGGACCCCCGCATGCCGGTGTTCGACATCATCGCCGAGCCCCTGCGGGCCCACCGGACCGGCACGGCCGAGGTCACCCGGCGCGTCTACGAGCTCATCCAGCTGGTCGGCCTCGACCCCGAGCACGCCACCCGCTTCCCCTCGGAGTTCTCCGGCGGCCAGCGCCAGCGCATCGGCATCGCCCGTGCCCTGGCGCTGGAGCCCAAGCTGCTGGTCCTCGACGAGCCCGTGTCCGCGCTCGACGTGTCCATCCAGGCCGGTGTCGTCAACCTCCTGGAGGAGCTCCAGGCCAGGCTGGGACTCTCCTACCTGTTCGTGGCGCACGACCTGTCCGTGGTGCGGCACATCGCCGACCGTGTGGCCGTCATGTACCTCGGCCGGATCGTGGAGATCGGCGACACCCGGTCCGTCTACTCCAGGCCCGCGCACCCCTACACCCAGGCGCTGCTGTCCGCCATCCCGATCCCCGACCCGGAGAAGGAGCGGGCCCGTACCCACATCGTCCTCGACGGAGACCTGCCCAGCCCCGCCAACCCGCCCTCGGGTTGCAGGTTCCGGACCAGGTGCCAGAAGTTCATCACCCTCTCCGACTCGGAGAAGGACACGTGCGTGAACGTCGAACCGCAGATCCTCCCCACCAACGGAGGAGACCAGGGCGCCGCCTGCCACTACGCGGAACGGCGCCAGGTCGTCTGACCCCCCGGCCCTTCGAGGCACGGCCGGCGCCGCCCCGCGCGCCGGCAGAACCACCCCCATAGGAGGAATCCCCATGCGAATCGGGAAGGCGCGCTATCTCGCCCCCGTCGCCGCCCTGGTGATGGTCGCCAGCGCCTGCGGCAGCGATGACGGAAACGACCCGGACGCCGCGCAGGAGGAGGTCGCCGCGCTGCCCGCGTCCGACCTCAACGCCGCTCCGCGCGAGGACCTGCAGGAGGGCGGCACCTTCGTGTGGGCCCTCAGCGAGTACGAAGAACAGCACAACATGGTGCACGTCCAGGGCAACAAGGCCGAGGTGCGCCGTGTCCTTGGCTCCCTCATGCCGACCCCGACCCGGTTCGACGACGAGGGCGGCTTCGCCCCCAACGAGGCCTACGTCCTCGATTACGGGGTCAGCGACGACGGCCTGGAGGTCTCCTACACCCTCAACCCCGACGCGGTCTGGTCCAACGGCGAGCCCATCACCTGGGAGGACTACGAGGCCCAGGTCATCACCCGCAAGGGTGAGCGCGACGGCGAGTTCGAGGTCGGCTCCGACACCGGCTACAAGTGGATCGAGGACGTCGTCCAGGGCGAGGACGAGTACTCGTTCACCCTGGAGTTCTCCCGGCCCTACGCCGACTGGCCCGCCCTCTTCGACATCGTGTACCCCAAGGAGTACATGGAGGACGAGGAGCTCTTCCTGGAGGGCTACGACGGCGAGATCCCCGTCACGGCAGGCCCGTTCGCGGACCCCGAGTTCGACGACGTCACCCAGCGCATCACGGTGACGAAGAACGAGGACTGGTGGGGCGAGCCCGCCATGCTGGACGAGATCGTCTTCACCCACGTGGCGATCGACGGCCAGGCGACCGCGTTCAACAACGGTGAGATCGACGCCTTCTACCTCGGCTACGACGCCGCCGCGTGGGAGCTCCTGAAGGACCGCGAGGGCACCTACTTCACCCGCGCCGTCGACAACGCCCACCGGTTCATCTCGCTGAACGCCGGAAGCGAGATGCTCCAGGACAAGAACGTCCGCCAGGCCATCTCCATGGCCATCAACCGCGACACCATGGCCGAGGTGGCCCTGGGCGCCGTGGACTGGCCCATCACCGGCGAGGTCAACCGCCTGCTCCGCTCCAGCCAGAACGGCTACCAGGACAACAGTGACCCGGTCGGCACCTTCGACCCCGAGGCCGCGGCGGCGCTGCTCGACGAGGCCGGCTGGACCCTGGAGGAGGGCGCGGAGTTCCGCACCAACGAGGCGGGCGACACCCTGACCCTCGGCTGGGTGGCCTCCGAGGACATGCAGCTGGCCAAGGACGAGGGCGACATCGCCCGCGAGATGCTCGCCGAGATCGGCGTCGAGGTGGACGTCCAGAACGTTCCCGGCAACGCCCTGTTCTCGGACTACGTCATCCCGGGCAACTACGAGATGGCCAGCTTCGTCCTGACCGGCTCCAACCCCTACCCCACCGACACCGAGGGCAACTACAGCGGCCCGGTCGACGAGGCGGGGGAGGAGTGGGGCAACAACACCAGCTTCCACTCCACCCAGGAGATCAACGACCTCTACGAGGAGCTGGCCGGGGAGACCGACCCGGACCGCTACGCCGAGATCGCCAACCAGATCGACGCCGCCATCTGGGAGGAGGTCCTCACCATCCCGCTGTTCGAGCGTCCCGGCCAGTACGCCATGGACGAGAACCTGCGCAACTGGGGCGCCTACGGCGTCGCCGGCAACTACGTCTACGAGGACATCGGCTGGCTCGCCGAGTAGCCTCCGCGACGGCACCGCCCACGGCGGTCTGAGCAGCCGCTGCTCCGAGCGCCGAAGGACACCGGGGCGCCGGCCTCCCACAGGGGGCCGGCGCCCTTCGCCGTGCCAGGCCGCCCGCGGTCCCCGATCCGCCACCGACCCTCGGAACGAGCCCCGCGCTCAGGGGGAACCGGGCCCTGGGTTGGGTCTGCGAACCCCGCTGTGGCAGGGTCGGGGGTGCAACCCCCCGCCCCCCGTTACCCCGCTCGCTGGAAAGCTCTCGATGAGACCTCACCCCATCCCCGCCGCGGCCGCGGCGGTGCTGCTCTGCGCGGCCCTCGTCTCCTGTACGCGTCAGGAGGAGGAACCCCGGGACGCCGTCGAGCCCCCCGTCGGCGCGGCCGTCGAGCCGCAGACGGAGGAGGCCGACGAGTCGAGCCCCCCGCCCTCGGAGGAACCCGGGGAGGAGGACCCGTTCGGCACCCCGGTCGGTTGGGCCGGCGAGCCCCTGGAACGCGACGGCGAGGACCACCCCGGCGTCACCGGCGGAGCGGGGGGTGAGACCGTCACCGCGTCCGACGCGGACGAGCTCTCCGACCACCTCTCCGACGAGGAACCGCTCACCATCGAGGTCAGCGGACGCATCGACCTGGACGGGGCCGTCGAGGTCGGCTCCGACAAGACGCTCGTGGGCGTGGGGGACGGCGCCGAGCTCACCGGCGGGAGACTGGTCGTCGACGGCTCCAGCAACGTCGTCCTCGCCAATCTGGCGCTGGAGTCGGACGGGACGGCGGTGGCGGTCCGCGGAGGGGCGCACCACGTGTGGGTGGACGGCTCCACCCTCACCGGGGGCGACGGCGGCGCCGCCCTGGTCACCGTCACCGGAGGCGCCGACAACGTCACCCTGTCCTGGAACCACTTCCGGGACGCGGAGTCGGCCATCGGCATCGGCGGCGAGGACGACGAGCCCGGCGCCCTCCGCGTGACCGTGCACCACAACTACTTCGACGGGACCTCCGGCCGGCACCCGAGTGCCCGGTCCGCCGAGCACGTGCACGTGTTCAACAACTACTACCGGGCCAACCCCGAGTACGGGGTGCGGTCCACCCACGACGCCAACGTGCTGGTGGAGGGCAACTACTTCGACGGAACCCCGGTCTCGGTGGCGCCCGAGGACGAGGAGCCGGGCAACGTCGTCACCCGCGACAACCTGCTGGTCGACTCGGCCCAGCCCGACCTGCGCGGCGCCGTCCCCGACCCGCCCTACACCTACGAGCTCGACGACACCGCGACGGTCCCCGACGTGGTGGCGGCGGGAGCGGGCGCCGACACCCCGTAGCCGCGGGCGGTCGGCGCCGGGCCCCGGGGTGGGGCAGGGCCGGGGCCTGATGCGCGCCCGCTTCCGGGGGATCAGCTGAACGAGTGGTACTCGTAGCTCTCCGCGAAACCGCCGGCGGCCCGGTAGTCGAGTCTGCGCGGATATCCCTGCTCGTCGATCCACAGCTCGAACTCGGCGTTCGGCACGAGGGTGAGGGTGTTGACCCCGCTGTCCTTGTCGTAGCCGCCCACCTTGGCGGAGAAGGTCCCCGTGTAGAGGTAGGCGCTGTGGGTGCTCCGCTGGCCGGGCCACCGCAGGTCCACCTCCTCCAGGCCGACCAGGGCCAGGTCGGAGGAGGTTTCGAGGATCTCGTGCAGCTTGGCCGAGCCGAACCCCCGCGAACACAGGTAGCCGTCCGCCTCGCTCGGCGGATCCAGGAGCTTGAGCCCCCGGTCCGCCGTCATCATGAGCTGCCCGTCGCCCACGTCGTAGCGGTAGACGCTCTGTCCCTCCGTCGTGGTGAAGAAGTGGTCGAACTCCGGCTCGGCCGTGGCGTCGTACATGACGCGCCCGCGGCCGGAGGCCACGTTCGGGTACGCGGGCGCCGCCGGGACCGCCCCGGCGGCCGGCTGTCCGGCGGCACGCCGGGCGTCGTCGGCGGAACCCCCCGAGGCGGGCAGGACCCGGGGCGCCCGCCGCTCCTGGTCGGGCGCCTCGGACTCCTCACCGCCTTCTGGGCCGTCCGGGCGCTCCCGGCCCTCCGAGGCCTGCGAGCCCTCCGGCCCGGCGCTCCCGTCGTCGACGGTGAAGGTGATGTGGAAGGCGGCCGAGTCCTCCACCAGGCCCGCGGCCACCGCCACGTAGGACTCGGCGTCCTCCGGGTCGGCCTCCGAGGAGGGGGCGCCCGTCCGGGGCGGACGCGACTCGGGACCGTCCGCGACCTCCAGGGGCCGCAGGGGGGAGCCCAGCGTGAGCCGGGCCACCCCCCAACCGCTGGCGATCACGGCGAGGCAGACCACGACCACGAGCACGGACACCAGCCAGTTGGGGCGCTCTCCCCCCTCCGGAGGCGGGTCCTCGGAGTCGGAGGTGCGCGGTATCGACGGCATCGACACGGCCTGGGCCTCGTTTCTGCGAATCGGAACGCGCCCGCCAGGGCACGGAGGGGGACGGCGGCGCATCTTCGTCAGCTGGCGTCGTCGGGTTGCGTCTGCGGGGGGTACGACGCGGTGACGCAGTGTTCTGTTCGATGGTCGCATGCACGTAATCGCTCCCCGCATCGGCGAACCGGAGCACCCAGTCCAGGTGCGGCGCCTCCAGAGCCGGCTCCAGGAAGCCGAAGGTGCGGGTCCGCGACAGCCTTCGCAGGGCCTCCTCCGACGCGTGCTCCCACAGCGCCCGGACCGCTACCCGGGCCGCGCCGGTCGCGGCGAAGGAACGGCTGGAGAAGAGTTCGTGCAGCTCATCGGCTTCCAAACGAAGAACGGTCGCTTCGAGTACCTCCGATTCCAGCAGTCCCAGGAGCGCCAGCGCACAGTCGACGCGAGCCACGGGGTCGGGAACGAGCGTGCCCCGCGAGCAGCGCAGGACGGCTTCGGCCGCGGCCACAGGATCCAGCGTCCAGTCACCGTCCGGTAGGCGTTCGTGGCCGATTGTGGCCTCGTCGTTATGGTCCGGCCCGATCGTTCCGCCGCTCCCGGGGAGCCCGTGGCGGCCGGTCCCGTTCGCACCGGGCTCTCCGCCGGAGCGACCGCCCGGAGGGGCCGCCTCCCCGGGCGGAGCCTCCGGGACCCGGCCCAGGGCGGCGTGCACGGCGCCGCGGACCTCCGCGGGCAGTTCCCGAACCGGTGCCTGGACCGCGAGCGCCACCACGGCGGCCACCACGACCAGCAGGGCCGTGTACTCGATCACGGCGTTGCCCCGGTCCACGTCGGGCCTCCTCTCTCCTGTCGGGGACGGTGGCGGGGGTACTGCGGGCGGCCCCCGGGGACTCGGCGGGAAGGGCGCGGGCGTCGGGCACCGCGCTCGGAGGGGCCACCCGGGTCTCAGGGCTCCGGGGGAGCCGTCAGCAGGGGAGGCCGTGCCGCGTAGGCGCGGATCTTCCGGCGGACGCGGCGCAGACGGTGCGGTGGACACGACCAGCCCCGTCGGACGAGCGTGTGCAGGAGGCGCTGCACCAGGCGGTCGGGGCGCCGCCGGAGGTCGTACACGCCGACGGAGACCACCTCCCAGCCCTCGGCGCGCATCGCGGCGTAGCGGGCGCGGTCGCGGGCCAGGGACTCTCGCGAGGAGTGGAACTCCAGGCTGTCGTACTCCAGCGCCACCCCCAGGGAGGGCCAGCCGAGGTCGGCGTGGAACAGGCCCTCCGCGGTGGCGATCGGACACCGGGGGACGGGAGGCGGCAGCCCCGCCTCCAGGAGCAGTACCCGTGCCCACGACTCGGCGGGGGACTGGCTCAGGGCACTGGAGTAGGACAGCGCGGAGCGGAGCCGGCGCAGCCGCGGTTGCGCCCGGGGAGCGCGGGCCGCGCGGGCCATCTCGTCGTCGGTGACCAGCCCCCGTGAGAGGAACCCGTCGAGACGGGCCGTGGCCACGAAGACCGAGGGGGCGCGTGCGGCGACGTCGGCGGCGGTCCTCGCCGGGGTGGTGATCCGGACGCCCTCCACCACGGTGGTGTCGGCGGGCGGCAGGACCTCCCTGTGGGCGACGACCGGGGCCCCGGCGGTGCTCACCCCCGGCGGTACCGACACGTGCAGCCGGGTGCGGGTGGGCCGGGCGCCGCGCGGGTACAGGTCCACGCCCCACACGTAGGCGGCGGTGACGTCGGCGGCGACCGCCGTGGCGGACACCGTGTCGAGGACGGGGGCGAGTGTGCGGAGGAGGAGGGAGCGGTCGGGGAGGGCGACCCCACGGAGTGTCATACCTCCAGGCTGGACCGCGGCCGGAGGGGGGACAAGGGGGAGTTCGCGCCTGTGGACGGCCGCGCCGGACCGCCTCCGGCGCGGCCGGCGGAGGATGCGGCCCTACTGCATGTTCCCCTCACCCGCGGCCAGGTGGATGTGGTCGACGTGGTCCTGCGTGTTGTTCCCGGTGTCCTGGTGGAAGCGGCGCACGCTCTCCCAGGGTCCCACGGGGTCCCGGTTCGCGTTCCAGATGTGGTGGTCGTAGATGATGCCCTTGACGCGCAGCTCCCTGGCCCGCGGGATGATCCAGTTGATCACCGTCACAGCGGTCTGGTGCATCTGCGGGGTCGGCACCGCGCCCAGGTCCGACACCATCATGTAGTCGACCGCCTGGCCGGTGTGGTGGTCGCTCCCGGGCTCCGTGCGCCGTCCGCCCGCGGAGATGTAGAACCCGCCGAACTCCTCCTGGAGGCGGTTGTGCACCGCGCACATCGCGGGGTGGAGGGAGCCGAGCGAGGAGCAGTTCACCACGGCGCCGCCCCCGAAGTACGAGTCCGGGTCGAACCTGTACCGGCCCTCCTGGTCCACCAGGTGCACGGCGACCAGGCGCTTGGCCGACTCGACGTCGGTGACCGGCCCGCCGCCGCAGTCCATGACGCCGCCGTCCACGCCGCAGTCGTGGGGGACCCGGACGATCGCGATGGCCGAGGCGTTGCCGACCACGGTGTCGGTCTCGTCCTCGCTCCCGTCGCACACCACGTCGTTCCAGTGCCGGGACCCGTCCTCCTCCAGCTCCCTCTGGCAGACGGCGCCGCGCACCTCGACCCGCACGATGTTGCCGTACCGCCCGAGGCTGTTGTCGCTGGCGCGGATGTCGGTCAGGACCGCCCCGTTGGCCCGCGCGTACTCCTCGGCACGTCCCTCGGCGACCTCCTCGTCGAACCACGGGTACGGGATGCCGCCCTCGACCATCTCCTGGGCGGCCTCGTCCTGCAGGGCGCCCACGGCGGCCAGCGCGGCGGCGTCGGCGGCCGTCTGGACCCGGGAGCGCGTGTCGTTGGCGGCGCCTACCCTGACGAACAGCAGGGTCAGGGCCAGCAGGGCCAGGGTGAGGCCGAAGAGCAGGAGGGTGTTGGCCTGCCCTTCGTCGTCGCGGCCCAGGAGGGGCCGGGGCCTCTTCCGGGCTGAGGAGGAGGGGAGGAGGGTCCGTCGCAGTCCCATGTGTTTTCCGTGGGTGGGGGCCTTCCCCGTGTGGGCGGGGAGCGGGGGCGGGTGTTCGAGGGGCCGGGAGCGCGTCGCGCGGGGCGTGCGTGCGAGCGCATCCGGACAGTTGCCCTGCCGGGCGCAGCTTATCCGGGCTTGTCCATGATCGGTAGTCGCCTGTGGACGGAACCGCGTTTCACGCGACGCCGGAGGGGGTTTTCGTCCTTTTGATGTCGCCCTGGGCGGTGGAGGCGTGACCACACCTGGCCATCGGCGCGGGAGTTCGTCCACACCCGCCTGTTGGCCCGTTTCGCGGCGCTTGGCCTGGTAAGAAAGGAAACGCGGACCGACCGTCCCGCCGTGCCGACGGGTGTGCCCGGGAGGGATGCGGAGGCCGCGCCGGGCTCGCGCGCGGGTTTTTGTCGTGTGTTCGGCCAGAATCGGATTCCACCCGGAAGGATGTACACCGTCCGGAAGCCGCATACGGGGAACTTTCCCAACCCTCACGGCAATCCACCCAAGAAATCCACGTGCCACATACAGGGCAACTAGAAGGCGAGAACATGAGCGCCCGAAAAGCGATGACGCCCGTCGAACAGGACGAATCCCTCCGCGGTCTGGGAGCGGACCTGCTGCGGACGGCCCCCGAGGACTGGGCCAAGTTCCGGCTCGTGTACTCGGGACTCGCCGACGCCGAGTCCGCCCACTTCGAGGTCATGTTCGACGGGGGCCGGAGCACCGGGTGGCTCCCGCCGCTGTCCGCACTGGAGGTACTGCGGGAGGTCCGCTCCGGCATGTACACGCACGGGAAGGGCACCTGGTACACGGCCTACTTCGAGTACGACCGGACCGGCCGGTACCGGGTCCGGTACGACTACGACAACGAGCCCTGGTTCGACGAGCCCCGGGACGCCGCCGACTACATGCTCGACCTGGAGTACTTCCCCCGCGACGACGAGCACCTCCCCGACTGGCTCATGGAGAGACTCGAGGGGGAACGGGTACCCGACACGTCGGAGGCCTCGTCGCCCTGGAGCGTGTTCCGGAGCGCGCGCGTCACGCGGGAGACCAGGATCGCTCCCGGCGACATGTCGCCCGAGGAGATGATGGACACCGTCCAGGAGATCGTCGACCGCACGATCGAGTCCGTGTGGGGCGAGTGGAGCGAGATCGTCGTCGACTACAAGGGGCTCGTCGGGGTCTCCTCGGCCAGGGTCAGCGTGCGCACACCGGACGGCGGGACGGAGTGGGACCTCCTCCTGCCGGAGGCCGGCCGCCTGCTCGGCCGCCTGAGGACGGGCATGTACCAGCCGGGCAAGGGGACGTGGTTCACCGCCCGCATCACGATCCAGGAGTCCCGGGAGATCGGGGTCCACTTCGACCACCAGAACCCGCCGGAGTTCGACGTGGAACCCGACCCCCGCAGCTACCACCAGGACATGCGGTACTTCCCCCGCAGCGCCGACCACCTCCCCGACTGGCTCCTGGACCACCTGAGCGCCGCTCAGCGCCTGCTCCGTGCCGACGCGCAGGAGTAGCCGCGGCGTCCGCGGGCGGGCCCTGCCGGGACCCGCCCGCGGACGCCGTGCTCCGGTGGCGGCCGCGGCCCGCCGGGACGCCGCCGCGCGTCAGCGCAGACGCCGGCTGACCGAGCCCCACAGGTGCACGTCGGCGACGGTGACCTTGAGGTCGCCCGATCCCACCGGCGTCACTGTCACCGAACGCAGGTACGGGCCACGGCTCCAGCGGCGCGCCGTGTGCCCGGGAACCTCCTCGGCCCTCACCCGGCCCATCGCGTCCGCGGGCCCCGCCAGGAGCCGCAGCTGCCACGTGACCCGAAGAGGGGACGCGTCGCCGTACTCCTCGCCCCGGAGCAGCGGCAGGGTCCCCACGAGGCGACCGCCCCCGGGGACGGAGGCCGTCCCCGGCCGACTCCGCGGACCCTCGGCGTGCAGGGGGAAGCGCCGGCCCACGTCGGTGCCGCGCACCACCTCCACCGCGTACTCGGCACCCTCCGGCAACGGGCCGTCCAGGTGCGCCTCGAACCGCAGACGCCTTCCGTGGAGCCCCGTCGGCCGCACCCGTACCTCGCCCACCTCCAGGGACGGCGCGGACGGGGACGTCAGCAGCCCCAGACGGTCGTTGACCGTGTAGTAGGGCCGCACATGTACCCCGCCCCCGTGCGGGGACTCCACCCGCTGCGCCGGGTACTCGATGATCTTCTTGTAGCCGGCCACCCCGGACAGGTGACGCCCCAGGGTGCACTCGGCGCCGTCGGACAGCACCAGCCGCATCTCCCACTTCTGCGACATCCCCTCCCGACCGCGCACCACCGCCTCCGGGTCGATCACCGCGGTGAAGAGGCCGTCGGCGGCCACCGGGGCCGAGAACTCCCGCGGGGCCTGCGGCGCCTCGCGGAGCCGCACGGCGAGTCTGGCCCCGGCGTCCGGCCCGCCCCGGCCCAGGACCCGCCCCCGCACGGTGATCAGCCCGTCGGCGACCTCCACGCGCTCCACCTCCGCGTGGCGGGCGGAGCGGCGCACGTGCAGCACCAGACGGCCCTTGCCGGAACGGGCGGGGACCACCAGGGCGAGCCGGTCGACGCCGTCGGCGGCCAGCGGGTAGCCGTGCTGGTGGATCTCGACGTCCTCGACGGGGCTCACCCGGCCCCCGTCGACCCGGCACACCTCCCACGTGCGCGCCGCCAGGCGGTCCCGCTCGGCGTCCACCACCACCTCGCCCCCGGGGCCGGGGGTCAGCGCGACCCGCTGTCCCGGGCGCACCAGCACCACCTCGTCGGGAGGATCCGTGAACGAGAGCACGGCCCGGCCGGCGCCCCCCGCACGCACCCGGCACGCCGCCGGCGGCCCGGGCCGGGGCACGGGCGCCGCGGGCGCCGGCGCCCGCGGCGCCCGCCCGGCCAACTCGGAGAACAGCTCCTCGTGCAGGCGCACGACGTTGGCCGGGTCGAACCGCTCGGAACCCAGGAGGGCCGCCGCGGACATCCGGCGGCGGAGGCCGTCGTCGGCCATCAGTGTGGACAACCCCTCGGCGATGCCCTGGGCTGACCGGTTGGGCACCAGCAGCCCGTCCTCGCGGTCGCGGATGATCGACGCCGGCCCGTGCGGGCAGTCGGTGCTCACCACGGGCAGCCCCGATCGCATGGCCTCCACGATGGTCATCCCGAACGGCTCCTCGCTGGAGGTGACCGCGGCGAACGCGCCCTGGGCCCAGGCCTCCTCCACCCGCGGGTGCGGCCCCATGAGCCACACGCGGTCCTGGAGGCCCAGCGAACGCACCAGCCGGACCAGCGACGCACGCTTGTCGCCGCGCCCGTAGATGCGCAGTGTCCATTCGGGGAACTCGTCGCCGACCATGGAGAAAGCCTCCACCAACAGGTCGTGCCGCTTGCTGGGCGCCAGCCGCCCGGCGGCCACGATCGTCCGCGTGTTGTGGCCGTTGGCGGTGAACGGCGGGGCGGGCACCGAGTTCGGGATGGACAGCACCCGGACCCCCGGCATCGGCATGCGCTCCGCGTAGGTGCGCGCGTCGGCCTCGGTCACCGTCACGAACGCGTCCAGGCGGGGGTACTCGGCCTCCATCACCCGGCGCAGCGGTTCGGAGTGCTGGTCGTAGGTCAGGTGCTCCTGGCCCACCTTCACCACCCGGCTCGGGGCGGCGCGGGCGATCACGACGTTCAGACCGGGCCGGGTCCCCACGACCACGTCGGCGTCCGTGGTGGCCAGGTACTCCTCCAACCGGTCGTCCGTGAGCCGGCTGTGCGTGGACCCCCGGGTGTCCTCCTGCGGGAACAGCTCAGGCGGGAGCCCGGCCCGCTCGGACCCCTCGTACAGGGGGCGCCCCTCCGCCCCGGCGCCGGGGCCCCGCCTGTCCTTGCGCACGTCGACGAGGGGCCGCAGGCGCACCCCGGACGGCACGGGCAGGGCGGGCTCGGCGCGGTGCCGGAACACCGAGACGATCTCGACCTCGTGCCGTGCCGACAGCGCCGCCGCCTGGTTGGCGACGGTACGGACGGTGCCGCCGATGCCGTACATGTCATTGATCAGATAGGCGATCTTCACTGGCCCCCCGTGTTCCCGGCGCCGCTCGGCGTTCTCTCGCGCGGGAAGGCGCCGACCCCCGTCGACCACGCCGATCCGAGCCCCCCGGCAGGGAAAGGCGTGGGGAATGAACGCTCAGGCTATGGGTCCTGTCCAAGTAGAAAGTACTTTATGTCGGATTACTGCCTGAAGGTTTGCCGGTCAATGTGCGGCTTTTGCGCACACCAGGGGTCGTCCGGGGAATGAGAAAGGCGCCGTCCCCCGGAGGGCGGGGGCGGCGCACGGGGCGCTGGTCTCGGCGGACACGCGCCGAGGGCGGGTTCAGTAGGTGCCGGAACCCTCCCACTGCGCGAAGGCGCCGCAGGGCGAGTCGTAGGCGGCAGCGATGTAGCCGATCCCCCAGGAGATCTGCGCCGACGGGCTCTCCATGTAACCGGCGGGCATCGAGCCGTGCCTGGCCGGGTTGAACCCGGCGATGCCGCTGTTGCCCGTCTCGGTGTCGACGACGGTGTGGTCCCAGCTGGAGATGGTGCCCCACAGGTTGCTCAGGCACTGCCATTCGCCGTCGGTCCACCCGGCGTCAGCGGACATGCGCATGGCGAGGCTCTGGTTCTCGGTGGAGGTGGGGTCGTCGCCGCTCCACTCGTACTGCTCGGGTTCCTCCGGACGGTCGGCGTCGACCCACGTCTCGTCGCCGCAGTCGGGCCCCTCGACCAGACAGACCATCTGCCGGACCCCGCTGTTGAAGGTCTGGCTCAGTTCGAGCTGGTACACCGAGACCATGATCGCCGCGGCCAGTACGGTGACCGCCGCGAGCTCGACGAGAGCCGCGCCCCCGTCCTGTCCGGATCTTCGTGCCGGACGGAACCAGCGGGAGGCGCGTTCGATCCGGGCACGC
Organism: Nocardiopsis tropica; assembly: GCF_042660575.1. Taxonomy (NCBI): domain Bacteria; kingdom Bacillati; phylum Actinomycetota; class Actinomycetes; order Streptosporangiales; family Nocardiopsidaceae; genus Nocardiopsis; species Nocardiopsis tropica. Next base: position 36,636 of record NZ_JBHSUF010000001.1, read on the forward strand.
ACACGAGGCGGCCCGTGGCGTGCGCCCGAGCGTCCGGGCGGTCCGCTGGGGGAGGGCCGTCGGCTGCCTCCGGGGGCGGGGCGGTGGGGGGTGGGCAACGCCGTCTCCTACGGGTGTCCGGAAAGGGAACGGAACAGGGGTCAGGAAATCGGAACATCCTCGATGGGCTCGAATCCGGGGATCTCGATCGTCACCGACTCGACGTCACCCGGCACCGAGAACATGGACCAGTAGGAGACCTTGTCTCCGGCCTCCAGGCGTTCTTTGAAGGAGGAGGAGTTGTTTCCTGAGCACAGGCACTCACCCATGCCGTCCATCACCGGGTGATGTCGGGAGGCCCCCTCGTTGCTCGCTACCGTGACACCAGAGAAGTTGGCTCCGGAGTAGGTGTAGGTGCGACCGTACAGCCAGGTGAGCACCACCCGTTCCGAACCCTGGTTCTCGATGCTCCAGGTGACGGAGAGAATATTTCCCGATTCGTTGGTTTCCACTTGGTTGACTTCGGCGATGAGCCCGGAGGACTCTGTTTCGTTCCCCTCGGACGTTCCTAGTGAATCAAGATCGCTGGCGCGGGGAGATGCAGATGCCCCGGTGATGCCGGTGGAAACGGCAAGGAAGGTGGAAGCGGTCAGTGCCAGAAGCCTGGCGGATCGATTTATTCTCCTCAAGGCTGTCTCCTACTTTTCGAAGGTAACACTGACTCGGCGGTTGCGCTCTCGTCCTTCTTCGGAACTGTTGTCGGCGATGGGGTCGCTTGAGCCGTGTCCTTCGCTCTCATAGGAAATACCGTTCCTGGTGACCAGTTCGCTCAGTGTTGACTCCACTGCTTCTGCTCGTTCCTCGGAAAGCGGAAGGTTGATGGAATCGTTGCCGGTATTGTCCGCGTGGCCGTCAATATTCACCGTCGCCGAGGTGGCATCGTCGATCTCGGTCGCGACTTGCTCGAGGATTTCCTCTGCTTCGGGGCTGAGGGTCGCACTGTTCGTCTCGAACAAGACGTCCGAGGAGAGGATGATGCTGACCTCGTCCCCGCTCTCTGTGCGACCCGTCTGGTCCTCCAGGCTGTCCGAGATCATGGTGAGGTCCAGGATCTCGGGCTCTGCGAGGCCCTCGTTCTCGATGCTCTCCGATGCGTACCCCAAGGGCACGTCGAGCAAGGGGGGCGCCAAGGCAGTGACGATCGTCATGGATTCCAGTTCCGGTGGGGGTTCCGGGTAGATGACCCACATGTCGACCGTCTCGCCTGCCTGAAGGGAACCCTCTACGGGAGGAGAGCAGAAGCATTTTCCGTTGCTTTGGTCATAGCTCAGGTATCGCTTCTGGTTTTCGGAATCGATGAGCGATACGTGACTCGCTGTGTTCTGGTCGCCTTCCTGAGAGAGGCCGTCGACGAGGGAGAAGCTCTCGGAAGAGTTGTTCGTGACCCCGAGTTCGAGTCTGACGAGGTTGTTCTCGAGCCTCTCGAGCGCGAACACGTCTATCTGGAGTTCGCTTCCGGGGGCTGTGGCTGTGGTTGTGCTGCTTGCGATGGGTTGGACGTCTTCTCGATCACCGGGTTCGGAGGGCTGGGCAGCGGGCGAGTCGGGGTTGTCGCTGCTTCCGTTGCTGGTTTCGGTTGACTCCGGAGCTACTACACATCCGGTGATGGTGAGGAGCAGAAGAGAGGTAGCGGTACCGCGACTGAGGAACGCGGACCCGGTCTCCCGGAAGAAGGTGTGAGGTCTGGGGGCACGGGAATTCTTGCTTCCACTCGCCCGGTCGGTGTTCATGTGCAGATCTCGGTCCCCTGTGCGTCCTTGTCGGAAAAGAGCGACGTTGCGCACGTCAGGGCCCACTGAGAATATCGGAAACGGCGGTCCCGACAGCCCCGCTGATGTTCTCTGGAATTCCGAGTGCGAACACACCGACGGCGATGGCCGCGACGAGGATGAGGATGGCGGCGTATTCGACGATCCCCGCGCCCTCGTCCTGCCTCTCGGAGGGGGGCGCCAGGTAGGTGCTGAGCGTCACCCAGAACCTGTTGGGACTGTTCACGGAACTGACTCCTTGCGGGAAGGGCTGAGGGCGCCGCCGGGGTGCGGCTCTGCGCCGGTGAACCGAGGCGGGGGTCCACCAGGGGTGTGCGTGCGGGTTCTGAGTGACCCTGGGGAACCACTATCCGACACGGGCTCGGGTGCCGCCCCGCGTCCTGGCCGGATGTGGCCATCTTTCTTCAGGATGCCCTCCGGGGCACGGGGCCACACACTTTCCACAGGGCTCGATGTCGGCCCAGGTGGATGCCGGTAACCGGGGAGTCGGTGGTTCACGTCCGCGCTGCCAGGGAGGTCACGATCGGTGCTCGTCGAGTGACCATGATGGCACGCGGTTCGCCGGGATGTCATGGCCGGGGGTGTAATGCCAGGCCACCCCGCGTCCGCGATATCGCCGTGGTGTTGGATGGGTGGGCCGTTCCGGCCGGGACGGCCTGAGGGAGCGTGATCCCGACACCGACGCGGAAAGGCGGCGGGGATGGACGGCAGTTCTATTCTCTTCCTGGTTCTGGGGGCGGCCGCAGGCCTCCTGGTCGGAGGCGTCCCGCTTCTGCGGGTCGTTCGCGGTCATCTCGATCTCCGGGCCGCTCTCCGCAGGAGCCCGGGACCGGTCCCGGCCCCCGACCCCGACGAGCTGAGCCCGAACGAGCTGGCCTTCCTCGCCGGGGGACCGGTGCGGGTGGGGGAGACGGCGGTCGTGGACGCGTTCCTGGGCGACCGCATCCGGAGCCAGGCCGCCAGGGGGTTCTTCACCCTCGTGGGACCCGGCGTCCCCTACGCGCACGAGAAGGACCCCACACGGCGCGTCCTGGTGAAGGCGTTCAAGAAGCGCGTCGGGGTCAGCGCCCGGGAGATGGTGCGCCGCGTGGTGACGGGCCGCGGCGTGGAGCAGATCAGACGGGACCTGGCCGGGTCCGGGCTGATCGTCGACACCCCGGAGGTCCGCGCGATCCTGGAGCGGCGGGCGGGGCTCCCGAGGGTCATCCGCGGGCGGAGGATCCTCTCGCTGCTGGTCGCCGCGGTGGGAGCGGGGACGTTCTTCCTGCTGGAGCCGACGAACCCGGGGCTGGCAGCCCTGGCGGGCGGCCTCGCGGCCTCGGCCCTCCTGGTCGCCGCACAGGCGGTCCTGGCCGCGACAGGCGGCCCGGCCGTCCTTCCCAACACCGCGGCGGGCGACGAGGTCGTCTCGCGGGCCCGGGAGCGCTACGGGAACACCACAGCCCTGACCACGGCCGAGATGACCCGGGACCAGGCGGTTCGCCGCACGGCGGTCACCGGTTTCCGGGCGCTGCGGGCCGGTGGCCGCGATCGGAGCTCCAGCAGGGCGGTGTCCGAGGACGGATCGCCGGCCCTCAGCCCGGACCTCACCGCGGCCAACGCTGTGTCGGCGGGCGGGGGTGACGCGGGCGGCGGCGGTGGCGTCATCGACCAGGACAGCCTCTGCGAGTTCGCCGACCTCTGCCAGAGCGGCACCTCCGAGAGCGGCGGCTCCGACAGCACCTTCGGCGGCGGCTCAGGCGGTGACGGCTGGAACGGCGGTTTCGACGGGTCCGGAGGCGGCGGATCCGGCGGCGGATGGGGCAGTGGCGGCTGGGGAGGCGGCAGCGGTGACTCCGGCGGCGGCGGAGGAGACGGCGGGGGTGGCGGCGGGGGCGACTGAGCCCGTCGGCCGCGGACCGGCGGCGGGTTCCGGGCCGATGTGCAGGGGGACCGTGGCCGGGCCGGGCTCCGCTGGAGCCCTGCCCGGCCCGCCCTCACCGGGAAGACGGCGCCACTGCCTGCCTACAGTTCGGCGCCGCCACCCTTGACCGGTTCCCGGGTCGGGTGTGGGTCAGCCCTGTTCCGGACGCCGGAGTTCGGCCACCTCCGCGAGCAGCTCGAACGAGCGCAGGCGGGCCGACTGGTCGTAGATCATCGACGACACCATCAGCTCGTCCACACCCGTGTCAGCGACGAACAGTTCGAGCTTCTCACGGACGGTTTCGGGGGAGCCCACGAACGAGTAACGAAGCATGTGGTCCAGTCGTTCCTTCTCGCCGGGACGCCATGCCGTGTCGAGGCTCTCGACCGGCGGGCGCAGGCGCCCGCGGGCGCCGCGCAGGGTGCCGAGGAACGCCTGCTGCATGGTGGTGAACAGCCGACGGGCCTCCTCGTCGGTGTCGGCGACGAAGGCGTTCACCCCGGCCATGACGTAGGGCTTCTCCAGTTGGGCGGAGGGCCGGAAACCCGCACGGTAGGCCTTGAGCGCCTCGTACAGGGCGTCGGGGGCGAAGTGCGAGGCGAACGCGTACGGCAGGCCGAGCTGGGCGCCGAGCTGGGCGCCGAAGAGGCTGGAGCCGAGGATCCACAGGGGGACACGGAGCCCCTCGCCGGGAACGGCGCGGACCGGCTGGCCGGGTTCGGCGGGCTCGAAGAACGCCTGGAGCTCCTGGACGTCGCTGGGGAACGTCGAGGAGGCGCTGTGGTCGCGGCGCAGCGCCGCCATCGTGCGCGGGTCGGTGCCGGGCGCGCGGCCCAGGCCGAGGTCGACGCGTCCCGGGTAGAGCGACTCCAGGGTACCGAACTGCTCGGCGATGACGAGCGGCGAGTGGTTGGGGAGCATGATGCCGCCGGCGCCGACCCTGATGCTCGTCGTGCCCTCGGCGATGAACCCCAGCGAGACCGACGTGGCGGCGCTGGCGATGGCCTGCATGTTGTGGTGTTCGGAGAGCCAGAAGCGGGTGTAGCCCGCGCGTTCCGCGTGCTGGGCGAGTTCCCGGGCGGAGCGGAGCGCCTGGCCGGGGGTGGACCCCTCGGCGATGCTGGCGTGGTCGAGCACGGACAGCGCGATGGTGGACATGGTTGCCCTCTTCCCCTGCTGCGTAGCGGTTCCTGCGGCAGGGCCGGGGCGGGAGGGTCGGTGACCCCAGCCTGTCTGCGCGTTCGATGTTCGACGAACATCGAATTACGAAGGTACACTCGCGACTGTCCATGAGCCAAATCCCGTCTGGCCGTCGGCCAGGCCCCGTACGAGGAGGACCGCCTTGGCTCCCAGGGAGCAGGAGCACCCCGCCCTCAACGACGTGGAGCTGGTGACGGTGCTCTCCGCGCTTGCCGAGCCGACCCGGTTGCGGATCGTGCGGATGCTCGCGGCGATGGAGGGTGAGCGGGCGTGGAAGGACATCGACCTCCCCATTGCCCAGTCCACGCTGAGCCACCACCTGAAGATCCTGCGCAACGCCGGCCTGGTGCAGAACCGCACCGAGGGCACGCGGTGCTTCATCTCCCTGCGCGACGCGGAGCTGGAGGGGCGCTTCCCGGGGCTGCTGGAGTCGGTGCTGGAGTGCCGGGACACCGCTCTCGCCAGGGAGTCGGAGGAACCCGCGTCCCCGGAGAAGCACGGGGCAACCGAGGGTTCATCGGTCCCAGCGGCCACATGAGAGCAGGTCAGCGCCCAGTCACGGCCGGACGGGAGCCGTGGCCGGGCGCCGCGTTCACACAGTAGGCGACGGCGGAGGCCCCTGTCAGGGGTTGCGCCCGGCTGCAATGGAGCCCTCCGTGCTCCTCCGCCTCCGACGGGCCGGTCCCGTTCGAGGTCCGGCTACCCGCCGCCGGGGCGGCGCACCGTCGTCCGTCCCCCTGGGGGGCTGCCGGGCCGTGGGACCGGCGCGGTGGCCCGTGCTCTCCGTTCCCCGGGCCGTGGGAGGAGACCGGGGAGGTTCCCGGGTGCGTTCGGGAATGTACGCTCTGTATCCAGGAGATTCCCGTACCCATGGGTCGTAGCTGGACGGGTCGGACACCGCGCCGACGGCCCAGGAGAGTCGAAAGCGTTCCCCCCATGGCACCCACCCCGTCTACTCCCCTCCCACCGCACGTCCGCCCCCTCGCCGGCGACGACCCGGAGATGGTCGGCGGCCACCGGCTGATCGGCCGCCTCGGCCGCGACGGCACGGGCACCGTCCACGCGGCCGTGTCGCCGGACGGGGAGCCCGTCGCGCTCAAGCTCGTCCACCCGCGGGCCCCGGCCGCAGGGGCGCGGAGCGCCGCCGCGGTGGTCCGGGGGAAACGCGGCGTGTGCTGCGTGAGGGTCGCGGACAGCGGGAACCTGGGCTCCCGACCGTGGTCGGCGACCCCCTACGTGCCCGGGACCGGCCTCGCCCGCCACGTGGAGGACAGCGGCCCGCTGTCCGGAGGCGCGCTCCTCGTCCTTGCGGCGGGGACCGCGGAGGCCCTCGCGTCGGTCCACGCGGCGGGCGTGCCCCACGGTGACGTCAGGCCCGCCAACGTCGTCGTCGCCCCCGGCGGCCCGCGGTTGATCGACCACGGGATCGCGCGCCTGTCGGACGACGTCGAGGCGCTGACGCCCGGGGTCGGCCCCGGGTGGCTCGCCCCGGAGCGCTGCGCGGGCGCCCGTCCCGACCCCGCCTCGGACATGTTCTCGTGGGCGTGCCTGGTGGCGTTCGCCGCGACCGGCCGACCCCCCTCCGGAGGGGGCGAGCCCCTCACAGAGGCCGCCCGCCGCGCCCGCGAGGGGTCCGTCGACCTGTCCGCCGTACCCGAGGGGCTGCGCGACCTGCTGAGCCGCGCACTGTCGCCGGACCCCGGGCGACGGCCCTCGTCGGAGGAGGCGTACCTGGAGTGCCTGCTGCTCGCGGGGGTCGAGGACGACGCCACCCGCGAGGTGTGGGCCGACCGCCTGCGCGGCCTCGTCCACGCCCACTGGCCGCCGGTCGACACGGACTGGCACCGGCCCGGGCGGTGGACCGACGCCGCCCGGGCCCTGGCGGAACAGGGCCCGGGGGCGGTCCGGCCGCACCGCGGTCCCGCCGGCCCGGCCCGGGAGGGCACGCGGGACGCAGGCGCCGGGCGCACCGCCGGCACCCTCCTGCGCCGGGGGCGGCCGGGCGGGCTCCTCGCCCTCGCGGTCGCCGCGGGAGTGTTCGCCGGTGCGGCGCTCGGCGGCGGGTACCTGTTCCTGGACACCCTGGCCGAGGGGGCGGACACCCCCGCGCCGGAAGGCGGGGGCGGCGCCGGGGCGGAGCCGGAGGGGTCCGCGCGGCTCTCCGGGGCGGACCTGGTGGCGGCGTCGCTGGACACGTTCCTGGCCGCGGAGTCCTTCGAGCTCACCGTGCTCACGCACGCGGGGAACGGCGAGGGTTTCGGCCAGCCCCTTCCCGCCGACACCGGTGCCGTCCCGACCCTGTTCGACCGGGTACTGCGCCGGTCCGGGTCCCCGGACGCGCTCCGCTGGAGCAGCACCGTCAGCGGGTCGCGCACCAGCGACCTGATGGTGGTGGACGGGGAGCTGCTGCGCGGGGAGGGCACCGCCTGGGACGGCGCCCCCACCTGGTACCGGGTCGGGTCCGCGCCGGCCGCCACGTTCAGCCCGGAGGGGGTGGTCGGGCCGCTCGTCCGCGCGGCGGAGGCCGGCACGGTCACCGGAGAGGCCGAGACGGTCTTCAGGGCGCCCGCGCCCGCGGAGGACGCCTACGGGCACCTCGCGGGCGGTGTGCCCGAGGAGGTGCCCGCCGTCCGGCTGGAGGGGGACTTCCGTACCTCCGACGCGGACGCGCGGGAGGCGACACGGTTCACGCTCGTCGCCACGGAGGACGGCGTCCCGCTGTCCTTCGCCACGGAGGGCGCCGCGGACGGCGGCCCCGTCCTCAACGGGCGCCCCGTCTCACAGGAGGTGCCGCCGTCGCTCCTGGCCCCCGCCGTCCCGGTGGAGCGGTGGTACACGCAGTACACGTTCGTGGAGCTGAACGGCCGACCTGACCTGCGCGTCCCCGACCCCGCCGAGGTGCTGTCCCCGGGGGCCGAGGCCCCCTCGCCGATCGCCCACTGACCGGTGAGGCCGCCGCGCCCCGGCCCGCCTCCTCAGGAGGAGGGGGAGGGGGTGTGGGCGCTCCCCGCGTAGGTCAGACGGCGCAGCACCGCCTCGGCGGGGCCCCGGCGCCCCGACCTGCGCAACGCCTCCGCCAGGACCACGGTGGCGAGCCAGGTGGCGACCGCGACCGACGCGGCACCGGCGAAGCCGAGGGACGTCCCCAGCCCCGCGCCGTAGGGCGCGAACACCAGCGTGAACACCACCGACTGCGCCAGATAGCAGGTCAGCGACCGCTGACCGACCGCGGCCACGGCCCTCACCACCGGGCCGTACGGAACGTCGGACCCGGTGGCCCCGCGCCGTCCTTCCCAGCGGGCCGCGAGGAGGGCGAACAGGGCGGCCCAGCCCAGACCGCCGAACCAGCTGGTGTCGTCGTGCAGGAGCCCCAGGAGGGCTTCCGTCCACGCGGATCCGGCCGGCATGAGTTCCGCGTACACCAGCGCGTTCGGCAGCCCTGCGGCGGCGGCCACACCGAGTCCGAGCACGGCCGCGCGGACCAGCAGCGTACGGTGCGCGGCCGGTTCCTCCAGGATCCGGCGGTGCGCCGCCCAGATGCCCAGGGCGATTATCGGCATGGCGACGGTCAGCATCGTGTACGGCGTGTGCAGCAGCCACTCCTGGACCCGCTCGGCCGATGCGGTCCAGAAGTCCCCCTCGGTCAGCGACGGCGCGGCGATCGAGGTCTCCCCACCCGCACCTGCCAGCAGCACGGTCAACGTCGTGTTCAGGGTGACCGACCCCGCTGCCAGCAGACCTGCGGTCCACAGCAGAACGGCATCGCGCGCCCGCGTCAGCCCCACGAACAGCAGCAGCGCCAGTCCGTAGGCGCCCACGATGTCCACCGGCAGCAGCAGGGCGCCGTGCGCCGCCCCGATCGCCAGCATCACCCAGCCGCGCCGCCGCAGCAGGCGGCGGGCGTGGATCCACCCGCCCCCACCGGTGCGCACCCTGCGCATGATCTGGACCGTCCCGTATCCGAACAGGAACGCGAACAGGGGTATGGCGCGGGTGTTCACCAGGGTGAGCTGGACGACCGCCACCGCCTGGTCGCCGAACGACCGCACCGGGTCCGGTCCGACCAGGAAGAACTGGGCGTTCACCAGGGCGATGAACAGCAGCATGAAACCCCGTGCCAGGTCCGGCGCGAGGGATCGCGCCGGGGTCGGCGCGGGGTCTGTGGGCGGCGCTCCGGCCGCACCCGGGTCCTGGCTCACTGTGGTCCGCCTCCGTCTCGATCCGTGTGTCCACGAAGCTACGGACCGGGGAGGCCCGGCCCCATACGGCAGGCACACCTCTTCCGGTGGACCCGGCCCTACCCCCTGGGGTAGGCTCACCGGCGTGTCGCGTGCCCCGACCATGAGCAGTGGGCCGGTCGGTGGGCATGGAGGCACCTTGATCGTCGAGGAGAACACCGTGAGCGCACCCACCATGCATCGCGCCTAGGATTCCGCGCGGCGTCGGCCTGAGCCACGCCCGAATGCGTCGATCCACCGCGACCTCCCCGAGATCCACGACACCCGGTCGCCTCCGGGACACCTGTCACCCCACCCGACCCTTCCGTGCGCCCGCGCGCAGGGACGGCCCGCCGGCGTGCCCCGCCGCGCGGTCCGCCGTGCGCGCCGCCGATCGTGTGCGGGTTCCTCGGGGACGGTCGCCCACCCCACACCCCGAAGGAGACCTGTGCCAGATTCGTACGCACCGACCGCACCGCACGTCAGCGACTTCAACATCCCGGTCGTGGAGGAGTTCCGCGCCAACGGCGGCCGCGTGGGCGGCATGTTCGAGGGCGGAGACCTTCTGCTCCTCACCACCACGGGCGCCAGATCGGGCCGCGAGCACACCACCCCGCTCGGATTCGTCCGAGTGGAGGGGAAACTGCTGGTCATCGGCTCGGCAGGCGGCTCCGACCGCCACCCCGCCTGGTACCACAACGTCCTCGCCCACCCCATGGTCACCGTGGAGCTGGGCACCGAGGAGTTCACCGCCGTCGCCGTTCCCGCCGAGGGCGCGGAACGGGACCGGTGGTTCGCCGAGGTCGTGCGCCTGGTCCCCGGATACGGCGACTACCAGGCCGGGACCGCCAGGGTCCTGCCGGTGGTGGCACTGGAGCGGGACAGCCTCGCGGCCCCGTCCGAGGCCGCCAACCTCGCCGAGAAGTTGGTGGAGATCCACACCTGGCTGCGCGCCCAGCTCCGGCACGTCCGGGAGGAGGCCGACGCCTTCCTCGCGGAACGCGCGGCCCGGGCGGGGCAGGAGGGGGGCGGGGAGCCGGTGCTCGGGCTCAACCTCCAGCTGCGGCAGCACTGCCTGGCGTTCTGCGAGTCCCTGCATTACCACCACACGGGGGAGGAGTCGATGTTCCCCCGCCTCGCGGAGGCGGAGCCGGACCTGGAGGAGGCGCTGCGGAGGCTGTCGGAGGAACACCGCACCGTGGACCGCATCCGCGGAGAGCTGGAGGCGCTCATCGGCGACCTGGCGACCGCCGATCCGGAGGCCTTCCACCGTGAGCTGGACCGGATGACGCGGGAACTGGAGGCGCACCTGGACTACGAGGAGTCCGCGCTGTTCCCCGTCCTGACCGCCATCCCGTTCCCTCCGGGCGGGCCCGCGTAGCCGCTGTCCGGAACTGTGGGCGGTGTGCCGCCTGCGATCGGTCGTGAGGAGACACGCTTCCACTGTCACCGCCGTTGCCCCTGGCGGCGGTGGGAGCGGTGCCGCTCCCGAAACCGGTCACGACACGTATTGCCTCCGGCACGACCGGTATCCGGGGTTCGGCGCGCACCACCGCGCCGGTGCCCGTCAGTGTCCGCGGAAACGCCCTACGTAGCTCCGCCCGCTCCGGGAAGTTACGTAGTGACCACGTATTGTCCGCGCCCGGGTCGCCGCGCATGATGGAAGCAGGGTGGCCACCCTCCGCATCCCCCGCCCCCTCCCCGAAGGGTTCCTCCCACCATGCGCAAGTTCGGTGCGGTCCTCGCGGCCGCAGCCCTGTTGCCGGCCGTGCTCGCAAGCCCCGCCCTCGCCGCCGACGCCCCCGACACGACGGACACGGCAGAACGCACCTACATCGTCGTCCTGGACGAGGACGCCTCCCCGGACGACGTGGCCGACCGCCACGGAGACGACCCCAGCAGCGTCTACGAGCACGCGCTCACCGGCTACGCGGCCGACATGACCGCCGCCGACGCCGCCGCCCTGCTCCAGGACCCCGACGTGGCCTTCGTCCAGGAGGACCAGGTCATGCACACCTTCGCGCAGGACGTCCCGGACGGGGTGGCCCGCACGTTCGCCCCGGACAACCCCGGCCTGGCCATCAACGGCCAGGCCGACTACGTGCCCGACGTGTCCGTGGCCGTCCTGGACACGGGTGTGGACGCGGGCCACCCCGACCTGAACGTCGTGGACGCCGTGAACTGCACGAGCGGGACCTGCGTCCCCGTCACCGGCGTCGACGGGAACGGCCACGGCACCCACGTGGCGGGCACCACCGCCGCAGTCGACAACGACGAGGGCGTGGTGGGCGTGGCGCCCGGCGCCGCCATCTGGAGCGTGCAGGTCCTGAACTCCGGCGGCAGCGGCTCCCTCGCCGGGATCACGGCGGGCGTGGACTACGTCGCCGCCAACGCCGACCAGGTCGCCGTGGCCAACATGAGCCTGGGCTGTCAGGGGTGCACCAACCAGGCGCTCAGCCGGGCCATCGCCGGGTCCGTCGACGCCGGCGTCGCCTTCGCCGTCGCCGCGGGCAACAGCGCCACCAACGCCGCGAACTTCTTCCCGGCCAACCACCCCGACGTCCTGACGGTCTCCTCCATGGCCGACTCCGACGGAGCACCCGGGGGCACCGGCGGCACGCTCCGCTGCACCGGTGACGACGACGACACCCTCTCCTACTTCTCCAACTACGGCTCGGTCGTGGAGATCGCCGCGCCCGGCTCCTGCATCACCTCCACCATGCCCGGTGGCGGCTACGGGTCCATGAGCGGTACCTCGATGGCCTCGCCCCACGCCGCGGGCGGCCTGGCACTGCTGGCCGCGGGCCCGGCCAAGCCGACCGACCGGGCCGGGGTGCTGGCGCTGTACGACGCCCTCGTCGGCGCGGGCAACCACGACTGGACCGACACCTCGGGCGACGGGATCCACGAACCGCTGCTGGACGTGGGCGACCCCGGCCTCTTCCCCTCCGACGGGTGACCCGCCGGCCCTCCGCCGCCGACCGCGGCAGGCAGGGCCCGGCCCACCCCGGGCGGCCCCTCCCCGAGCTCGGGGAGGGGCCGCCACCGCGGTCGGGGGCCGCCCCGGGGACCGGCGGTCAGCCGCCGAAGATGGCGCCGAGGTCGACCTCTGTGCCCAGGAACATGGACCCGACGATGAGGATCAGCAGCCCCGGCAGCAGGGTCACCGCCGTCACCATCGTCACGCGCGGGTTCATCCGCTGGGCCTTGCGGCGCATGTACTGGGCGTCGGCACGGCGCATGTCCCGGCTGATGTCCACCAGGGTGTCGCTGAGCGGGGCGCCCAGCTCCTCCGCCTGCTGGATGGCGGTCACGAACTTGCTCAGCGACTCGTTGCGGGTACGGCGCCGCAGCATCTCGAAGGCCTCGCGCCGGGACGTCCCCAGCTCCATCTGGCGGAGGGCGAGCGTGAACTCGTCGGCGAGCACCCCGGGCATCGACTCGGCCACCCTGGCCACCGCGGCCCGGAACGACATCCCCGCGCTCACCGTCACCGAGAGCACGTCCAGGAAGTCCGGCAGCTGCGACTGCACCCGGTCGGCCCGTTCCTGGCCCTGGACGTACATGCTCAGATCGGTCAGCCCCATGAACGCCAGCACGACCACGCCCACCAGGGGGCTGCCCACGGCGAACATCAGCAGCCCCAGGGGGCCGTACAGCGCCACCTCGCCGATCTTGCGCCGCACGTACCGTTCGACGGTCAGCCCGTCCGGGCGCCCCGCCGCCTCCAGCCGCTCGGTGACGGAGGCGCGCATCCGCGGGCTCATCGACGCCAGGACCGACTTGACGAAGGGCTTGCCGATCGCCTCGGTCAGGCGGTGCAGGAAGAACGTCTCCTCCGACTTGGTCCGGGGTGTGCGGGCCGCCGGACCGCCCACCTCCACCCGGGTCCGCGACATGGTCAGGTACAGGCCGTAGCAGGCGGTCAGCACGACCAGGGCGCCGGCCAGCGCCGCGGCGAGCGGGACCAGGGTGGGGAGCACACTCATCGGGGGAGTCCTTCTAGAGGTCGAACTTGGTGATGCGGGACACCAGCAGGAAACCGAGCGCGAACAGCGCCGCCACCACCAGCAGCACCGTCACCCCCGCGACGGACGTGGTCATGACGCGCATGATCCCGGGCTCGATGCCGTTGATCAGGAACAGGGCGCCCACCGACATGAACCCCAGAGCCCACACGGTGCTCGTCGTCTCGCTGAGGATCGTCTGCACCTCGCGCCGGGTCTCCTTGCGGTTCTCCAGGGTCTCGGAGATGTTGCGCAGCGCCGTGACCAGCGAACCTCCCGAGCGCGACGCCACCACCAGTGTGGACAGCAGCACCCCCAGCTCACGCGAGGGCATCCGCTCGCGCAGCTCCCGCACGGCCTCCTCGAAGGCGGCGCCGAGCTTCATCGACTCCGCCATCCGGCCCAGCTCCTCCCCGGCGGGCCCGTCCAGCTCCTCGGCGGCCATCGCCACTGCCGTGGGCAGCGCCAGCCCGGCGGAGGTCGCGTTGCCCAGGACCCGCGCCAGGTCCGGCAGCTGGGCGGTGAACTCCTCGCGCCGCTTGGCCTCCGCCCGGTTCAGGTAGGAGAAGAAGAGGAACGCCACCCCGACCGCGGCCAGCAGGCCGAAGAACGGGGCCAGGACCTGCCAGACCACGATCACCGCCAGGAGCGAACCGCCGGTCAGCGCGAGCACGAACGTCGAGAGGCGCACGTCCGCCCCGGACCTGGCGATCCGGCGGTACAGACGCGAACCCCACTGGGTGCGGTAGATGGCCGCGTCCAGGCGGGCGGCCGGCGTGGACGCCTCGTACTCGGCCCGGTCCAGGGCGCTGCGGGCGGCGATCATGCGACGCTGCTCGGCGCTGGCCACGAACTCCCACAGCCCCCACAGGGCCACGGCGAGGACCACGGCCAGGCCGCCGAGGATCGCCACGAACTGCCAGGTCACCGGGACTCCAATCGGGTGGGGGGCGAGCACGCCCCGGAGGGCGCGGGAAAGGGGGTCACCATCGGCCCGCGACGCCCTCGTCGGGGACGACGCCGAACGCCGCCGGGATGGCCTCGCCCACGTGGTAGATCCGTCCCGCCATGTGCCGCGGCATCGGGTAGTGCCGGAACTCGCCCGACACGGACCGGTTGGGGCCCGTGGGCAGGGCGTCGAAGGTCATCACCGGGTCCAGCCGGAACTCCTCCCGGCGGCGTGAGGAGACCACGGCGATCTCGTTGACCCGTCTGGACCCGTCCGGCCAGCGCCCCAGGTGCACGATGGCGTCCACCGCGTTGTTGATCTGGTCGCGGATCGCGTCGTAGGGCACGTTGCCGTCGCCCAGCGTCGCCAGGGTCTGCAGCCGGTAGATGGCGTCGTCGGCCGAGTTGGCGTGAACGGTCACCAGGGAGCCGTCGTGGCCGGTGTTCATGGCCTGGAGCATGTCGATGGTCTCCGGACCGCGCACCTCGCCGACGATGATGCGGTCGGGGCGCATCCGCAGCGCGTTGCGGACCAGGTCGCGGATGGCGATCTCACCCCGGCCCTCGATGTTGGCCGGCCTGGTCTCCAGCCGCACCACGTGCTCCTGCATGAGCTGGAGCTCGGCGGAGTCCTCGATGGTGACGATGCGCTCGTCGGTCGGCACGAACGCCGACATGGCGTTGAGGAACGTGGTCTTCCCCGTGCCGGTGCCCCCGGACACCACGATGTTGAACCGGGCCCGCACCATCGCCGCCAGCAGGATGCCCGTCGGCGCGTCCAGGCTGCCCATCCGCACGAGCTCGTCGATGGGGTAGGGCTTGGGGAAGCGCCGGATGGTCAGGATCGGCCCGGACAGCGACAGCGGCGGGATGATCACGTTGACGCGCTCGCCCGTGGGCAGGCGGGCGTCGACCATCGGCGAGGACTCGTCCACCCGGCGGTTGACCAGCGACACGATGCGGTCGATGGTCTGGTAGAGCTGCTCCTCGCCGTTGAAGGTGGCGTCCACCCGCTGCATCCTGCCGCCGCGCTCGATGAACACGTTGTCGGGACCGTTCACCATGATCTCGGTGACGGTCTCGTCGGCCAGCAGGGGCTCCAGCACACCCAGGCCCAGGGCCTCGTCCACGACCCTGCGGATCAGCAGCGACCGCTCACGGTCGGACAGCACCGGGCCCTCGCGGGTGAGGATGTGACCCACGACCTTCTCCAGCCGCACCCGGCGCTGCGCCAGGGTGAGCTGGGTGAGGTCCTCCAGGTTGATCTCCTCCAGGAGGCGCCGCCGCCAGTGCGTCACACTGGCGCTGTCCGCGCGGCCCTCGACGACGCGGTCCTCCTCGAGGCGGTCCTTCAGGCCCATGTCCCTCGTCTCCTTCCCCCCGGACGGGCGCGGCGCACCGCTCCCGCCTCACACATTGGGCATGTCCACGCGACGCGTCAGGGTCAGGTCGAGCCCCGACGACGAGAACACGATGGGCAGCGGGTGCGACACCTCCACGTAGAAGCCCTCGCTGTCGTTGGTCCCGCTGGTGACGGTCGCGTTGTCCAGCCACGAGGGCAGGGCCTCCCGCGCCGCAGCCTCCGCGCCCGGCAACTGCTCGGCCCCGGCCACCCGGGCGCCGGCGCGCGCGGCCGACTCCAGGCGCTCGACCGCCACGAAGGCCAGGAACGCCTCGATCGCGACGACCGCGGTCAGGAGCAGGATCGGGAAGAACGCCGCGAACTCCAGGAGCGGGCCGCCGCGGTCGGCGTCCCGTCCCGCCCGGCCGCCGAGCGGTGGGCGCCGCGCGGCTCCACCGCGCGGGCGCCCCGGGGAGGAACCCCGGGCGGTGGGGCCGCCCCGGCCGGAGCCGGGACCGGCGGTCGGTCGGCTCATGGCGCGGTTCCCCGCGGCTCCACCTCGGGGACGACCAGGGCCTCACCGGTGATGTCCCACGGCCCCGTGACCCCGGGCAGGAAGATCGGCATGGCGAGCGTGACCCGCGCGAACCGCCCGCCGTCGCGCTCGACGACGCTCACCGTCATCACGTCCTCGCCGTCCCACGGCGGCCGCACCCGCTTGCGGGCCTCCTCACCGATGCGCTCCATGTCGTCGGGGGTCACGGAGGCCTGGCGGGCGGCCTCGGCGGCGCCGTGCGAGGCGTACATCGAGGTGATGCCGAGAAGCAGGACCTGCCACACCAGTGCCATCGCGAGCATCATGAACGGCACCGCGGCCGCGAACTCCACGATGACCGCGCCGTCGTCGCGTCGGCGCCGGGCGCGCGCGGACCGCGGCTCAGCCATCGAACCCACCGCGGCCCCCGCCGCCCCACGGCCCCGCCGCCGGGCGGCCCCCCGAAGGCGTCGCGGAGGACCCGTTGGCGGCCCTGTGGGCCGGATCGGGAACCGACGCGTTGAGGAACCCGGACACGTCGCGGGTGGACGGCGCGAGCGCCTGGCGGTCCGCGAGGGCGGCGAACGACCCCAGCCCGCCGGAGGGCGTGGTCGTCCCGCCCTTGCCGCCGCTGCCCGGAGGGGCCGGCGGGCTCAGCAGGTCCAGCTCCGCGGCCAGGCGCGCGAAGGCCTTGCGCAGGCCCTCGTCGGTGACCTTGGTCGGATCGCCGTTGTTCTCCCCGGGTTCGAGGGCCCGGTAGGCCGCGGGGACCGGGGTGCGCAGCACCCTGGTGCCCAGCAGCTGCTGGAGGAAGTCCGGCTGGATCTCGTTCTTGCGGCTGTGCCGTGTGACCAGCGAGTACACGTCCTCGTGGGAGCGGATCTGCAGCCGTTCCCACATGCCCATGAGCCGCTGGGCGCCGCGCAGCGCCGGGACGTCGGGGGTGACGGTGACGACCGCGGTGTCGGCGAGCTCCACCGCCATGGCGGTGGCCTCGTTCATGGTCGAGCCGCAGTCCACCACCACCAGCTCGTACCGGGAGCGCAGCGCGTTGAGGACACGGCGGGTGGCGCGGGCGGTGACGTCCTCGCCGCGTTCGCCGTGCTCGGGCGCGAGCAGGACGTGCGGGCCCCGGTGGTCCACGTACAGGGTCTCGGCGAGCATCCCCGGGGTGATGTCGTCCCCGGCGTCGACCAGGTCGCTGATGGAGCGGCGGTGGCGCAGGTTGAGGAACGCGGGCAGGTCGCCCGTCTGGAGGTCGAGGTCCACCAGGCACACGACCCGGCCGGCGGCCGCCGCGACCATCGCGAGGTGGACGGCGCAGGTGGTGGCGCCCACGCCCCCCTTGGCGCCGCTGACGGCCATGATCCGGCCGCGCACACCGGAGGCGGGCAGGTCCAGGGACGCCGACTCCAGGTGGCGGCGCAGGGTCCGCGACCACTCCGCGGCCTTCGTGACGCGGGTCTCCAGCTCGGCGATCCCGGAGTCGTGGGGCAGCACGCCCCGGGCGCCGGCCTCCATCGCCCCGGTGAACGTGTCGGGGTCCATGGTGGGGGAGACCAGGAGGATCGCGAGCTGGGGGTGGCGGTGGGACAGGTCGCGGATGGCGTCGAACACCGGGGCGGGCCCCAGTTCCTGGTGGATGAGCACGACGTCGATCTCGGGGAACTCCCCCGCCGCGTCGATCAGCGCGGAGGTGGTGGGCCGGGAGGCCACCAGTTCGGCGCTGCCCAGCTCCTCGAAGCGCGCGGCCAGCACCAGCTCCGCCTCGGAGGTGGGCATACCCGCCAGGACTCGGAACATCAACGTCTACCCCCCATGCGGCGCGGGCCGCTCGTCGGTCGTCTCTCCCTCGTCGGGGGTCGCGCCCCCGGCGAGGTCGTCGAAGTCCCCGCTGCAGAACTCGCTGGCCCCGGGCGTTCCGCCGCCGTCGGCGCTCACCAGCGCCAGCCTGAGCTTGGTGGAGAAGTCCTCCGCGTAGGCGAGCTGGAGCGCCGCCTGCGGGTCGAGGCGGAAGGTCACCGGGACCACCCCGGAGACGCCGCCGTTCTCGCGCTCCTGGGAGCGGAGCTCACCGATGTCGAGGACCTCGACCTCGGTGATGATCCGCACCGCGCACGCCTCACCGTGGTCGCGCGGCTGGAACGTGCCGTAGATGTCCACGAACGATCCGCGCTGCACCTTGCCCGCGACACCGGTCTCGGCGTCGACCATGATCGCGATCTCCCGCTCGCCCGTGGTGAGGGTGGGCTGGGGCTGCACCATGCCGCGCTGGAGGTAGACGCCCTCCTCCAGGTGGGAGGCGGCGACGAGCTCCTGGTCGGCGGGTGTGTCCACGTCGGCCAGGTCGGTGATGAACACCTCGGGGTCGAAGTACATCCTTGGCACCTGCACCCGTTCGACGGAGTCCTCGCCGACGGGCTGGTAGGCGTCCACGTCCTCCGACAGGCGGAGGACGGTCGCGAACTCGCCCAGGCGGTCCTGCTGCGAGTTGAGGTAGGTGAACACGGACGCGAACACGGCGACGGCGCCGATGGCGGCGACGACCATGAGCAGCACGCCACGTCGCTGACGGGGGTTCATAGGGGGTCTTTTCCGTTTCCAGTGTCGTCGCGGAGCCGTCCGCCCGTCGGGCCGGCGCGGTCGCGGGCCCTAGCGGGAGTAGGTCCTGGGTGTACCGGGCCACAGGGCGCGGCCCGCGAACGGGGCGCCCTCCGGCCGGTCGGCGGTCGGTGGGGTCGGTCGGCCGTCGGAGGCGCCCCTGCCGCCCGGGGGCGGAGGGGTGCCGTCGGACGGCGGGTCGGAGGGTAGGGGCCCCGCCCGGCGCCGGCCCCGCGCGTGGCCGGGCGACGGGCCCTCCACCGGGCCCCGCGCGGGTCCGGGGGACGGGCGCCGCTGCGGCCGGGGCGCGGATTCGGGCACGGGGGGCCGGGACGTCTGCGGTGTCCGGACGCCTGCGCCGGTCCGGGGGCTGTCGGCCGAGCAGAAGGGGCAGGGCCTGCCCGACATGGGTTCGCCGCACCAGGAGCAGTACGAGGCGCGAATGGCGCCCGCCGCGTAGGCGAGCGCCTGGGGGTGGGCGCTCAGGGCCACGAACTCCACGTACCGGGACGTTCCCCAGTACACGGGCCCGAGCGGTTGGACGGGAAGGGTGCGGGTGGCCACCGGCTGGATGGCCTGCGGCAGGTTGTCGTCGAAGACCCCGGTGATGGACGGGTCGGGGGTGGAGCAGAGCAGCTGGACCGGCTGGACCGGGCGGAAGGGCAGCGTCCGGGAGACGTCGGCCGGACGCAGGCGTCCCACGCGGGCGGTGGGGGCGCAGTAGGCGAGGAAGGACACGGACGGTGCGAAGGAGCCCATGTGCTGGCGCATCGAGGTGGGGATGGTGGACAGGCCGGAGACCGTCTTCAGCCAGGCGCCCGCGAGCAGGTGCCGGGGGAGTTCGTCGCAGAGCGCGGCGACCATGCCCGGCGGCAGGTAGGGGGCGAGGTAGGCGAGCTGGTCCGCGATCAGTGACAGCGCCAGGGGGGAGAGGTCGACGGCGATCCCCGCGACGTGGTCGGTGCGCATGGAGCCGCGCGCGAAGTTGATCGCGCGTTCGGCGTCCTCGGACCGCCAGGCGGGGTAGAGCGCGACGACCTTGCGGCCGGCGTCCACCTGCTGCCTGGCGAAGGCGACGAACGCCGAGCTGCGCTCGCCGATGCCCTCGCCCCGCATCGCGAACCGCTGCGCCCGGACCTCGCCCACATGGCCCGTGCTGGGGATATCCGCCAACAGGGCGACGGTCGTCGCCGACCGAGGTTGGGCTCTGGACACTGGGCAAGCTCCATCGGTTCTGCGCGCTTGGGAGAGATCTGAAGCAGAGCGGCCTCCCGCGTCGAAGGTGCCACCCGAACGCATCGTAACGAATGTGTGGCTGAAGGGGGGAGACCTCGCATTTGTCGCCATTGAACAGGAGGCGCGGGTCGGCCGGAAGGACCGGGGGCGGAAACCCGCGTGCGCGACCCGTGCGCGGCGCCTCCCGCGCAGGTCCCGGGGGACCGGCCCGGGGCGGGACGCCGGTCGCGTCGGCCGCATGCGGCCAGGGGGTGGACAGGCCGTTCCGCGCCGGTCCGGTGGACATGTGTGTGCCTTGCCCGGCGTGTTCGCGGGCTGTACGCGTGTTCGTCTCCTCACCTCCGTCCTTCCCACCCAAGGATGCCCCTCCGCTCCGCCTCCCACCAGTGCCCACGGCCGAACTGTGGAAAACTCCCCGGCGGGCACGGGTGTCGCGTGCGTCTCGTCGGGGGTTGGGGCGTCCTGCCGAGGGAACGAATCGGGGGGACTTCGCGTCATATCTTGAGAAGTCAGACGCCCCTGAGGAGACCAACGATGCGCAAGGCAAACCGTGCCGCGGCCGGAGCCGCCGCCTGGCAGGTCATCCAGAACTCCGACACCGACATCTCGGTCTGGAAGCGGATCGGGGCCGTCCCGCGCATGCTCGGGGCCAAGATGCGCGGCCGGTACCCGGACCTGAGCAGCGGGAAGCTGCTCGGCATGCTGGTGCTGGCGGTCTACATCGTCTCGCCGGTCGACTTCGTCCCCGAACTGTTCATCCCCCTGCTCGGCCTCGCGGACGACATCGGCGTCGCCGTGTGGCTGACCACGATGGCGCTCGGCGAGAGCGAGCGCTTCGTGCGGTGGGAGCGGCAGAGCCAGGCCCAGCAGGCCTTCCACGAGGCCAACCGGCCCGGTGAGGGCGCCGGCCGGCCGGATCCCGGACAGGCGGGCCCGGGCCCCGAGGGCGCCCGCGACGGGGCCGACCGGGCCGCCGCCCGGAGGTCCTGACGGGCGGGCCGCCCGGCCTCCCGGAAGCACTGCCGGGCCCCGCGTGTCACCGGACACGCGGGGCCCGCTCCGGTCCGTCCGTCCCCGCGGCCGGGTCCCGGGCCCGCCCCGGCGCCGACCCGCCCTCGTGACGCGTGGGGGTTGAGACCTGAAGGCAATTGTGGTCGGTCCGTAAATGGTGACAGTGTGACGCCTGTGGCTCCGCAACGGTACGGACGGGCCCTGCGGCCCGTCCGCGTCCTGGGCCGGAGCACGTCGTGGGCCACGGCGTCCGGCCGGGTGCCGCCGACGGCCCGCCGGGGCCCGCGGGCCCGCCCGCCGCTCCCACGACCCGCGGGGCCGAGGAGCGGTCCCCGTCCGCCGCTCCGGCGCGGGATCACCGGTCGGGGCGCGCCGTCCCCCGGTACGACGCGTGGTCGAAGTCGGCGTGGCACCCGGTCCCGGCGAGGTCGTGCACCCACAGGCCGAGGAAAGCGCCCGTGAAACCCCAGGCCCTCACCAGGCCGGCGTTGCCCTCCCGGTCCGGGTGGCCGCCCTCGCCGCCCTCGCGCTCGGCCGCGTGGTCGTCGGAGAGGATGCCCGCGTCCAGCACCACGCCCATGTCGGTCCACGAGCGCCCGTCCCGGGAGAGGCCGAACCGCAGTTCGGCGCCGTCGATCACGGCCCTCATGTGGCAGCGCTCCCAGTCCTCGACCACGACACGGTGCCCGACCTCCCGGTACCGGCCCCGGTCGCAGGTGAGGACCCTCGCGAACATCCCCTCCTCCTCGTCGAAACCGATCCGCAGGTAGTGCCAGTGCCGGGTGTTGTAGTACGCCGTGAGGCCGGCCATCTGCTGGAAGGTGCGGGTGCGGAACTCCATCACCGTCTCCATGGCGCACCGCTCGTGCTGGACGCGCCGCGCCACCAGGCTCGGCGAGCCGGTGCCCGCGGGGGACTGCCCGCCCCGGATCCGCAGGTGCCCCGGGCGCTCCTCCAGCGACAGCCAGTCCGCGGAGGCGTGGCGCCGCAGGGTGCTCCACTCGGGGCGGAGCTCGGCGGCGTCGAAGCCGTCCGTCTCCGGCGGCTCCGGCCACGGGTGGGGCTCCAGCGCGGGGCCGGGCACCTCCTCGCGGGGCGCGGCCCCCTCCACCCGCGGCCACCCCTCGGGCGACCAGGCCACGCGCTGGAGCGCAGTCTCCCGGCCGCGCACGCACCTTCCGCGCTCGGTGAGGGGGCGCGAGGCCAGGTGCGCCAGGAACCACTCGCCGCCCCGGGTCTCCACCAGGCTCCCGTGGCCGGCCTTCTGGAGGACCAGCGAGGGGTCGGGGCGCGAGGTGAGGGTCGGGCCGGCCGGGTCGGGCTCGTAGGGGCCCTCGATCCGGCGCGACCTCGCCACCGTGACCTGGTGGTCCCAGGTGGTCCCGCCCTCGGCGGTCATCAGGTAGTACCAGCCGTCCTTGCGGTACAGGTGCGCCCCCTCCGTCACACCCGCCTCGGTCCCGGCGAAGATGAGCCGCGCCTCGCCGACCAGCCGCATCGCTTCGGTGTCCAGTTCCTGGAGCACGATCCCCTTGAACGCGTTCCTGCCGGGACGCCAGTCGTTCAGGTTGGACAGCACCCAGCTGCGGCCGTCCGCGTCGTGGAAGACCGACGGGTCGAACCCCATGGAGTGCAGGGGCACCGGGTCCGACCAGGGGCCGGTGACCGCCGGTGCGGTGGTCACGAGGTTGGGGGTGTCCCAGAAGCCGCCCGCGTAGTTCTCCACGTTCGTGAAGATCAGGTAGAACAGCCCCTCCTTGTGGGAGAGGCAGGGGGCCCACACGCCGGCGGAGTCCCGGCGCCCCGTCAGGTCCAGGAGCCGCGCCTCGGTCAGCGCGCCGCCCAGGGGACGCCAGCGGACCAGGTCCCTGGAGTGGTGCAGCACCACCCCCGGGCACCATTCGAAGGTCGACGTGGCCAGGTAGTAGTCGTCCCCGACCCGCAGGATCGAGGGGTCGGGGTGGAACCCGGGGAGCACCGGGTTGGCGATGGTCCCGGAGAGCGCGGCGGTGGCGGGGAGGGTCGTCATCGTGGCCTTTCGTCAGTGCGGTTCGTGTGTGGTCGGGAGGGGTTTCCTACTTGCCGAACCCCGCGGCCAGCCCGCCCAGGAGGTGCCTGCGCCCGAACAGGTAGAGGGCGAAGATCGGCAGGGTGGAGAGGACGACGGCGGCCATCAGGCCGGGCACGTCGGTGCCGTACTGGGTCTGGAAGGACCACAGGCCCAGCGGGAGGACGCGGTTCTCCTCGCTCTGGGTGAGCACCAGGGGGAAGAGGAAGTTGTTCCAGGCGTTGAGTCCCACGAAGATGGCCACGGTGACCACGCCGGGGCGCGCCAGGGGGAGCACCAGGCGCAGGAACGCCTGGAGGTTGGTGGCGCCGTCCAGCGCCATCGCCTCGTAGAGCTCGCCGGGCACGTCGCGCAGCGAGCTGGTCAGCACCACGATGGAGATCGGCAGTGTGAACGCGGCGGTGGGCAGGATGATCGCCGTGAGGCTGTCGTACAGGCTGAGACGGGTGATGATCAGGTAGATCGGGATGATCACCGCCTGGGCGGGGACCGCCAGCCCCAGCAGGAACAGCAGGAACGCCACACGGAGGGCGCGGCTGCGGCCGCGCACGATCGCGAACGCCGCAGGCAGGGCCACGGCGAGGACCAGCGCCACGGAGCCGCACGCCACGACCAGGCTGTTGGCGAGGAAGCGCAGGAACCCCACCTCGAGGACGTTGAGGTAGTTGTCCAGGGTCAGGTCGTCCGGCAGGGCGAGCGGGCCGTCGGCCATGTAGTCGCCCGGCCCGCGCAGGCTGGTGGCGAGCAGGTAGTAGATCGGCACCGCGACGACGACGAGCCACAGCGCGGCCCCGATCCCGCCGCCGACCAAGGGCCTGGTTCGGGTGGCCATGTCACATTCCCTCTCTCTGGCTGGTCATACGGGCGTAGCCGGTCACGCGCACCACCAGCAGCGACAGCCCGGTGCCGATGACGACCAGCAGCACCGCGACGGCGCTCGCGTAGCCCATCTCGAAGGCGATGAAGCCCTGGTTGTACATGTGCAGCGGCAGGATGCGGGTCGCGTTGCCCGGACCGCCGTCGGTGAGCAGCAGGACGGTCTCGAAGTAGGTCATCGACCCGACCAGGATCAGCACGGACGAGGCGATGATCGTGTGCCGCAGCTGGGGGACGGTGATGTGCCAGAACCTCCGGAGGGGGGAGGCCC
This sequence comes from Nocardiopsis tropica, assembly GCF_042660575.1. Lineage (NCBI taxonomy): Bacteria > Bacillati > Actinomycetota > Actinomycetes > Streptosporangiales > Nocardiopsidaceae > Nocardiopsis > Nocardiopsis tropica. Next base: position 60,659 of record NZ_JBHSUF010000001.1, read on the forward strand.
CGTCGAGTTCCGCGGCCTCGTAGAGGGAGCTCGGGATCTGCCGTGCCGCCGCCTGGTAGAGCAGCATGTGGAACGGCAGGAACTGCCACAGCAGGATGAGGACGATCGCGTACAGGGCCAGCGAGCGGTTGCCGAGCACGTTGCCGTCGGGCAGCCCGATCCAGGGGCCGATCTGGGAGGGCAGGCCGAAGTTCGGGTCGAGCAGCGCCTTCCAGATCAGGGCGATGGCGGCGGTGGACAGCAGGAGCGGGAGGAAGAACACGGCGCTCGCCACGGCCCGTGCGCGCTGGTGTCCCGCCGCCCATGTGCCGAACGCCAGGGCCAGGGGGGTCTGCGTCGCCCAGCACAGCGCGGTCAGGGCCAGGGTGACGCCCAGTCCGCGGGTGACGTCGTCGTCGCCTGGGAGCGCCCGCCAGTTGTCCAGGCCCACCCACTGCGGGGAGCCGAGCCCGTTCCACGCGGTGAGGCTGAGGTAGACGACCACCGCGACGGGAGCCAGGCCGAACAGGCCGAAGAACAGCAGGGCCGGAGCGGCCCAGGCGAACCCGGGCCGCTCCGCGGGGGTCGCGGTCCTCACAGGTGCTGCTCCATGTCCTGGGAGAACTCCTCGGGGGTGATGTCGCCGAGGAAGAGCAGCTGGAGGTTGGTCAGCAGGGCCTGCGAGGCGGACGGGGACAGCGCCTGGTCCCACGACTGGGTGAAGCTCGGCGCCTCGGAGACCAGCTGGTGGGTGAAGACGGCGAAGTCGGCGTGCTCGCTCTCCTGGAGCCGGTCCTCCACGCCCTCGATGGGGGGCACCTGGCCCGCCTCGATGAGCCCGTCGACGTACTCGTCGGAGGCGAAGGTCTCCACCAGGAAGTCCACGGCCGCGTCCGTGTGCCCGCTGTCGGCGTTGACGGAGAAGTAGTTGCTGGGGTTGCCGACGATCGCCCCGGGCTCGCCCTCGCCGCCCTCCACGGTCGGGAAGGCCGTGTACCCGAGGTCGCCGCTCGCCATGAACTCGGGGCTGTCCTGCTGCTGGCGGGCGATGTCCCAGGTCCCCATGAGGAACATGGCGGACTCCCCGGTGGCGAGCAGTGCCGAGGCGCTGCCGTTGTCGTAGTCGATGGAGCTGAAGTTGGTGCCGAACGCGCCCCTGTCCACCAGCTCCTGGCACATCTCCATGGCCCTGACGATCGCCGGGTCGCTCCACGCGCCCGCCTCGCCGTCGACGACGGCCTGGAAACTGTCGGGGCCGCCGATCCGCTCGACCAGGTACGAGAACCACATCAGCTGGGTCCACCCCTGGGCCCCGGGGAGGGTGACGGGGGTGACGCCCCGCTCCTGGAAGGTGTCGACGGCGTCGAGCAGTTCGTCGTAGGTCTCGGGGGGCTCGATGCCGGCCTCCTCGAAGACCGCCCTGTTGTGGAACAGCACGACGGGCTGCACGCCGAGGATGGGGACGCCGTAGTAGGCGTCGTCGATCCGGGCGACGTCGAGCACGCTGGGGAGGAAGGCGTCCCGGAACTCCGGCGCGTCCTCCAGCGCCCCGGTCAGGTCGACGGCCTGGCCGGCGTCGACGTACTGCGCCAGGTTGCCGCCGCCCCAGTTGAAGAACACGTCGGGGGCGTTGGGCGAGCCGAGGGCCACCTGGAGCCGCTGCTTGTAGGAGTCGTTGACGTAGGTGACGAGTTCGGCGGGGACATCGCTGTCGGCGTTGTAGGCCTCTATGCCCGCTTCGACCAGCTCGTTCACCGCGGCGTCCTCCAGGGCCCACACCTGGAAGGCGTCGCCGCCGCCGGGCCCGGTCGTCCCGCAGCCCGTGGCCAGGAGCATGGCCAGGGCCAGGGAGGTACCGCCGATCACACGTATCCGGTAGGTGCTTCTCATGGGGACACCGCTCTTCCGTCGGGGGGAGACGTGGGTCGAAATTCTCGAAATATTTCGATATGTTTCGGTTGGCATGACGCTAAGTTGTCCGAGGGGGTGCGTCAAGGCCCCCTCTGATTTCGGGTAGGTTACGGCGAATGCCCTCGAAAACTTTCGAGATAGAATCCTGAAGGGCCGCGAACCGCTCCCGGCCCGGATCCGACGAGGAGGCGCATGCCACAGCGACGACCCACCCTGGCGGAGATCGCCCAGGAGGCGGGGGTCTCCGTCCCGACCGTGTCCAAGGTGCTCAACGGTCGCCTCGACGTCGCCGCGGAGACCCGCCGCCAGGTGGAACGGCTCCTGGAACAGCACCGCTACCAGCCGCGCAGGCACCGCGACGACCGGACGGTGGGCCTCATCGACCTGGTCTTCCTCGACCTGGGCAGCCCCTGGTCGATGGCGATCCTGGACGGGGTCGAGGAGGTCACCCACGAGGCGGGGTTCGGCATCGTGGTCTCCGCCGTGCACGACCGCAGCCGCACCCGGCCGGGGCGCAAATGGCTGGACAACCTCCAGGCGCGCAACTCCGACGGCGTGGTCCTGGTGCTGTCCGAACTGTCCGCCGCGCAGCACGCCCAGCTGGACGCGCTGGGCATACCCGTGGTGGTGGTCGACCCCGTCGGAGACCTCGCCAAGGACGTCCCGGCGGTCGGCGCCACCAACTGGGCCGGGGGCGTCGCCGCGACCGAGCACCTCATCGGCCTCGGCCACCGGCGCATCGCCACGCTGAGCGGCCCGCCGGACGTGATGTGCAGCCGGGCGCGGGTGGACGGCTACCGGAGCGCGATGCGCGACGCGGGCCTCGCCGTCCCCGACGACTACGTCCGCTACGGCGACTTCCTGCTGGACACGGGCCGGACCGAGACGGCCGCCCTCCTGGAGCTGCCCGAGCCCCCCACCGCGATCTTCGCGGGGTCGGACCAGATGGCCCGGGGGGCCTACGGGGCCCTGTTCGACCGCGGGCTGCGGGTCCCGGACGACGTCAGTGTGATCGGCTTCGACGACCTGCCCGAGGCGCTGTGGGCGACTCCGCCGCTGACCACCGTCCGCCAGCCCCTGCGGGACATGGCGCAGATGGCCGCGCGCATGCTGCTCGACCTGGTCGGCGGAGACCGGCCCGAGACCACCCGCGTGGAGATGGCCACACGGCTGGTGGAGCGCAGCAGCACGGCCCCGCCCAAGGGCTGACCGGCCCGGGGGGCCGCGCCCGGCGGGGGCGCACGGAGGGGAGCGCCCGGTGGCGGGCGCTCACGTGCGGTGCGGGCCGACGCCCGCGGGCGCGGTTGCGGGGAGCGGTCAGGGACCGTCCCGGTCCTCGTCCCACCCCTCGTCCGCGTCCTCGCTGCCGGGCCCGATGCGGACGACCTCCAGGTCCAGGCCCGCGGCCGGGCGGCCCAGCGCGGAGGCGAGCGCGCGCAGGGCCTGGCCCTCGGCCGCCTCCCGGCTCAGCGCCACCGGCAGGTCCAGGGCCGCGGGAAGGTCCTCCTGGGCCGGGAACCGCGTGTGCCACCCGGCGCCGTCGCACAGGACGGCCGCCGCGTAGCAGGGGTCGTCGCCGTCGTGCCCGAAGAGGGTCACGTCGACCTCGTCGGGGGAGACGCCCAGGCGCCCGGCGACGACCTCGGACATCTCGTCCGCCAGCCCGGCCTCGTCGTCGCCGGTCACGACCGCGTCGGGCCGTCCCGGCAGTTCGACGACGGCGCGCCGGGTGCGGCCGTCGCCGGTGACGATGCCGAAGTGGTGTGTGTGCACAGGGCCTCCTCGCGAGAGTCTGGAGTCTTGCACGCCGGAGCCGCCCCCGGACAGGGGTTTTCCGGGACGGAACGGACGTCGCGGACTCTCCCTGGCGCGTGCCGACCGGCCGTCGCGGACCCGTGCGGGGGCGGGCTATGCCTGGTCGGGGCCGGGGACGATCAGGTCCACCATGCGGTCCACCAGGGGGCCGGCGGCGTCGTCGGCGAGTACCGCGGGCAGGGTCAGGTGCTCGATGAACAGGCCCGTCATCGCCAGGTAGAGCGTCACCACGGTGGTCCGGTCGCCGGGGAAGCCGCCCTCCAGGTGTGTGCGCACGTTCTCCTCCAGCGTCTCCTTGATGGTGCGGGTCAGCTCCTCGCGGATGCCCGGGTGGCGGTTGGCCTCCAGTCGGAGCTCCAGCAGCGCCAGGTAGCCGTTGCGGTTGTGCTCGATGCGCCGCAGCAGGTCCTGCATGCCCAGCCGGGTCTGCTCCCGGGACGGCAGGGCGTTCGTGAACCGGTCCATGAACTCGTCGGTGGGGGTCAGGCGCACATGGACGTGCGCGCCCGCCTGGAGCAGGAGCTCGGCGCGGTTGGCGAAGTAGTTCGACGCGGTGCCCTTCGGCACCTCCGCGCGTGCGTCCACCGCCCGGAAGGTGAGCCCCCGCGCCCCCTCCTCGGCCAGGACGTCGATGGCCGCGTCCAGGAGGGCGCGCCTGCGTTCGGGGTTCTGCCGCATGGTCTCGGTCTCCAGTCGTCGGGAAGGGCTGCTTGCTGCAACCACTTTAAGTGTAGTACTTTAAGTGAAGTGGTCAAGAACGACTCAGGGGAGAACACCGTGAATATCGACCTCATCGGCATGGCGGTGCTCTGCGACGACCCGCGCGCGAGCGCCGAGTGGTTCGCCGAGCACATCGGCTTCGAGATCGGCGCCGACATCGGCTGGTACGTCAACACCCAGCACGCCCAGCACAAGAACCTGTCGCTGGACTTCGTCCGGCGCGACCACGCGTCCCTCGCCGAGGGGATGCTCGGCAGGACGGTGGCGGGGACACTCGTCGCCTTCCTGGTGCAGGACGCGGACGCGGAGGAGAAGCGGCTGAGGGAGGCCGGCCTGGAGATCGTCCTGCCCCTGGTCAGCGAGCCCTGGGGGCAGCGCCGCTTCCAGGTCGCCGGCCCCGAGGGGCTCTTCGTGGAGATCCTCCAGCTGGTCGCCCCCGACCCGCGGTGGATGAGGGACAACGGCTTCGCGCCGGAGTAGCGCACGCGGGACCGGCCGGGGCGACCTGTCCCGCGGCGTGCGCACCGGGCGCCGGATCAGAAGTGCTCGGCGAGCGGCCCCAGCACCGGGACCCACTCCTGGGCGGAGACCTCCGCCACCAGGCCCTGGATCCGGAAGGGGTCCTTCTCGGTGTGGGCCACCGCCTCCTCGCGGGAGCCGGCCCGGAACAGCAGCAGTGCGCCGGGGGCCTCCTCGGGGCCGAACGGGCCCGAGCACAGGTTGACGCCCCGCTCGGAGAGCTCGCCCAGGTACTCCCGGTGGGCCGGGCGGTGCTCGTCGCGTGCGGCGGCGCTCCCGTCGGCGTAGGTGTAGGTGACGGCGAAGACGGCCATCGGTTTCCTCCCGTAAGGCGTGGTCAGGCGGTGGGCACCGCTTTCGCCGCCACTGTGCCACAGGCGGTCCCCGGGGCGCCGACCGGGTTCCGGCCGCCACCCGGACCCCGGCACGACGGGGCGCCGTCACATCCGGGCGAGGGCGTGCTCCCACACGAACTGGACGGCGGCGACGCCGAACCAGACGGCGGCGGTGACCGCGGCCGCCGTCAGTACCCCGGTGACCAGGTAGACGGTGACGGCGATCGTCCGGCGCGCGCCCCGGTGCCCGGGGGTGCGGCAGCTCATCGGCCGCCTCCCACGCGCTCGGGCCGGGGCGGGACGGAGCCGAGGGGCACGGGCGCGCCGCGCGGTGCGGTCCCCGTCCCGGAACCGGGCGCGGACCCGGCCAGCATCCCCGCGAACGCTGCGGACTCCCCGGCCAGCACCCACCGCAGCAGTGCGGAGAGGCTGGGGTGCGCGGTCCCGGAGCCGTCGGCGACCGACGCCGTCAGGAACACCCGCACCTCCCCGAAGTCGGCCGCCGCGTCCCGCAGAAGGTTCCCGAGCCCCAGGGTCCGTGCCGCCCACTCCTCCGGCGGCATCCCGCCGGGCGCCGCCGAGGTGCCGCGGACCAGGTCTCCGCGGGTGACCACCACCGCCAGGCGGGTCCGCGCTCGCCGGGGCCGCAGTCTGCGGCCGGACATGCGGTACTGGCGCCGGATCTCGTCGCGCACCGCCCCGTACGCCAGTTCGGGGTCGCGGACGCGCGAGCGGTGCCCGGACAGGCGCGACCGCTCCCCGGCGGTCATGGACCGCCACACCGCCTCGACGCCCAGGGGGTCCACCACCAGCACGAACGTCGACGCCTGCCCCAGATAGGTGAGTTCCTCGGTGGTCGCCGACCGGTTGAACCGCTCCCCGGCCGCGTCGTACACCTGGAGGAGGAGGGTCCGCCCCTCGGCCCCCACGCGTACCGTCAGCCCGCGGACCTCGCGCCCCGGGGGAGTGGGGCCGGTCCGGTGGGCCGCGGTCAGGAGCCGCTCGCTGTCGCGCAGCCGCCGGACGGTCTCCTCGCCGACGGGCTCCACGTACGCCTCCCGTGTGCCCCGCGCGGCCTGGGCCAGCGCCAGGTTCATCCCCGCCACCAGGCGGGTCTTGCCCGCGCCCGCGCTGCCGAACAGCGGCAGCACGAACTCCCGGGCCTCACCGGGCCGGTGCTCCAGGCCCCGGTCGCAGTGCGGGCACAGCGCGTCCAGGTCGGCCGAGCCCAGCAGGAGCAGCGTGGGGAGCCGGGCCCCGCACAGGCACCGGCGCCGCAGCAGCCCCCGGAGCCCCGGGCGGATCGCACCGTGCCTGCGTCCGCACCGTGTGCACAGGTACGCCGGGTAGCCGAGCCGCAGGAAGCAGCCCGGGCACACCATCCGCACCCGGCGGACCACCAGCAGGCCGGCGTCCACGACCCGCAGCACCCCCACGAACGTCCATGCCGCCGCCAGGTACGCGGCCACCACCAGGGTGTGGACCGCGAAGTGCGCGCCCAGGAGCACCCCCCACAGGGCCGACGCGGCCCAGGTCCGGCCCACGATCGTCCGCAGGTCCCACCAGGCGGGGCCCCCGTGGTAGGCGCGGTGGGCTGGGTCGTCCCCCTCGCCCGGGGGCGGATCCTCGGGGCGGCCGCCACCGAACATCACCTCGTGCGTCCGGCGGAAGTACAGGCCCGTCAGCACGGACCCGCCGACCACGGCGGCGGCGACGCCCAGGGCGACGACGGCGCTCACCAGGAACGCCAGCAGCCACCAGCGCAGGACGTAGACGACCACCAGCCCGAGCACCGCCACCGACGCCGCGGCCGCGCAGCCCGTCCCCAGGTCCGCCCGGCCCCCGTCCCGGCGCGGCCACAGCTCCCCCGCGAACCCCGCGGTCCGCGGCCGGCCGGTGCGGCCCCGCCGAGAGGGCGGCGCCGCGTGCCCGCCCGCCCGCCGCCCTCCGGCGCCTCCGCGCGTCCGGGCCGCCGCACCGCCCGGGGGCGCGGAGCCCTCGGCGCCCGCGGTCGCGCCTTCGCCCGTGGGACCGCTCACGTGTGCCGCCCGCCTGCCCGGCGACCCAGCCCGAACCGTCTCCGCTCCCGTTCCCCGCGCCGCCGCCGGACCCACTCGTCGAACGCCGCCGCCCCCTCCCGGGGCAGCTGTCTGCGCACCCCGGCGAGGTGGCGGCGGCGCCACGCCGCCACGGCGGGGGAGAGCACCGCCGAGTCCAGGCGCCCCCCGCGCTCGTGCCCCGCCAGGTCCTCGTGCCCCGCGGCCAGGTACACCGCGGCCGCCGTCGCCGTGTCGGGCCGGTCGTCGGCCAGCCGGGCGGCGACCACCCCGCAGAAGGCCCCGAACACGTCCTCCGGGCACCCCCGCAGAGCCGCGGCCAGCGTCCCGGGACTCCGCCATCCGGACAGCACGTCCACGACCGTCCGCCGGGCGACGGCGTCCACCGCCGGGTGGACCTCCACGAGCGCCCGGTACACGGAGGCGAGCCGCTCCGGCCCGTGCTCCTCCCCGGCCCGGTGGAGCCCGGCCAGGAGGGGGCGGACCTCCGACCACTCCACCGCCACGCGCTGCCCCGCCACCGGCAGCCGGTCGCGCAGCCAGTGCCGGGACACCTCGTCCACCAGGTCCCGCCACGCCCGCTCCCCGTCCGGCGCGGGCGCGGCCACCATCGCCTCGGCCACCCAGCCGCCCACGCCCGGGGACACCAGGACACCGGGGCGCATCGCCCGCAGGGCCAGCAGGGCGGAGTGCGGCCCGTGCCCGGGTCCCCACACCTCCGTCAGCAGGGCGTCGTCCAGATCGTGCTCGGCCAGGCCCGGAGCGTTCGACGCCCGCCCCTCCCGGCGCACCGACACCACGTACGCCAGCAGCCCCACGGGGTCGGAGCGGTCGTCGGTACCCAGGCGGCGCAGCTCGCGAAGGCGCGCGCTGGCCCCGTCGCGGTCGCCGGCGAACAGGGCGCCGGCCGGGCCGACCGCCACGTCCGCGAGCCGGTCGGGGGGCAGGGCCGCCAGCCGCTCCGCCGCGCCGCGCCGCACCTCGTGGTGGTGGGACAGCAGGACCGCCACGGCGGGATCGGGCCACGCCGCCCGCGGCGCCCCGCCCCGCCGCCCGGGGGCGGGGGCGGCTCCCGCGACGCCGGGCGCGGAGGGACGGCCGAAGCAGGGGTCCGCCAGCAGAGGGGCGACAACCTCGCGCCCGTACCTCTCCAGGCTCACCGCCGACGGCGCCAGCCCTCCCGCGCGCGCCCATCGCAGCAGCTCCAAGGCCCGGTCGGGGGCGACCCCGCCGTCCCCAACCCCGCCGCGCCGGGCTGCCGCGTTCACGCCGGGCGCCCGCGCCGGGGCAGCCTCCGCCCCGGGCCGCCCGCCCCCCGGCGCCCCGGCCTCCGGACCGGTCCCGTCCGGTTCCGTCCCGACCCGTGCGGACCGACCGGGCGAGGACTCCTCGGAAGGCCCGCCGGCCAGGAGCGCGGAGATGCGCTCCCGCGCCGCCGCGCGCACCGCGTCCGACCGCATCGGCGCGACCCGGGGAGCGGCCCCGCCCCCGGCGATGCCGTCCAGGGAGCGGTGCACCAGGACGCGCTCGATCCGCTCGGTGACCTCGTCCGCGCCCACCCGGTGGGCCAGCCGCTGCAACCCGGCCAGCGCCCCGTCGTCCAGCTCCCCGGCGCCGGAGTCCAGGACCCGGGCGACCAGCGACCCCGTGTCCCCGGGGGCGAGCCACTCCACAGCCTCCGACAGCCACTCGCGGACGGCCCGCAGGTCCTCCGGGCCCAGCGGGTCGCCGGCCAGGGCCGCCGCCGCGGCCAGCACCGGGCGCCAGTCCGCCAGGCGCCGCTCCCTCCCCGACGCGTAGGGGGCGGCCCCGCGCCACAGATCCACCGCTCCGCGGGACCCCGCGCCGACCAGCCGGGCGGCCGCCGCCCGCGACCGCTCGTCGGGTTCGGGCAGCCGCCCGGGGGAGTCCGACCCCGGGGCGTGCACGGTGAACCGGTCCTCCCACGGCGAGGTGTCCGACCCCGGCGGCACCCCGATGACGTGGACCGGCGTCCCGTCCGGGTCGGCGCCGTACGTCGCGAACGACAGCAGTCGCGCCCGCTCCGGCGGCATCAGGTGGGTCAGCGCCGCCACCCAGTGGGCGACGGAGGCGCTGTCGGCCACGAGCACGAGGGGCCGGGCGCCGTCCACGGCCCCGTCCGCGCAGACCAGTAGCCGCACGACCGCCTCCGGGGGCAGGCCGCGCGCCCAGGCCTCGGTCCGGCGCCGGTCCAAGGGGCCGCGCCGCACCTCCAGCACCGGGAGCCCGGCGTCGCGGACCGGTGCGTCCGCCCAGAAGCGGGCGCCCCACAGCTCGGCCGGCAGCGGGCCCCCGTCCCGGACACCGCCGGCCCCGTCGCCGTCCGCCGCGCCTCCGGCGGGGACCAGGCTGTGCGCGAAGTAGTTGCCCGGCCGCCCCGAGGGGTCGTCGCCGCTGGACACGACCCGGCTCACCACGGGGACCCCGCCCAGGTCCGGCGCGTAACAGAGGTTGACGGGGTGTGCGGCGACCCCGGCGGGGGAGGACCGGCGCGGCGGCTCGTAGACGGTGAACCGCTCGACCTCCCTCAGCACCCGGGGGTCCACCCCGGGCGTGGCCGCGTTGAACTGGTATCCCGCGTACCCCGACAGGCCGTGTTCGCACGAGGTGTAGTAGAGCTGAGCGAAACCCATCGGCGCGCCCTTCCGGTCGTTCTGGTCTTTCGCGGGGGATCCTGCGGCCGGCGGACCGGCCCTGCGGGTACGCCTCCCCGGGGCGGCCGCGGCTCAGGGGCCCTCTCGGGAGGGGACCACCCCGAACTCGCCCAGCATCCACAGGAACGGGTCCGCGACCCGGTAGGGGCGCACCCCTCCCCGGACCCGGTTCCCGTCGTCGGGGGCGCAGCCCAGCGCGGACACCCCGAAGTAGCGGGCGTTGCGGTAGTGGTTGCGCACGTGCCCGTCGATCCCGCCGCCGTCCCACCGGTGCAGGAGCTGCTGGACCTGGGCGTGCACGTCCTGGCTGTCGGAGTCGTCGAAGAACGGCTCCCCCGGCTGGGGCCGGTGCAGGGGGGACCCCGCGTCCAGCTGGCCGTGCAGCGCGTCGATCTTGGTCAGGCACACCGCCATGGGAACCCGGATGAGCCGGCCGGCCGCTCCGGGCCGCTTCAGGAGCAGGTCGGTGACCCTGCCCAGCATGTCCAGCGGCCGTCCCGCGTTGCGGCCGGGCGCGGGCATCCTCGTCCCCGCCGGGGCGAGCCTGCGCGCGCCCTCCATCTGGAGCGGGTCCAGCAGCAGGATGACCCCGTCGGCGTTGTTGAGGTACCGGAGGTTCGCCTCGACGCTCTCCTCCGACGTCAGGTCCTCCCCGGCGGTGTCGAAGAACGACAGCAGGGTGTGCCGGGGCCGCCGTCCGGTCAGCCCCCGCCGGGGCGCCGTGAACCGGAACACCAGCGGCTCACGCGTGGTCCCCGTGCGCCGGGTGGCGCCCAGGAGCCGATCCTCCTCGTACAGCGGGGTCTCGTAGTCGGCCCGGAACCGGTGGCGCGTGTGGTCGTCGGAGCCGCCCACCGAGGCGCCGAACCTGGCGCCCACCCGGTTCATCAGCTCGTGGATGAGCACCGTCATGAACACGGTCTTGCCCGCGTCGCGGGCGCCGACCAGGGCGATCAGCCGGCTGCGGGTGCGGCCGAAGTTCACCGGCAGCTGCGCGTGGCAGGTGGCGCACACCTGTTTGCCGGTGGTCGACGAGCACTCCGGGCAGACCGCGAGGGCCCGCCGCCCGTCGGCCCCGAACACCGGGGGGAGCAGTTCGCGGCGTCCCAGGTGGGTCCGGACCGCCGTGTCCTCGACGGGGGCGCAGACCCTCCCGCCGGGGCCGGGCCGCCCGGTGCACCGGAACCGGATCAGGCGCTCGGTGAAACCCGAGTAGCAGTAGGGGCACACGAGGCGTCGGCCGTCCAGGGGGTTCAGGGCGTGCAACGCGGTCGGGGCTCTCACAGGCGCAGCTCCTTCACCGAGGGCTGGCGCAGGCGCGCAGCGCGGTCGTCGTCGGCGGCGGGGAAGCACATCAGCCAGCCGGGGCCGGACCCCCGGGGAGGCCTCACGCGCACCGACACCCGCTCGCCCGCGTCCAGGCGCCGGGAGGGCAGGGTCGCCAGGACACGCCCCTGGGCCCCCGAGTGCGGCTGCACCTCCCCCTCGGCGTAGACCACGGACACCTCGGGCATGGCGCAGGCCCGGTCCGCGACCAGGTGGACGACGCGTTCGCGCCGCAGCAGGCCGGCCGTCTCCACGCGGTAGGAGATCACCGCCCGGCCCGGCACGGTGACGGACACGGGAGCGCCCACCGCCTCCTCGCCGCCCGTCACCACGACGGTGCGGACGCTCACCCGCACCGGGTCGGATCCCATGGCGGCCTCGAAGCCGCCGTCCGCCCCGTACTGGCGCCGGGTGCACCGCGCGCTCCCGGACCCGTCCGGTCCCCGCGTGTGCTCCGGCCCCCCAGGGGTCTCGGGCGTCCAGGAGACCAGGGCCGCGGCGGCCTCGTCCGGCCAGGTCCACCCCAGCCGGACCGAGGTGTCGAAGCGCTCCGCGCGCAGCCCCCCGACCGGCGGCGCGGTCGCGATCCGCACCGAGCGGCCCACCACGGCCCGGTCGCCGGCGACCGTCACCGCCAGCACGTGGCTGATCCCCGCGCCCAGGAGCAGCTCCGCCCGCTCGCGTCCGGGCCCGGGGTCCCCCTCCCGGACCGGTTCCGGTCCCGGTACAGGTTCCGGTTCCGGTTCCCAGACCGCCTCGGGGCCGTGCGCGGCCGCCTCGTCGGGACCGACCACCGCTCCCGGCTCCCACCTGGACGGCTCCGGGCCCACCCTCAGGACGACCCGGCCGCGGGGCGGCCGGGTCCAGTGGACCCGCACCCCCGTGCCGTCGTCCGCCGACACGGTCAGGTCGAGCACCGGAGGGGGCGGAGGCCCGGGGGTCGCCCGGAGGACGAGCCCCTCCGACGCACGGGCGTGCCCGTTCGAGGTCAGGTAGACCGCCCGCACCCGGTAGAAGTACTCCGCGTCCGGGCGCACGTCGCGGTCCCGGAACCCGGCGCCGTCCGTCTCCACCCTGACCCCGTCGCCCGGCCCCCTCGGCGCTGCCCCCTCGCGCCGCCACGCGTCCACGCGCACCGCCTCCGCCGGGGCCTGCCACGAGGCGGTCACCGACGCCTCGCCCGCTCGTACGCGCAGGTCGCAGACCTCCGGCGTGATCGTCACCGGGGAGGTCTCCACCGGCTCCGACACTGCGCGGCCGCCGTGCACCGCCACCACCGCGTAACGGGCGTCCGTGCCGACCGGGGCCTCGGTGTCGGTGATCTCGGTCCCCGACAGCTCGCCCACGGCGACCTCGCGCGCGGTCCCGGCCCGGCCGGTCCGCCGCACCACCCGGTAGGTGACCGGACCAGCCGGGCCCGGAACGGGCTGCCACGACACGACCACGTCGCGGCCGTCCACGCGGGCGCGGGCTCCGCGCGGCGGCATCGGCTCCACGTCTTCGAGTCCGTCGGCCGGGGCCTCGTCGTCGGCCGCCTCCACCGCCGCGGTGAGGGTGCGCGCGGCCTCCTCGCCCTCGTGGCGTCTGCGGTCCTGTGCGTTCCAGGGCATCGTGCCGTGCCGCTCCCCTCGCGCTCGTGGTGGTCGTCGGCGTCGTCCGGGGGCTCCGCGGAGCGGAACCCCCGCCGGGTCAGCCGGAGGCGCGGATCATGGCGACGGCCTCCTCGGCCCGCTCCGCTCCCGCCCTGCCCGTCCCGCCGATCCGTCCGTCGAAACCGGTCGCCCGCCCGCTCGCCGGGTCCCGGCCGCGCACGTGGAGCAGGCCGGTCCCGGTGAGGTGGAACCCGATCCGGAAGGGGGTCCCCGCCGGTCCGTGGGGAAGCCCCGGGAGCAGTGCGTCACCGATGCGGACGCGGTGGTCCGGGGAGGGGGCGGTGTCGCCGCCCACGGCGTTCCCGGCGATGGCGGCGCTCCCGGCGGCGACCTCCGCCGACCCTCCGCCGTCGTGCGACCCCATCCGATTCGCCTTTCGCCTCCGGAACGACCACGGCGCAGCGCTGTCACGGCGCGGCCGGTGTATTCCGCGATCATACTCGCGGAGGCCTTCGCCGACGGGGAGAACGCACGCGACACATTCCCGGGGTCGCGCATGCCCTCGGAGGGATTGTTCCGGCCTTCCACCTGCGCTTTCGTGTGCCATCCGAAAACGTCCGATTATGCACTGAAGAGCTTTATATGGTGCTCATGAGGCTCTGGAAATGTGTTTTTCGGCGATCGTGACAACGGTTTGCGAAGGGACGTGCGACGGACGACGTTCACGCGGTTCTCCCCCGGACCGGCAGCGGCCGCCGCCGGGGGCGCCGGGCCCGTCGGGCGGCGTGCTCAGGACAGGGCGCGGTCCAGGCGGCTGCCCAGGTCGTGGGCGAGCAGCCGGATGTAGGTCTCCGTGATGTGCCCGGCGTCCCGGTAGATCATCACGTTGCCGATCACCGCGGGGCACGCGCCGTCGACGCAGAACCGGTCGCTGAGGTCGAGCATGTGCGCCTCGTCCCCCAGCGCGAGGACGGCCTCCTCCTGCGGGTCGGCGTGCTCGAAGGCCTCACCCTCGGACACCTCGCAGCGCTCCGGCTGGTCGAGGTTGGCCGACACGCACTCCACCACGTCCCTCTGGTGGCGGGGGGTGTCCCGGATCGCGACGATCGGGCCCGAGACCTCGGCCACGTCCTGCCACAGGCGGTGCATGCCCTCGGCGATCGCGGTCTTGCCCTCCTCGATCGTCTCGGCGCCGAAGGGGCGGCTGGTCGTGGAGGAGCTGGTGAAGACCAGGTCCGGGGCCAGCTCCGCGAACTCCTCCACCACCCCCCGGTTCCACTCCCGGCACTCCTCGTAGGCGCCGCCCTCGGCGTCCGCGGTCATCGTGTCCGTGAACGCGCAGGACGACTTCGTGTAGAGGAACAGCCGCCAGTCCCTCTCCTCGGCCATCTCGTGGAGGGCGGGGAACCACTGGGCGCTGTGGGAGTCCCCGACCACCGCCACCGTCGTCCCGGCGTCCTCCGCCCCGTACACGCACTGGGCCGACCCGGGGTCGCTGTCCTCCTTCGACGCCTGGCAGTCGTCGTCGTACAGCAGGGGCAGGTCGTCCTCGGCCCTGACCGGGGAGGGGTACGTCCACTCCCCCTCGGAGTCGGCGGACCGGCCGATCGCGGCCGGACCGGTGTGCACCGACGGGTCGAACGTCACCGACCCCGACCGGTCGACCTGCAGGTACGCGGCTCCGCCCACCGCCGCCACCGACACCATGCCCGCGGTGGCCACGGCCAGCGCGGACCGCCCGCTCCGGACCAGGCCCCGGTCGCGCACCGGGTCCTCCACCCACACCTTCGTCGCCCACGCCAGCAGCACGGACAGGACCGCCACCACGACCGTGTCCAAGGGGCCGAGCCCGTCCCGGCCGGTGAGGACGAGCGCGAAGACGATGAGCGGCCAGTGCCACAGGTACAGGGAGTAGGACACGTCCCCCACCCACCGGGCCGGCGCGGTGCCCAGGAGGGCCGACGCGGTCAGGCGTCCGGACCCCTGCTCGGCGGCGATCACCGCAGCGGCGCCCAGGACCGGCAGGGCCGCCGCCCAACCGGGGAAGGGGGTGGCGTCGTCGTAGGCGACGGCGGAGGCGACGACGGCGGCCAGGCCCAGCCAGCCCAGGGGGGCGCGCACCCTCTCCGGCAGGCTGCCGTGGGCCAGGCCCACGGCGAGCAGTCCGCCCGCCGCGAGCTCCCAGGCGCGGGTCGTCGGCAGGAAGTACGCGGACGCCGACTCCTGCGAGGTCAGCACCACCGAGCAGGCGAAGGACAGCACCAGCACCGACCCCAGGAGCACCGTGAGGGCGCGGGCGGTGGTCCGCCAGCGCCGCCGCGTGAGCGCCCACACCGCGAACAGCAGCGGCCACACCACGTAGAACTGCTCCTCCACCGACAGCGACCAGAAGTGCTGGACGGGGCTGGGCGGCGTGTCGGAGGCCAGGTAGTCCACCGCCTGCCGGGCCAGGTAGAGGTTCTCGACGTAGAGCGCCGAGGCCGCCAGCTGCCAGGCCGTGTCGGTGAGCCTGGTGATCGGCAGCACGAAGAACGAGAGGACGCCCGTGCCCAGGAGCACGACCGTCGCGGCGGGCAGGAGCCTCCGGACGCGGCGCACGTAGAAGCCGCGGATCGACACGCGTCCGTGCGCCGTCGCCTCGCGGTACAGCAGCGAGGTGATGAGGAAGCCGGAGATGACGAAGAAGACGTCGACGCCGACGTAGCCGCCCGGAAGCAGGGCGGGGTTCAGGTGGTAGACGAGGACCAGGAGGACGGCGACGGCACGCAGTCCCTGGACCTCGGGGCGGAACCGGCGTTCGGCCCCGGGAGGTGTGGCAGGCATTCGGTGTGCTCCGCGAGCGGGTTCGGGGACGGGCGACCGGAAGGGCCGCGGAACTGGTGATCGCATTCTGTTATGTTCCGGCGACCTGTGTGGTGTTCCAAGGCAACACGAGGGGAGGTGTTCGCCCAACCTGGGCAGAGCGGACACCTTCCCGTGACCGGATGTTCCCCACACGGCCCCCGGGCTGGTGTGTTCCCGGCACGCGCGCTCCGGATCTCGGGCACACTGTCCTGTACGGACGCCGCCCCGCCGACGGCGCCGCGACCCCCCGTCGCGGCGTTCCCGGCCGCCGGGCCGCGTCCGCCCACCAGAGGGCACCGGTCGGGCACCGTCCGCCGCGGCCTCGCCGCGAGAGGAGGCGCACCGTCACCCCCGTCACCCGAGCACGCCTGATCGCCGCCGCCGCGGCGGTGGCCCTCGTCCCCGGTCTGCTGTACCCGCTCGTCGGCCCCTGGGCCCTGCTGTGGGCCCCGGTCGTCCTGCTGTGCCTGACGGCCTACCTGTCGCGTTCCGGCGGAGCGGAGGGGCGGTCCGGGGCGTCGGACCCGCCCGAGCCGGAGGCGGGGCCCGGGGCCGAGGGGCCCGTTGGCGCGCGGGGCACGCGGATCCGCCCCGTGGCGCTTCCGAGCGCCGTCGCCGACCACGACCTGTACTTCTCCGCGACGGTCCACTGGCGCTGGTCCGGCCACGTGGACCTGGGCCTGCGCAACCCGGTCGCCCCGGCGGTCCTCGCCGTCGTCACGCGGGCGTCGGACCTGGTCAGCGGGACCGACCCCGCCCGTGAGGGGACGGCCGAGTGCGAACTCGCCGCCCTGCTCGCGGTGGAGAAGGCCGTCCTGGGCAGCGGGATCGTGGTGTGGGCGGAGGACGTGAGCCTGCGGCTGGCGGACGAGGACGCGGAGCGGCTGCGACGCCTCTCCGCGCTGCGCAAGGACGCTGCGCTGCGCGACGCGATACGCGACGCCGAGGAGGAGTTGGAGGAGGCCGCCGCGGTGGTTCCCCCGACGCGCCCGGGCGTGTACCCGTTCGGGGAGGCCGACCCCCTGGACGCGCCGTTCGGCGAGGGGGGCGGCGTCGCCGATCCGGTCGGGGCGCCGGACGAGCACGCGCTCGGCGACGGGCCGCCGCAGCCCGCCGGGCCGGGCAACGACGTCGACAGCGAGGGCTTCGAGAGCTACTGGTGGCCCGCCGAGACCGAGGGCCACGAGGCGGCCGAACGCGACGTCCAGGTCGCGATCATCCGGAGCCTGGTCGACGCGGTCGAGGACGAGGACGCCCGGGCCGAGTTCGCGCGCGAGCAGGTGCGGGTCCTGGGGCTCGGCGGCTTCGACGACGTGGCGGTCCGCGTCCGCGAGGCGTTTCCCGGGCTCGACGGCGGCACGGGGCAGCGCACCGGCTCCTTCGACGCGCCCCACTGAGCGGGGTTCCCGCCCCGGACCCGCCGGGGGACGGGCCCCGGGCGCCGGCGCGGCAGAAAATCTCGTGAGGGCGCGGGAGCCGGCCACGGGGGCTCCGAGCTGCGGTGATCCCGCCCGGCTCCCCTCCTCCGGCGGATCCGGGTACGCCGCCGTACGAGCTTTCCTCAAAGAAACTGCATCATTACCACACGTTGGGGTAGCAAGGCAGATGAGCATGAAAAAAGTATCTTTTTCGTGATTATTTCTCCCTTCCGTACCGCACGTTCCCTGTGAGGACGGCGAGGAGGCGCAGGGCACCGCTCACGGAGCGCGGCCCGGCGTCCTCCGACCGGCGAGGGCCCGCGGGCCCCGCCGACGGTGGGAGCGCGGTCGGCGCACCGCGGGGGCCGAGGACCGGGGAGGGCTCCGGTGGGGAGCCCCCGGGAGAACGACCACGGCGCCCTTCGGCGCCGCGATGAGGTGACCGCGCCCGGGAGATCTGCGGTGACGACGCCGCCACGAACCGACCGAGACAGCGCGGTTCCGCGCTGACGAGGAGGAGAACCGTGATGAGGAACCCCCTGAGGAAGGCCAGGAGCCTGACCGCCAAGTGGGCTCCGTCGGCGCGACGGCGACCCGCCGCCCGCACACCCCTGGCACGCGGACGCAATCCGCTGGCGCCGGGGCGCAACCCGCTGGCCCGTGGAGGCGGCCCCCTGGGGCGGCCCGGCCGCCCCGTGCGGACGTCCGGCCCCGGGAACCCGCTGCGGTTCCCGGCCGGCAGGACCCCTCCGCGCGGCCGCCGGCCCCGCAGGAGCCCCCTCAGCTGGCTCAGCGGCCTCGCCCGGAGCCGAAGGATTCGGTGACCCCGGGGGCGACGCCGCACCGGACTTCCCGCGTTCGGGTGCCCGCCCGGCACACTGAGGCCGAACACAGCGGGAAGGCACGGCCCCGCACGGTACCCACCGTGCGGGGCCGTCCCGCGTCTCCGTCCCCGTCCCCGGGACCTCCCGACCGGGCGCCGGCCCGGCCCGGACGCACACGGGAACCCCGCCCTCCCCACGGATCCCCGCGGGAGCACACCGGCGCAGGCCCCGGCGACGACCGCGCGCACCCTCGCGGAGAGCACGGCGCCGCGGGCGGCGTCCAGGGGGTGGTCGTCGATCTCGCGGGCGGCGCGGCGCAGCACCGACTCCGCGGAGCGCAGGTCCCGGACCGCCGCGCCGGACACGCCGAAGCCCGGCCGGGAGACCGGCCGGGCTTGCCGTCCGCGAAGCTCGCGACGGGGCCCGCTCTGCTGTGCGGCCCTACTTCTTGGCCTCTTCGAGCCTGAGCGCCACCCCGAGCGCGAAAAAGGTCGGCGCCCACTCACCGACGAACAGGCCCTTGCGCTCGGCCGCGTCCTTGCCGGCGTCCTCCTTCTTCTTGGACGCCAGCCACGTCAGAATGGTCAGGCCGATGGACGCTGCGCCCGCGCAGTAGGCCATTTCGGAGGTGACGCCCAGTTCGGACAGCTTGCGGATCATGTCGTCTCCCTTGTGGTCGCGGACCTTGCTCGTGCCGCACTCGTGCCGCTGCCCGGGTCCGAGCCGGGACAAACCCAAGGGAGTGCGAGGAATGCCGTGGGTGACCTGGGCCGACCGCGCGCGGCGCCGCCTCCGGAGCCGGACGGAGCACCGCAGGGAAGGGCCCGGAACCCCCGCTCCGGCGGGCCCCGGCGGGGAGCGTGGCATCCTGGGAGCGACAGGAGCCCGCCCGAGGAGGAAACGCACCGCATGAGCATCGACGCGCGCCGGGCCCGGACGACTCCCGTCCTCGGGTCGCTCGCCGAGCCCACGAGCCTCCGCTCCCGGGTGACCCAGGTTCTGCGCGAGGCCATGGTCGCCGGGGAGCTCGCACCCGACACCATCTACTCGGCCCCGGCGCTGGCCGAACGCCTCGGCGTCTCCGCCACCCCGGTCCGGGAGGCCATGATGGAGCTGACCCGGGAGGGCCTCGTCGAGACGATCCGGCACCGCGGGTACCGGGTGGTCGAACTCGGCGACGTCGCGCTCGACGAGATCATCGAGCTGCGAGCCCTCATCGAGGTCCCGACCGTCGGCCGTGTCGCCGGGACGGCCACCGCCGAGCAGGTCGCCCGGCTGCGCCCGCTCGCGGACCGGCTCACGGAGACCGCCGAGTCGGGGGAGCTCCGGGAGTTCGTCGCCGCGGACACGGCCTTCCACCTCCAGCTGCTCGCCATCGCGGGCAACGCCCGGATCGTCGAGGAGGTGCGGCGCCTGCGCGGCATGTCGCGCCTGTCGGCGCTGCGCCGCCTCCACCAGGAGGGGCGCCTCACCGCCACGGCCCGGGAGCACCACGCCCTGCTGGACCGTGTCGAGGCCCGCGACGCCCCGGGCGCGGAGGCGCTCATGAGGCACCACCTCGGGCACGTGCGCGGGGTCTGGGCGGGCCTCCCCGAGTCCTGACACGGCCTCCGCGACGGCGGCGGTCCGGGAACCGGCCAGGTCACGAGGGTTTGCCTAAGTGCAATGTGAAATTGTACGTTGCACTAGTCCCCTTCATGAGGCCCACGTCACGTCGGCCCCCACCCCCAGGAGTTGTGCGTGTCACCGCAACAGTCCACGGTCGGAAAACCGGCCACCAACCGCCGGGTGCTCATCGGCAGCCTCAGCGGCAGCACCATCGAGTGGTTCGACTTCTTCCTCTACGCGACAGCCGCCGCGCTGATCTTCGACAAGCAGTTCTTCCCCAACGACGACCCCCTGATCTCGTTGATGCTGTCGTACCTGTCGCTGTCGCTGACCTTCTTCATCCGGCCGTTCGGCGGCATCGTCTTCTCCCACATCGGCGACCGCATCGGCCGCAAGAAGACCCTCGTCATCACCCTGTCGCTCATGGGCGGCGCCACCGTGGCGATCGGCCTGCTGCCCAACTACGACCAGGTCGGCGTCCTCGCCCCGGTCCTGCTGATCCTCTGCCGCGTGGTCCAGGGCCTGGCGATCGGCGGCGAGTGGGGCGGCGCCCTCCTCCTCGCCTACGAGTACGCGCCCGAGAACCGCCGGGGCTTCTTCGGCTCCGTGCCCCAGACCGGCATCACCATCGGCATGCTGATGTCCACGGTCGCCTTCGCGCTCGTGAGCCTCATGCCCGCGGCCGCGTTCGAGTCCTGGGGCTGGCGCATCCCGTTCGTCGCCAGCGTCGTCCTCGTCTTCGTCGGCCTGTGGATCCGCAAGGGCCTCGCCGAGACCCCGGCGTTCCGCGAGGCCAAGGAGAGCGGCGACGTCGCCAAGCTGCCGATCATCGACACGCTCCGCGACCACTGGCGTTCCGTGCTCGTGGCCGTCGGCGCCAAGGTCGTCGAGACCGCGCCGTTCTACATCTTCGCGACGTTCGTCGTCAGCTACGCCACGGGCACGCTCGACATGGAGCAGTCCGTCGTCCTCAACGCCGTGAGCGCCGGGGCCCTCGTCAGCACCTTCGGCATCCTGCTCATGGGCAGGCTCTCCGACCGGCTCGGCCGCCCCGCCGTGTTCCTCGGGGGCGCGGTGCTCATCGCCGCCTTCGCGGCCCCCTTCTTCATGCTGCTCGACCTCCGGATGGACTGGGCCGTGTACGCGGCCGTCGTGATCAGCCTCGGCCTCGTGTGGCCCCCGGTCACCGCGACCCTCGGCACCCTGACCTCGGAGATCTTCACGACGCGCGTCCGCTACACCGGTGTGACCCTCGGCTACCAGGTCGGCGCGGCCCTCGCCGGCGGCACCGCGCCGCTCCTGGCGACCTGGCTGCTCGCCCGGTTCGACGGCGCCTGGTGGCCCATCGCCGCGTACCTGGTGGTCCTGGCGGCCATCTCGATCTGCGCGGTCTCGCTCTCCGGACGGATCGTGCGCAAGGAGTCCGCGGCGATCGCCGCCAGAGAGAACGACAAGGTGACCCCATGAACCCCGCACCCGCCGGCCTGCCCCTCGTCGACGCGGAGGAGGTCCGCGCCCGGATCAGCCCCTCGCGCGCACGGGAACTGGTCGAGAGCGCTCTGCTCGACGGCTTCGACCCGGCCGGGGACCCGGCCCGCGCCCACGCCCCGGCAGGGGAGGGCCACCTGCTGCTCATGCCCTCGACGCTGGGGGAGTGGGTCGGCGTCAAGATCGCGTCCGTGTCCCCGGACAACCCCGGGCGCGGACTCCCGCGGATCCAGGCCGTCTACATGCTCATGGACGCGCGGACGCTGACACCGCGCCTGCTCGTCGACGGCGTCGCCCTCACCTCGCTGCGCACGCCGGCCACCTCCGCCGTGGCCGCCGACCGGCTCGCCGCGCCCGACGCCTCACGGCTCGTCGTGTTCGGGACCGGTCCGCAGGCCGTCTCGCATACCGTGGCGATCGCGGGGATCCGGGACCTCGCCGACGTCCGGCTGATCGGCCGTACCCCCGGCAAGGTCGCGTCCGCCCTCGCCGAGATCGCCGCGCACGGCATCACGGCGGAGGCCGGCACCGCCGCCGACGTCGCGGACGCCGACATCGTCGTGTGCGCGACGTCCGCCGCCGAGCCCCTGTTCGACGGCTCCCTCGTCCGCGACGGCGCCTGCGTGGTCGCCATCGGTTCCCACGAACCGGACCGCCGCGAACTCGACGCGGCACTGATGGGACGCTCCCACGTCGTCGTCGAGGAGCGCGGCGCCGCGCTGCGCGAGTGCGGCGACGTCGTGCTCGCGATCGGCGAGGGGACGCTCACCGCAGAGGACCTCGTCGGCCTCGCACCCCTCGTGCGCGGGGAGGCGCACCGCAGCACCGACCGCCCCAACGTGTTCAAGGGGTCCGGCATGTCCTGGCAGGACCTCGCCGTGGCGGTGGGAGTGGCCCCCGCCCGCTGAGCCGGTGGCGCCGGGGGCGTGCACGGCGCCGCCCCCGGCCCGCGGGGACGGGCGGAGGGCGCCCGGCCGGTCAGCGGCCGGTGTGGCCTCCCGCGCCACGGGGCAGGGTTCCCGACATGCGGGAACCCGAACGCACCGCCGACGGCCGCCACGTCGTGATCGGCGGTCGGCGGTGGCGGGCGAGCGACCCCGACCTGCCGGACGGGGTGCGCGAGGACCTGGTCGGCCACCTGATGTCGGCCCGCAGGGACGTGGCGGCGGCGCTGCGCTCGCGGGATCCCGGGGCGGAGCGGCTGGCACGGTCCCGGGTGGCCCTGGCCAAGGAGGGCCTGGGCGAACGCGGGACCCCCTGGTGGGAGCTCACCGGTGACGAGCGCCGGAGCCGTTGGGAGGAGGCGCTGCGCCGCCTCGGCGGACCGGGACCGGAGGGGGCGCCGCCCTGAGCCGCCCCGGGCGTGGGACGCACCGCCGGGGAGCACCGGGACGGAGTCGCAGGAGACGCCCTGAGCAGGGGGAACGGTTTTTCCGGCGGCAGTCGCGGGTACAGGGGGCGGACACACCCGCGCTTCCCGAGCGGTGGCGAACAGGGCGTTCGGTGCGGGTGTTCGCGCCATGGACGACGGGCAGACCGCATCCCCGGGAGGGCGCAGGGGCCGCCGGGTGTGCCCGGACCACGCAGAAGGGTGCCGACACGGTGAACCAGAGTTCCCAGGAGACCGGCAAGGGCAAGGAGCGGACCACGCGCGCCGGCGGCAGGAGAACGGGGAAGGGCGACGCACCGGACGAGGGGACCGCGAAGCCGGGGACCGCGCGGGCGAGGCGGTCCGACGGTGCGGAGGAGGAGTCGGAGCCCCTCCGGGAGGACGTCCACCGGGACCCAGGCAGAGAGGAGACGGACGTGCTCCTCGACGTGCCGGTCCTGAAGGTCGACGAGATCGAGCTCGAGGTCGAGAACCTCCTGGCCTCCGTATCGCTCCAGGCCGAGGTGCTGGACCTGCTCAAACTGAAGGTGGGGGCGGACGTCGAACTCGGCCGCGTCCACCTGAACATCAAGGGCGTCGAGGCCCAGGCCCTGCTCAAGGTCCGGCTCGACAACGTCCGGGACATCATCACCCGGGTGCTGCAGACCATCGACACGAACCCGCAGATCCTCGAGCAGGTGACCCGGGGCGTGGGGACCTCGCTCGAACAGGTCGCGGGCGGTGCGGGACAGGCCGTGGGGGCCCTGGGCCGGGGTGCCGGAGGCGCCGTGGAGGGCGTGGGCCGGGGCGCGGGGAAGGCCGTGGAGGACGTCGGCGCCGGTGCGGGGACCGCCGTCGAGGAGGTCGGCGCGGGAGCCGGCAGCGCGGTGCAGGACGTCGGCACGGGGGCGGGGAAGGCGACGGAGGGCGTCGGCGCGGGAGCCGGAAGCGCTGCGGAGGACGTCGGCAGGGGCGTGGGGGGCGCGGCCGAGGATGCCGGGGCCGCTGCGAAGGACGTCGGCAAGGGTGCGGGCAGCGCGGCGAAGAGTACCGGCCAGGGTGCCGGGGCCGCGGCCAAGGGCGCCGGGACCGCGGCGAAGGGCGCGGCGAAGAGTACAGGGAAGGGCGCCGGGACCGCGGCGAAGAGTACAGGGAAGGGCGCCGGGGGCACGGCCAAGGGCACCGGCGGCAGGGCCCGGAAGTAGGGCCCGGGGCCGCCTGGCCCGGTGGACGCGGACCCGCCCGGCGGCAGACGGGGGTGGAGACCATGGGTGACCGGAAACGAACCGAGTACGACGTGGAGATCAGCGCCTCCGCGACCGCGGACGAGCTGGTCTTCCACGAGGCCCCGGAGGTCGTGTCCCGGCCCTGGGGGGAGCCGAACCAGGAGGGGACCGCCGGCAGCGACCGCTCGGGGCTTCCCCGGCCCGTCATGACCGGGGTCGTCTACGAGGACATCCGCGCCGACTACCGGCTCGCCAGCCGCATCCGCCCACCCGGGGAACGGTCCGAGGACGACGCCGAAGAGGGGTGAGCCCCGGGAGGCCGTCCCGGCGGGAGCCGGAGGCGACCGGGCCCGCCCCACGGCGTCCGGCCGGGACGGGGCGGCGGGAAGAGCGCCCGACCATCGATAGCGACGTATATGCGTTTTCCGGATTTCCGAAAAGAGTCTGTGGATAAGGGGTTTCTGTCAAAGGCGGATCCCCGCCGGGCGTGGAGTGCTGTCCGGCCGGCCAGGTCCGTGTTCTGGACGGCGCGCTTCCACGACCCGCCGCCGCGCTGCCCGGGAATGACGGCGGGGAGGCGGAACGGAACAAGCACCCCGGTTCGCGGGGCGACCGCCGTGTCATGGCGGACCCGCCGGAGCGGCCGGGGGCGCGGACGCCCCTCCCTCGCGAGGCGCTGTCGCGGAGGGCGTGTGTCCCTGAACCCCGGGAAGCGGCCGATTTTCGGACCGACGTGAAGCGCAGTTCGATGGTTGCCGATTAAAGGTCGATCATGTGTTCGATTTCTTCTGTGCGGAGGTCGTTGCGGATGGCACCGTGTTTCCGGTGGTAGTAATTCTGTTTTTGGTCTGTATTTATGCCGCTGGGATTTGTGGGCCGCTGCGGGAATTTGATAACTTCCTGGTTGTCGGAGCGGGGCCCGCATGTCCCGCCCGTATTCTTTTTCGGTCATAGTCGGAATGTGTAGGCACCCCCCGTCATGCGTCGTTCCCTGCCCCGTGCGACGACGGCCTGTGCGATTTTCGCCCTGGTCCTCTCGCTGCTGGCCGCCGCCCCGGTCGCGGCCGACGATGAGGCCCCGGCCGCCGGCGGGCCGGTCGCCTCCGGGGAGCGCGGCGCCCGGGAGGAGCTGAGCGGCGCGCGGGGGACCGCCGACCCGGCCGACGGGGCCCCCGGGCCGACCGGCTCCGACGCGGACGGCCCTCACGAACAGGTGCGCTCCGGCGGAGGCCGGACCGAAGCCGGGAGTTCCGCGTGGACCTACGTCGACCGGGCCTTCCCCGACCGGTCCTACGGCGGCGCCGAGACCGCCAGCGTGGGCACGGGGCGCCTCGCCTGGGACCGCGTCTACACCCGCAGGGCCCTGTTCCGGTTCCCGGTCGCGCCCGGCTCCGGCGCCGTCGTCGACTCCGCGGTGCTCCGTACCGAGGTGGTGTGGTCCTACGACTGCGACAGCACCTCCTACGCGCAGGTGCACCGGGTCGACCCCTTCCACGGAGGGACCACCTGGAACGACCAGCCCGAGGCCCGCGCCCTGCTCGACACCCGGAGCATCACGGGAGGGCAGGCCGCCTGCCCCGTGGACGGGGGTGTCGAGTTCGACGTCACCGAGGCCTACCGGTGGGCCGTGGACAACGGGGAGTCCCACCTCCACCTCCGGCTCGGTGAACGCGACGAGTCCGGAACCGCGGCCTGGCTCCGCTTCGACGTCGGGAGCGCGCCGCCGGTGCTGGTGGTCGACCACGGCGCGCCGCGGTACCCGGGCAAGGCCGTCGGCCCGGCCGGGCTCACGGGCAGCCTCCCGCGCGGGGCCGCTGATGCCGGGCCGGCCGGGGACCGCGCCGCCGTCCACGACGAGAACTCCCCCGTCCCCTCACCGGACCGGTCCGCGGGAGGGCCCGGCCTTCCCGGAGGCACCGTCCCCGGGGTCGTGGGAAGCCATGCCGCACGTGTTCCCGGCCCCGGCGCCGCGGACCGGCTCCGGAGCGGGGGTGGACAGGTCCGTCCCCGGCGGGGGGAACGGGCCGTGCGCCCGGCCGCTCCGCGCAGCCGCCGACCGCAGGGCGGGGGGACGTCCACCCCGGCCCGGGGACCTCCGGTCCGCCCGGTCGGAAACCGCTCCCCGGTTCACCGGCCACGGAGAACCGGTTGACGGACGACGGCACCCGTCCCTCCCGGTGTGGAATCCGGTTGGGCGGAGGCACGCACCGGCGGCAGCCCGAGGGGTCGGGCAGGCCGCTCTCCGAGCGCCGCGGCGGGCGGGGCACGGAAGCGGTCGGAGAACCGTCGTCGCCGCACCGGCCACAAGACGCGGTGGCCGCCTGCGGTGACGGCACGGTCGCGCCGAGAGGAGAGGTGCTCGTCCCGAAGCCGGACGCATCTACGGCAGAGCCCGGCAGGGGGCTCTGCCGCCGGAAGCCGCGGTGGTCCGGAACCGCCTGTGCGCGTGGGCACCGCACAGGGGGACTCCGGGCCGCCACCGGCATGCGCGGAGATCGGGCGGGTGCCCCGCCCGGAGCCCGGAAAGGTCGCTCCGGAGGGCGAGGAGTCGAGCGCGGTCGCCGTGCGCGCGGATGATCAGCCCACGCCGATGAACAGCACGATGTTCGCCGCCACGTAGATCACGGTCGCCACCCCCAGGCCGAGCAGCATCACCCAGGCGGCGGGCCTCCTCCTGCTCAGGTGCACGATCGACCAGACGGTGACGATCAGCCAGACCACCCACGGCGAGAAGATCATCAGTGGGACGGCCGTGTCGACGGCGCCGCCGCAGTCGCTTCCACAGCTCGCGGTCGCCATGACCGAGAAAAAGCCCCAGGCACTCGTCCCGAGGCACACCAGTGGCGCGAGGCAGATGAGGACGATCGTGATCGCCTTGTCCGCGGGGGACCCCTGTCGGCGCTGCGGCGAGGCGCCCGGCCGGGAACCGGGCCGGGGGGAGTTCGGGGGGACCCCGAAGGGGGGTGCTTGGGACATGGGCGTCATCCTGCCACGTGCGGGGATCGACGACCAGGGCGGCCGGCTCCGGTTCCCCCGCTGTTCCGCCGCCGGACAGGGTGGCCGTCGCTTCCCCACGGACACGGGAGAGGCCCTGGCCTCTGCGCTTCCGCGCTGGTCAGGGCCTCTCTCCTCTGGGGTGGGTGACGGGACTTGAACTGTGGTGGGGGAGTGCCCTGACCTGCGGCGACATGAGAAGCCGCAGGTAGGGGCGGAGGTGGGTGCTCGGTTGCGTCGGGTTGCCCCCGCGTTTCACTGGGCGGCGTGCACCCTCCGGGTGCACGCCCTGGGCCCGTCTGGTGCACCCTCGCGGGTGCACCGGATACTCACGGTACGGGGGCCACCCGATCCGGAAGCGGTTGGGTTGATCGTTCGCGTCGGGCTGTGCCGTTCCGTACCGGTGAGGCAGCACCCGCATCCGAAGCAGCATCGGGCTCGGAAGCCTCAGACGCGAAAGCGGGTGGAGGATCCGTCGCGCGCTCGAACCACGGTTTTCCCTCGGCGGCCATGCCTTCGAGAATGCGGAGCGTGTGGGAGAATCCGGCGGCGTCGAGGTTGATCATTGAGGCCTCGTCCCGCGACTCCTCGTCCACCGCATCATGGGTGGGAGCCTCGGGCACGATGATGCTCTTGGTGGGGCCGTTGGTCAGCGTGATGTTCAAGGTATAGCTGCGTGCGCTCACTATCTCGATCTGGACCGAGGAGACCGCGTCGAAACGGTAGTTGATCCGTGAGTTGGTCCGCCATTGTGCCTGCTCGAAGTCGAGAACGGCTATGGCCTCGCGAACCCCCTCGTCAGTGACCAGGAAGACCCGGATCTCGTATTTCGAATGGCGCCAGGGGCCGCGCGGTACGTGGGCCGACTTGCAGGGGCGCTTGGCTGTCGTGAGGAAGGCGTGCGTGGTGACCTCGTGCCACGCCAGACGGTAGTGCTTCAGGGTCTCGTCGAGGAGCAGAGTCTTGTCCGCATCCAGCCAGGCCTCCATCTCCGTCTCCGTGGGGCGCAGGTCATCGAGTTTGCCCTTCCACCTCGCGTACTCGTCCTGCCGAGTACCGAGGATCTCCTTCCTCTCCTGAAGCTCTTCGTCGTAGCGTCGGTGTTCGCTGTAGATCTTCATCCACAGGGGAATCGCGAACCAGCCGGCGATCACCGTGAGCAAGGCGCTGCCTACCGCGGCCACAGGTGCCTGTTGGAAGGCGGTGGTTACGGTGCTCACTGTCGCCGCCGCCAGAAGCAGGCACAGGATCACGCACCGGATCTTGGTCGCCGTGTCCACCTTGTGTAGTTCGTGTGGTTCCAAGGGCTGGTCTGTGAGCCAGCGCCGACGCACATCACGCACCATGAACCGGATTAGCCAGCGCACCCGATCGGTCTCGATGCCGGTTTCCCGGTAGGTCCGGGCAACCTCGTCGCACAGGGAGCGCCGTACGCCCTTCGTCTGCTCCAGCCATGTGCTCCTGCTCTTCGTTGCAGGGGCGTACTTGGCGAAGTAGTGGTCGAAATCGTGGGTCACCTGGTCGGTGAAACCTCCCTTAGGAGGGGGCGGGGAGGAGAACAGGTAACCGTACTCGCGTTCCTTGGCCATCCTTCGCCGGTGTTGGTGGTTCCAGAGGGTGACGTGCCATCCCGCGACCGGTCCGAAGACGAACACGGCCAGGCAGGAGACCAGTGCCAGCAGGCTGCCCTGTGCGAGGGCGGATTTCATCATGGTCGCAACGGCGAACAGGAACACACCTGCCAGGACCAGTCCTCTGAGGGCATCCCAGCCAGAAGTGGACTTCGGTGCAGGATACCTGGCCCGAGCCTCGGCGGGTTTCGGCGCGAAATAGGCCCAGACGCGGTTAATCCGTTCACCGGCACCCTGTGCCTCTGCGGCGTTCTCCCGGAGTTGATGCCACACACCTTGCCTCATGCTGCCGGTGAGCACCAGCTCGAGGTGGCGCAGGACCAGACCGTGCTGCGGCTCGGGCAGGGAACGCAGTTGGTCCATCGCCGCGTCGGAGTCCCCACCGGACCCGTCCACGCAGGACAGCAGAGCGAAGACGACGTTCAGCCCCTTCCGCCACCCGTTGCGCCCTCCTGGTCCCGTTCGTGCGGACAGATCGGCCAGGAGTGCGCGCTCCTCTTTCGCGAGATCCCGGTAGGAGCGTTTACTGAGGATCGCCAAGACCCAGTGAAAGCGAACTTCAGAGTCGTCGACCCCCTGTGCTCGTGCACGCTCGATGTGTTTACGCGCCTTCCTCGGAATCCCATCGTTGAGATACTGACGTCCCACCATGTATTCGCGCTCGGGCGGGTCGTCGGGGTTCAACACGTACACATTGGAGTTGTGCATCTGCCCGACCTGGGCTCCGACGAAGGAACCAGGCTCGGCGGTGTTGGTGGTGGTGAAGGTGTCGTGCTCGTTCACGAGAGCCCCTTCACCGCGGTGATCAGCGTCGCGACCTGCGCGGCCAGCGACGCCAGGTCGCCGAGTAGCCCCCGCAGGCGCTTCAGGGCCAGGACCGAGGTCTTCCTGCTCTCAGGTGTTCCCTCCTCGATCCCCTTGCCGGCGATGTCGATCTCGGCCGACGCCGCCTCGTGGGTGTCCTCGTCGATGCGTCCCGCCGAGCGCTCCCGCGCCAGCTTCTCCCTGAGCGCGGCGAGTTCGTCCGTGATCCCGCTCCCGCCGGACCCGGGTGCAGCGAAGGACACATGGAACGTGCTGTCGCGCACGTGGCCCGCCTGGACGCCGACACTCCCGTAGGCGGTGTTGGTGACGTTGCCTCCGTCACCGGAGTTGCTGTCCTTGCGCATGCCGGGGGACTCCTCTTGTTTGATGAGTTCTTCCGCGAGGTCCAGGGCGAAGGCCGCGGCGTTCGCGGCGGCGACCGGCTGCCACTCACGGTCCGCCTCGGTGGCCTTCGTGCCGTCGGCGCGGTCACTGATGCCGCGCACGATCGCCACCGGTGCGCCGCTCAGGTGACCGGCCTGGGCGACGCCCGCACCCTCCATCTCGATGGCCAGTGCGTCGTTGTAGGTCTGCCTGATCCACTCGGCCTCGCGGGAGATACGCGAGTTCTGCACGATCTCTCCGGCAGCGATGGGGCCCAGGTGGGCCTGGGGGCGCGGCCTCTCCGGCGGTGTGTGCCTGGCCCACTCGCCGATCCTGGCCAGGTGCGCGACCGTCTGGGCGATGCCGTGCGGTGACTCCCACGCGCGGGGCCGGGCCTTGAGCCCGTCGTCCTCGCTGGTTCCGCCGTGGTAGGCGTACACGTGCGTCGCCACGACCACGTCACCCAGGGGAGGCGTGTCCCACAGGGCTCCGGCCACGCCCACGAAGAGCACCGCGGCCGGTGAGAACTCCTGGACGGCCCGCTCGACCAGCACCGCCGACGACTGGTTGCCCTTACCGGTGAGCCCGAGGACGACGCGTCCACGGCCGCCGGGCAGTGTTCCGATCTCGAACCGGGTACCCCGGGCGTGCAGGTGCGGTTCGGGGAAGTGGAGCCGCTCCCGCACGGCCTTGTACTCCAGGTTCAGGGCGGTCAGCACCACCACGAGGTCGTCGCTCATTCTTCGTCCTCACTCTGGGTCGGGGGTAGGGGGCGCATCATCGGCGGACGCAGTATCTGCTGGGGGCCGGTACGGAAGAGGCGGGCGGGGCGTCCCTTGGTGATGCGACGGTCCGGGACGACCGGGGCGAGGAAGTTCGGTACCGCCTGGACCTTGCGGTAGAAGTTGCGCGGGTCCAGCTCGAACCCCCACACCGCCTCGTAGACCCGTTGCAGTTCGGCGATGGTGAAGCTCTCGTCGCAGAAGGCCGCGGCCAGCGAGGTGTGCTCGATCTTCGAGCGGGCTCTTTCCAGCCCGTCGTCGAGGATCTGCCGGTGGTCGAAGGCGAGTTGTCTGCGGCCTTGGGAGAACTCCTCGACGGGAAGCCAGGAGGCAGCCGAGGCGTCGGTACCGGCCTCGGGTTCGGGCAGGCCAGGGGCGATGGCGAGATAGGCGACGGAGACGATGCGTCCGCGCGGGTCCCGTCCAGGGGTTCCGTAGGCACCCAACTGCTCCAGATGGAGTTCGGTCGCGTCGAGGTTGGCTTCCTCACGTAGCTCTCGGCAGGCGGCGTCGAAGACGTCCTCACCGGCATCGGCGATGAAGCCGCCGGGCAGGGCCAGTTCACCTTTGTAGGGGTCGATGCCCCGTTCGATGAGGAGGACGTGGAGGGCTGAGGACCGCAGGGTCAGGATGACGAGGTCAACGGTCAACAGCACGGAGGGTGGTTGCCACGTTTCGTTCTGCATGCGCTGAGCCTAGCTTCCTGTCAGAACGACAGGAAGCATTTTTCAAAAATTGGTGCTCGTGGCCATTTGTTTTGTTGGTGTGTGTCGAGAAGCCTGTGGTTTTGGTGTTTCTGGTGGTCTGTAAGTGCTTTTTGGGGAGTTCTTGCGGTCGACCGGCCGGCTCCCGGTTCCGGCCAGCCGTGGAGGGCGTCCTCGGGTTCTGCCAACGGTGGACGCTTCGTGTCACCGGCTGACGGCGATGACCTCCGGCTTCGCGCCCAGGATCCTGAGGAAGCTGGCCGTGTGCAGCAGAGAGTTCTGGACGAAGAAGAGCGGGTCCACAGTCACCGGCTCTCCCTCCTTGAGGAGGGTGCCGAGAAGCACGGTCGGTTCCCTGAACCCGGTTGGCCGGGTGGTCGAGGGCGAGTCCGTTGAGCTTCTCGGTGAACTTCTGCAGGGCCTCGGTGTCGTGCCTGAGGTCTCGACGCACCTCTTCGCCCAGGCGAAGAGGTGCGTCGAGCGGGCCGGTGCCGGAGGGGGCCTTCTGGCACCAGGCATATTCCTGTCCCCGTGCACCCCCACACACGCAAAAGCCCCTGACCCTTGCGCGTCTGCGCTGGTCAGGGGCTTGTGCCTCTGGGGTGAGTGACGGGACTTGAATGCTGGTGGGGGAGGGGGTTGACCTGCGGTGATGTGAGAATTCGCAGGTCATGGGAGAGGTGTTCACCTAGTTGTGCCGGGTTGCCCCGCGTTGCGCTGGGTGGTGTGCACCCGGAGGGTGCACACCGTTGGCCTGCCTGGTGCACCCGGGCGGGTGCACTACAGGCCGAGATGGACGGCACCCATGTTGAGTGGAGACCGCATTGGCTTGGGATCACCTGCTGATGGAGACGACCTCAAGTCGTGCATTCAGGCCCTTCAGCACGTTGTCCGTGTGCAGTAGGGAGATCTGGGCGAAGGAGAAGAGGGAGTCCACGGTCACCGGTTCCCCCTCCTTGAGAAGGATGCCGAGGACCACGGTTGGTTCCTTGAAACCTCGGTCGGCCGGATGACCGGGGGCGAGTTCGTCGAGCTTCTCGGCGAACTTTTGCCTGGCCTCGGTGTCGTACCTGAGCGTCTCGACGCACATCTTCGCCTGTGCGAAGAGGTGGTTGAGTGGGGCAGTGCCGGAGGGGGCCTTCTTGACGTGGATGAGCTGGCCTTCGGGACCGAGCACGTCGCAGACCTCCCAGCCGCCGCCGTTGAGCCGTGCGGTGTGCACGTTCTTCTTGTCCAGGTGGACGTAGCCCTTCTGCTTCGCGGCATTCTGCTTGTTGTAGGACCCCTCGTCTTTGTCCTTGGGCCAGGGCGGCAGGGTGATACTGCTGGGCCGGGCGAGCAGTTCGGTGACCCGTCGCTTGACGGTCTCCAGGTACTTGGTTCCCACCTCGTACCATTGGCTCTGCCACAGAAAGTAGTGGACGTTGTTCTCGGTGACCTCCGCCGTGAGCCACCGCAAGGCGGATACCTCGCCACTGAGCGTCTCCTTGGCCTCGGTGTCCGAAAACATCTGGACTTTGCCTTTGCGCAGCGTGCTCAGGCGCTCTCCCACAGGGCGTTCGCGGAGAGGGAACGTGAGAACGTCAGCGTCGAGTTCGGACAGGTTCCGCGTACGGCCGACCAGTTTGACCCGAAAGGTCTCGGTCGCGTCGAATCCTTCCCTGCACTCGGACGGCACGGCTAGGGCGACTCGGCTGAGATCGCCAGTCCCCAGCATCGCGTCGAGTCGTTCGTCCAGGTGCTGGGCCAGGTCCGACTTGTCCCGCAACGGCAGTACGTGGGTGATGAACTCAAACTCCGGCAGAGGGTCGGGCCGATCGCACACCTCCTCGATGGCATGCAGGTCGCGGATGAGATCTTTCGGGGCCCGCCCCAGACGGAGCTTGACCGAACGGTCGTTGCCGGTGATGTGGGCGGAGCGCTCGCCGTCGCTGGTGAAAGTCAGGTTGACCCCGCTGATCTTCCCCGCGATATGGCTGACGATCTCCCCGAACTCCTCGATGCCGAAACCGCGGATGTGCTCACCGGAGGCGACCGAGTTCTCGTCGCTACGCCCGCGCGCGTCCATGACCTGTCGGCGAACCCGGGTGACGCCGTCCTTGTCCAGACAGCGCACGGCGAGCGACAGCGCATTGTCATACAGAGCATGCGCGCTGCTGAGGTCCCCGCCGCCGACAGTGCGTCGGCAGAGGTGACCGCCTCGATGGCTGCCCACAGAGGCGCTGGAGTGGCTCAACGCCTGACGGCCGAAGCCAGCCATGAGGCCACCAACCACACGGGCATGACTTTTAGCGGTGACGGATCTCAAGGAACGACCATGGGCTGCGTGTGGCGTTGCTGAACGCGGTGGCGGCTGGTTCGGTGCTGATGAACATGGAGAGGAAGAGCGTGTGCGAGACCACCAACAGGGAACCTTCCTGTTCCACGAAGATGGACAGCCGGGTGCGGGCACACGCGGCCCGTTCACTCAACTCCTGTAGGGATTCTCCGTCCCTGTATCTGTTGGTGGGGTCAAGGGTTCGTCGCACGCGCCAGCGGGTGTAGTCCTCGGGGAACTCGTCAGGGGGGAGCCCTTGGACTGCGGTGGGGCTGCGCCACTCCCGGAGGTCGGGGACGGGCTCCAGCAAGGGGATCCCGGAATGTTTAGTCAGGAGTTTGGCGGTCTGGAGCGCGCGTGGCAGAGGGCTGGAGACAATCGCGGCCACGGGTGGCAGAACCTGTGCGGCGACGATCGCCTCTCTGCGGCCCCGGGGCGAGAGCTCCGCGTCGTCGGGTGCGTGGTAGCCCGGACGGTGCCCGACGTAGTGTCCGTGCCGCATGAGGTAGAGGTCAGCCAAGGACCCACCCTCCATCCACACGCAGTGTCTGACCGGTGATGAATCCAGCCTCATCACTGGCGAGAAACGCGACGGCGGAGGCCACGTCCTCGGGGTGTCCGCGACGCTGTACGCACTGGCGGGCGAGCTGTCGCTTCTCCATGGCGACGGGATCAGGGACGACGTTGCCCTCGGCAGGCACCCGGATAGAGCCAGGAGCCACGCAGTTTACGGTGATGCCGTGTTCGCCGAGCTCGCGTGCGAGTGCGCGGGTGAGCCCTTCGAGGCCGGCCTTCGCCGCGATGTAGTCGGCCAGTTCGCGGCGGCCCGTGTGGGTTAGGACGCTGCCGACTGTCACGATACGGCCGTGGCAGCGGGAGATCATCTGCGGTACGGCGGCCTGCGCCAGCAGGTGGTGGGCGGTCAGATTGAGGGACAGGCACTCGTCCCAGCGGCCCGAGGTGAGGTCTGCATGGGGTGTTCGGGGGTAGTCTCCGGCGGCGGTGACGAGGATGTCCGGTGCCCCCATCCAGTCGTGAACACGCTCGTAGAGGTCAGAGGCAGCGGTGGCCGAGCGCAGGTCCGCTGCAAAGGCTTCGGCTTCTCCGCTCATGCTCCTGATCTCCTGGGCGAGTTCGTGGACGTCATCGGGTGCGTCGAAGTGGGCCAGCGCCACACAGGCACCGGAGTGCGCAAGCGTGCGGGCGATGGCCGAACCTATGCCCCCGGTGGCCCCCGTCACCAGCGCCAGACGGCCGTTCAGTGTGTAGGGCACGAGGACTCCGTGAGGTTGAAGAAGCTCCAGGGTGAGAAGTCGGGAGCCATGCACTGTGCGAGCTTGGCGAGTAGGTACAGCCGCTGGTCCGGTGCCAGTTCGGCCAGGTTGAACACGCCGATGATTCGCATCGCGAGGTAGGGGCGGAGAGCATCGGAGAGGGCGTGCCCAGGGAAGTAACGAGCGGTGAGTGGGCGGACGAGCCGTTCCCAGTAGTGGGACAGCACCCGCCATCGTGCGAGGGCGAGCCGGTCGGTGAAGTGGACGTGGACGGTGCCCGCCTGGAGGCGGGTACTGACGTGTGGCGTGTTCACGGGAACACGGTCGAACGTGGCGGGATGCTGGGTGAACGCCTCCGGGTTGAGAGTGGGGACCAGCCATCCCCCGAGGACGGTCATGTAGAAGCTGAAGTTGGCGATCTCTCCCGCGATGGCGTTGCGCCCGGCGGTGTCGTAGTCGAGCCAGGCAAGGGGAACGGCGAGGTTGACGTCGGTCGGGTCGCCCTGGCTGATCACGCTCCAGACGGGAGAGTCGAACGCGGTGCGGAGCCAGCGGAGCGCTCCGGACCAGTCGAGCTGGTAGTGGCTCCCGTTGACGTACATGCCCGTCTGCGCCAGGTCACTGAATTCCGGCCCGTCCACGGTTCCGGTCAGCGGGAGGTCATGGTCGGCGTAGTAGTGATCGAGTCGCCCTCCGGGTATTGCCCGGTCTCGGTAGAGCTTGCCGGCCACGGCGGAGGGCGGGCACAGCTCAGCGGTCTCAGTGAAGACGCGCAGATAGGTGCTGGTCAGTTCCCGCATGTAGCCGTCCAGGGGCGCGTGGTCGGCGGTGTCGGGGGTGTTGAGCAGGTCCAGGAGCAGCCCGCGGTCGGTGTCCACGGGCAGCCGCTCGTACACCAGGACGGTACGGCCGAGGAGACGGGCGCGGTAGTGGAGAGCGGGCACCGGGTACCAGTCGCTCAGCAGACGGTGGCCGCGTACCTCGGCGCGGGCCTCGTCGTGGTCGGGCATGCGCTTGGCGATGAGGCGCCGTCGCGGGGTGTCGATCGGGTAGAGCCGGTTGCGGGTGAACCTCAGCGGGGCCCCGATGCGTGGGAGCAGATTCAGTGCCCTCATGCGCCACTCCGTTCCAGAGCGAGTAGAGCGGTGTCCGCGAGGAGGTCCGGGGAGATCGCGGACAGCGGGGCGCGTCCGTTGTTATCGGTGTCGTCCAATCCATCGCGTACCGGGCACATGTCCCGGAGGTGCATGCGTTCGGAGAAGGGCGTGGCGAGCGCGTGGTGATGGCCGAGCCCGGTTCGCCATTTGCTGTGGGAGTGCCGCCCGTACAGCCCGATGACATCGGCCCTGGCCGAGACGAGCGCGGCCAGGTGGGTCAGCCCGGTGTCATTGCCCAAGACCACGTCGCAGCGGGCGAACAGGTCCATCAGGGTCGCCAGGCCGGCGCCCGGGACCGATTCGGTCTGGACGCCAGCCGCATCCGTGGGCGGTCGGGGAGCCGACTTGTCGTGGCCGGACACGACGAGGAGCCGTACATGACGGCCGGACCGTTCCCCGATGATCTGGGCGGCGTCGGTGAACCGTTCGGCTCCGTAGTCCTTGCGGCCGGGCCAACTGGTCGCGGTGACGGCCGCGATCGTCAACGCCTCCCCGGCGGGTTCAGCGGCACTGCGGGCCAGGGGCGGCAGGAATGGCGGCTCACCCGGCAGCCGGAGGCCGATCCGCTCCTCCAACCCCAGGTAGTAGCGCGCGGGCAGGTGGGTGTGGGCGCGTTGGCCGTCGTCGCGGCAATGGGCCTGCTCCGGATAGCAGAGGAGGACGTGGTCATCCTCGGTCGGCCGGGCCAGCCGCACACCGGCGTCGTCGCCGATGATGAGCCGTGGAGAGCAGCCGCGCGAACAGGCTGTGCTCGTTGTCGGGTACAGGCACCCGTACCGGGCCAACGAGCTGATCGGGACGGTGCGTCCGAGCAAGGTGAGCGCGTCGGTGACCGCGGCAACCGCACCGAAGGCGAGAAGGGAGTCACCCAGTTTGCCGTCAAAGCCCACCACCACCCGAGCGCATCGGTCCAGGGCGCTTCGGAGCTCGGGGTCGGGTGCCTTGGGAAGGACGGCACCGACGGGCGTCACGGGCCGGTCATAACCGAGCGGGATGCTGAGCACCTGCTTCGGTGTGTAGGCGGTGTTCCCCCAATGCCGGGTCACCAGGTGCACGACCGGGCTCATCCGTCCCGTCCGATCCGGGTGAGGGAGACGAGGGGCAGACCGGCCTCTTCGAGGATGGACCTTGCCTGGTACCGGGTGTCCTCAGCCAGGCACACCGCAGCGACCGGGTGCGCCCCGTGACGGCGTAGGGCCTGAGCGAGGTTCACCAGGGTGATGCCGGTCGTCACCTCGTCGTCGACCAGGACGTAGCCGTGCCCGGGAGCGATTCCGTAGGCGAACACGTTGGGGCGGTTGGCGTGGCCCTCGACGAAGTGAACGGCGCCAGGCAGGGGAACGCGCACCTTCCACGCGAGCTTGTACGGGAGCCCCGAGGCCATGCTCACCGCGAGCGCCGGCACGATGCCGCCCGCGTCCAGACCGAGGACCGCGTCGGCGCCCGAGACGGCAGGAATCGTGTGGCGCAGGGCTTCCCACAACAGACGCCCTGCGCCGGAGAGTTGCTCCGGGGAGACCGCTGACCGGGCGCCGTCGAGATCGTGCACCACCCGTTCGGGTCGACTGCTCGGCCCCGCGTCCAGCCGCGCCACGACCTCGGCGTGAAAGCCCGTGCCCTGGGTGACCGCTTCCATGGTTGTCCTCTCGTCGGGCCACTCTCAGGCGGCACATTGTCGTTCGTGCCAGGTGAGCAGCCGGTCCACGGCCGTCTCGATCGCGCCGAGCACCCGGGCTTGGTCCGTGCCCTCCCGATGGGCGGAGATGACTGCGGTCAGGGAAGGGAGATCGAGAGGGCCGAGCCCGGGCAGCAGTCGAACGGCCTCGGGAACGATCTCGTCGCCGCGCACCCACACCGACTGCTCCCGCAGGAGAAGACGGCAGAGCAGGACCAGGTGCTTGTAGAGCGGGCGGACACGGCCGCGCCCGGGGTCGTGGCGCAGCCGCCGCGTGGTCGCGACCGCGTCGGCCAGGGCGGCAGGAGTACCGCGCTCCACCTCCCCACGGGAGACCACCGGCAGCCGCAGGCCGGGACTGGCCAGAAGCGCGGGGCTTCCTTTCTGGAGCATGACCAGGGCGGCGAGCACCCGATTGGGGAGGCGGCGCACCTGGGCCTCGGAGACGGGCAGGACCGTTGCGCCCAGGTGGATACCACCACAGGCCAGGAGCGTCGACCGGTACTCGTCGATGGCTCGCACGACCCGTTCGCTGTGCCCGCTCTCGGTGATGGCGAGCAAGTCGACGTCGGACCACCCCTCCTCCCAACCGCCGTTGACCGCGCTCCCGGTCAACGCGACGAGGCACCGCTCGTCAGACAAGGCGGACAAAGACTCCACGAGTCGGGAGGTCGCCCCCCGCACCGCTGCGGGCAGCCGGAGCTCCTGGGGCGGGATGGTCTTGACCCGTGCCGTGGTCGGAGGGCTGGCCAGGCGCCTAAGTCCGCCGTGCAGCCGGATCACGCTGCCGGAGTTGTCCAGGACCTCATCAGCCGGGATCCGGTCCGCGCCCCGGCGGGTCTTGATCCGGTCCTTCCCCTCCAGGGCCTGCCGGGTACCTCCCGAGCGCGCCAGTCGCACCGCGAAGGGGACGTCGACGTAGACCACCCGTAGCCGCTCACCCATCAAGGACTTCAGAGCCGCGATCGACTCGGCCCTGTGCACGGACTCGATGGTGATCAGCTCGACGTCCACGTGAGCGTCAGCGAACCGGTTGAGCTCGTCCAGGAGCAGTTCCGCCTGACGCATGGGCGACAGGGCATAGGGATCGGCCAGGCCTTGACGGGCGGCGGCCTGGGATAGCAGGAAGCCGATCTTGAACCGGACGGCGCTCTCGTCCCGGCTCAGGAAGACCCCCGAAGTGCTCTTGCCGCACTCACTCAGGCCGCCCAAGGCGATGACCGGGGGCAGGTTGGGATTCGGGGCGGGGCGGGTGTCCGCGCCCACCGCCGTGCCGTAGAGCTTGAACCGCGCCCCGTCGGGCAGCCGCCTCCGACCGGTAACGACGTCTTCGGACAGGGAGCCGAGCGCCTCGTGCAGGTCGTGGATCTGGGCTTGAACTCGGGCCACACGGGGCTGGACACCGGGGTCCTCGTCGGCCGCCAGCCGCGTGTGGTGCAGCCGCAGCACCGTCACCGACAGCCGGTCGACCGCGGAACTGAACGGCTCGGTGTGCATCGGCGCGGTCACGGCGGGGGACACCGGGCATCCGGCGGCGATCACCTCGTCCAGGCGCTCGGCGTAGCGAACACGGGCCATGTTGAGCTGGTCGATCACGCGCTTGCCGTCGGCCACCCGCACAGGGTCGGCCGCCTCGACGCGTACGCCGTCCTCGGCTCGCCACAGTCGGTGGTTGGTGCGGTGGAGTCCGCTGACAGCTTCGTCGAACCGGGCGCGTTCCTTGGCCGGGAGCAGGGCCAGTAAGGCGGCAAGGGGTTCGTTGAGGGGAAGAGGAGGGTTCACGGCGAACATCCGTTCTTCGCGGGGTGGTTGATCGAGGGGACGCTGACGTCGTGCGCGGTGAGGACTCTGCTGAGGAAGGCGTGCGTCGCGTCGATGCCGTGAGTCTGTCCGGAGACAACCTCGGCGAACACGCCTTGATGCGCCATGTGTAGGAGAACGCGGTGCAGGCGCCGTTGGTAGTCGAGGTAGACGCCGGCCCACGGACGTCCCTCCCGTTGTTGGGCGATGCCGATGCTCTGCTCAAGGTCGAGCGCGGGGAGCAGCAGGATGGAGAGCTCTGGTGGGCGCGGTTCGTCCGTGTCCACCAAGGCGAGAACTCGGGTCCAGGCGGCTTCGACGGTGAGCGACTCCTTGACCGTGCAGGTCGCGACGGCCGTGGCGAGGAGCATGTACCAGCCGCGGTCCAGGAGCCCGATCTTTCCGGGAGGGCGGGCTCTGGCTCGGGCAGCGTGGCTGGAGAACAACATGCGGGTCAGCTCCGCCGTGGTGGAGGTGGTGAACCACCAGGTGCCGTATCCCGGGCCCGAGACACGAGCCCAGGTGGCCGGATCGTGGCGGTGAACCGGACCCAGGTCGTGGAACCCGTGCCAGCTGTCCGCCAGCATGCGCACCTGCGTCGACTTGCCGCTGTTGTCGGGGCCGTTGAGGCTGATGAAGTCGGTCATGGTGCCTCGTCCGCTTCGTTCACCAGCGCCAGCAGGCCGTGGAGGTTCGCCTGCGCGAATTCGGTCAGCCGGGGCGGTAGGAGACGGAGTCCCGCGAGGGCGTCTCGCGTGGCGGTGACACGGGCCACTTCGTAGGTGCCGCGTCCGGGCTCGGTGAACTCGGCTCCGGTGCGGTTGGTGAGGTCCATGGAGGTCAACCGTGCGATGAAGACGTGCTGGATTCCGATACCGCCGGGGAGGTCGTCGGTGATGACGAGGACCTGGCGGACCCGGTCGATTCGACCACCGAGCTCCTCCAGGACCTCACGGTGCAAGGCCGCCTCGACGCTGCTGTCCTTCGCCTCGACCCCGCCTCCCACGGCGACCCAGTAGGGCTCCTGTTCGGGTTTGGTACGCCTGATGAGCACCAGCCGCTGCTCGCTGTCGAAGAGGATGGCGCGAGCGCTCTGCTTGACGATCTCGGTCATGTTCACTCGTTCCACGTCGTGTTCTGGAATAGGAGGTCAGGACAGGCGGAATCCGCGTTCCAGTGGGAGGTGGGTATGCCGCTCGCCCAGAGCGCGCAGCATCACTCGAGGACCGGTAAAGGAACGACGGCCGTGCAGCCAACGTGTGTTGTCGAGGATGAATCCCTCGCCCTTGCCCAGGCGCAAGACCATGGTGTGCCGGTTCATGACCTCCCGGAGGATCTCGACGTGGCGAACCGTGCGGGGAGCGAAGCGGATGAGTTCGTCAAGCCTTAGCCGGATGGTCCACGTTTCTGGTGCGGCAGGTTCGAAGACCGCGCCGACGTATCCGGAGGAGCCTCCGAAGTAGGCGGTCCGGGGCGCGGACAGCGCACTCCACGTCTCCGGGGAGGCCAGGAACAGCTCCTCGGCCACGGCCCGCCCGTCGATGAGGACGCTCTCGCCTCCGTGGTGCGCCGGGGTCAGGCACATGAGCATGAGGAGGTGCGGTGGTCTCGGTAGGCACGACCGCTCTGTGTGCGGGAGGAGCTCGGAGTCGGTGAATCCGAGTTGGCCGGCCCCGGGGCTCCCGTCCCGCGCGTGCAGCAGGGTGAGGCCGTCAGGGCCGCTGTCCGGGTGCGGGTAGAGGACGGCCAGATCACGCACCATGTCGGCGAAGGCGGGGCGGCTGGGCATCTCGCTGAACGTTGCCAGACCCCGATCACGTAGGGCGGACGCCAGGTGCGGGTGGAGGTCGGTTCTGCGCGGGTCGACTCGGTGCCGCTCGAAGGGAGCGTCGGTGTCGACGGGCAGGTGAGGTGTCGTCTTGTACACACCGCCCAGCTTCACGAATGCCGGGCGATGAGGCCAGTGACAATCTGTCAAGGCGCGAGCTGCCCGAGACCGGGTGCGCGCCTGCTAGCTTCACTACCGTCGAACCCCTACGCCGTCGAAAGCGAGCCCCCTGTGTCCGACGTCCCCTACGCACCGCGCACGTTCCCCGTCTCAGTCAAAGGCGTCGTCGTCCGTGAGGGGCGGGTGTTGCTGTTGCGCAACGAGCGTGACGAGTGGGAGCTCCCCGGCGGAAAGATCGAACTGGGGGAGACCCCGGAGGAGTGCTTGGCCCGGGAGATCGAGGAGGAGACGGGCTGGCCGGTCACGGTGGCGGAGATCCTCGATTCGTGGATGTACCACATCACCCAGGTCGACAAGCACGTCTTCATCGTCACCTACGGCTGTCATGTGGACTCGGACGCCCCGGTCGTGGTCTCCAGCGAGCACAAGGAAGCCGGGCTGTTCACCAAGGACGAGGTACCCGGTCTGAAGATGCCGGAGGGGTACAAGAGGTCGGTTCTCTCCTGGTTCGCCCAGCCGGACACGTGACCGCTTCGACTTCCACCCGCTGGCTGTGGCTGCTACCCGAAGCACGTCGCGCCCTGGAGACCCGGGAGCTGGCGGTGATCCTGCGTTGCTACCGCAAGTTCGCGGGACTCTCACAGGTGGCGATGGGAGAGCTTCTCGGATACGACCCCTCTTATGTTTCCCTGCTGGAGCGGCGCCAGCGCACCATCAATGACCGTCAGGGGTTGTCGCACATCAGCCGGGTCCTGGGCGTTCCGCCGCACGCCCTGGGAATCACCAGCGACGAAGACGCGGACTTCCTCGCCGCACTGCAGTTCGGGGAGTCGACGGTACGGCTCGCCGAGATCGCCCGGCAGGCGGGACGCGCGGCAGAGGCGGTCGAGGAACTGTGGCCGTTGGTGGTCCGGCTTGAGGCACGGCTGAGGGAGGGACGGGTCGACTACGGGACGGCCTCCCTGCTGGCACGGGCGCGGGCAACGCTCGGCACGTCGCTGGGACACGTCCTGCCGGAGGAACAGTTGTACCTGGCCGCGCGATGGACGGGCGGCGCCATGCGGCTCGCTCGGCATCTGGACGAGGGTGACTTCCTCGGGCACGTGCTGCGTATGCACGGCAACGAACTGAGGAAGGCGGGTCGCTCGGGAGCCGCTATCGCGCGTCTGGCTGAGGCAGCCGAGCTCTCCCATGACGAGGGGGAGCGAGGTCAGACCTTCGTTCTTCTTGCCCGTGCGGCCGGAGAACAGGGGGACGCAGCCAGGCACGACGAGGCCGTAGCCACCGCTGACCTTGTCATGGATGCTGCGGGGCCGAGCGGAATCCTCTTCACCCCCTTCTCCCTGCGTGAAGTGCGCGTGCGAGGGCTGCTGGGAACCGGGCGCGCATCTGCGGCAGCGGAACTGGCCCGGGCACGCCCAGGATCGGGAGAGGCACCGGCGCCTCAATGGGCGGCTATCGAAGCCGTCACCTCCGCCGACGCGCTGTCCGCAGTCGGGGACCTCACCAGTGCGCACACTTTGTACAGCGAGGCGTTGTCCCTTGCCGCACGTCTTCAATTGCCGCATCAGATTCAGCGCGTGGTGCGGAGCACCGCCAAACCCGGGCTGGAGGAAGTTCGTGCCGATGCCTTGGCACGCTTGCACGACCTCACCCAGCATCGAACAACGGCCGGTTCGCTCTCTCGCTGATGCAGTGCCGCAGATGGAATCAGAGGAAGCAAGAGAGAAGGCTCCATGAGCGTGATCGAATATGAGGCCAAGGTCTTGGGCATCGAACCCGAAAAGGTGGCTCGGCTCATTCTCGACAAGGGCGGTGCTGACCTGGGTGAGGTCCTTCAGCGACGCTACGTGTACGACATCGAGCCCGGGGACATGTCGCGGTGGGTGCGTCTGCGCGACACCGGGAGCCGGGTCACGCTCACGGTGAAGGAGATCGACTCCGACGCCATCGGCGGCACTCGGGAGACCGAGACGCAGGTCGGTGACTTCGAGACCGCCAACGCGTTGTTGGCCAAGCTCGGTTACACGCCCAAGGCCTACCAGGAGAACCGACGGCGCAGCTTCACGTTGGACGGCGCCCAGTTGGAGATCGACTCCTGGCCGCGGATCCCCGCGTATCTGGAGATCGAAGCGGACAGCCGCGCCGAGGTGGTGCGGGTGGCCGCGCTGCTCGGATTTGACGAGTCGTCCCTGACGGGTGAGAACACCACCAAGGTCTACGACCGCTACGGCATCGACCTGTCCGGCATCGCGGATCTGCGCTTCGATGCCTGAGGAGGGTTGATCGCTGCCCCGGCCTCCGTGCCGATGCTTGTCGGGCCGGGGCGGTGGTTAGTGTCTGGGCATGGTCTCTAATCCCACTGAATCCTTCGCCCGCCCCCGGGTGGCTGCCGGTGTGCTGTTCTTCGATGAGCTGGGGCGGGTGATGATGGTGGTTCCGACCTACAAGGACTACCTGGAGATCCCCGGCGGGTACATGGAGCACGGGGAGACCCCGACCCAGGCCGTGGCGCGTGAGGTGAAGGAAGAGTTGGGGATTACCCCGCCGATCGGGCGGTTGCTGGTCGTGGACTGGGCACCCACGCCATCGGAGGGTGACAAGCAGTTGTTCGTCTTCGACGGGGGAGTGCTCGACCAGCACTGGCTGGACCGGATCGTCCTCGACCAGGACGAGTTGGCCGGGTACGGGTTCCATGAGGTGGCCGAGGTCGGGACGGTGACGATCCCCCGGCTCACTCGAAGGATCGCTCAAGGGGACCGTGCACGCCGTAAGGGGACCACGCTCTACCTGGAGAGCGGCGAGGTCGTCGCGTAGGGGATTACCG
The DNA here is from genome assembly GCF_042660575.1 of Nocardiopsis tropica. Lineage (NCBI taxonomy): Bacteria > Bacillati > Actinomycetota > Actinomycetes > Streptosporangiales > Nocardiopsidaceae > Nocardiopsis > Nocardiopsis tropica. Next base: position 104,662 of record NZ_JBHSUF010000001.1, read on the forward strand.
GTGGCTGTGGAGAGTGGTCTCGACGAAGGCGTTCCACTCCGAGCGGGTGAAGGACAGATGGCCCAGTTCCCTGTTCTGGGTGTCCCGCACGTCGGCTCCGGCCTGGTGCTCCCGGGCTTCGACGCACTCGTTGGTTCCACCGCTGTAGCTGCTCTTGTGCCAGTCACTCATCGTCAATCGCCTTCATCTCACGGTAGCCCGAAGAGTGGAGGAGGGCGGGCCCGCACGGGCCCGCCCCTGTCTGTTTCTACGTGCGACTACACATGCTCTCTGAAGTCACTCAGGATGTGAGCGCGTGAGGCCACCATCACCTTCTCTCGCTCCTTCTTCGTGGCGCTGTCGCATCGTTGCTTGGGCCCGCGCGGCCTCCGCGCTTGGGCCCGCGCGGCCTCCGCCTCCAGTCTCGCCTGCCTCTGCAACTTCTCGGTGGGGGCCGCGGATGCGATCGCTTCCAAGGCTTCGGCGATCCTTTCTCGCCATTGCGAGAACTTGATGGAGTCGGCTTCGGACGGCCGCTCGGACTTCACAGCGCGGAGGTGGCGCAGAGCGCGTTTGAACGCTGGGTCGATCATGGTGCTCTTTTCGAGCTGTGCGAGATGGTCCCCACATGATGTAGCACCCCCGTAATGACGTTCAAGAGATCAGGCGCAGGCGCTGCTCACCGCCGGGGTCGGTGCGCGGTGTCGGGGGAGTGGGCGGGCCGTCGATGGCCTCGATCATGGTGTCGTCGATGTCGGTGACCAGGTGCCCGTAGCGGTCCATGGTCGTGGTGATGGAGGTGTGCCCCAATCGGCGCTGGATCTTGAACACGTGCACGTCTTTCTCGATCAGCCACGCAACGTGGGTGTGGCGCAGGTCGTGGATGCGCGGCTTCTTGCCGAGCCCGCGCCGTTGGGCCTCCTTGACGCCGGGTGCCCAGCGGCGGCCGTAGAAGGAGGAGTGCCGCCACCAGGACCCCTGGTCGGTGGTGAAGACGAACTCCTCCGGCCTCTTTCCTTCCAACCTGGGGCGTAGCAGGTCGATGGTGCGCGGTGAGAGCGGCAGGCGCCGTCGGGAACTGCGGGTCTTGGGCGCCCCCAGGTGGAAGGTGTTGTTGGGTCCGCGCTTCCAGGCCCGGCGCACGTCCAGGTGCCCGCGCACCTGCTGCTGTCCCTCGTGGTCGATGGTCGGGGTGAAGCTGACGTCGCGGACCTGCAGGGCGACCAGTTCGCTGTAGCGCATGCCGGTGCGCACGAACACCTCGACCATGTCGCGCACGTCCGGGTGCATCGAGTCCCGGAACAGGGTGAACTCCTCACGGGTCAAGAAGCACATCTCGGTGTCGGCCTCGTTGTCGGCGCGGGGTAGCCGGCTACGGGCGGCGGGGTTGGAGGGCCGAATGGGCGGGTCCTCGCGCACGGCGGCCTCGCAGATGGAGAAGAGCAGCCCGTGCAGGTTGTGGATGAACTTGGCCGCCAGGGGTTTGCGCAGCCACCCGGGTTCCTTCTGGCGGCCCCGGCTGGGGTTGGGGGTGCGGTAGGAGGCCTTGGGATCGGGGGTGCCGGTGCGTAGCTGGTTGACCCAGGCGCGGACGTCCTTGGGCTTGAGCTGGATGACGTCGCGCAGGTCCACCTGTCCGAAGTGCGGGATCAGGTGGAGTTCGAGTTCGCGGTGGTAGTCGGCGCGGGTGCGTTCCTCGACGCCGGTCATGGAGTCGATGAGCTCGCGGGCGAAGTCGGCGAAGATGACGGGTTCGGCCTCGGGCTGGTCCTCTTGCTCGACCTTGGTCCAGCCGTGGCCGGGGACCCACCCCTCGGCCCAGCCCTGGCGGGGTATCCAGTTCTCGGGCCAGTGGTGTCCGGCGGCCTCGACGTGGAGTTTGAAGGTGTGGGCGTCGGCGCGGGTGTCGAAGGGTTCGGACTGGGGTGCTCCGCCACGGGTGCCGCCGAGCCGCCATTTGACCCAGTAGCGGGTGCGTCCGTCGGCCAGGGTGCGCTGGTTGATGGTTGCCATGGGTGGACCATCGCTTGGGTGCGGGCTAAAGCGAAGGGAATCCGCGAAGGTCCTCGAAGATCTTTGCGCAGGCCAGGACGGGTGCCCGACGGATGTACCAATGCCCGTATGCGGCGGGCCTGTGCGGTTTCGGGGCGGGTCCGGCTCGGGAGTGCACGGCCGTGCACCCCCGCGACATCGGTGAGTGACGGGATGGGCGGTGCGCACTCACTGACCCGTGTTCTGGGCCCCGTGCACCCGCTGGTGCACCCCCGCACACGCGAAAGCCCCTGACCACTGCGCATCCGCGCTGGTCAGGGGCTTTCGCCTCTGGGGTGAGTGACGGGACTTGAACCCGCGACTTCTTGGACCACAACCAAGTGCTCTACCGGCTGAGCTACACCCACCACGTTCGCCTGGCCTCGCGGCCCTGCGTACGTATGAAATCTTAGCGGACTCCGGGGAGTGCTTCGATCAGTTTTCCGCCCCGGCGTCCCCGGAGGCCCCGTCGCGGGGCTTGAGTCCGTTGCCCCCGGCGATCACCTCGGTCGCGACGGCGCGTGCCTCGGCCGAGCTGGGGCCGGGTTCGGGCACGAACGCGGTGGCGCGGAAGTAGCGCAGCTCACGGATGCTCTCGGTGATGTCGGCGAGCGCCCGGTGCCCGCCGTTCTTGTCGGGGCTCGCGTAGTACACGCGCGGGTACCAGCGGCGCAGCAGTTCCTTGATGGAGGACACGTCCACCATCCGGTAGTGGAGGAACTCGTCGATGCGCTTCATGTCGCGGGCGAGGAAGGTGCGGTCCGTGGCGATCGAGTTGCCGCACAGCGGGGCCTTGCGGGGCTCGGTCACGTACCGGCGGATGTGTTCCAGGACCATGTCCTCGGCCTCGTGCAGGGTGACGCCCTTGTCCAGCACCTCCAGCAGGCCGGACTTGGTGTGCATGTCGCGGACGAAGTCGCCCATGGCGTCCAGTGCGGCCTGCGGCGGTCTGATCACGACGTCGACGCCCTCGTCGAGGACGTTGAGCTCACCGTCGGTGATCAGACAGGCCACCTCGATCAGCGCGTCGTTCTCGAAGTCGAGGCCCGTCATCTCGCAGTCGATCCACACCAAACTGTCATTCATACCGGTCAGCTTAGAGGTTGTGGGAAGTGCCGGGGATGACGAAGGGGCGGCCGGGCCCGTGGCCCGACCGCCCCTGGGGCCGGGTCAGTCCCAGACCAGGCCGCTGACGCCGAAGACGGCGTCCATCCAGTCGTAGACGCCCCAGAACTGGACGTAGGCCAGGCCGAGGACGACCACCAGGATCAGGAGGAAGAAGAAGCAGCCGCAGCCGCAGCCGCGTCCGCAGCCGCCCTTCTTCTTCCTCTGCGGCTGCGGAGGGGCCTGTGGGGGCTGCTGCGGGTACAGGCCGCCGCCGGGCGGCCGGCCCGGCCCCCGCTGCGGCTGCTGGTGGCCCCCGCCCATCGGCGGCTGCCCGCCGGACACGCCGGCACGGGGGTATCCGGGCGGCGGGCCCTGGGGAGGGCGGTTCATGTGCTGAGGGGGCGGCATGGGGGGACCCTGGTGGGGGTGTCCGCCCATGTTCGGGTTGCCCATCTGCTGCGGCGGGTACCCGGGCGGCGGGTAACCGCCCTGGTGGTGCGCCGGGGGGAAGCCGGGCTGGGGGCCCGACGGCGGGATCTGCGGTCCGGACCGCTGGTGCGGCGGGAAGCCGCTCGGATACGGGCCGGAGGGGGCGCCCGGCGGAACGGCGTGCCCCGGCTGCGGACCGGAGAGGGGCGGGACGCCGGGATACTGCTGCGCGGGTGCCTGCTGCGCCCCGGAGGACTGGCTTCCCGGGACCTGCTGTCCCGGCGGCTGCTGTCCGGGGGCGTACCCCTGGGCCTGCTGGTCCGGAGCCGGTGAGGGCCAGGGCTGCCCGGGCTGCGGTTCGCCGGGCACGGCCGCGGCGGCGCCCGGCGCCTGGCCGGGGGGCTGCGCCTGGGGGTTGCGGGCCTGCTCCTCCGCGCGGCGCGCCGCCTCCTCCCGGAGTTCGGCCTCCTTGCGGACGCGCTCCTCCTCGCGCTGCTTGGCGGCCTCCTCCTCGGCCTGGCGGCGCTGCTCCTTGCGCTCCTCGGACAGGTCCGCCCAGCCCTCCTTGAGGCTTCCCAGGAACTTGTTGAACTTGCCGCCCTTGCCCTCGGAGTCCTCGTTGTTCCCGGCGCCCGAGAACATCGGGTCGGAGGGGTCGAACACCGCGGTTCCGGACGGCTCCGGGGCGGACGGCGTGAACACGGCGGTGCCGGGGGCGTCGGAGGAGGGGGTGAACACCGCCGTCTGCGGGGCGGGGCGGATGTCGTCGTCGGTGAGGTTGGCCGTGGGGATGTCGTCGTCGCCGAGGTCCGCGGTGGGCGTCTCGTCCTGGTCCCGGCCGGAGACGTCGCCGGGGCCCACGCGCATGGTCGCGCCGACGCCGCTCAGGTCGGCGGTCGGCTCCTCGTCCGCGCCGGGGCCGCGCACGTCGGCGGTGGGGGTCTCGTCATCGGAGGCGCCGTGGACCCAGGAGGGGTCGATGCGCACGGTGCCGGGGTCCTCGCCGACCGGGGCCGGGGCCGCGGGGGCGGAGGCGCTCCGGGCCCAGGACGGGTCGATGCGCACGGTGCCGGGGTCCTCGCCGATCGGCGCGGGGGTGGGGGACGCCGGGGTCGGGTCGGACGGGCTGGAGGCGTCCTGGGCCCAGGAGGGGTTGATGCGCATGGTGCTGGGCTCGTCGTCCACCGGGGCGGGGGGCCCGGAGGCGCCCTGGACCCACGACGGGTCGATCCGCATGGTGCTGGGCTCGTCCTCGACCGGAGCGGGCGCCGCCGCCGCGGAGCCCAGCCGGACGGTCCCGGCCTCCTCCTCGTCCGGGGCGGCGGAACCCCCCTGGTCGGGAGCACCCAGGAACGCGGTGGCGGCCCCCTCGTCGTCCTGGCCGTCGGCACCGCCCTGGAGTTCGCTCAGGGAACGGGTATGCCGCGTCCACTCGTCGCCGTTCCACCATCTGAGCGTCTGCGCGTCGCCTCGCGGGTCCGCGTACCAACCCGGCTCGATAGATCCACCCATGGGCGACAGACTAAGGGGTGGCGGAGCGGCGCTCGACCAGTGGTACCCGGTCCCACGTGCCCGGTGGTGTGCGGATCACGAGCTCGTCGCCCTTCGTGCTCGGGGCGTCGCCGAGAGTTGCCCCGCGGTGTCTGTTCCCGGTGCAGGGCGGTCGGGGCGGGCCCCCGCCGACAGCAGGCAGGCGGTGTCCAGCTTTCCCGGCCCCTTGGCGGAGGAGCCCGGGACCTGGTCGTGGCCGAAGTGGCCGCCCCGGGCCCAAGCGCGGGCCGCGACCTCGGCCTTGGGGCCCTCGGACCCGGGACGGCCGGCGGGCCACGCACGGCGCACCCCCCAGGAGTCCAGCCACAGCAGCAGCGGGGCCAGGCCGACCATCGGCCCGTCCGTGAACGGGGTCTCCCGGAAGGCCACCACCGACACCACCAGGCACACCCGGCCCTCGTGTCCGTGGTCGAGGTGCTGCTCGTACAGGTCGGTGCCGCCCAGCTGCACACCGACGCGCCTGGTCGCCGCCAGCGTCTGTACGGTCTCGCCGGTCAGCGGGTTCCAGACGAGGTGCGTCGCGCGGCCCTCGTCCACCAGCCGTCGCGCCTCCTCGTGCGCGGACCACGAACCGGGGTCGGAGCCGGTCACCGTCCACACGGCGCGCGGGGCCCCGGTGCCGGGGGGTGTTCGGGTGGCCCCGCCGTCGAGTCTCGCGGCACCGGGCATCCACGCCTTCGCCATGGCACTCCCAATCGGGTCGTCGTGTGGCCGGGCCCGACGCCGGACGGGCCGGACGGCCCGGGCACGCCGGCCGCGGGGCACGCGCCCCGGGGGAGGGGCCGGGCGCCGGGGGCGTTCCCCGGCCCCTCCCTGAGTACGCCAACCCGGGGGAGAAGTCCATATCCCCTTCGCCCTAGGACAGGGTCTTGTCACCCCCAGTCACGCCGGGGGCCGTGCGCGGTGCGGCCCGGACGCGGTCCGCACCGGGGCCCGGCCGCCCCGGCCCCGCCGGGGCGGGGCCGCTACTCGGCCCCGGGGTCGTCCTCGGTGAGCCGCAGGGAGAACGCCTGGAGGAAGATGTCGCCGATCTCGGTGGGGTCCTCCGTCATGTACGCGGCGCCGCCCGTGGCGGCGGCGATCTCCTGGAGCGGCTCCAGGTTCTGCACGTCCGGCCCGAACGCGATCGTGATGATCGGGATGGGGCGCGAGGGGCTCGCCATGCCGTCGATCTGCGTCATCAGCTCGTCGAGCTCCATGCCGCCGGGGTTGTCGTTGTCCCCGTCGGTGAGCATGAGGATGACGTTGGTCCGGTCGGGCCGGTAGGTACGGGACATCTCCTGGTAGGCGGCCAGGTAGGTCTCGTACAGCGCGGTGTCGCCCTGAGGGCGGGGCCGGAGCCCGGCCAGCGCGCCGGCGATGGCGTCGCGGTGCTCGGTCCCGCCGTCCCCCGTGGCCTGGAGTTCGCGGACGGGCGCCAGCTCCTGGTAGTGCAGGTTGTTGTTGACGTCGGTGGAGAACTCCCACAGGCCCAGTTCCGAGGTGGGCGTGAACATCTGGAGGCCCTCCGTCGCTGCCGCGCCCGTCACCTGCATACGGGTCATCCCCGTCCCGGGCACCTCGGCGAGCATCGACCCGGAGACGTCCACGATCGCGAGCACCCGGGAGTCCATCTTGAGCTGGTTCCACGACCGGGTCAGATCGGTGACGGCCCCGTCGGAGGGGACGGGCAGCTCCTCCGGGGCGTCCTCGGTGAAGCCGACGTCCTCGGTGAGCACGGCGGGGTCCATCTGGTCGTCGGGGCCGCGGAACCCCTGCGCGAGCAGGTGGGGGAGGGCCTCGTCCGAGCGCACCGCCTCCCGGAACACCTCGGCGGCACGGGTGATGTCGCTGTCCTCGCTGCGCACGACGTACGGGTAGTCGAGGTAGTAGGTGCCGCCCTCCAGGTAGTTGGCGCGGGCGGAGGCCTCCTCGTGCGCCGCGTTGTAGCGCCACACGGCCTGCTCGGACATCACCATCGCGGGCGGCGAGTCGGCCTGGCCGCCGCTGAGGGCCAGGAACGCGGCGTCCTCGTCGGAGGAGGCCCCCTGGTGGAGTGCCTGGAGGGCGGCCGTCATGTGGGCGTTGAAGGTGTCGGCGTCGGGGCTCGACCGCTCCAGCGCGGACTGCAGCAGGGAGAGGGTGCTCAGGCCGGTGGAGCTGCGGGCGGGGTCGACGACGCGCACGCTGCGCTCGGACGCCTCCCCGGGGGCGGAGGTGGGGATGACGTCGGCCCAGGCGAGGGTGGCCTCCCCGTCGGCGAACTCGGCGAGTTCGGCCAGGACCAGCGGGGACCGGGCCACGGAGGTGCCGGTCTCGGTGATGACGGCGTCCCCGGCCTGGCTCTGGACCAGACGGGGCCACATGGAGGAGTCGGGGATCCACACGTCGGACTCGGTGTCGCCCATGGTGGCTCCCGAACCGGTGATCTGGTAGGCGACGTTGGCGGAGTCGACCTGGCGCACCTCGGCCCGGACGCAGCGCCCGTCCACCCGGTTCTCCCCGGCGTTGAAGTCCGAGGCGACCTGGTCGACTGCGGGGGCGAGTTCGGGACTGACGGCCACGTCGAGCGCGATGTCGGAGCCGCCGCATCCGTCGGACTCGCCGAACATGTACACGCCCGCGGCGGTGAGGCCGAGCACGATCACCAGGGCGGCGGCCAGGGCCACGAAGGCCCCGCCCCGGCCGCGCCGGCGTCTGGCCCGGTTGGAGGGCTCTTCTGCGTATCTTCCGCGGTGACGTCCCACAGCTTTCCTCACGGGGTGGTGTACGGACGGGGGTGCCGTACAGGGGGAGACATGTCGGCTCGGGGGCGACCGGCCCGGGACGGGCCGCGCGTACCGGTCCGCCTCGGGAGCGAACCGGCCACCGGTGTGTTACTGGTGGGAACGGTACTCAACCGCCCGGACCGGGTGGAGGCCGGGCGGGCCGGTGGCGGCGGGTCGACGCGGGGGTGTACCGGGGGTGAACCTGAGCTCAGCGCCGGTCGCCCCGGGATATCGGGCGGCCGTTCCGGAAACCGGGTTTTCGGGAGCGCTCGGGCCGAAACCCGATTCCGATATCCAATCGAGACCATCGGGCGCTCTCGTTGCCGACGCGGTCCGGGGAGCGCCCCGGACCGGCGCCGACACGGGCACGGCCTCAGTTGTCGCAGTCGGGAACGCACAGCCGGCGTGAGATCGAGCTGAGGAAGATGTCGCCGATCTCGTCCGGGTCGTCGGTCACGAACGCCGAGCCGCTCGTCGCGTCGGCGACCTGCCTCAGCTCCGCCTCCTCCGCCTGGGAACCGAAGGCGATGATGAACATGCTGACCGGCCGCTCGGGGTCGAACCGGTCCTGCAGCGCCGCCACGAGCTCCGCGTGCGAGATGTCGCTGGATCCCTCGTCCTGCCCGGCGGTGAGCAGGATGACGCTGTTGATCTTGTCCTCGTGGTAGGCGTCCTGGACCTCGTCGTAGGCGGCCAGGATGTTGTCGTACAGGCGCGAGCCGCCGCCGCGCACCTCGACGCCCTCCGCGACGGAGGTGAGCTCCTGGCGGCGGGTGGAGTCCCCGTCGCCGTCCGAGGCGCCCAGCCGGTGCATGTCGGCGGACTCCTCGCGGCCCTCCTCCCCGTACGCGTCCGACATCAGCCACAGGCCCATGTCGGTCTCGTCGGGGAACATCGCCAGGCCCAGCAGGGCCGCCTGGAGGGCGGCCTCCATCCGGGTCGGTCCGCCGGCGCCGTCGAGGTCGTCCGCCATGTTGGCCGAGACGTCGGCCAGGACCAGCGTGCGGCTGGGCATCGACAGACGGTTCCAGTCGGTGACCGAGGCCAGCAGGGCGTCCCCGGTCAGGTCCTCGTGGGTGGCGGGTTCCTCGGGGATCAGCCCGGGCCGGCCGGCGAGGGCGGACGAGGCCCTTCCGTCGGGGTCGCGGAACCCCAGGTCGCGCAGGCGCGAGCGGTAGGCGTCGTCGCGCAGCACCTCGTACAGGTCCGCCGCCGCGGACCGCAGCGCCTCCTCGTCGGTGGTGGTGACGTAGGGGTAGTCGAGGCTGACCGTCCCCTCGGCCGGGTAGTGGGCGGCCAGCTGGGGCGCCGACTCCGCGCGGTCCTGGTTGTAGGACACCACCGCCTGCTCGGGGACGACGATCACCGGGTCCGGGCGCTCCGCGGAGGCCTCCGACCCCGTGTAGAAGGTGGCGAGGTCGATCTCGCCGAACGCGCTGTCCGTCTGCACGTCGCGCACGAAGTCGGTCATGGCGGTGTCCGCCCCGTCCCCGGAGCCCAGGTGGCGGCGGACGGCGTGCATGACCGTCATCCCGTCGGCCCCGCGGTTGGGGTCGACCATGACCAGCGGGCGGTCGGGCTCGCGGCCGTCGGGCAGGACCGCGGTCCAGCTGGTGTCGTCGGGGTCGGGCATGCCCTCGGTCCGCTCGGGGGCGGCGAGGACCACCGGGGAGGACGCCAGGGACGGCGGATCGGTCCCGATGCCGGGGGTCCCGCCCCCCGACACGCGGGCCAGCTCGACCCAGGCCGACGACTCGGGCACCCACACGTGCGGGGCGATGGTGGAGTCGGCCGCCCGCCCGCCGGTCAGCGCGGTCATGATGCGGTGCGGAGCGATCTCGTCCACCTGCGCGTACACGCACGCGCCGCCGTATCCGGGACGGTCGGCGTTGAACTCGGTGGCGGCCTCCCGCAGCACGGGGGCGATGCTCTGGGTCGCCGACACGCGCAGGTAGCGGGTTTCGCCGCAACCGAGCGAGTTCAGGGCGACCGGAACCGCGATCGCGGCGACGGCGACGATCGCGACGACGGCGGCGGTGATCCCCAGCGGCGACCTGAACGCACCGCGGGCGGTCCGGCCGGTCGGGGAGGGATGGCGGTGGCGTCCACTGGACACGGGCACTCCGGGGGTGTGGCGGTGTCCGGCTTCCGACCGGCGGCCGCCCGGAAGCCGGGTGGGTGCGAGGGGAGGCCGCGGGGGTGGCGTCCCGCACCCGCGGTAGGGGAAGGGGGCGAACCATCGCGCGTCGGCCGGCGTCCCACAGGGTGGAGACGAACGACCGCGCCCTGGGGTGCGAACGATTCTTCACCTGGACCCTACTCGTTGGTAACGGTGAAGCGGAAGGGGCGGACCGGAGGCGCGGGAGCCCCGGAGACGCCGGATCGGGGTGATCGCTTTGTTACGGTGCTCTCGGAGGAGTGCTCCGCACCGCCCGCTAAGCTTGGGCCCCGCCCCTGGCGTCCACCCCGACTCACACTCCCCGGTGGACGACTCGTGACCAACCGACCCCCGAGGGTTTTTGGTATGTCCCCATCGCACCGTGACCACCGGAGCCGAGGCACCATCGGCACCGCCATGCTCGCCGGCGCCTGCTGCGTCGGCGCGATCGCCTACGGAGTGGTCGTCGGCCCGTCGATGATGCCGCCGCAGGACGTGCAGGCCACCACCGCGATGACCCCCGACGCCGGCCCGGCCGTCCCCGAGCCCGAGCCCGAGGAGGTGGCGGAGCCCGGGCCGGTCGGCTACCTCCAGATCCAGCTGAGCGACCGCGACCGCGCCTGGGTGCAGACGCTGCGCTGCACCGGCGTCGTCGAGGAGGACCCGGCCACCTGCGCCGACCTGGCCCTGGCCGCCGTCGAGTTCCAGGGCAGGACCGAGGGCGCGGAGGGTTCCGAGGAGGAGCCGGAGGAGGCCCTGGCCGGGGTCGAGGCCGAGCCCACCACCGCCGCGGACCCGGGCGGGGAGCAGTTGTTCACCGAGGTCGGCGAGGGCACCGTCTGCACCGACAAGGTGTACGGCCAGGAGGAGGCCACCGTCGTGGGCACCTGGGAGGGCCAGGAGGTCGAGACGACGCTCACCCGCAAGGGCTCCTGCGAGGAGGCGCGCTGGCAGCGGCTGCGCGCCCTCACCGACCAGATCGGCTGACCCCTCCCGCACCGCCCGGACCCCGGCCCGCCCGGTACCTCTTGCGCGCCGGCGGACGGTCCGGCCCGTGGCGCCCGGCGCCTCCGCGCGGCCGGGGCCGCAGACCCCTCCGGGGCGGGCGGCCCGCCGCCCGGGTCGGACCCGCGTCCCGGAGCAGGGGATAATCCCGTCCCATGGACGTCATCAAGGTCAGTGACCCCGGGGACCCGCGCCTGGCCGACTACACCCGCCTGCGGGACGTGAACCTGCGCCGCCACCTGGAGGCCGAGCACGGCCTCTTCATGGCCGAGGGCGACAAGGTGATCCGCAGGGCCGCCGCGGCCGGGTTCCGGCCCCGCAGCTTCCTGCTCACCGAGCGCCGGGCCGAGGCCCTCGACGACGTGGTCGCCGGCTCCGGCGCCCCCCTGTACGTCGTCACCGAGGAGACCGCGGAGCGCCTCGTGGGGTTCGACCTGCACCGGGGCGCGCTGGCGGCCTTCCACCGCAGGGCGCTGCCCCCGCTCGACGAGGTCCTGCGGGACGCCCGCAGCATCGTCGTGCTCGAGGACCTGGTGGACCACACCAACGTCGGCGCGATCTTCCGCAGCGCCGCTGGCCTGGGGGTGGACGCCGTCGTCCTCGCGCCCCGCTGCGCCGACCCCCTGTACCGGCGGTCGGTCAAGGTGTCCATGGGCGCGGTCTTCACCCTCCCCCACACCCGCATGGACGACTGGCACGGCGGCCTGGACACCCTGCGCGGGGCCGGGTTCCACCTCATGGCCCTCACCCCGGGGGAGGGGTCCCTGCCGATCCGGGACGCCATGGCCGCCCTCGCCCCCGGCGACAGGGTCGGCCTGCTGCTGGGGACCGAGGGCGACGGGCTGTCCGCGCGCTGGCTGGAGCGCGCCACCGCACGGGTGCACATCCCGATGGCCGACCGCGACGTCGACTCCCTCAACGTCACCGCGGCCGCGGCCATCGCCTGCTACGAACTGGCGCGCGGCGCACGCCCGTGAGCCCGGAGGGTCCGGCGTCCCCTCCGCCCGTTCGGCCCGCGCGCCGCCCCCCGTGACGGCGGGGGAGAGGGGTCGGTGGACGTGTGATTCGTCCCACCATCGGACTTCGGCCGACCCGGGACACTAGGGTGGCCGGTGACACGGACCGAGGGAGAGGATGCGGCGACATGGGCGGCCGAGCACTGGTGCAGTGGGAACAGAACAGGGAGGGTGCCCCGGCCTCCCTGACGGTGGACGTCTACGCCGGAGGACGCGTCCCCGAGGCCGGGCTCGACGGGGTCGCCTTCTACCAGGTGCCCTACACCCCCTCCTCCCAGGGCGTCGACGAGCGGCTCGACGTGATCTCGCGGATGCCCTCGCTGGAGGTGGTCCAGCTCCTCTCGGCGGGCTACGAGCACGTCCTGCCCCTGGTCCCCGACCACGTGACCCTGTGCAACGGGCGCGGCCTGCACGACGCCAGCACCGCCGAGCACACCCTCGCCCTGATCCTGGCCGCCCAGCGCGACCTGCCCAGGTGGGCGGTCGCGCAGAGGGACCACCGGTGGGAGTCCGTCCCGCTGCGCTCCCTCGCCGACTCGCGCGTGATGATCGTCGGCTACGGCAGCATCGGCAGGGCCGTCGAGCAGAGGCTCCTCCCCTTCGAGACCGAGGTCGTGCGCGTGGCCGGCCGGGCGCGCCCCGACGAGGGCGTGCACGGGGCCGGAGAGCTGCACGCCCTGCTGCCGGACGTCGACGTCGTCGTGCTGGTCACCCCGCTCACCGAGGCCACCCGCGGCCTGTTCGGCGCGGCCGAGTTCGCCCTGCTGCGCGACGACGCGCTCGTGGTCAACGTGGGGAGGGGCCCCGTCCTGGACACCCGTGCCCTGCTGGCGGAGAACGGCCGGGTGCGCGCCGCCCTCGACGTCACCGACCCCGAGCCCCTGCCGGTGGAACACCCCCTGTGGGACGCGCCGGGGGTGTTCGTCACCCCGCACGTCGCGGGCGGCTCCGCCGCGTTCTACCCCCGCGCCCGGACCTTCATGGACGCCCAGCTCTCCCGCTGGGCCGCGGGGGAGCCCCTGGCCAACGTCGTCCGGGCCGGGCACGGAGGCCGCTAGCGGTACGGCCGGGGCCGTACCGGTGCGGCACGGGCGGCCCCGGACCCGGCGGTCCCGTGCCGGAGGCGCGGCGGTGGCCCCTCCCCTGGGAGGGGAGGCCGACACGGCGTCCGTGCCGGAGGCGGCCGAATGTCGGCGGTCGCGGCCAGAATGGGAGCATGCGGATCGCAGTGGTCGCCGACGGCGAGGGCGGCGGCTGGCTCCAGGAACTGGACGCCGTCCCCGGACCCGTCCGGCGTGTGGCCGACCTCGCCGCCGCCGTCCGCGCCGCCGAGCACGCGGGGCCCGAGCCGCCCCGGTGGGTGTGGTCGGCCGGGGAGGACGTCTACCCCGACCTGGTCAGGGCGGGCGTCCGGGTCTCCCGCTGCCACGACGCGGCCCTGACCGAGGCACTCCTCCTCGGCCACCAGGTGCGCCACCGTGAGGCGCACTCCCTCGGCGCGGCGTGGGCCAGGCTGCACGGGCTGCCCGTCCCCGCCGATCCGGTCCGGCCGCTCGGCGAGGGCGCCGCGGCCCAGCCCGCGCTCTTCGAGGCCGACCGCTCCACCCTGCCCCCCGGCACCGACCGCCTCGCCGCCCTGGTCGAGGTGCACGGCGACCAGCTGCGCCGTATCGCCGACCTCCCCGACCCCGGGCGGATGCGCCTGCTCACGGCCGTGGAGTCCGCGGGAGGGCTCGCCGCCACGGAGATGAGCCACGACGGCCTGCCCTGGCGGCCCGACGTCCACGACCGGATCCTCACCGACATCCTCGGGCCCCGCCCTCCGGCCGGGCGGCGCCCGCCCGTACTGGCCGACCTCGCCGCCCGCATCGGCGACGCCGTCGGCCGCGAGGTCAACCCCGACTCGCCGGCCCAGGTCCTCAAGGCCATGGCGTGGATCGGCCACCCCGTGGAGTCCACCCGGTCCTGGGTGCTGGAGCAGGTCGACCACCCCGTCGTGCCCCTGCTGCTGCGCTACAAGGAGCTCTCCCGGCTGCACTCGGCCAACGGCTGGGCCTGGCTGGAGACCTGGGTCGGCGAACGCCCCGGCCCCCGGGGCGAACGGCTCGGCCGCTTCCGCCCCGACTACGTGGTCGGCGGCGTCGTGTCCGGCCGCTGGGCCACCCGGGGCGGCGGCGCCCTGCAGATCCCCAAGTCGGTGCGGGGGGCCGTCCGGTCCGACCCCGGCTGGGTGCTCGTCCGCGCCGACGCCGGGCAGCTCGAACCGCGCGTGCTCGCCGCCGTCTCCGGGGACGACGCGCTCGCCGCGGCCGCCGCGGAGGAGGACCTCTACGCCCGCCTCGCCGTGCACGTGGGCGGAGACCGCGAACGGGCCAAGATCGGCATGCTCTCCGCCATGTACGGCCAGACCTCCGGCGACGCCGCGCCCCTGCTGGCCACCATGCGCCGCCTCTACCCGCGCGCCCTCGACCACGTCGACTCCGCCGCGCGCACGGGGGAGGGCGGCGGAGTGGTCCGCTCCTGGCTGGGCCGGACCTCGCCCGCCCCGGACGACTGGGCCGCCGCCGTCTCGGGCCCCGGCGGCGACCGCCGCAGACGGGCCCACGGCCGCTTCACCCGCAACTTCGTCGTCCAGGCCACCGCGGCGGAATGGGCGCTGGTGCTGCTCGCCGCGCTGCGCCGGCGCCTGCCGGACATGCCGGAGGGCGGCGGCATCGTCTTCTTCGTCCACGACGAGGTCGTCCTGCACGTGCCCGCCGAACTGGCGGACGAGGCGGTGCGCGCGGTCGCCGACGCGGAGGCGCAGACCCGGACGACGCTCTTCGGGGAGACCCCCGTACGCTTTCCCCTCGCGACGGTCGTCACGGACAACTACGCGCACCTCTAGGATGCCCGCGAGGCCGGGACCTGGGCGTCCACCACCGGACGGCGTGGGCTTCTTGCAAACTCGTCCTGGTGCGCCCATTCTTGGACGCGGTAACCATCGGCAAGGAAAGACAGCCCGTGCGCCTCAGGGGTCCCCCACACCCCGGGTGGCTCACAGAAAGGTGAGATCTCCCCGTGCGGAGCCGTTTCAGAACGTGTACGGGTACCACGGTCGCGTTCGCGGTCGCCTTCACCGCCCTCGGAGCCAGCCCTGCCTGGGCGGACCCGGTGGTCGAGGACCGTCCCCCCGTCAGCGAGCAACTCTCCCTCAACGCCCCCAGCGGCACCGACCCCCGACAGGACCGCGGGGCCGACCCCCGGCCCCCCGACGTCGCCGACGTCGCCGATCTCGAACGCGACGCCTACGTGGCCCCCTTCCGCGAGGCGCGCAGCGTCGAGTACTTCGCCGTCTCCCCGCGCGAGCTGCCACGCGAGGCCGTCGCCGCCGTCCGCGCCGTCGAGGGCGTGGAGGCCGCCCTGTCGGTCGACGCGGCCCGCGTCGAGATCGACGGCGAGCCCACCTCGGTCCTCGGCGTCTCCCCCTCCAGCTTCCGCAACCACGCGCCCGAGCCCTCCGCCGAGTCCGACGAGGTCTGGCAGGGCGTGGCCGAGGGCCGTATAGCCCTCTCCAGGGACGTCGGCACCGAACGCGGACTGGAGGTCGGCAGCGAGGTCACCGTCGCGGGCGGGCGGGGCGAGATCCCCGTGGAGGTGTGGACGCACGCCACCTCCGGCATCGCGGGCATCGACGCGCTCGTGTCGCGGGAGCGCGCCGCCGAACTCGGCATGCCCGAGGGCAACGCCCTGGTGGTCTCGGCGCCCGAAGCCGACCTGTGGGACCTGCACGAAGCCCTGGGGGAGGCCCTCGGGGAGGACGCCTCGCTCCAGCTCGTCGCGGACGCCCCCGAACCCCTCGTCGACGGCGACGCCGTGCCCTCGACGGTGATCGAGCAGGTCATCGCGAACGCCGAGACCCAGCTCGGCGTCCCCTACGTCTGGGGCGGCACCACCCCCGACGTCGGGTTCGACTGCTCGGGGCTGCTCCAGTGGGCGTTCCGCGAGGCGGGGGTGAGCATCCCCCGGGTGACCCACGACCAGTGGAACGCCGGCGAGCGCGTGGAGTACGAGGACCTCCAGCGCGGCGACCTGCTGTTCTGGCGGTCCGACCCCACGGCGCCGGACTACATCTCGCACGTCGCCATCTACCTCGGCGAGGGCATGATGCTGGAGGCCCCGCGGACCGGCCTCGACGTGCGCGTCACGCCGGTGCGGACCCAGAACTACGCCGGCGCGGTGCGCGTCAACGCGTGATTCCCGGGATTTCCCCGTCCGGTATCGGCCCGGGCGGGGAAATCCCTCGGGTGCGAGGGAAATGCGGCACGCCGGGAAAAGCAGGAGTGGGCCGTGGTGCCACCGCGCCGGCGGCACCACGGCCCACTCTTTTCTCCTTGTCCGAAAAACCCAGCCGGGAGGGGAAGGCAGGCCTCGGTCAGGAGGGGGAACAGGGCCGTCGCTGAGGGAGGGGGAGACAGCGCGCGAACCCCGTATTCAATGGTTCCGAGTTGCGGCGGAGGGCACTCCGGGAGTTCCCGGGGATCCGCTGCACAGGTCTACATAAGCAGTGACCGGACGATTTGGCAAGAGGCCAGATCAAGGCAGGCAAGCGCTCTCAATCCGCACCCGGACCACATCGCGGCCGGCGCCGTCCCGTGGGCCGCCGCCCGGTGTCCCCCTCCGTGTCAGCGGCCCGCCGCGTACCCCTGCGACGCGCGGGCGTCGGCGGCCGCGCGCAGCTCGCCGGTGTCGGGGTCGCGTGCCACGGCCGCCAGCCGCCCCAGTGACCACGGCTGCGCGACCTGCACCCGGTGCCCGCGTGCCACCAGGTCCGCGATCGTGTCCTCGCCGACGCCGGGCTCCACGACCAGGTCCCCCGGGACCGTCTCGCGCGGGTGGAACGAGCTCGGGAAGGCGTTGGTGTGGAACATGGGAGTGTCCAGCGCCTCCTGGAGGTCGTCCACCCCGTTGAGGATGCGCAGCAGCGCGGTGAACGTCCACTGGTCCTGCTGGTCGCCGCCCGGCGTGCCGATCGCCAGCACGGCCTGCCCGTCCTCCCTGGTGACCAGGGTCGGGGACAGGGTGGTGCGGGGGCGCTTGCGCGGGGCCAGGGCGTTGGGGGAGTCGGGGTCGAGCCAGAACATCTGGGCCCTGCTGCCGAGCGGGAAGCCGAGGTCGGGGATGACGGGGGAGCTGCTGAGCCAGCCGCCGCTGGGGGTGGCCGAGACCATGTTGCCGAAGGAGTCCACGACGTCCACGTGGCAGGTGTCGCCGCGCAGGTCCGCGGGGTTGGAGAGGGCCGCGTCGCGTACGGTCGGCTCCCCGGTCGTGCGGTCGCCGGGGGTCCGGCCGGGCACGTACAGGGGAGGCTCGAACGGGGAGCGGGCGCCGACGCGGCCGGGCCGCTGCTCCATGCTGGCGCGGGCGTCGTCGACCAGGGCGGCGCGCCCGGCGGTGTAGTCGGAGCCGAGCAGCTCCTTGAGGGGGACGTCGGTGAAGTCCGGGTCGCCGTACCAGGCCTCGCGGTCGGCGAAGGCGAGCTTGGCCGCCTCGGCCACCCGGTGGACGAAGTCGGCGCTGATCCCGTCGCGGACGTCGTGGCCGGTGCCCAGGGCCTCCGCCAGCCGGAACTGCTGGAGCATGGTGGGGCCCTGGCCCCACGGGCCGGTCTTGTGCACGGTGTGGGCCCCGTAGGCGACGCCGACCGGATCCTCGTAGGAGGCGCTCCAGTCGGCCATGTCCTGGGCGGTGAGCAGGGCGCGCTGGGGCTCGCCCGTGCCGCTGGGGACGGGAGAGGCCAGGAACTCGCCGACCGCCCCGGCGACGAAGCCCTGCGACCAGGCCCTGCGCGCCGCCTCGATCTGCTCCTCGCGGTCGCCGCCGACCCCCTCGGCCTCGGCGACGATCCGGCGGTAGGTGGCCGCCAGTGCGGGGTTGCGCAGCCGGGAGCCGGGCGCGGGCGCCGTTCCGTGGGGGAGGTAGACGGCGGCCGAACCCGCCCAGTGCCGGGAGAAGACGGGGCGCAGGGCGGTGACGGCCGCGGCGATCCGGTCCAGGACGGGGTAGCCGCGCTCGGCCAGCCCGATGGCGTGGTCGAGGACGTCGCGGACGGTCATCGTGCCGTGGTCGCGCAGGAGCAGCATCCAGGCGTCGAAGGCGCCGGGCACGGTGGCGGCGAGCACGCCGCTGCCCGGGATGCGGTCCATGCCCCCGTAGGCCTCGATGGTCGCCGCGGCCGGCGCCACGCCCTGTCCGCACAGCACGCGGGGTTGCGCGCCCGCCGCCTGGAAGACGACGGGGACCTCGCCGCCGGGGCCGTTGAGGTGGGGCTCGACGACCTGGAGGGTGAAACCCGCGGCGACGACGGCGTCGAAGGCGTTGCCCCCGCGTTCGAGCAGGGACATGCCGGTGGCGCTGGCCAGCCAGTGGGTGGAGGCGACCATGCCGAAATCGCCGCGGAGCTGGGGACGTGTGGTGAAACCGGGCATCTGAGCGGGCCCTTCCTCGGGGGTGGGGGATGGCGGTCGCCATCGGTGTCCTGGGCCGGGGAGCCCCGGACGGGGGCGGTGACGGGGCGGTCGGCCGTGGTCGCCCGGCCGCCGACATGGAGGTGACGGTACATCATGGGATGTTCCCGCCCGAGGGGGTCGGGGAGGGACCGTCCACCGGTCCGCGGTCCTCCTCCCCGCGTCGTCCACAGAAGGAACCCGGGGCTCGTGCATCGCACCGGCCCCGGGTTGACTTGACGTAGGGGGTCCCCAGGGGGCGTCCGCACCGTGCTGCCCGGCACCCGTCCGGCGCCGGGCGCCGACCGCTCCGCCCCGCCCTGGCCCCGCTCATCCCGGGGCGGTCCCGGTCGGCCCTCCGGCCGGTCCGGGCCGCCCCGGGACGGCCGTGGTCAGGCGCTGCCGGCCTCGAACTTCCAGGGCAGCGAGGCCCACATCTCCTCCCACTCCTGGGCGTCGACGGGGTCGACGGGCTCGGCGCCCGTGTCCGCGGCGGCGCCCTCCTGGGCGCCGCCCCCGTCCGACACCTGCTCCACGGCCGGGGCCGCCTCCTGGGCGGGCTCCTGGAGGAGGTCGCCGACCCTCTCCACGACCGCGCCGATCACGCCCTCCACCTGGACGGGATCCAGGCGGAGCTCCCCGGCGCAGTGGTCGACGGCACCGGTCTTGGCGTCCTCCTCGCCGTGGTTCCAGACGGTGGCGAGCAGCCGGTCGCGGTCCTCCGCGGTGAGCTGGTCCTTGGTCAGGGCCTGTTCCACGAACTCCCCTTCGGCCAGGGGCAGCCGGGCGCCGGCCGGTTCGGTCGCGCCGGACCCGAAGTCCACGAACCGGTCGAGGACGCACTCCTCGACCCGGCGGGCCTCGGCGCCCTCGGGCAGTTCGGCCGCCACGGGAGTGTCGGCGGGCGTCTGCGCCGGGGGCTCATCCGGGGTCTCGTCCGAGCTCCCGGCGGGCTCCTGGCCGACAGCCTCCTGGGCTCCCCCGACCGGGGCCTCCTCGGACCCGGGCGCCTGCGGAGCGCCGGGGTTCGCGACCGGGGCGGCCTCCACCGCGTCGTCCGCCGGAGCCTCCTCGGCGGGGGCCACCGCCTCCCCGGAGTTCCCGGCTTCCGTCGCGGGCGCCTGTTCGGCGGGATCCCCTACCGCGGGTTCGACCTGCTGTGCGGCCTCCTCGGCGGGAGCCTCCTCCGCGGGGGCCTCTTCGGCGGGAGCCTCCGCCGCCGGCGCCTCCTGCGGCTGCTCCTCGGCGGGAGCCTCGGGGACCCCCGCCGTCGGCGCCTCCGGCGAACCGGACTCCTCGGTCACGGATCCGGCCATCTCGAGCAGTTCACCGCGGTCCCACCGCTCCGGCTGGAGGTGGGTGGTGACGGCGACGCCCGGCCGCTCCAGCCAGAACAGGTCGCCCGTGGACTCCGACAGGTAGGCCTCGCGCCCGAAGCCCTCGCCAGCCGCGAGCCGCTCCAGGCCCTTGTCGGCCAGGTGGGTGTAGCGGCTCTCGCGGAGGTCGTCGAGTTCCTGCACCCGCTCCGAGCGGATCACCGAGACCCGGCCGTACAGCTGGTCGGGTCCCTGGACCCAGGAGATCTGCGACTGGCGGACGCCCTGCCGGTCGGTGGTGGAGGACGCGTGGATCCCGTACCGCTCCAGCCCCGGGGGCAGGTAGGCGATCTCGAAGCCGTCGAGGCTGTACGAGGACGTCCCCTGTCTGACCAGCGGCCAGCTCAGGCCTCCTCCGTCCCTCGCGTCCGCGGACGCGGCGGGGACACCGACCAGCCCCGACGTCGCGATGGCGGCGGCGCCGAACAGCGCGACCCACCCCGTGTGGTGCTTGCGCATGAGAGTTCCTTCCAATCGACTACTGAAGGTGATGATCTCAGGACTCTGGGTAGTTATGGGGGGACCCTGTGGTCAAAAATGACACATGAAGTAATCAAAGGGATGCACTGGGTGAGACGTGGTGTTGGGTGCCACTTCACCACCAGATGATGGGCCGCGGATCACCGAATGCTCTGCACACGGTCACCGCCCCGTCACCATGCGCGCTCACCCTGAGGAAGCAGTCGGCCTGTTCACGCTCACCTGGGAGGTCCGGTGCACCGCATCGGGATCGTCGTCGGAGCCGTTTCACTCTTCGTTGCAGTCAGTGCCAGCGCCTCGCCCGCAGCACCGGCCCTCGACCCCGCGGGGACGGGCAGCCGGAGCGTCGTCGAGGTCCAGCACGCATCCCCCACACGTCCTCTGATCGCCGTCTCCCACAGGGGAGCCGCCGGTCACGCCCCGGAGAACACGCTCGCCGCACTCGACGCGGCCGACGAGCTGGGGGCGGAGACGGTCGAGATCGACATCCAGCGCACGGCGGACAACCACATCGTGCTCCTGCACGACACCACGCTGGCCCGGACCACCAACGTCGAGTCGGTCTTCCCGGACCGGAGCCCGTACCTCGTCGGCGACTTCACCCTGAGGGAGATCAAGAGGCTCGACGCGGGGTCGTGGTTCGCGCCCTCCTTCACCGGGGAGCGGATCCCGACCTTCGACGAGGCGCTCGACCGGCTGGAGCGGCTGGACCTCAACCTCTTCCTGGAGGTCAAGGAACCGGCGCTCTACCCCGGCATCGAGCGGGCGGTCGCCGAGGAGCTGGCCGGGCGCCGGACCTGGCTGGAGCACAACCCGGCCTGGGAACCCCGCAAGCTCATCGTGCAGAGCTTCGACTGGGACTCGGTCCGCCGCTCCAAGTCCCTGCTGCCGTCCGTCCCGCACGCGCTCCTGGGACGGGTGCCCGAGGCGCGCATCGGCGAGTTCACCTGGGCCCACATGATCAACCCCAACCACACCACCATCGACGCCGCCTACGTCCGGCGGGTCCAGGACGCGGGCCTGGAGATCATGCCCTACACCATCAACGACAGACAGCGCATGGACCACGTCCTCGGCCTCGGCGTCGACGGCTTCATCACCGACTTCCCCGACACGGGGCAGCGGGCGATCGCCGACTTCAACGGAGGGCGCGACGCCATCGACAGGGCCGCCACACCGGCGCCGGCACTCGTCCGCTACTGACCCTGGTGGCCGCGCCGCCGCCGATGGCATGATCGGTCCGGACCACACCGAACCCGCGCGCCGGGGGCGACCCGACGGGTCGCCCCCGGCGCGCGGCACTGGCGCAGGAGGCGACGTGAGCGACCGGCTGACCATCCCCCAGGAACACGTCGACTGGCGGACCAAGGGGCTGTGGTGGCCGGGCGGGCCCCTCACCCTGGAGGAGTTCGCGGCCCGCCGCGACAACCTGTTCACGGGTCCCTTCACCTGGCCGCTGATGGTCCTGAGAGCCTCCGCGCTGGACCGCAACATCACCGCGCTCGCCGACTTCACCCGCGAGGGCGGGCTGCTGTTCGCACCGCACGGCAAGACCTCCATGGCACCCGCCCTCATCCAGCGCCAGCTGGACGCGGGCGCGTGGGGCGTCACCGCCGCCACCGCCAACCAGGTCCTGGACCTCAGGCGGTTCGGGGTCCGCCGCATCCTGCTCGCCAACCAGCTGTTCGACGGGAAGGTCCTGCGCTGGGCGGCGGACGAGGCCGCGGCCGATCCCGGCTTCGAGTTCCTGTTCTACGCCGACTCGGCCGAGGGGGTCGCGGCAGCCGCCCGCTCCGTCGCCGGCCGGGAGGGCGGGCGCCCCCTCCGGATCCTGGTGGAGCGCGGGGTGCCGGGCGGCCGGACCGGCTGCCGCACCCGCGAGGAGGTCCTCGCCGTCGCGCGCGCGGTCGAGGAGGCGCCGGGGCTGGCCCTGGCGGGCGTCGCCGGCTACGAGGGGCCGCTGGGCGACGCGGACGCGGTCCGGGGGTTCCTCCGGGACCTCTCCGGCGACGCCGCCGCCCTCACGGACGCGCTCGGGGTGGGCCAGCCGATCGTCTCGGTGGGCGGCAGCGCGTGGTTCGACCTGGTCGCGGAGGAGATGGGAGGCCGGACCGAGTACATCCCCGTCCTCCGCAGCGGGGCCTACGTCGCCCACGACGACGGCCTGTACAGGAGGACGACCCCCTACAACCGCCTCCCAGAGGGGCCCGGGGCCCTCGCGGGCGCCCTGGAGCTGTGGGCCCAGGTGACCTCGACGCCGGAGAGGGGGCTGGCGATCGCCGCACTGGGGCGCCGGGAGGCCAACTACGACCAGGGGTTCCCCGTCCCGCGCCTGCTGCGCCGCGCGGACGGGGGAGCGGAGGCGGCGGAGGGCGTCGAGATCACCGACCTCAACGACCACCACGCCTACCTGCGGGTCCCGCCGGAACTGGGCGTCCGTCCCGGGGACCTGCTCTCGTTCGGCATCTCGCACCCGTGCACCGCGTTCGACCGCTGGCACGTCATCCCGGTGGTGGACGACGCCGACACCGTCGTGGACGCGGTCGCCACCTACTTCTGACCGGCACCCGGCCTCCGTCCGCCGTGTGGCGGACGGAGGCCGGGGCCGACGACCGCAGGGACGCGCGCGGCGTCGGCGGCCGGGCCCGGCGGGGAGCTACTCCCCCCAGCCGCGAACCCCGGGGCGGGTGTGCCAGGGCCGCGGCCCGTCCAGCGGCCGGTACTCCACCCCGACGGCGTCCAGCCGCTCCAGGTGCCGCTCCAGCCGGGGCTCGAACTCGGCGTAGTCGCGCTCACCCGCCGACCACACCTTCTCGGCGAAGGCCGACAGCCGGGGGAACACCATGTAGTCGAGCCTGCGCGGCGTGTCGATGTGCTCCACCCACACGTTCACCTGCGCGCCGAGCACATGGGCGGCCTCCTCCTCGGTGAGGCCGGGGGGGACCGTCCCGGCGGTGTAGACGTCCTCGATCCGCAGCAGCGTCCCCACCCGGATCGGCTCGTCCTCGGACTCGGACTGCTTGTAGTCGAGGTAGGAGGTGGCGGTGGGACTCATGATCACGTCGTGCCCGGCGCGGGCGGCGGCGATGCCGCCCTCCTCGCCCCGCCACGACATCACGGTCGCGCCCGGGGCCAGCCCGCCCTCCAGGATCTCGTCCCAGCCGAGCAGCCGCCGTCCGCGCGCCGTCAGGTGGTCGTCCAACTGGCGGATGAACCAGCTCTGCAACTCGTCCTCGTCGGCCAGCCCCTCGTCCTTGATCCGCTTCTGCGCGGACGCGCTGTTCTTCCACTGGGTCTTGGGGCACTCGTCGCCGCCCACGTGGATGTAGGTGCTCGGGAACAGTTCGAGGAGTTCGTCGAAGACGTTCTTGTAGAACTCCAGCACGTTGTCGGTCACCGCGAGGACCTCGTCGAAGACGCCCCACTGGGTACCGACCGGGATCAGGCCGCTCTCCCCCAGCTCCGGGTAGGCGTGGATGGCCGCCTGGGAGTGGCCGGGCACGTCGATCTCGGGGACGACCGCGACGTGGCGGGCGTCCGCGTAGGCGACGATCTCGCGGATGTCGTCCTGGGTCAGGAAGCCGCCGTGGGGGCGGCCGTCGAACTCGGGCGGCTTGCCCGCGCCCAGCTGGCTCTCGGTCCGCCAGGAGCCGGCCTCGGTGAGCCGCGGGTAGCGGCGGATCTCGATCCGCCAGCCCTGGTCGTCGGTCAGGTGCAGGTGCAGGACGTTGAGCTTGTGCATCGCCAGGAGGTCGATGAACCGCAGGATCTCCCGCTTGGGGGAGAAGTGGCGGGCGATGTCCAGCATCGCGCCGCGCCACCGGAAGCGCGGGGCGTCGGTGACGCTCACGGCCGGCAGGGTCCACACGGCGCCGCCCAGGGGGGCGCTGCGGAAGGCGTCGGGCGGAAGGAGCTGGCGCAGGGTCTGCGCTCCGTAGAACACCCCGGCGGGGTCGTTGCCGACGATGATGGCGCCCTCGTCGTCCACGATCAGCCGGTAGCCCTCCCTTCCCAGACCGGCCCGGGCGTCGACGCTGAGGCGGATCTGCGCGCTGTCCTCGTCGCCGGTGGCGAGGGGGAGGCCGGTGGCCGCGCCGAGTTCACGTTGGAGCCACGTGAGCGTGCCCCGGGCTTCGGCGTCGGCGGAGACCCTGGTCGCGGCGGTGAGGGTGAGGCCCCCCGGCCCACCGGACTCCGTCCGGGAGGGGCGGGGGATCACGGGGAGGGGGGTCGGGGATGAGGCTGGGGTGTCGGGCACGGCGAACTGCTCCTATCCGGTCTAGACCAATCACGGACATAGTGCCACGGGGCCTCTCCCGAACACACCCCCGGCGTCAATCGGTCCTCCTGGGAGGGCTGTTCGCGCCTGCCCCATACCCAGTCTTGACCCTGCATGGCTCTTAACACTCCGTGTTTTGCGGGAGACGTAGAAACAGGCGAGGCGGTACGAAGGCGCCGAAAACCGTCGCAGAAGAGGCACAGCGCGTGCAAGGACCCGTCGCGCAGTGGGGTGGGCACTACCGACGGAGGGGGGTTGGCTTTATCGCCAGGACACCCCTCCCGTTCGTACTGTTCTGGTCATGCCCGGTGTTCCACGATCCGGGCCGGGACCGAGCGTCAGGGGATGCGGCGATGACGGAGAGGCGGGGGACACCCGTTGAGCGCGGCGGGTGGTCCAGGTGATGTTCTGGCCCGTCCTCATCGCCGTCACGGGGGCGTTCAGCCTCGCGCTCGGCTCCGCCCTCCAGGAGCGCGACGCCGTCCGGGCCCCCGGCCGGCAGGTCGCCCGCGCCGGGTTCCTGCTGCACCTGCTCCGCCAGCCCCGCTGGCTGATCGGCAGCGCCGCCGCGGTCCTCGGGTCGAGCCTCCACCTCATCGCCCTCAGCGGGGCGCCGCTGACCGTCATCCAGCCGCTGGGCGTGATCGGCCTGCTGTTCGCGATCGTCCTGTCGGCGGTGTTCAACCGCCAGAGGGTCGGGATGTCCCAGGTCGTCGCCGGGGTCGCGGTGATGGTGGGCCTCACCGGGGTCCTCCTCCTCTTCCCGCACGGTTCCGACGTCCCCGTCCTGCCGACCTCCACGGCCCTCGTGCTCGCCGGGACCGCGGTCGGCGCGGGCCTCCTCGTCTACCTGACCGCGCACTGGATGAAAAGCGGTGTCAGGGCCCTGCTCCTCGCCCTCGCGGGCGGCGCGGCCCTGGGG
Organism: Nocardiopsis tropica; assembly: GCF_042660575.1. Taxonomy (NCBI): domain Bacteria; kingdom Bacillati; phylum Actinomycetota; class Actinomycetes; order Streptosporangiales; family Nocardiopsidaceae; genus Nocardiopsis; species Nocardiopsis tropica. The sequence continues at coordinate 130,227 of NZ_JBHSUF010000001.1, forward strand.
ACCACCTCCGGCCTGGCCCGGGTGGTCACCGCGAACGCGGTCGACGACTGGACCCGGCTCGTCAGCTGGCTGACCCTGCTCGCCGTGGTCACGGCGGTCTTCGGCGCCCTGCTGATGCAGAACGCCTACCGCACGGGACACTTCTCCGCCGCCTACGCGACCCTCCTGATCACCGACCCGGTCGTCGGCGTGGCGATAGGCGCCGTCCTCCTGGGGGAGGGCGCGCCGGAGACCCCCGTGGCCCGGATCGGAGCGCTGGCCTTCAGCGTGCTGGCGATCGCGGGCACCATCGCGCTGGCGCAGGCGCGCCACCGCAACCCCGAGGCCCCGGACGGCCGGAGGCACTCGGGGACGACGGTCCGTACCCGTACACGTTGAACGAAGGAGACCCACCATGGCCGAGCCCAGCCGCCCGCTGCGTGTCCTGATCGCCACCGACACGTACCCGCCCGACGTCAACGGCGCCGGGTACTTCGCCCACCGCCTCGCCGAGGGGCTCGCGGGCCGCGGGCACCGGGTCCACGTGGTGTGCCCCTCCGAGGTGGGCGACCCCTACGTGACGGTCGACGGGGCGGTCACCGAGCACCGCCTGCGCTCCGCGCGCCTGCCCTTCCAGCCCAGTATGCGGGCCGCGGTCCCCCTGGGCATGGGCGGGCACATCACCAGGCTCCTGCGGCGCTTCGACCCGGACGTCGTGCACGCGCAGAGCCACTTCACCCTCAGCCGGTCGGCGATGCACCGCGGCCGGGCCGAGGGCATCCCGGTGGTCCTGACCAACCACTTCATGCCGGACAACCTGTACGCGCACGCCCGGGTGCCCCGGTCGATGCAGTCGGCGGTGGGGGCGCTGGCGTGGAAGAACATGGTCCGGGCGGCGGGGGAGGCCGACCACGTGACGACGCCGACGCCCCGCGCGGCCGGACTCCTCAGGGAGAAGGGGTTCGCCCGGGAGGTCGAGGCCGTCTCGTGCGGGATCGACCTGGAGCGCTTCCACCCCCGGCCGCGGGACCGGTCGGCGGCGAGGGCCAGGTTCGGCCTTCCGGACCGGGACACGGTCGTGTTCGTGGGGCGGCTCGACGCGGAGAAGAGGATCGACGACACGATCCGGGCGCTGGCGCGGATCCTTCCGGAGAGGGACGCCCAGCTGGCGCTGGCGGGGATCGGGGCGCGCGAGCAGGAGCTGCGGGCCCTGGCGGCGGAGCTGGGGGTGGCGGACCGGGTGTTCTTCCTGGGGTTCGTCCCCGACGAGGACCTTCCGCTGGTGTACGCGGCGGGTGACGCGTTCGCGATAGCGGGCGTGGCCGAGCTCCAGAGCATCGCCACGCTGGAGGCGATGTCCACCGGCCTGCCGGTGGTCGCCGCCGACGCGATGGCGCTGCCGCACCTGGTGGAGGTGGGGCGCAACGGGTTCCTCTTCCCGCCGGGCGACCCGGAGAGCCTGGCGGACCGGCTGCTCTCGGTCCTCGGGAGCGAGCGGACCCGCCGCTCCCTGGGCGAGGCCAGCCGCGAGATCGCCCTGCGGCACGACCACCACCGGTCGCTGGAGCGCTTCGAGTCGGTCTACGTGCGTCTCCAGGGGGCCACCCCCGTACCGCTGAGGGCGGAGAGGGAGTTCTCCGCGCGCCCGGTCGCGGTGTGAGTCAATTGGGCGGTATGTCCAAAAAGGGAAACTTGAACCTTTTGCCACTTTCCGTATTCTTTGCGTGGCGAACGGTGATGTTGGGGCCCTTCGGGAAACACCAGACACTGTGTGGTTCCAAGGCATCAGTGGACAGGCCGGCCGCAGCCGGACCGCCCGCGGCGGGAACGCCGCCGAGGCCCTCTCCGCTCGGCTCGCCGACGCCGAGAGGGAGGCGGGGTTCCATGAGCGCGACATGTCGTCGTTCGAGCGCGAGCGGATCGACCTGGAGCACAGGGTGACCCGGATGGAGGCCGAACTGGAGGCGCTGAGACAACGCAGACTGGAAGCCTACGCGCGATGGTGGAACGCCCGGGACGACCGCGACCGCGCGCTCCACGTCTGCCGCAGACTGCGGCGCAGGATCGACAGGAGCCGCGGCAGGGACGGCGGCGAGTGAACCGGTGCGAGGCGTCGCAGCCCCGGGGGGGGTGCCGAACGCGATCCGACCGACGTGTGGTCCGGCCCGGGAGGGCCGGGCCACACGCCGTTGTGGAGCGCCCCGGGCCCTGGGCCGGCGCGGCCCGTGTCCCGTCCCCGTCCCCGTCCTGTCCGCGCGACGGCCCCGCCGAGGGGCCCGGAGGTCGAGAGCCCGCGTCGTTCACCGAAGCCGGGACCGACCACATCCGCTCCCGACCGCTCGCGCGCCTGGCGACCGTCGGTCCCGGAGGGCAGCCCGACGTCGTCCCGGCGGCGTTCGAGTTCGACGGCGCGCACGTCTGGATCGGGGGCGCGGCGTCCGTCACCCGGACCCGGAGGTTCCGCGACCTCGGCGACGGGCCGGGCAGGGCGGCGCCGGTCGTGGACGACCTGGTGTCCCCGAACCGTTCGTCGCGCGGGGCATCCGGCTCTACGGCCGCGCGGAGCAGCCGTTCGAGCGGACGGGCATGATCGGTCCCGGCGTGTTCCCGCGCGTCACCCCGGCCGTCTCCTGGAGCTGGAACCCGGAGGGGGATCCCGTGGGCGACGAGCGGTACCCCTCGCGGAGGACGGTCCACGGGCGGCCCGGCGCCGGCTGACGCGGTCCCGGGGAGCGGACTACAGGTCCGCGACCTCCGCGAGCTCCCGCTCGACCTGCCGGGCGGCCTCGCGCAGCGCCGCCAGCGTCACCTGCACCGCGGGCCTGCGCAGCGAGGCGGGGCGCACCACCGCGTACACGTGCCGCTCCGGAGCCGACGCGGGGAGCCGCCGGCAGACCAGTCCCGCGGGGGAGCCCACCATCGCCAGGGCCGGGACGGCGGCGATCCCGATGCCCCGGGACACCAGGCTCAGGATGGTCCCCAGGCCCTCGAACTCCCAGGTGGTGGCGGGAAGTCCGCCCACCTCGGCCAGGAGCCGGTCCGTTCCGTAGCGCGATCGCTCGGTCTGCGGAGCCACGATCCACGACTCGCCGAGCAGGCGGTCCAGTGTCGCCGGCTCGGCCGGGTCCGCCAGCCTGTGGTCCTCCGGCACCGCCAGCACCAGGGGGTCGCGCAGCAGGTGGATGTGGCGCAGCCCGCCGTCGGGGCCCCGGCCGGGGTGCTGCCCCGACCAGTCGTCGACCAGGGCGATGTCCACCTCCCGCGACCGCACCTTCTGGGGCCCGGTCGACAGCAGGGTCTGCCGGAGGACGAGCTGCATCCCCTCGTGCCGCCGCAGCGGCGGGGCGAGCAGGGGGGCGAACGCTACAGCGGCGGTCGGGAACGCCGTGACGGTCACCATGCCGAGGGCGACGTCCGCCTGCTCCGCGAGCACCGACTCGGTCGCCTCCACCAGGGCCAGGATCTCCTCCGCCTGGGTCACGAGCAGCCGTCCGGCGTCGGTCAGCTCGGCGCCCTTGGGGGAGCGGTCCAGGAGCGCGACACCCGTCTCCTGCTCCAGTCTGGCCAGCTGCTGGGAGACCGCGGAAGGCGTGTAGCCGAGGGCGCTCGCGGTGGCCGCGATGGTGCCCCGGACGCTGAACTCGCGGAGGACGTGCAGGCGTCGGAGATCGAGCATAAGGACATCTTACGCTCAGCATCGAAAAGACTCGCTTGTACTGATGACCGGAGCGGGGCAGGGTGAGGCATGACAGACCGCCGCACCGAGGCGCGGTCGAGCGCCGAACGATGAGCCGGAGATGAGTCGTCCATGACCGTCACTGTGTCCGCCACCCTTGCCGTCAACGAAGCCCTCGCCGAGAAGCGGCGCCAGGGGGTGCGCGTTCTGCCGCTCGGCTTCGGCGAGGCCGGGCTCCCGGTCCACCCGGTCATGCGCGACCGGCTCTCCGCCGGCAACGGCGCCAACGCCTACGGTCCCGTCGCAGGGTCGGCGGCCCTGCGGGAGGCCGCGGCGGGCTACTGGGAACGCCGCGGACTGCCCACCGACCCCGGCCTGGTCATCGCCGGCCCCGGCAGCAAGCCGCTCCTGTACAGCCTCCTGCTGGAGATCGGCGGCGACACCGCGATCGCCGCGCCCAGCTGGGTCAGCTACGCCGCGCAGAGCCGCCTGGTCGGCCAGCGGCCGATCCTGGTCCCCACGGCCACCGGCCAGGGCGGCGTGCCGCAGCCCGACCTCCTGCACGCCGCGGTGACCGCCGCCCGCGAGGAGGGGCGGACGGTCAACGCCGTCGTCGTCACCCTGCCGGACAACCCCACCGGGACCGTGGCCGACGCCGACACCGTCCGCAGGCTCTCCGAGGTGGCGCGCGAGCTCGACCTGCTGATCATCTCCGACGAGATCTACCGGGACCTGGTGCATCCGGCGGGCCCGGGCGAGGACCCCGTCGAGATCCACAGCCCCGCCGAGTACGCGCCCGAGCGCACCGTCATCTCCACCGGCCTGAGCAAGAACCTCGCCCTGGGCGGATGGCGGATCGGCGTGCTGCGCCTTCCCGACTCCGAGGCCGGCCACCGGCTGCGCGGCGGGCTGCTGGGCGTGGCCAGCGAGATCTGGTCCAGCCCCGCCGCCCCCGTCCAGGAGGCCGCCTCCCACGCCTTCACCGAGCCCGCCGAACTCGTCGACCACATCGACCGCAGCAGCCGCCTGCACGGCATCGTGGCCCGCGCGGTCGCCGGGGCCTTCGAACGCGCCGGCGCGACCGTCGCCGCCCCGCGCGCCGCGTTCTACCTCTACCCCGACTTCGAGCCGGTCCGCGGGAGACTGGCCGCCCTGCACGGCGTGACCACCGGACCGGCGCTGACCGGGCTGCTCCTGGACCGCTTCGGCATGGGCGTCCTGCCCGCCCTCGAATTCGGCGAGGGGGCCGGGGCCCTGCGCATGAGGGTCGCCACCAGCCTCCTCTACGGGGAGTCCGAGGAGCGCCGCTACACCGCGCTCGCGGCCACGGACCCGCTGGCCCTGCCCTGGATCCGCGCCCACCTGGACAGGCTCGACGAGGTCCTCGCCATGCTGCTCGACGCCGCTCCCGGCGCCGTCGTCACGCGGGCCCGGGCCACCGCCCAGACCGTCGGCTAGACCATCCCGGCGTCCGCCCCGTGGAAGGGGGCGGGGCGGGCGCACACTCTTCCGGCCTCCCCCGGACGCTCCTTCCGGGGGAGGCCGGAGCCCTGTCCGGCGACGGGCCGCTCCGACCCCCGCCCGCGGCCGTCCCGCCGACCGGAAGCGCTCAGGCGGACCGCGCGGTGTCGGTCCCCCGCGCCGCCAGCTCGCGGCTGGGCGCGATCACCGCACGGTAGTGGCCGATGAGCTGGTCGCCGACCGCCTCCCAGCTGCGGTGCTCCACCGAGGCGCGGGCCCGCCCGGCCATCCTCTCCCGCACGGCCCTGTTGTGGGCCAGGCGCCCGACCGCCACGCGCAGCTCGCGGACCGAGTCCGGCGCGAACAGGAGCCCGTTGTGCTCGGGGACGACCAGGTCCAGCGGCCCGCCCGCGGCGGGGGCGACCACCGGCACCCCCGAGGCCAGCGCCTCCTGGACGGCCTGGCAGAACGTCTCGTCGGCCCCCGTGTGGACGAACACGTCCATCGACGCGTACAGCCGGGACAGCTCGGAGCCCGTGCGCTGCCCGGTGAAGACGGCGTCGGGCAGGCGGCGGCGCAGGCGGGAGCGCTCGGGGCCGTCCCCGACCACGACCAGCCTGATGTTGCGCAGGCGGGCCACGTGGGCGAGCAGGTCGACCCGCTTGTCCCGGGCCAGCCTTCCCACGTAGCCCACGACGGTCTCGCCGTTCGGCGCGAGCCTGCGGCGCAGGCCGTCGTCGCGGTGGGCGGGGGAGAACCGGTGGGCGTCGACACCGCGCCGCCACAGGTCCAGCCGGGGGAACCCGCGCCCGGACAGCGCCTCCATGGCGGCCGAGGAGGGGACGAGCGTGCGGTCGACGGCGGAGTGCGTGCGCTTGAGCAGGGACCAGACGCCGTCGCCGCCGGGCAGGCCGTAGCGCGCCGCGAAGCCGGAGAGGTCGGTCTGGAACACCGCCACCGTCGGGAGGGCCCAGCGGCGGGCGGTCTCCACCGCCGCGGACCCGAGCAGGGCGGGCGAGGCCAGGTGCAGCACGTCGGGGGCGAAGGCGCGGACGGCCGCGGTCATCGTGCGCCGGGCGGGAAGGCCCACGGGGAAGTCCCGGTAGAAGGGGAGGGGGAGCGAGGGCATGCGGACCACGGGGAAGCCCGCGTAGGAGGACGGTCCGGGGCCGGGAGCCAGGACGAGGGCCCGGTGCCCGCGCGAGGCGAGCAGGTCGGCGACCCGGCACACGGAGTTGGTCACCCCGTTGACCTGGGGGAGGAAGGACTCCGTCACGATCGCCACGCGAAGCGGCTGAGAGGGCTCGGTCGGTGGCATGCGGGGGCTCCCAACGCCGGGGGAAGGCTGGTGCCGACACTAGGACCGCCGGATGAACCGCGGTCCGGCACGGGGGGAACCCCTCCCGAAGAGCAGGCGTGGGTCGGGCGATCGGACGGTGACCCGCCCGCGCGCGCCTGTGGCCGCCCGGTGACACCCGGGTGGCTATGATCGCCTGACGTGACCGCCATCCCTCTCCTAGGAGTCGCCCGGTGACCCTCGTCGAATGGGCGGAAGCCGTCCGCCGTGAACTGGAACTGACCGGTACGGAGCCCCTGGGCAAGGAGGACGTCGACCGCGTCCTCGACCTCGCCAAGGACGCCGCCCACTCGGTGGCCCGCCCCGCCGCCCCGCTCACCACCTACCTGCTCGGCATCGCCGTGGGCCGGGGCGCCGACCCGGTCCGGGCCGCCGAGGTGTTGAGCAGGCTCGCCCTCTCCCACAAGGACGACTCCTGACCGCTGCCCGCCCACACGCGCCTGCGGAGGGCGGGCGTCCCCCGGCCCCCGGTGAGGAGGCCCCGGGGAGCGGGGGACACGGCTCCGCCGCGTGTTGCCGCGATTTCCCGGCGACACCGCGCGGTGTCCACTACCGTCGGCACGACCCCCCGGACCGCCGGACCCCGCCTCGCCGTGCCGGTGGCGCCGGGCCGACGCGCGCACCGAGACGGAGACCCCCGTGGACCTGCTGCTCGACATGGCCGGAGTACTGAGCGGCATCGTCTGGGGTCCGCTCGTCCTCCTCCCGCTGCTGCTGGTCACCGGGGTCTACCTGACGATCCGGCTGCGGGCGCTCCAGTTCACCCGGCTCGCCCACGCCCTGTGGCTCGCCCTCGTCCGGCGGGAGGAGGTCGGCGAGGACCTCAGGGGCGACATCTCGCACTTCCAGGCCCTCAACACCGCCCTGGCCGCGACGACCGGCGTCGGCAACATCGCCGGGGTGGGCCTGGCCATCGGACTCGGCGGACCGGGAGCCCTCTTCTGGATGTGGGTCACCGGCGTCCTGGGCATGGCCACCAAGTACAGCGAGGCCCTGCTCGGGGTGAAGTACAGGGTCACGGACGAGAGGGGCGAGCAGGCCGGCGGCCCGATGTACTACCTGCGCCGGGGCCTCCCCGGAGGGCTCGGCGTCCTCCTCGGCTGCTCGTTCGCTGTCTTCGGGGCGGTGGCCGCCTTCGGCATCGGCAACGGCACCCAGACCAACGCCGTGGCCGAGGCGGTCAACGACGCCACCGGCGCCGACCAGCGGGCCGTCGGCGTGGTCCTGATGCTGCTGACCGCCGTGGTCGTCCTCGGCGGCATCAAGGGGATCGGCCGGGTCGCCTCCGCCGTGGTCCCGTTCATGATCATCGGCTTCGTCCTCATGAACCTGCTGGTCCTGGCGGTGCACCACGACCGGATCGGCCCCGCCTTCGCACTGGTCCTCGGCGACGCCTTCACCGGCACCTCCGCGGCGGGCGGGTTCGCGGGCGCCACCCTGATGTACGTCATCCGCCAGGGCGTCTCCCGCGGCATCTTCTCGAACGAGTCCGGCATGGGCACCGGCGCCATCGCCGCCGCCGCGGCCAGGACCGACCAGCCGGTCCGCCAGGCCCTCGTCGCGATGACGCAGACCTTCGTCGACACCGTGATCATGCTGACCCTGACCGCGATGATGATCATCACGACCGGGGTGTGGCAGGACCCCGACGCCGCGGGGGTGGAGGGCAGCGACAAGGGGGTCCTGCTCACCACCTCCGCGATGGAGGCCGGCCTCGGCCGGATCAGCCCGGACCTGGCGGGCCTGGGGCCCGTGTTCGTCGCCTGCGCGGTGGTGGTCTTCGCCTACACGACCATCCTCGGCTGGGCCTACTACGGCGAGAGGTGCGTCGTGTACCTGGCGGGGCGCTCGCTCGTCGTGCCCTACCGGCTGCTGTTCATCGCGGTCGTCTACGTCGGCGCCACGGCGCAGATCGACGCGGTGTGGCTGTTCAGCGACATCGCCAACGGCCTCATGGCCCTGCCCAACCTGATCGGGCTGCTCCTGCTGTCCCCGGTGGTCGTCGCGGAGACGAGGAAGTTCTTCGCCCACCCGGACTGGCGGGACCCGGACGCGGTCATGGAGCCCGTACGGGGGTAGCGGCACGACCGGCGGCCCGCCGCGCCCCCGGCCGCCGCGAACGCGGCCGGGCCCGGCGGAGGCGGACGCGCCGCTCCGCCGGGCCCGGTCCCGCGGGGGAGGGCGTCGGTGCCGCCCCCCGGTCGGCGGGCCCTACTTCCACCAGGCGTGGAAGTGGTGCACGGGCCCCTGCCCGCCTCCGGCGTCGATCTCGTCCGCCCGCCGGAGCGCCTCGGTCAGGTAGGCCTTGGCGTCGCCCACGGCGGAGGCCGTGTCCGGCCGCTGCGGAAGCAGGGCCGCGATCGAGGAGGACAGGGTGCACCCCGTGCCGTGCGTGTTGCGGGTGCGGACCCTCGGCGAGCGGAACTCGACCGGGGCGGAGCCCTTGGCCACGAGGATGTCGACGCAGTCCTCTCCGGCCAGGTGGCCTCCCTTGAGCAGGACCGCGCGCGGGCCGAACTCCAGCAGCCGGAGGGCCTGCTCGTGCATCGTCGCCAGGTCGGCCGCCTCCGGCTCGTCCAGCAGGTCGGCCGCCTCGGGCAGGTTCGGCGTGACCAGGTCCGCCCGGGGCAGCAGCCGGGTGCGCAGCGCGTCGACGGCGGAGGGCTCCAGCAGGCGGTCGCCGCTCTTGGCCACCATCACCGGGTCCACCACCACGTGGGGCAGTCCGTGGCGCCCGATCGCCTCGGCGACGGCCTCGGTGACCTCGGCCGTGCCGAGCATGCCGACCTTGACCGCGTGCACCGTGGCGTCGGAGAAGAGGGTGTCCATCTGGTGGGCGACGAAATCGGCGGGGATCGGGTGGACCCCGGTGACGCCGCGCGTGGACTGGGCGGTGAGGGCCGCGACCACGGTCATGCCGAAGGCGCCGTGTGCGGAGAAGGCCTTGAGGTCCGCCTGGATCCCGGCGCCCCCGCTGGGGTCGCTGCCGGCGATGGACACGATGTTGTACGCGCTCATGGGCGTTCCTTCGCTAGTACGAACTAGGGCAGGTTCGACGGGTGTGCTCTCAGCCGGTGGACTCACCGGCACCCCGCGCCGTCGGGGCCGCCGCGTGGGCGGCCCCGCTCAGTGTGCGGCCGACCCGAGGGGGCCGGCGTATGTGTTCCGGACGCGCGGGCCCGAGGGGCCCGTACGGCTGCCGGCGCCGTTCAGAGGGTGGGGGCGTTGTCCGCGGACCGGGCCTTGAGCAGCTTGCGGACGCGGGCGATGACGAACCACAGGAACAGCAGGGCGATGACGACCAGCACGATGTTGCTGATAAGGCCGCTCCACTGCACCAGGATCGGCTTGATGGCCGGGCCGAAGGCGTAGCCGAGTCCGATCCAGATCGAGTTCCAGACGGCGGAGCCGATCACGGTGTACACGGAGAACTTGAGGATGGGCATCCGCTCGATGCCGGCGGGGACCGAGATGAAGCTGCGCACCAGCGGCACGCACCGGCCCAGGAGCACGGCGAGGCCGCCGAAGCGGGCGAAGAAGCGCTCGGCCTTGTAGAAGTCCTCGACCTCGAGCAGGGGGGTCTTCTCCACCAGCCACTTGGTGCGGTCCCGGCCCAGCAGGGCGCCGATCGCGTAGAAGCCCCAGGCGCCGACCAGGCAGCCGATCGTGGCCCACAGGATGGCGAGCCAGACGTTCATGTGTCCGTCGTAGGCGAGGAAGCCCGCACCGGGCAGGACCGCCTCGCTCGGCATCGGGGGGAAGAAGGTCTCGATGAACAGGGCCACGCCGACGCCGGGCTCGCCCAGGGTCGTCATCAGGCTCAGCACCCAGCCGATGAAGCCCTCGTACTCGTGGACGACCTCGCCTTCCATCGCCAGGTTCGACGCCGTCCACAGATTCGCTGTCATGAGAAGTGGCTTTCCGTTCTTTCCGGTCGGACGCCGGCCGCGACGCGGGCGGCCTCGGCCCGGGAGCGCTTGCGGCGCTCCCAGACGATGGCCGCGGTCACGATCACGAAACCGGCGACGATGAAGACGACTGTCACAGGGACGTCGGTGGGGGTGACGACCTCGCGGGACTCGGTCTGCCACGGCCACAGGGCGCGCAGCGAACCGGCCATGAGGCCGGTGAGTACAACGAGGGTCATGTGGTGGAAGTTCTCCAGGAGGTGCTGGAGCAGCTTCACGAACAGGGACAGGCCGGTGAGCATGCCCAGGGCGAAGACGGCCAGGTAGGCGATGTCCAGGTCGCCGACCGCGCTGATCGTCGGCTCGTAGAGCCCGAGTGTGAGCAGGATGAAGGAGCCGGACAGTCCCGGCAGGACGAGCGCGCAGACGGCCACCGCGGCGGCGAGGAAGACGACCGCCGGGTGGGTCGGCAGGTTGGCGCCCGGCAGCCCGGTGAGCACGAAGGCGGCCACGGCGAACACCAGTGCCACGGCGTAGTGCCCGGCCCTCCAGGGGCGGCCCGCCCCGGAGTAGGGGATCCACAGGCACGCCAGGACGAGGCCGAAGAACAGGGCGTAGGCGTACCGGGTGTAGGCGTCGACGAGCGGCGCCAGGAGGAGGGCGGCCAGGACCAGGAACACGGCCATGCCGACCAGCGCGGGAACCAGGACGCTCCAGTCCACCTGTCGGAACTGCTCCTGCGCGCGGGCCCTGCCGCGCCCGCGCGGGACGTCCGTGACGTACCGCTTGATCCCGCTGACCATGTGGCCCGCGCCACCGATGAGCTTGTCGTAGAGGCCGACGATGAGGGCGACGGTCCCGCCGCTGATGCCCGGAAGGGCTTCGGAGGCGCCCACGGCGCCGCCGCGTATCGCGTCGAGGAGGTAGGAGCCTGCGGAATTGGCCATCTGGGTGGTTGGACGCTACCCGGGGAGTCCGGGAGAGGTGCGCCTTCCTCCGTCCTAAGGGTCTCGCCCGCGCACGCGAATGTGCGACGGGTGGGGATGAGGCGAAAAGGAGACTGTCCGAATCGGCCGGAGATCGCGGCCGTCGGGATCTAAGGTACAAGGGGCAGAGGCCGCTGTGGGCAGGCGCTGAGGAGAGTTGTGGACGACCGCACCCCGTCTGGAGCCGCCAAAGCGAGGCCTGGCAGAACCCTTACGTGGCCTTTGTCCTGAAATGACGTAATTTTCGGCCCTGTGGCAGGGCAGCTGGACAGCATCCGAAAACTGTGCTTCGTCTCAGTGACAGGGTGTGGTCCTCCACAGGCCGGCCGCCGCCCCCGCCCCCGCGCCGGGCGGTTCCGCGGACCGCGGCCGTCAGTACCGCAGCGGGCTCGGACGCGGGACCCCGCCCTCGTCCCGGGCCACCGACGCCGCCCACCGGTAGTCCTGTTTGCCGACGGCCGTGCGCCGCACCCGGTCCACGAAGTGGACGGTCCTCGGGACCTTGAACCCCGCCAGGCGCACGCGGCAGTGGTCCAGCAGGGCGGCCTCCTCCAGGCGGGCCCCCGCGGCGAGGGAGACCAGGGCCGTCACCCTCTGGCCGAGCCGCTCGTCCGAGGCGGGCACCACGATGGCGTCCTCCACCGAGGGGTGTGCCTTCAGGGCGGCCTCCACCTCCTCCGGGTACACCTTCTCCCCGGCGGTGTTGATGACGGCGCTCCCGCGCCCCAGGAGGACGATCGACCCGTCCCCGGCCCGCGTCCCGAAGTCGCCGGACAGGGCCCAGCGGCGCCCGTCGGCGTCGGTGGGGAAGGTGCGGGCCGTCGTGATGGGGTCGTTGTAGTAGCCGAGCGGGATCCGGCCGGTGCGCGCGATCCGGCCGACCTCGGGCGAGCCCGGCGGGAGCGGGCGCAGCGCCTGGTCCAGCACCGCGATGCTGCCGCCCATCGTGAAGCTGCGGGCGTCGGCGGCCCCCTCCAGGGACACGGAGCCGTCCGGCCCGCCGCTCCCCTCCGCGGCGGTCGCCGAACCGCACACGCCCGTCTCCGACCCCCCGTAGGAGTCGGCCAGGGCGACGTCCTCGCGCCAGGCGCGCCACAGGCCGCGCACCTGCGGGGTGAGCGGTGTGCCGCCGGAGCGGACGGCGGTCAGGTCCGGGCACAGGCCGGGTTCGGTGAGCAGGTGCCGGGCCAGCGGGCGGGCCATGGCGTCGCCCACCAGCTGGACCGTGTGCACGCCCTCCCGGTGCGCCGTCTCCAGCACCCGGTCGGGCCGGAAGCTGCGGTCGGTGGACAGCACCACCTGCTTGCCGCACAGCAGCATGCTCAGGGCGTTCCACTGCCCGGCGGCGTGCATGAGCGGGCCGAGCACCAGCATGCGCTGGGGGAAGCACCGGGCGGCGCGCCCGGCCACGTCGTCCAGGGTCCGGGCCCGGGGGGCGCCGGGGGAGCGCCGCTCCAGGGCGGCGCGGAAGATGTCGGCCTGCCGCCACAGCACCCCCTTGGGGTAGCCGGTGGTGCCCCCGGTGTAGAGCAGGTAGTGGTCCTCGCCGCTGGTCGGAGGAAGGGCCGCGCCCTCCGGCGCGGCGGCCAGCGCCTCCTCGTAGCCGACCCCCTCGGCGCCGCGCACGGAGCCGTCGGAGACGAGCACCACGTGGCGGAGCCGGGGGAGGTCCGGGAGCACGGCCTCGACCGTGGACGCCAGGGAGTCCTCCGCGATCAGCGCGACCGCGTGCGAGTCGGCCAGGACGTGCCGCAGCTCGCCCGCGACGTAGCGGTAGTTGACGTTGACCGGGACCGCTCCCGCGCGCAGAACGCCGAGGAAGGACTCCATCCACTCGGCGCGGTTGAAGGCCAGGATCGCGACGTGCTCGCCGCGGCCCACGCCCGCGCCGACCAGGTGGCGGGCGAGGCGGACGGAGCGGTCGTGCAGGGCCCGGTACGTGAGGCGCCGGGGCCCGGCGACCAGGGCCGTCCGGTCGGGGACGGCGTCGGTGACCGCGGCGAGCAGCGCCGCGAGGGAGAACGGGGCGTCCGCGGACACCGGGGGCACTGAGGTGGGCACGCCCGACCTCCCATCGGTCGACGGGCCGTCCACGGCGGAGGGGCTCGCGGCGGCACTGTGGCTCGTTGGTGCGACGGTACCCCTCGGGGGAGGAGCCGATCGCCGTCGGGGCTGTGGAGCGCGTCACCCAGGGTGTCGTACCAGGTCACCACGGATGAGAGGGGGGCCGCTCAGGGGGTCGGGAGGGGGTCTCCCGCACGGGTTCCGGGCCCCGGCTGCGATCTGTGATACGCCTCACCCCTTGTGGGCCCGCCGGATCATCTGCTCAACTCGTGGGGACCTCCGCCGGAGGGCTCTACAGGGCCGTCCGGTGGGTATCTACTGTCTGACATCGGTCAATGGTGATCGGAGCGGCTAGATGGACAACACCCAGAATCTGGGCCAGCAGGACTCCGCCGGAAACCCCGGCGGACAGGGATTCTCCAGCGCCGAGCACATCGCGCTGGCACAGGCGCGATCCGCGCACAACTACTCACCCCTTCCCGTCGTGATCGCCGAGGGCCGCGGAGCCTGGGTCACGGACGTCGAGGGAAGGAAGTACCTGGACTGCCTGGCCGGATACTCGGCCATGAACTTCGGCCACCACAACCCCGACCTGCTGGCGGCGGCGCACCGGCAGCTGGACCGGGTCACGCTCACCAGCCGCGCCTTCTACAACGACCAGTTCGGCCCCTGGGTGAGCGCCCTCGCCGACATGGTCGGCAAGGAGAAGGTCCTGCCGATGAACACCGGCGCCGAGGCGGTGGAGACCGGCATCAAGGTGGCCCGCAAGTGGGGCTACGAGGTCAAGGGCATCCCGGAGAACCGGGCGACCATCGTCGTGGCGGGGGCCAACTTCCACGGCCGCACCACCACGGTCATCTCGTTCTCGTCCGACCCGGAGGCCAGGACGGGCTTCGGCCCCTACACCCCGGGCTTCCGGTCGGTGCCGTACGGCGACGCCGCGGCCGTGGAGGAGGCCGTCGACGACACCACGGCGGCGGTCCTCATCGAGCCGGTCCAGGGCGAGGCGGGCGTGATCGTGCCCCCTGCGGACTACCTGCCCCGGGTGCGGGAGATCTGCGACGCCAACCGGGTGCTGTTCATCGCTGACGAGGTGCAGTCCGGTCTCGGCCGCACCGGCACCGTCCGCGCCTGCGAGCACAGCGGGGTGGTCCCCGACGCCTACCTGTTCGGCAAGGCGCTGGGCGGAGGCATCCTGCCCGTGTCGGCGATGGTCGCCGACGAGGACGTGCTCGGCGTGATCCGGCCGGGCCAGCACGGGAGCACGTTCGGCGGCAACCCGATGGCCGGCGCGGTGGGGTCCACGGTCGTCCGGATGCTCACCGAGGGGCCCTACCTGGACAACACGCGCCGCCTCGGCGAGGTGCTCAAGCGCCGCCTGAAGGAGTTCGTCGGCAACGGGGTGGTGTCCACGCGCAGCATCGGCCTGTGGGCGGGCATCGACGTCGACCCGCGACTCGCCTCCGGCAAGGAGCTGTGCAGGCGCCTCGCCGAGCACGGCGTCCTGGTCAAGGACACCCACGGTTCCACGGTGCGCATGTCGCCGCCCCTCGTGATCAGCGAGGAGGACCTCAACTGGGGTCTGGACCGGTTCGGCGAGGTCCTGGAGGAACTCAGGGCTGAGCGGTAGCGGACCGGCCGGAGGGGGCTCCGCTGTGACGGGGCCCCTCCGGCCGCCGCGCGGGCCTACGCCACCTGCCGGTCCGGGGCCGAGGGGAGGGAGGCGTTCACCGGATGGCTGCACCACCGGTCCCACCCCGCCGTCGGCGGGCCTCCCGCCACCCGCGTACCTAACCTCTCAGGTCAGTACATCTAGGGCGCGTCGGCCTCGTTGGCCGGCGACCCGGAGGGCTCCGGGACGCGGACCGGGTCCAGGGGGCCGCCCAGCTCCGACATCAGCTGTTCCGGGTCGACGTCCTCCAGGGTCTCCCGGGACACGTACAGGGTGCGTTCGGGCCCTTCCAGGATCTGGAGGCGCACGCGTTCGGCGATGGACATCTGGCCCTGGGCGGTGGGGTGGAAGCTGGCCCGGTCCACGCGCAGGCCCTCGCCCAGCTGGCCGAGCACGATGCCGTTCAACCAGGACTCCTCCGCGCTCACCTCGTACCCGTTGAGGGCGGAGAAGGTGTTCACGTACTCGACGCTGCCGGTGCGGCGACCGCCGTACACCTCGCCGTCCACCTCGTAGACGCCGTCGCGGATGCGCTCGTTGAAGCGCTGGGCCAGGGAGTTCAACCAGACCTGGTCGCTCACGGTCAGCGTGTAGTACATGCCCGGCGGCTCCTCGGGGAACAGCCGGGGGTACCCCAGCACGAGCACGCGGGCGTCGGGCGCGCGGTCGCGGATCTCGCCGAGCACCTCGGCGAGGGTCTCCTCGAACGCGTCCATCCGGCGCTCCAGGTCCTCCTCCTGCTCGACGCAGACGCTGCTCTCCAGCAGCGGCATCCGCACGATGCAGGTGCGCAGGACGGGGGTGAACCCCAGGTCGTTGCCGCCGATGCCGAGGGTGACCAGGGACGTGTTCTCGGTGACCCGCTCGATCTGGGACTCGGGCGTGCCGATCTGGCCGAGCATGTCCTCGCCCTTGTGGGTGCTGCACGCGTAGAAGGCCAGCGAGCCCGAGAAGTCGAACTCCTCACCGATGACCTTGGGGTAGGCGTTCTCGGAGCGCCAGCAGCCGCCCGGCTCGGCGGTGGCCGGGTCGTAGTCGCCCGCGCCGTCCCCCGAGGAGTAGGAGTCGCCCAGGGCCACGTAGTTGCCCCAGAGCGCGGCTTCCTCCGGTTCCATCCGGACCCGCCAGTCGGACTCCTCGTCCTCGGTGATCGGGGGGAGCTCCTCCCCGGGGCACACGCCGCCGGTGGCGTCGCACCAGAGCCCCATCAGCCCCTCGCGCGTGGCGGGCACGGTGAGGGTGACGACCAGGGCGAGGACGAGCACGAGGGAGACGGCGACCGCGGCGCGGGCCCCGCGCCGCCGTGCGCGCGGCCCCGAGGGGCCCCCGCCGCCCGCGCCCTGGGAAGCGTCGCCGGGTCCGCCGGAGGGGCCGCCGTCCCGGGGGACCGGGCTCTTCGGGGAGCCGGTCCCCTCGACGGCGGAGGGGTCCTCGGGCACAGGTTCCGGCGTCTGCGGGTCTTCACCACGTGCTGCCACTGCCGATACCGCCTCCCGCCTACCGGACGGCTCCTGATTCCCTCCGCAAGGGTACCGGGGGGCGGGTCGATCCGACGACGGCCAGCACACGGTCGAGGTCGCCGTCACCGAGTGTCGCGCGGGCGGTCAGCCGCAGTCTGGACCTGCCGTCGGGGACCGACGGCGGGCGGAAGCACCCCACCCGCACCCCCTCGGCGAGGCACGCGGCCCGCCACGCCACCGCGGCCTCGGGCGAGGGCGCCCCGACCGAGACCACGGCGGCGTCGGGACGGCTCGCGTCCAGGCCGCGCTCGCGCAGCCCCTCGGACAGCCGCCGGGCCCGGTCCCGGACCGCGGCGGCACGCCCCGGCTCCGCGACCAGCACGCGCAGGGCCGCCAGCGCCGCTCCCGCCGAGGCCGGGGCGAGACCGGTGTCGAAGACGAAGGTGCGGGCGGTCTCGACCAGGTGCCGGACCACGCGCCGCGGCCCGAGGACCGCACCGCCCTGCGCGCCGAGGGACTTGGACAGGGTCACCGACACCACCACGTCGTCCGCGCCCCGCAGGCCGGCGGCGGTCGGCGTCCCCCGGCCGCCCGGCCCCACCACGCCCAGTCCGTGCGCGTCGTCCAGCAGGAGTGCCGCGCCGTGCCGGCGCGCCGTCCGGGCGAGCGCCGCCGCGTCGGCGAGGTCGCCGTCCACCGAGAACACGGCGTCGCTCAGCACCAGCGCACGGCCCCGCGCCGGGGCGAGAGCCTCCGCCGCACGGTCCGGGTCGGCGTGGTCGAAGACGGCGACCCGCGCTCCGGAGGCCTTCGCCAGCCGCGTCGCGTCGATGAGGGAGGCGTGGTTGTGCCGGTCGCACACCAGCAGGGGCGCGTCACCGCCGTCGCGGGAGGTCAGAGCGGTGACCATCGCCAGGTTCGCCGCGTACCCGGAGGAGAACACGAGGGCGGACTCCGTGCCGTAGAAGGCGGCGAGCTCGCGCTCCAGCTCCTGGTGGAGGTCGGTGTCGCCGGAGACCAGGCGCGAGCCCCCGGCGCCCGCGCCCCACGCACGGGCCGCGTCGGCCGCCGCGCCGACCACGTCGGGGTGGCGGAGCAGGCCCAGGTAGTCGTTGCCCGCCAGGTCCAGGAGGCCGTCGTCGGCGGCCCTGGGGGCGGTGCGCCGGGACAGCCCGGCGGCCGCGCGGATCCGGGCGGCGCCGTCCAGCCAGCCGAAGGGGTGGCGGGGGGACGCGGCGGTGGAGGGTCCGGGGTCCGCGCGCACCGGGGTCCCCGCCGGGGAGGGCGGGCGCCTGGCGCGCAGGGTCCACGGGCGGCGGGGCGGTGCGGTGGCGGCGGTGCTCGGCATGAGCGCGGACTCCTCGGTGCGGTGGTCGGTGCGGGTCACACTCCGGTGGGGGCGGGGGAGGCGGACGAGCGGTCCCGGGTCGGATCGCGCGCTCCGGGGCCGTCCTGCGGGGCGGGGCGGCGGGGAGGCCGGACGGGCTGTCCCGGTCGGCCGGGACGGCGCGAGGGCCTCCCGGGGAGGGACCGGCCCAGCGGCGGCCAATTCCGCTGGGGCGGTCCGGTCCTGCGTGCCAGGGAGGCGTCTACGACTCTGCCCGCCCGCAGGTCCGGCCGTCACCGGCGGAAGCCCACAAAGTTCCGCGCGGATTCCTGGCGGGACGGCCCGGGGGTCCACGCCCGGCCCGGGTGAACAATGGGGCACCATGACGCGCACAGACACAGGAGCGGTCCGCCCGCGGGCCGGGTCCGGCCCCCGCCGGGTCAGGGACACCGACATGGCGCGCCTGTGGCACCCCTACTCCACGGTGCCCCCGGCCGAGCCGCCGTACGTGGTCACCGAGGCGGAGGGGACCCGGCTGACCCTGTGGGCGGAGGGGAGGTCCCACCGGGTGGTCGACGGGATGGCGTCCTGGTGGTCGGCGATCCACGGGTACCGCCACCCCGTGCTCGACGCGGCGGTGCGGCGGCAGGTGGACGCGTTCAGCCACGTCATGTTCGGGGGGCTGACGCACGGCCCGGCCGCCGAGCTCGCCGAGGTGCTCGTGGGGATCGCGCCGGAGCCCCTGGAGCACGTCTTCCTCGCCGACTCCGGGTCGGTGTCGGTGGAGGTCGCCATGAAGATGTGCCTCCAGTACCACCGCTCCTCGGGGAGCCCGGAGAGGCGGCGGTTCCTCACCTGGAGGGGCGGGTACCACGGGGACACGTTCCACGCGATGAGCGTCTGCGACCCGGACGGGGGCATGCACGCCCTGTGGGGCGGCCTCCTGCCCGCCCAGGTGTACGCGCCTGCTCCGCCCGGCGGGTTCGACGCCCCTCCCGACCCCGGCTACGTGGAGGAGTTCGAGCGGGTGGCCGCCGAGCACGCCCGTGAGCTGGCCGCGATCATCGTGGAACCCGTGGTGCAGGGCGCCGGGGGGATGCGTTTCCACCACCCGGGATATCTGCGGGAGCTGCGCAGGATCGCGGACGGGCACGGGCTGCTGCTGGTGTTCGACGAGATCGCCACGGGCTTCGGCCGCACGGGCGAGCTGTTCGCCGCGGACCACGCGGGGGTGGCCCCCGACGTGATGTGCCTGGGCAAGGCGCTGACGGGCGGGTACATGTCCCTCGCCGCCACCCTGTGCACGGGGCGCGTGGCCCGGGGCATCGCCGAGGGGGAGGAGCCGGTCCTCGCCCACGGCCCCACCTTCATGGGCAACCCGCTGGCCTGCGCGACGGCCGCGGCCTCGGTGGACCTGCTCGCCGGGGGCGGTTGGAGGGGCGACGTGGCACGGATCGGGGCCGGTCTGCGCGCGGGCCTCGCCCCGCTCGAGGGGGCGCCCGGGGTGCGGGAGGTGCGGGTGCTCGGCGCGATCGGGGTGGTGGAGCTGGAGGCCCCGGTGCGGGTGCGCGAGGCCACGCGCGCCGCGGTGGAGGCGGGGGTGTGGCTCCGGCCCTTCCGCGAGCTCGTGTACGCCATGCCCCCCTACACCTGTACCGCCGGGGACGTGGCCGTGGTCGCCGCGGGGATGGTCGCCGCCGCGGAGGCCTCCGCGGCCGCCGCCGACGGCGGGGCGTGAGCGGGGGCCGGGCCCGGGGCGCCCCTCGCCGGTGCGCGGGGCAGGGGCCGTGCTTGGGCTCCCCCTCTCGGGGAAGAGTGCGGGTTCAGGATGATCGGTGACGGGAGGACGGGTGAGGAGCCGCGTGGGCCGTGACGGGGAGAGAGTGTGGTGCCGGTGACCGTCCTGATGGTGACAGGAACCGGAACCGAGGTCGGCAAGACCGTGGTCACGGCCGCCGTGGCCGCTCTGGCGCGGGCCGCCGGGCGGCGGGTGGCGGTGCTCAAGCCCGCCCAGACCGGGGTGGGACCGGCCGAGCGGGGTGACGTGGACGTGGTCGCCGGGCTCGTGCCCGGAGTGACCGCCGTCGAGCTGGCCCGCTACCCCGACCCCCTGGCGCCCGCCACGGCCGCCGCGCGCTGCGGGGCGCCCGCGGTCCGGGCCGAACACGTGGCGGACGCGGTGTGGGAGCTGCTCGGAGACCACGAACTGGTGCTGGTGGAGGGGGCCGGCGGGCTCCTGGTCCGGTTGAACGCCGAGGGCCAGACCCTCGCCGACGCGGCCGTGCTGCTGTCCGCGCCCGTGCTCGTGGTCGCCCGGCCGGACCTGGGAACGCTGAACGAGACCGCGCTGACCGGCGAGGCGCTGCGCACACGGGGGCTGCATCCGGCGGGCGTCGTGGTGGGGTCCTGGCCGGAGCGGCCGGACCTGGCGATGCGCTGCAACCTCACCGATCTGCCCGGGATGGGGGCGGGGCCGCTGGAGGGGGCGGTGCCGGAGAGCACCGGCGGCCTGGACCCGGCCGGGTTCGCCGAGGTGGCGAGCCGCTCCCTGGCGCCCGGGCTGGGCGGGACCTGGACGGTGGAGGGGTTGCGCTGACCGCACGGGGCCGTCCCGCCGCCGGCCCCCGGTGGTCCGTGCGACGCGGGCACTCAGGCCGGGGCGGGGACCGGGGAGGCGAGCGTGAACGCGTGCGGACGCGGACCGTGCTCGCGCAGGTGCTCCGCGCGGGCCGCGGCCTCCTCCGGGGTCACCGCGGCGCCGTCCGCCGCCCACCACAGCACGCGTCCGACCCGGGGGAAGGCGCCGGTCAGCGCCCGGAAGTCCAGGAGGTCGCCGTGGGACGCCTCCACGAACTCCCGCAGGTCCGTCGGTGAGCGCCACAGCGCGATGACGTGTATGCGGTCCCCTCCGTCGGAGAAGTGGACCTCCTCGGGGGCTCCGTCTCCCCCGGCGGCCCGCTTCCGCAGCGCGGCGGCGAGCGGGGCGAGGTACCGGCGGTCGCCCAGGACCGTGCGCGACTCGGCCAGGAGCGGCCGTCCCTCCCGGGCGCCCTGCGCCGTCCGGGTTCGGTGCGGTGTGCGCGGGTGGTCGACGACGGTGCGGGGGTGCTGGGCGAGGAGGTTCACGACGACTCCGATCGAGAAGTGGACCTCGATGAAGCGGTCCACCTTGGCTCTGGTGGTGCTCTGTTCTCCAATGCCATTATGGAAGCCCCGGGGGCTTCCCCACAGATCCAATGGAGCGGTAAATGGACTCTTTGCGGAAGCCCGCCGACCTCGCCGACGTCCTCGGCACCTGGTCCCGGGGGGAGGGCCCCCTCTACCGGCGCCTCGCGGACTCCCTGCGCGATCTCGTGGCCCAGGGCACCCTGGCGCCGAACGAGCGCCTTCCCTCGGAGCGGGTCCTCGCCGCCGCGCTCAGGGTCAGCCGCACGACGGTGGTCTCCGCCTACGACTCCCTGCGCTCGGAGGGGCTGCTCGAGAGCAGGCAGGGCAGCGGCACCCGGATCAGCGGCAGGGTCGCGCCCGTGCGACCGGACGGCTGGAGCCGCACCGGCAGCGTCAACGCCATGTACCGCAACCTCTTCCAGAGCGACGAGGGGCTCATCTCGGCCGCCTGCCTCCACACCCCCGCCCTGGGCGGGGTGGAGGCGGCCATCCGCCGGGTCGTCGCCGAGGACCTGCCGTCGCTCATGGCCGAGAGCACGTACCACCCGCGCGGGCTGCCCGCGCTGCGCCGGGCCATCGCCGACCACTACTGCCGACTGGACCTGCCGACGACCCCGGACCAGATCGTGGTCACCACCGGCGCCCACCAGGCCGTCAACCTGGTCTCGCAGCTCTACCTCCGCGAGGGGTCGCCCGTGGTGGTGGAGGACCCCGGCTTCGCGGGCTGTCTGGACCTGATGGCGGACCGGGGCGCCGAGTTCCTGCCGGTGCCCCTGGACGACCAGGGCATCGACGGGGTGGGCGTGCGCCGGGCCGTGGCCGAGCACGCGCCCCACCTGATCTACGTCATGCCCTCGTACCACAACCCCACGGGCACGATGATGTCAGCGGCGCGCCGCCGGGAGCTGGGCGAACTGTCCGCCCGCCACGGGGTGCCGATCCTGGAGGACGCCGCCTACACCGGACTGCGCTCCCCCGACGAACCCGCCCCCCTGGCCGCGTACGCCCCGCGGGGGGCCGAGATCATCAGCGTCGACTCCCTGTCCAAGGTCTCCTGGGCGGGGCTCCGGGTGGGGTGGCTGCGCGCCCCGGCCGAGATGGCGCTGCGGCTCAGCCGCCGCAAGGTCCTCGCCGACCTGGCCGGCCCCCTCCTGGACCAGGCGGTGGCCGTGCGCCTGCTGGAGGACTACGCCGGCCTCGCCCACGAGCGCTCGGAGATGATGCGCGGGGCCCTCGACCACATGGAGGGGCTGCTCCGCGAGGCCCTGCCCGACTGGGAGTGGAGGCGCCCGGACGGGGGCGCCGCCCTGTGGGTGCGCCTGCCCGGCGCGGACTCCCGCGCCTACGCCCAGGTCGCGCTCTGCCACGACGTGGAGCTGGTGCCGGGCCCCACCATGTCGGCGTCCCCCGACGGCCGGCACGCGGAGTACTTCCGGCTGCCCGTGGCCTTCGACGCCAGTACCCGGGAGGAGCTGGTCTGGCGGCTCTCCCGGGCCTGGCGGGAGTTCCGCCGGCACGGCCCGGTGGCGAAGGACCCCGTGCGGCTCGTGGTCTGACCGCGGCGCGGCCCGGACGCACGCGGGGGCGGCACCACCGGTGTGGTGCCGCCCCCCGCACTGCCCGGGCCGCGCCGCGGAGGGCGGTCCGGGGCGTCTTCCGCGGATGCCCCCGGCGGGACCCGGCGCTCGCGCCGGTCGCCGGCCCGGAACGGTCCGCGGAGGACGGTCTAGCCCAGCCGGACCTTGCGGGCGGCGTCGAAGCGCTCCTGGACGTCGGCCCAGTTGACCACGTTCCAGAACGCCTTGACGTACTCCGCCTTCACGTTCTTGTACTGGAGGTAGAAGGCGTGCTCCCACATGTCCAGCATCAGCAGCGGCTGGGTGGTGACCGGGCTGTTCGCCTGCTGGTCGTACAGCTGCTCGACGATCAGCCGCTGGCCCAGGGTGTCCCAGGCCAGGATCGCCCAGCCCGAGCCCTGGAGGCCGGAGGCCGCGGCGCCGAAGTGCGCGCGGAAGGCGTCGAACGAACCGAACTGGTCGGCGATGGCCGCGCCCAGCTCGCCCTCGGGCTTGTCGCCGCCGTCGGCGGACAGGTTCTTCCAGAAGATGCTGTGGTTGACGTGGCCGCCCAGGTGGAACGCCAGGTTCTTCTCGTGCAGGTTCACGGTGGCGTAGTCACCGGACTCGCGAACCTCCGCCAGCTTCTCCAGAGCGGTGTTGGCACCGGTGACGTAGGCAGCGTGGTGCTTGTCGTGGTGCAGCTCCATGATCTGGCCGGAGATCCACGGCTCCAGGGCCGCGTAGTCGTAGGGCAGTTCGGGAAGCGTGTATGGCGCAGACATCTCTGACGCACCTTTCCAGGAACGGGGCTCGTCGTGTTCAGCAGCGATGGGATCGCCTAGGCAGCAAGCTATCAGCCGGACGGCAGGACACCGGGTGTCAGGCTCTTTACACCCCGGCCGGGGAATAAACCGCGCTCCGCGCCCCCGGTGCGAAGCCGCCGCACCGCGGCCCGCCGGCGCTGCCCGCGGCGGACCCCCCATCGCCCTTCCCCGCGCGGCTCGCCCGCAATCATCGCCTTCATGGTGAAAACGCCGACCCGGCCCGGTGCGGCCGACGGAGAGGGGTTTCTCCTAGAGTTCCGGGCATACGGCCGGGAGCCGCCACGAGTGTCGGTGGACCGTTGGCCGCGCGTTCTCCGGCCATTCACCGGAGGGGTGCTGAAATCGGCGATGATTCAGCGCCGAATTCGAGGGACCGAACCCGCTCCGCGCCTCGTTCGGTGAAAACCTTCCTATTCTTCGAGGCCTTTCACCACTCATGTCCGTCTCAGCGGCTGGGGCCCCCGCGCCCGCCACCACGAACCCACTCTCCCGAGAGCCGTCGGGCACGCGAAAGGGCGGCGGATTCCGCCCCGAGATCGAGGGACTGCGCGCCGTCGCGGTACTCCTCGTGGCCTTCTACCACGTCTGGTTCGGCCGGGTCTCCGGCGGTGTGGACGTGTTCCTGCTCCTCACGGGCTTCCTCGTCACGGGGTCGCTGGTCAGGGCGCTGGAACGCGACGGCCGCATCGGGCTCGCCGCCTTCTGGGCCAAACTGGCCCGCAGACTCACCCCGGCGGCGGCCGTCGTGCTCGCCGCGACCCTCGCCGCCACCTGGCTGTGGCTGCCGAGCTCGCGGTGGACCGACGTGATCGCGCAGGTCAGAGCCGCCGCGCTCTACCACGAGAACTGGGCCCTGGCCCGGGCCGCTGTGGACTACCTCGCCCGGGAGGCCGCGGCCAGCCCGGTCCAGCACTTCTGGTCGCTGTCGATCCAGGGCCAGTTCTACCTGCTCTGGCCGCTCCTGCTGGGACTGACCGCCCTGGTCGCGGCCCGGCTCCGCGTACGGTCGGACCTGGCCTTCCCCGCGGTCGTGGGCCTGGTGTTCGCCGTGTCCCTGGCCTACTCGGTGCGGATCACCGGGACCGACCAGGCCTGGGCGTACTTCGACACCGGCGCCCGCCTGTGGGAGCCCGCACTGGGCGGGCTGCTCGCCCTCGTCGTCCACCGGATCGACCTGCCCGTGCGCCTGCGGGTCGTCCTGGGGTGGGCGGGCCTGCTCGCGCTCGTCTCCTGCGGGGTCCTCCTCCAGGTCTCCACGCTCTTCCCCGGCTACGTCGCCCTGTGGCCGACCGGCGCCGCGGTCATGGTGGTCCTGGCCGGTTCCGGGACCCGGTTCGGCGCCGACCGGCTGCTCACCTGGAAGCCGCTCATGGCCCTGGGCGCGCTCTCCTACCCCTTCTACCTCTGGCACTGGCCGGTCCTGGTCTGCTACCTGGCCGTGACGGACCGCTCCCTGGCCTCCCCCCTCGGCGGGGTGTTCGTGCTCGCGCTGTCCCTGCTCCTGGCCCTGGTCACCTCCAAGGCCGTCGAGGGCGGGGTCGAACGCCTGACCAGGGCGCCCGGGCGGCGCTCCCCGGCCTGGTCGCTGGGGGTGGCCGCCGCCCTGCTCGCCCCCGTGCTGGCCGCGACGGCACTGTGGTCGGGCCGGATCGAGGAGGAGCAGCAGGCCCGCGCGGAGGAGGTGCGCACACCCGCCTACTACCCCGGGGCCCGGCTGGCGGTCGACCCGTCCCTGCTGCTCCAGGAGATGCCGGTGCGCCCCGACCCCGCGGACGCGAGCCAGGACCTGTCCCCCCACCACGCCCGGGGCTGCCACGTGCCGCTCACGCAGAGCGAGGTCACGGTGTGCGAAGCCGGACCGGCCGACGCCGAGCACACCCTGGCCCTGGTGGGCGCGTCCCGGGTCGCGCACTGGTACCCGTCGGTCCTGGAGGCGGCCGAGGACAACGGGTGGCGGCTGCTGTCCTTCACCAAGAGCGGCTGCCAGTTCGGCACGGGCCCCCACACCCGGGGCGGGGAGCCCTTTCCCGAGTGCGAGGCGTGGAACGCCGAGGCCATGGAGATCCTGGAACGGGAGCGGCCCGACGCCGTGTTCACCTCCTCCACCCGGGCCAGCCCGGCCGGGGAGCGGGTCCACGAGGGTTTCGTGGAGCGCTGGCGGCAGCTGGACGCGCTGGGCATCGACGTCATCGGCATGCGCGACCTGCCCCGGCGCGACACCGCGGGGGCCGAGTGCGTGGAGAGCCGTCCCCTGGAGGAGTGCGTGTCCCCGGCCGGCTACAGCCAGGCCGCCGCCGACCCGGCCGCGGCCGCGGACCTGCCCGGCAACGTCACCACCGTGGACCTCACCGAGTACGTGTGCCCGGAAGGGCGGTGCGAAGCCGTCATCGGGAACGTCCTGGTGTTCTGGGACCACTCCCACATGACCGCCACCTACTCCGCGACCCTCGCCCCGGTGATGGACGAGGCCCTGCGCGGCGCCACCGGATGGTGACCGCCCTTCCGGCGATAAGGGTACAGATACGCAGAAATGAGTAAATGGTGATGGAAGGGTGAACAGAAGGAGAATTGAGCGTCCTGCGGGTTTCGATTCGACTCACGCGCATCTCGCCGTCGACGTGAAGGGCTAGTCTCGAAAACGCTTGATCCGTTTGTCGCTCCTCCTCCCGGAACAGCGTTCGGAACCGGCCGTTCCGCGTGGAGAAAGCCGATCGTCCCCCTCTGTGTCCCCCTCGGTTCACCCTTGCGGTGCCGGGCCGCCAACTCCCGTGGAGGTACCCGCCCATGCGGTCGCTTCGCAGACGTCTCCGTCCGATCCTGGCCGTCGGCGCGGTCGGCGGTGCCGCCGTCCTCGCCGTCCCCGTGGTCCTGGGGTTCCTCGGCCTGATCCGGTGGGTGGACGCGGCCGTCCTCGTGCTCCTCGGCGCGCTCGGCGGCGCGGTCGCGCTCATGGCCCTGGTCCTCCTCCTGCTGCGCCGCACCGTCAAGGGCCTGTCCGGTTCCGTGTCCACGGCGATGGACACCCACAGCCGCAGGGTCGCGGAGGCGCTGGGCCGCGACCGCCTGGAGGCCGCGCACTCGATGGACGGGGTCAAGGAGCGGCTCACGCACCTGCGGGACCACTCCCTCCCCAAGCTGGCCCGCGAGGTCACCCACGCGGTCACCGTGCAGGGGCGCAACGACTACGAGCAGCAGGTCGCCTGGACCGAGCTGCGCGAACACCTCGACACCCCGACGTTCATGCCGCCCCTGCGCGGCTGGGCGGCCTCGCCCGACGTCATGCGACTGCTCGTCCGCGACATCGACCGGCGCCGTCCCGGACTCGTGGTCGAGTGCGGCAGCGGATCGTCCAGCGTGTGGATCGGGTACGCGCTGCGGCGCGCGGGCGCGGGCCGCCTCGTGGCCATCGAGCACGACGCCCGCTACGCGGAGCTCAGCCGCGCCCTCGTGGCCTCGCACGGCCTGGAGGACGTGGTGGAGATCCGCACCGCCCCGCTCACCGGGTTCGAGCCCGGCGACGGGGAGGCCGGAGAGGGCCCGGACGGCGGCGCCCGCCGGTGGTACGACACCTCCGTCCTCGCCGACCTGGAGGACATCGGCCTGCTGTTCGTCGACGGACCGCCGGAGGCCACGGGCTCCCAGGCCCGCTACCCGGCCGTTCCCGTCCTGCTGCCGCGCTGCGCCGAGGACGCCGTGATCGTCCTGGACGACGCCTCCCGCCCCGACGAGCGGGCGCTGGGCGACCGCTGGCTCGCCGAGAACCCCGGTCTGCGCCGCACCGAGGAGGCGGCGGAGAAGGGCGCCCACGTGTTCACCCGCGCCTGAGCCCCGCCCCGGCACCAGACCCACGTCCCCCGAACCGAGGTCGCCAGATGATCACCACCGCCCTCCGCGAGGCCCTGCGTGCCCGCGGGGACGAAACCGCCGTGCTGTGCCACACGGGCGCCGGCGCCCGGGCCGGACTGGCCGGCCTGCCCACGCGCCCCTCCGACCTCGTCCTCGACCTGGACGCCCACCCCCTGGGCGCGCCGTTGGACCTTCCGGGCGGGGAGCGGCCGGAGGCCGGCCTGGTCGCGGTCGTCGCGGCCACCACCACCGACCTGCGCCGCGCGCTGACCACGGCCGTGCACCTGCCCCGGGCCGCCCACGTCCTCGTGGCGCTCGTCGCGGTCCCCGGACACCAGGACCCGCCGCTGCCCGCCTCCCCGGGCATGGGGCAGTGGCGGGACCTGGAGGAGGTCCGGGTGCGCAGGGCCGACCGGCAGGGCTGGCTGTGCGAGCTGTTCTTCCCCAACGGGGTGGACACCGCCGAGGTCCTCGACGCGGTCCTGCACGGGACCCGGGGACGCCGCCGCGGCCCCGCGGTCGCCCCCCTGGCCGCGCTCTCCGGACCGGAGGGGGCCCTGTGGAGGCCGGGTGACACCGGCGCCACCGGGGTCCCCGCGACCGGGCCGGTCCCGCTGCGCCGCGTCACCCCCGTCGCCGACCTCGCCCTGCGGGTGACCGCCCGAGGCGGGCGCGCCGCCTGGGAGGACGCGGCCGTGCCCGCCCTGGACCGCGCCACCACCGGCGCGGACGCCTGGGCGGACCTGGCGGGCGAGGACGGCCACGCCCGCCTGCGCGAGGCGCGCTCGGCGGCCGGTCCGGACCCCGTGTCCGCGATCGCCCCCGTGGACGAGCTGTCCGTCAACCCCGTCGGCTTCACCAAGGCCGAGAAGGGACCCCTCGGGGACCTCACCGCCCACGGCGACCGCGCGGTCGTCCGCGCCGGGGACAAGGTCCTGGTCGACGTCGCGCCGGACGGCACCGTCACCGACGTCGACCTGGCCCGCCTGCGCCACCTGCGCGGGGTCCGGGTGGACTGGTCCGGGCACACCGGCCCCTCGGCGGCCGTGCGCGCCGTCGCCTCGCTGGCGGCCGGAGGGGTCCCCCTGCTCAGTGGGCCCGTGCCCGCGTGGGCGGCCGGGCTGGGCCGACCGCTCGGCGACCTCCTGGAGGGAGCCGCCGACGCCGACCTCACCGACCGGCTCCGGCGGGAGGAGCACAGCGTCCGGCTGCGCCGCGCCGCACTGCGCACCCACGGCCTGCGCACCCGCTGGAGGTCGCTGGCGGCCGAGGCGGGCGTGCCCGTCCCGCCCGCCCCCCGGATCTCGGTCATCCTGTGCACCCGCCGGCCCGAGATGGTCGGCTTCGCCCTCGCCCAGATCGCCCGGCAGCGCGGTGTGGACCTGGAGGTGGTCCTGACCCTGCACGGCTTCCCCGCCGACCTGCCGGGGGTGGCCGCCGCCGTCGCCGAGGCCGCCGCGACCGGCCTGCGGATCGTGGTGCACGAGGCCGACGCCGACCAGGTGTTCGGCTCTGTGCTCAACGACTCCGCCGCCCGCGCCTCGGGCGACCTGCTCGCCAAGTGGGACGACGACGACTGGTACGGACCCGACCACCTGGCCGACCTGGCCCTGGCCCGCGCCTACTCCGGCGCGGAGCTGGTCGGGACCGGCCAGGACTTCGTCTACCTCCAGGAGGTGGACGTCACCGTGTGGCGCAGCCGCGAGTCGGAGACGGCGACCAGGTTCATCGCCGGGGGCACCATCCTCACCGACCGGGTGGTGCTGGAGGAGACGGGCGGCTTCCGGCCGCTGCCCCGGGCGATCGACACCCAGCTCCTCCTCGCCGTCACCCGGGGCGGCGGCCGCATCCACCGCACCCACGGGCTGGGCTACGTGCTGCGCCGCACAGGCGGCGGACACACCTGGTCCGAGGACATGGCCTACTTCCTGCACAACTACGCCCGGCAGTGGGCCGGATGGCGGCCCAGCTCCCTTCTGGAGGGCGAGCCCGCGGAGTTCGGCCGGTCCATCACCGAGAACACAGGGGGACAGCGTTGACCACCACAGAGACCGGACACGAACCCGCCACCGCGGCCGCGGCCACCCGCGTGCCACCGCGGTGGGAGGCCGACTTCACACGGCAGCCCCGAGTCCTGCGCAACGACCACGGCGTCCTCGTGCCGCCGGTTCTGGGGGGGTGGGAGCCGACGCTGTCGGTGTCGGTGGTGGTTCCGGCGCACGGTCATCCGGAGAAGTTGGCGATGGTGCTGGCGTCGTTGTCGGCGCAGAGTTATCCGTCGCGTCTGATGGAGGTGGTCGTGGTGGACGACGGTTCTCCGGAGCCGTTGGAGCTGCCGCGGGTGCGTCCGGAGAACACGCGGCTGCTGGTGTCGGCTCCGGGCGGGTGGGGGTCGGGGCACGCCTTCAACACCGGTGTGGCCGCCTCGTCCGGCCAGGTGATCCTCAGACTCGACGCCGACATGCTGGTGTACCGGGAGCACGTCGAGTCGCAGATGCGGTGGCACCACCTCCTCGACTACGGGGTCGCGATGGGCCACAAGCTGTTCGTGGACTTCGACCCGGAGGCGCTGAGCCCGGAGTACGTGGCCGAGCAGGTGCGGGCGGGGCGGGCGGCCGACCTGTTCGACCGGGAGACCGCCGACACGCACTGGGTCGAGCGCCTGATCAACAAGCACGACCGGCTGCGCACCGCCGACCGCCTCTCGTACAAGGTGTTCATCGGGGCCACGGGTTCGCTGCACCGCACCCTGTTCGAGGCGGCGGGCGGGATGGACGCCGACCTGATCCTGGGCGGCGACAGCGAGTTCGCCTACCGGGTGTCGCAGCAGGGAGCCGTGTTCGTCCCCGACCTGGACACCAGCAGCTGGCATCTGGGCCGCTCCCAGATGCAGACCCGCCGCGACGCGGGCACCCGCTACCGCATGCCCTTCGTGGCCAACCGGGTCCCGGACTTCCACCTGCGTCGCAAGCGGCCGGACCGGCAGTGGGAGGTGCCCTTCGCGGACGTCCTCCTGGACGTCGGGGCGCACACGCTGGAGGACGTCGACACCACCGTCTCGGCCCTGCTCGACGGCACGACGCCGGACGTGCGGCTGTGGCTGCGCGGTCCGTGGGGCGTGTTGGACGAGGGACGCCGGTCCCCGCTGGACGACGAGCGGCTGGACCTGCGCCTGGTGAGGGAGACCTTCCGGGGCGATCCCCGGGTGCGCTTCACCGAGGGAGACCCGGAGGAGGACCCGCGGGTGCCCTTCCGCCTCCACGTCCCCGTGGGCGCCGCCCCCACGCCCACGATGGTGGCGGACCTGGTGCGGACCGTGAACGACAAGAAGGCCGGCCTGCTCTGCGCGCCCCTGCCGGGCGCCACGCGGGCGGGGGACGGGGTGCTGCGCCTGGAGCGCACGTCCGCGTTCGCCCGCGCCCGCCACCTGGAGCCCGGAGCGACCGGCGGCGACCTCGACCGGGTGGTCGAGGAGGTCCACACCACCCACTGGATGCCGGGGGAGCCGTTCGTCGTACGGGAGGCGGCGGAGGAGGCCGGGGCGTCCGACGCCGAGGCCGACGCGCTGCGCCGCAAGCTCGCGGAGGCCCGCGCCGAGGTCGAGCGCCAGACTGCCCGGGCCAAGCGCGCGGAGCGCAAGCTCCGCTGGTCCAAGCCGGGGACGGTGGAGAGGGTGCTGCGCAGGTTCGCGCGCTGACGCCGGGGCGGCCCGCGGGGCCGGGAGCCAATCGATCACGACACGCGGTCATGTTTGCACCCAGAGTGATCATATTGGTTAGTCTGGGACGCAGTGACCGACACGCGTCCGACGGGCTCCCGCCCCGCGCACCCAACTCACCGAGGTCGCCCGATGATCACCTCCGCCATCAGCCAGGCCCTGCGCACACGCGGTGACGAGCGCGCCGTACTGTGCCGGATCGGAGCCGGGGGCGGTGTCCTCGACGAACTCGCCTCCCTGCGGTTGCGGCCCGACGACCTCCTCCTCGACCTGGGGACCCACCCGGTGGGGGAGCCGGTGCTCCCCGGAGGAGGGACCGGCGGGGACGGGGGCCGGCCCGCGGTCGGCCTGGTCGCCGTCGTCGCCGCCAGCCTCACCGACCTGCGCAGGGCCGTGACCCTCGCCGCACACCTGCCCCGGGCCGTCCACCTCCTCGTGGCCGTGGCGAACATCCCCGGCCACCACGGGGGCCTGGCCCCCTCACCGCCCGGCATCGAGGAGTGGAACGACCTTCACGAGCTGCGGGTGCGCAGGGCGGAGAAGGGCGGATGGGTGTGCGAGCTCTTCTTCCCCAGCGGGACCGACGTCGCGCCGGCGCTCGCAGCGGTCTTCCACGGCGGGCGAGGACGCCGGAGGGGCCCCGGGAGCGGGATCCGGGCCGGGCTCCACGGACCGCAGGCGCACCTGTGGAGCCCGGGCGACCCGGAGGCCACGCCGGTCGGTCCGGTGGGGCCGGTTCCGCTGATCCGGGTCACACCCGCCGCCGACCTGGTCCTGCGCACGGAGGAGGGCGCCTCCCTGCCGCTGTGGGAGGACGTGGCCGTCCCCGCGCTGGACCGCTCCACCACCGGGGCTGACTCGTGGGAGTCCCGGGTCGACACCGACGGCCCGGCCGCGGCGCTCAGGGTCCGGGGCCCCGACCCGGTGAGCGCCGTCGCCCCGATCGACGAGCGCCTCGTCAACCCCATGGGTTTCAACAAGAGGACCAAGGGCCCCGTCGCGGACCTGACCGTCGACGGATCGCGCGCCGTCATCCGCACCGACGGAGACGTCCTGGTGACCGTGCCCGCCGACGGCGGCCTCACCGACGTCGACCTGGACCGGATCCGCGACCTGCGCGTCGTCCGGGTGGACTGGTCCGGGCACGCCGGGCCGGCGGCGGCGGTGAGGGCGGTCGCCTCCCTCGCCGCGGGCGGGGTCCCGCTGGTGAGCGGCCCCGTGCCCGCGTGGGCCGCCGGACTCGGACAGCCCCTCACCGACCTCCTCACCTCCGCCGAGGAGGAGGACATGCTCGACGGCCTGGCGCGGGAGGAGCACAGCATCCGGCTGCGCCGCGCCGCGCTGCGCGCCCACGGGCGGCGGACCAGGTGGCGCGCACTGGCCGAGGAGGCGGGCATCCCCGTCGTCCCGGACCCGCTGGTCTCCGTGGTCCTGTGCACCCGGCGCCCCGACCTGGTGGGGTTCGCCCTCGCCCAGGTGGCCCGGCAGCGCCACGTCAGGTTCGAGGTGGTCCTCGCCCTGCACGGGTTCTCCGCCTCCCTGCCCCCGGTGGAGGAGGCCGTACGCGGGTTCTCCGCCCTCGGCCACGCCATCACCGTGCACGAGGCGGACGGGGACAAGGTCTTCGGCGCGGTGATGAACGAGGCGGTGGACCGGGCCTCCGGCACGGTCGTCGCCAAGTGGGACGACGACGACTGGTACGGCCCCGAACACCTCTCCGACCTGATGCTGTCCAGGGCCTACTCCGGGGCCGACGTCGTGGGCATCAGCCAGAACTTCACCTACCTCCAGGAGCTCGACCTGACCGTGTGGCGCAGCTACCGGTCGGAGTTCCCCAACGCCCAGGTGGTCGGCAGCACCATCCTCACCGACCGCGTGGTGCTGGAGGACGTCGGGGGCTTCCGGCCGCTGCCCCGGGCGATCGACAGCCAGTTCCTGCTCGCCGTACGGCAGGCCGGCGGCCGCATCTACCGCACCCACGGTCTCGGATACCTCCTGCGCAGGGCGGGAGCCGGACACACGTGGGAGGTGGACCTGGGCTACTTCCTGCGCAACCACACCAAGCAGTGGTCGGGCTGGCGGCCCAACTCCCTCATGGAGGGGGAAGCGGAGCCGCTCGGCCGGGCCGCCCCGCACACCGAGCACTCGGGGGGACACAGTTGACCACCTCAGACAGCGCCTCCAGCAAGGAGGTACCCGCCGGGCGCGGCGCCGGCGGGCCGGAGGGCCAGGGGACGGCGCCGACCGACCCGGCGCCCGCGGTGCAGCCCAGGCTGTACCGCAACGACTACTCACCGCTCGTGCCGCCGGTTCTGGGGGGGTGGGAGCCGACGCTGTCGGTGTCGGTGGTGGTTCCGGCGCACGGTCATCCGGAGAAGTTGGCGATGGTGCTGGCGTCGTTGTCGGCGCAGAGTTATCCGTCGCGTCTGATGGAGGTGGTCGTGGTGGACGACGGTTCTCCGGAGCCGTTGGAGCTGCCGCGGGTGCGTCCGGAGAACACGCGGCTGCTGGTGTCGGCTCCGGGCGGGTGGGGGTCGGGGCACGCCTTCAACACCGGCGCCGCGGCGTCCGAGGGCGCGGTCGTGCTGCGCCTGGACTCGGACATGCTGGTGTACCGGGAGCACGTCGAGTCGCAGATGCGGTGGCACCACCTCCTCGACTACGCCGTGGTCCTGGGGCACAAGCTGTTCGTGGACTTCGACCCGGAGGCGCTGGACCCGGAGTACGTGGCCGAGCAGGTGCGGGCGGGGCGGGCGGCCGACCTGTTCGACCGGGAGACCGCCGACACGCACTGGATCGAGGAGGTCGTCGAGCGCACCGACGGCCTGCGCACGGCGCACCACGGGGCCTTCAAGGTGTTCGTCGGGGCCACGGGTTCGCTGCACCGCACCCTGTTCGAGGCGGCGGGCGGGATGGACGCCGACCTGATCCTGGGCGGCGACAGCGAGCTGGGGCACCGCCTGGCCCAGCGGGGCGCCGTGTTCGTCCCCGACCCGGACACCAGCAGCTGGCACCTGGGCCGCTCCCAGATGCAGCAGGAGAAGGAGAGGGGCACGCGGTACCGGGGGCCCTACGTCTCCAACCGGGTCCCGGACTTCCACCTGCGCAACAAGCGCCCCGACCGGCAGTGGGAGGTGCCCCGGGTCGACATCGTCCTCGACGTGGCCGAGGCCACCCTGGAGGAGGCGGACACCACCGCCTCCGGCCTGTTGCGGGGCACGACGCCGGACGTGCGGCTGTGGCTGCGCGGTCCGTGGGGCGTGTTGGACGAGGGGCGGCGCTCCCCGCTGGACGACGAGCGGCTGGACCTGCGCCTGGTGAGGGAGACCTTCCGGGGCGATCCCCGGGTGCGCTTCACCGAGGGCGACCCGGAGGAGGACCCGCGGGTGCCCTTCCGCCTCCACGTCCCCGCCGGGGCGGAACCGCGCGACAACGCCGTCGCGAACCTGGTGGCGCTGCTGGACCGGCGGGGCGACGGCCTGTTCTGCGCGCCCCTGCCGGGCGCCACGCGGGCGGGGGACGGGGTGCTGCGCCTGGAGCGCACGTCCGCGTTCGCCCGCGCCCGCCACCTGGAGCCCGAGGCGGAGCCGAAGGAGCTGGACCAGCTGGTCGAGGAGCTGTTCGGCGTCCAGTGGGCGTCCGCGCAGGCCTTCGTGGTGGCGGACGGGGCCGGTCCCGCGGACGAGGAGCGGGCGGAGGACTCCGCCGAGGCGCTCCGCCACCAGCTGAACCAGGCGCGTGCCGAGGCGCAGAGGCTCCGCAGGCGCGCGGAGCGGGCCGAGCGCAAACTGCGCTGGTTCACCCCCGGCCTGGGGCGCCGCATCCTGCGCAGGATCGCCCGCTGAGGGCGGGCCGCCGCGCACCGCGACGGACGCGCCCCGGGCACCGTGCCCCGGGGCGCGTCCGGTCCGGACCCCGGGAGCCCGGGGCCCGCGCGGTCAGGGCACCCAGAGGCCGAGGGACTCGGCGACGAGCGCGGGGCGCTCGGAGCCCTCGATCTCCACGGTGTGCCGGGTGCAGACCAGGTAGCCCTTGGGCGTCTCTTTGACGGAGACGATCTCCACGCCGTCGCGGACGCGGGAGCCGGACGCGACGGGCTGGAGGAACCGCACCTTGTTCAGCCCGTAGTTGACGGACATGCTCGGCTTCTCGGTGACCGAGATGATCGACTGGGAGAAGTGGGCCAGCAACGACAGGGTCAGGAACCCGTGCGCGATGGTGGTGCCGAAGGGGCCGTCGGCCGCCCTCTCCTGGTCGACGTGGATCCACTGGTGGTCCTCGGTCGCGTCGGCGAAGAGGGAGATCCGGTCCTGGCCGATGGTCACCCAGTCGGTGTGGCCCAGGTGCTCGCCCTCGGCTGAGAGCACCTCGTTGATGTCGGCGAATACGCGCACCGCGCCTCCACTGTCACGTCGGGTCCGGGGGTCGGGGCCGGACGGTGCCGCAACTCTACCTAACGGCGTTCGGTTATAGGTGCGCGCCCTCCGCCGCAGCGCCCCGCCGCGTGCGGAGCGGCGCTGCGGGGACCGCGGGCACGCCCGCCCGGCGCGGGGTCAGCGGCGTCGGCCGCGGGCCTCGCGCGCGGCGCGGACCTCGCGCGGCCCGTCCGCGTCCACCACCAGGGACCGCGCGGTCCGGTCGGCCACCGCGGCCCGGTCCACCCCGTGTCCCAGCCCGCTCTCCGCCAAGGGGATCGGCACCACACCGTCATGGGCGCGCACCGGCGGCACCACCAGGTCGCGGCTGCGGTTCCCGGCGCCGGGCATCTCCACGGGGAGGGCCGCCCCGGTCAGGGACGCCAGCGCGACCACGGCCGCACGGCCGATCCCGGTCGCCGCCGACGAGCCGCACCACACCTGCCAGCCCGCGTCCACGGCGCGGTCCACCGCGCGCCGGGCGGACGTCAGCCCGCCCAACCGGGTCGGGTCCACGTTGACGGCCCCGCCCGCCTCGGCGCGGATCGCGTCGTCCAGGTCCTCCACCGACGACAGCCCCCGGCCCAGGGCGACAGGGGTGCGCAGCTCCGAGGCCAGGCGCGCGTGGGCGGCCAGGTCGCCCGGAGCGAAGGGGTCCTCGACGGCCAGGAGGCCCAGCCCGTCCATGGCGCGCAGCGAGTCCAGGTCGGCGGGCGACTCCGTGTAGCGGCCTCCGCAGTCCACCTGGAGGACCAGGAACGGGAAACTGGTCTGCACGGCCCGGACCACGTCGGCGTCCCACCCCGGCTCCACCTCCAGCCTGATGCGCCGGAAACCCGAACCGACCTGCCGGTTCACCTCCGTGACCACCGACTCCAGGGTGACCTGGCGGGCCAGGGTCACCCCCGCGGTGAGCGCGGTGCGCTCACCGCCGAGGGCGTGCGACAGCGGAGTCCCGCGCTGTCGGCTCCACAGGTCCCAGCAGGCGGTGTCCAGGGCGTTCGCCACAGCGGGATCCCGCGGGAGGTCGGCCCAGGCGTCGCCCGCCTCGGTGGGGCGCCTCCACGTGTGCCGGAGCAGGGCCGGGGCGAACCCGGCGGTCAGGGCCTCCCACTGGGCCCCGGTGGCGGCGGGGAGCTCTCCCCAGCCGCCGACCCCCTCGCCGTCGGCCACTCTGACGAGGACGGGGCCGTCGGTGTCGGCGCTCCGCCCGCCGGGCGCGGGCCGCAGTCGGATCAGCTCGAGTTCGACGATCCGTGTCGCGGTCGCCGAGCCGGTGTGTGCCACGCTGTCCCCACCTCGGTGTTCGTCCTCCCGCAGGTCGTCCGTCCCAGGCGGGCGGACGCGGGCCTTCCTCCCGACCGTACCCGCGCCCGACCTGCCCGACCACCCCGAACCGCGTGGTCCTTCCCATCGGCCGGGCCCGGTCGGGGACCCGCCCCGGTCCCCGGAACGCGGTGCGCGCCCGCGCCGTCCACAGGCGGACGGACGGCCTGGCGCCGCGGCGGGTTCCCGGGTTTCCTTGGATACAGGGGGTCCCCGGGGGCCGCCGACACCGGTGTGCGCTCCCCGCGGCGGCGCCCCGGGGACGGGCGCCTGCCGTCCCCGCCCCGCGTACGGGTCCGCTCCCGTCTCCGCGCTCGCCCGCCGTCCCACATACGGGTCCGCCCCCGCTCCCGTTCCCGTCCCCGCGCACGGGTCCGGGCCGCCCCCGGCCGGACGGGCTCGGACGGGGACGGCCCGGAAGGGCGCGGGGAGGGGCGAGAGCGCTCAGCCGGCGGCGAGGACCTCGTCCAGCCTCCGGTGCTTGAGGCCGTGCGCCTCCGCGACCGGCGCGTACACCACCTCGCCGCCGAAGGTGTTGAGCCCCCCGGCGAGCGCGTCGTCCTCGCGCAGGGCCCGGCGCCAGCCCTTGTCCGCCAGCGCCGCCGCGTACCGCAGGGTGTCCTTGGTCAGCGCGTGGGTGGAGGTGTTGGGCACCGCGCCCGGCATGTTCGCCACGCAGTAGAACACCGTGTCGTGCACCCGGAACGTCGGGTCGTCGTGCGTGGTCGGCCGGGAGTCCTCGAAGCAGCCGCCCTGGTCGATCGCGATGTCCACCAGCACCGCCCCGGGCCGCATCCGCGACACCAGCTCGTTGGACACCAGCTTGGGCGCCCGGGCGCCCGGCACCAGCACCGCGCCGATCACCATGTCGGACTCCAGGACGGAGTGCTCCAGCTCGAACGCGTTAGAGACCACGGTCCTGATCCGGCCCCGGTACAGCGCGTCCACGTGGCGCAGCCTGTTCACGTTCAGGTCCAGCACGGTGACGTCGGCGCCCATGCCCACCGCGATCTGCGCCGCGTTGAGGCCGGAGACGCCCCCGCCGATCACGGTCACCCGCGCCGGTCGCACGCCCGGGACGCCGCCCATCAGGACCCCGCGGCCGCCGTTGGGCCGCTGGAGCGTCACCGCCCCCATCTGGGGTGCCAGCCGCCCCGCCACCTCGGACATCGGGGCCAGCAGCGGCAGGGTTCCGTCCGGCAGCTGCACGGTCTCGTACGCGATGCCCGTCACCCCCCGCTCCAGCAGGGCCTCGGTGCATTCCCGGGACGCGGCCAGGTGGAGGTAGGTGAAGAGGACCTGCCCCTCGCGCATCCGGTGGTACTCCTCCCGGACCGGCTCCTTGACCTTCAGGACGAGGTCGCCCGCCGCCCACACCTCGTCGGCGGTGTCCAGGATGCGGGCCCCCGCCGCGGAGTACTCCTCGTCGGAGATGGAGGAGCCCAGGCCGGCGCCGCGTTCGACGACCACCTCGTGGCCCCGGCCGGCCAGCTCGTGGACTCCCGCGGGAGTGATGGCCACCCGGTACTCGTGGTTCTTGATCTCACGGGGCACGCCGATGCGCACGGTTCCTCCACTGGTATCTCCGTTGATAGCCCCACTGTGAACTGCGAAGGCGTTCCGGCGCTATCGCCAACATGCATGTCTCTCGGCGTTCTTGTTGACACCGTGTAAGGGCGGTGTGTGGGGTGTGACACGAGGGTGCGCCGGTGCCGTCCAGGACCCGCGGCGGCCTCCCCGGGGGAGGGCTACCGGTCGTCCCCGGTCGCCGCCTCGCGTCCCGACACCCACACCCGCCCTACCCGGCCGGTCAGCTCCCTACCCGCGTACGGGCTCGGGTCGGCCGGGGGGACCGCCACCCCGCGGGCGTGGTCGAAGGCGACCAGGTCCGCGTCGAACCCCGCCGCGATCCGACCCTTGCCGTCCAGCCCCAGCAGTTCCGCCGGGGCCCGCGACGTCCAGCGGGCCAGGTCCGCCAGGCCCAGCCCGCGCCGGTGCGCCGCCGTCCACAGCGCCGACAGGCTCCACTCCAGCGTGTACAGGCCGTGGGAGGGCAGGTGCCCCGAACCGATCGTGGAGATCGCCGAGCCCTGCGAGAGCAGGGCGCTCCACAGCGCCCTGCGGTTGGCGTCGGAGCGCAGCGGTGGACGGCAGCCGTGCGCGGGCGAGGACGGGGCCAGCCCCTCCGCGGGCAGGCAGAGGTAGTGCGGGCAGGTGTGCGCCGTCATCGCCACGCCGATCGACTCCGCCGCCGCCAGCAGGGCCGCGCAGTCCGCCGCCGTGAACGGGCACACGTGCGTGCGCGCCCCCACCACGCGCGCCGCCGCGATCACCCGCTCCATCCCCCGGCGCTCCGCCCGGGGCGGCCGCTGCTCCGCGGACACCGGCGGGGACCCCAGCTCGCGGGCGTCCTCGGTGTGCACGAGCAGCACCGCGTCCGACGCGGTGAGCTCGGCCATCGTCTTGCGCAGCAGGGCGTCGCTCATCGCCGCCATGTCCGGGGACCCCCCGTCCGACAGGGAGCAGTGGAACGCCACCGCGCCCGCCGCCTGGAGGTCGGCCAGGTCCAGCGGACTGGTGCCGCTCGTCACCCCTCCCAGGAAGCGCACGGACACCGCGGAGCCCGCGGCCGCCAGCTGGTGGGCGTGCAGCGCCTCGGCGCACGTGATCGCCGGGCGCGCGGGCGCCGGGGCGGCGACCACACAGGTCACACCGCCCCTCAGCGCCGCCTGTCCCACCAGGCGGTAGGACTCGGCCAGCCCCCGGCCCGGCACGTGTACGCCGGTGCCGATGTCCACGGCCCCGGGCAGCAGGGCCACGTCACCGAGATCGGTCACCTGCCGCGCGCGCAGGCGCGCACCGTGGTCCGCGACGGCCTCGATGCGGCCGTCGCGGACGGCGACGGAGGCGGGCACGACCCCCTCGGGGGTGACCACCCGCCTGGAGCGGACCACACTGTCGAACTCGGTCATCGCCGTCTCCTTCGTACGCTCGCGACGAGAGAGTGCTGCTGGGACACGGGATCCGCGGGGGGATCGTGGGAGCGGGGGACGAACGCGAGGAGGAGTGAGACCGTCGTCACGACTGGTTCACGAGCGTAGCGCGAAGAGCCCGGCCGGAAGGGGAGAACCCGACAACAGGGGCCCGCGCGCAGCGGGGGCCGGCCCGGGGGCGGCGCCCCGCGGCGCGGGAGGGCCGCACGGTCGCGGGGGCCGTCCGGGCGAACCCCAGTCCGACGCCGTGTAGTAGACCGTTTAACCTTGGGCGAGGTGCTCCTCCGTGCACAGCCCCTGCCGGAGCCGACCGTGCGGCGGCGAGGCGGCCACAACCGAGGGCTCCGACCAGCCAACCGAACGACATCGACGACGGAGTGCCGCGTGGCTCCACTCGCACACAATGCGACATCCTCCTCCCCGGAGCACCATGACGACGCTCCGGGCACAGGGCGGGTGCCCCTGTTCGCCGTGGCCGCCGCGGTCCTGGGACTCACGGGGCTGAGCCTCACCCTGGTCCTCGGCGGCGCAGCCTTCCCCGAGGTCATCCCGGGCCTCCCCGACGCGGGCGAGGCCGTGCGGTGGGGCATGCCGCTGGCCAAGGTCGCCATGGACGGCTCGGCCGTGGTCGCGATCGGGCTCCTCCTGCTCGCCGCGGTCCTGCTGCCCTCGCGCCAGGGCAGGCTCACCCCGCAGGCGGCCTCCTACGTGCGCGGAGCCACCTGGGCGGCCCTCGTCTGGGCCGTCGCGGCCGTGGCCACCCTCTACTTCCAGGCCTCCGAGTTCCTGGCCAGGACCATCGGCCAGGTCAGCGTCGACGAGGTCACCGCGTACGCCGGGGCGGTCTCGGGCGGCATCGCGCTCATGTTCGTCATCCTGCTGACGACCGGCATCGCCCTCTTCGGCCGCACGGCGACCACGGCGACCGGGGGCCTGTGGCTCCTGGTCCTCGCCCTGGTCGCCACCACGCCGCCCGCCCTGACCGGCCACTCCGCCTCCTCCGGCGCCCATGAACTCGCCGTGACCGGGCTCGCCATGCACGTCGTCTCCATCAGCGTGTGGGTGGGCGGGCTGGCGGCCGTCACCTACCACGCGGTGCGCCGGGACGCCCAGGAGCCGGCGGTCGCCGCCCACCGGTTCAGCCGCCTGGCCCTGTGGGCCTACATCGGTGTCGCCGTCAGCGGCGCGGCCAGCGCCCTGGCCCGGCTCTCCTCACCGGCCGAGCTCGTCACCACCGAGTACGGGCTGATCATCCTGGTGAAGATCATCCTGTTCGGCGTCCTGGGGGCGTTCGGGTACATGCACCGCGAGTTCGCCCTCAAGGGGGCCGGCGGCCCGGAGTTCCGGCGCGGCTCGTTCCTGCGCATCGCCCTGGTCGAGGTGCTCGTCATGGCCACCGTCATCGGTGTCTCCGTCGGCCTGGGGCGCACCGCCCCGCCCCCGCCGCTGGAGGGCACCGTCGACCCCGCCGCCGCCATCCTCGGCTTCCCCGTCCCGCCGCCCATGAGCGTGCAGACGCTGCTCACCCTGTGGCGTCCGGACCTGTTCTTCATCATGCTCGTGGTCGTCGCCGGAGGACTGTACGCGGCGGGGGTGACCCGGCTGCTGCGCCGCGGCGACACCTGGCCCGTCGGGCGCACGGTCGCGTTCGGGGCGGGTCTGCTGTCGATCGTCGTCATCCAGCTCAGCGGTTTCGCGACCTACGCGATGGTGCTGTTCTCGACGCACATGATCCAGCACATGACCCTGTCGATGCTCACCCCGATCCTGCTGGTGCTGGGAGCGCCCGTCACGCTCGCGCTGCGCGCGCTCAAGCCCGCCCGGCAGCGCGGGGACCGGGGGCCGCGCGAGTGGCTGAACCTGTTCCTGAACAGCCGCTTCTCCAAGGTGGTGACACACCCCGCGGTGGCGGCGCCGCTGTTCGTGTTCAGCCCCTACGCCCTGTACTTCACCCCGCTCTTCCCGACCCTGATGAACGACCACCTCGGTCACCTGTTCATGGGCGCGCACTTCCTCGTCACCGGTTTCCTCTTCTACTGGGTCATCGTGGGCGTCGACCCGGCGCCGAGGAAGATGCCCTACCTGCTGCGCATCCTGCTCCTGCTGCTCGCGATGGGTTTCCACGCCTTCTTCGGCATCTCGATCATGATGCAGTCGGCCCCGATGGCCATGGACTTCTACAGCCAGTTCGACGTGCCGTGGCTGGACGGCCTGGCCGAGGACCAGTACGCGGGCGGCGGGGTCGCCTGGGCGCTCGGGGAGATCCCCACGCTCCTGGTGATGCTCACGCTCGTGGTCCAGTGGTCCCGCGACGACGAGAAGCAGGAGCGCCGCAGGGAGCGCCACAGCCGCCGCGGGGGCTCGGACGACGCCGACATGGACGACTACAACGCCTACCTGGCCGAACTGGACCGCCGCTCGCGCGGCCCGGCCTCCCCGGGGACCGCGACGGCGCACGCCGACGAGCCGGACGCCGCCGGTTCCGACCACCCCGCCGACCGGACGGAGCGGGACGGGCGGGACGGGAAGGACGAACGGGGGGCACAGGAGTCCGCCGGAGAAGGCGCCGCGGACGACGACCCGGCCGCCGCGAACGGCCGCTGACCCGATCGGAGGCGGGGGCGCACCACCCGGTGCGCCCCCGCCGTCGTGTCCGGGGGCGTGACGGGCGGGTCCGCGGTCGGCCAGGGGAGCCCCGTCGCGGGGCCGGGCCCGGACGACGGGTGCCCCGCGCCGACGGGCGCGGGGCACGGGGTGCGGGGAGGGGCGGGGCTCAGACGACGAGGGCGGCCACGGCCGCGCCCAGCAGTCCCAGCGCCAGGCAGATCAGGAGGCCCGCGGCCAGGACCGGCGGTGACGGCCGCAGCGACGCGAGGGCGGTCTCGCCCGTGGCGGCGGCCCGGCGGCGCGCCACCACCGGCAGCATCGCCACGTTCACCGCGTACACGACGGCCACCACACAGGTGGCCGTGGCGAACGCCACCCAGAAACCGGAGCCCGAGGACAGCGTGTTGGCGGCGGTGAGCGTCGGCAGCGCCACCAGCAGCACCACGGAGGCGGCCCCGAACGCCACCCGTACCCGGGGCGAGGCCCCGCGAGCGCTCCCCGAGACCACGAGGAGCAGACCGATGAGGGCCGCCATCATGATGGCGCCCACGATTCCGAACACAGCGATGTCCACCAGCGAATTCACGCTGGTCATTGTCGCACCGCCGCGCGGGTGCGCCGACCCGGGGTGGGTGCGGGGCCCGTCCCGCCGAGGGGTGCGCGTGGACGGAGCGCCCCGGGCGCGGCCGGGCGGCGTGCGCGCGGGGCTCGGCCCCCGCCCCGCACCCGGCCGCCGGAACGGGCGTCCTCCGCCAGGGGACGGAACCGGGTCCGCCCCCGTCCGGGAAGCGGCCCCGGACGCCCGGTCAGCCGGTGTGCTCCACCCGCGAGCCGGAGGGCCCCTTGACCACCTTCAAC
Organism: Nocardiopsis tropica; assembly: GCF_042660575.1. NCBI lineage: Bacteria > Bacillati > Actinomycetota > Actinomycetes > Streptosporangiales > Nocardiopsidaceae > Nocardiopsis > Nocardiopsis tropica. The sequence goes on from NZ_JBHSUF010000001.1 coordinate 173,431, forward strand.
CGGGTGGTGACCCGGTGCTTGAGGTCGGCGACGTGGCTGACCACGCCCACGGCCCGCCCGCCGTCCCTCAGGCGGTCCAGCACGTCCAACACCTCCTCCAGGGTGTCCTCGTCGAGGGTGCCGAAGCCCTCGTCCACGAACAGGGTGTCGATGTCGGCGCCGCCCGCCTCGGCGGCGGCCACGTCGCCCAGCCCCAGCGCCAGGGCCAGTGAGCTGAAGAACGTCTCGCCGCCCGACAGGGTGGCCGGGTCGCGCTCCACCCCCGTCCACGCGTCGACCACCCGCATGCCCAGGCCGCCCGCCGACCGCGCACGGCCGTCCCCCGCGGCCTTGTCCACCGTGTAGCGGAGTTCGTACCGGCCGTCCGACATCGTCAGCAGCCTGCCGTTGGCCGCCGCCACCACCTGCTCCAGGCGGGCGGCCAGCACGTACGCGGACAGGCGGACGTTGTCGGTGTTGTCCCCGGAGGTGCCCGCGGCCAGGCCGCGGAGGCCCTCGGCCACCGCGTAGCGGCGCAGGACCGGTTCGCTGCCCTCCATCCGGCTCCGCAGCTCCCGGCGGAGGGCGGACAGGCGCCGGGCCCGCTCCTCCAGCATGCTCCGCCAGGCGACCGCGCGGTCGGCCGCGGCGGAGGCCCGCTCGGCCCCGGCGGTCAGCGCGGCGATGTCGGGGGCCGGGCCGTCGGCGGCGAGGAGCTCCGGATCGGCCAGCGCGGCCCGGGCCGCGGCCAGCTCGTCGTCGAAGGCGCGGGCGCGCTCGCGCAGGGCGCGCCGCTGCGGCTCGTCCACGGCCGCCTCCCACACCCCGGCCTCGTCGGCGAAGCGGGCCTCGGCCCGGTACCGCTCGGCCTCGGCGACGGCGGACCGGTACTCCTCGGCTGCGCCGTCGCGGGTGTTCGCGGCCTCGGCGGCGGCGCGCAGCAGGTCGGCCTCCCCGGACAGCCTGGTGATCCGCTCCTCCAGCCCCGGATCGCCCCCGCGCGCCGCGTCGAGCAGGGCTGTCAGCCTCCCGTGCTCCCGGGCCGCGCTCTCCAGCTCGGTCCCGGCCTCCGCCTCCAGCCGGGTCAGCTCCCCCTCCCGGGCGCGGATCCGCTCCACCTCGGCCTCGAGCTGTTCGAGCGCCTCCTCCACCCGGCGGACCTCGCCGGCGGCGGCGCGGGCGTCGGCCAGCTCCCTCGCGCGTTCCCCGACCTCGTCCCGGGCGGACTCCGGGGTGAGGCCCTCGGCGCGTTCGAGCGCCGCGGCCCGGCGCTCGCCCAACGCCACCACGTCGCTCTCGGCCGCGGTGCGGCGGGAGGCGGCGTCGTCCGCCGCGGCCTGCGCCACACGCTCCTCCTCCGCGGTGACCAGGTCCCCGTCCGAGGGGAGGGCGGGACGCGGGTGCTCCGCCGACCCGCACACCGGGCACGGGGCCCCCTCGGCCAGGCCCGACGCCAGCTCGGCGGCCATGTGGGTGATCCGCCGCTCACGCAGCGCGAGGGCCCGCTCGCGTGCGGCCTGCGCGGCGTCCACGGCGCGGCGGCACCGGGCCTCGGCCTCCTCCAGCTCGCGGCCGAGCCGTTCGTACGCGGCGGCCGCCTCCCGGCGGCGCTCAGCGGCGGCCAGGGCGGTTCCGGCGGACTCCACCTGCCCGGCCAGGTCGCGGACCCGGCGCAGTTCGCCCGTCAGGGACTCGACCCGGGGAGGCAGGGAGAGGGCCCGCTCGCGCAGGCGCGCCGACTCCTCGCGGGTGCGGTCCAGGCGCGCGGTGAGCTCGTCGACGGAGCGGCCCAGGGCGCGGCGCCGCCCGGCGTCCCCGCGGAGGTGCTCGAGGCGGGCCAGTTCGGCGCGGCGCTCCTGCTCGGCGGCGCGCAGCGCCTCCTGGGGCCGGAGCGGTTCCGTGCCGGGGGCGTCCGGGCCGGCGGCCTCCGGCACGGACGGCGGTGAGGACACGGCCCGGCCGATCCCGGGGAGCCCGGCGACCAGGGACAGGTGGTCGGCGACGGCCAGTTCGGCCTTGTCCAGGTCGGTGCGTCGGCTGTCGCGGGCGCGCAGGAAGGGCAGCACCGACTCGGCGCGCTCGGCGGCGTCGAGCCGGGCGTCGAGCCCGGCCCGCCGGTCGGCGTGCCCGGCGAGCCGGGCAGCCCGGTCCCGGGCGGCGGCCAACCGCTCCTGACGGGCGCGGAGCTCCCGCCCGTCGGCCAGGGCGCGCAGGGCGGCGTCGCGCGCGGCGGTGAACTCGGCGGCCACGGGGACGGCGTCCAGCGCGGTGGCGCCGGTGACGGCGGCCAGTTCGGCGGCCCACGCCGTCAGCTCCTCGGGCAGTTCGGGCGCGGTGGACCGGCCGACCTCGGCGATCCGCCCCGCGACCGAGCGCACCTCGTCGCCGGCGGACTCCACCTCGTGGCGCAGCTTGTTGGCGTGCCCCTTGAACCACTCCTCGACGTCGCGGAACACGCGGGTGTTGAAGATCCGCTCCAGGGAGTCGCGCCGCTCGTCCGACTTGGCGCGCAGGAACCGTGCGAAGTCGCCCTGGGGGAGCATGGCGACCTGGCAGAACTGGTCGAGGGTGAGCCCGACCAGGTCGCCGACGAACTGGCCAGCCTCGTCGGGACGGGTGGTGACGTCCGTCCAGCGGCCGCCGGAGTGCTCCAGGACCACGACCTTGGCGTTCTCGACCCTGGTGCCGGTGCCGCGCTTCTTGGGCCGTTCCCAGCGGGGGCTGCGCTCGATGCGGACGCGGCGCCCCCCGACGGTGAACTCCAGGGTGACCAGGGGGCGCCGGTCCGGCGGGGCGTGGTCGCTCCGGGGGGAGCGGTCCCTGCCCCGGGCGCCGGGGACGCTGCCGTACAGGGCGAAGCACACCGCGTCCAGCACGGAGGTCTTGCCCGCGCCGGTGGGGCCGTGGACGAGGAAGAGGCCGCCCGCGCCGAGCCGGTCGAAGTCCACCTCCTCGGTGCCCGCGAACGGGCCGAACGCCTGGAGGGTGAGGGTGTGCAGGCGCATCAGCGCATCCCCTCCTGGAGACGGACCTGCTCGACGGCGGTGTTCACGAGGGCCTGCTCCTCGGGGGTGGCGGGGGTGCCCCGGGCCCACTCCACGAAGTCGGCGACCACCTCGCGCTCACTGCGGTCGGCGACGGAGGCGGCGACCGGGCGCGTGTCGGGGGTGCCGCCCTCGGGGGCGAACTCCAGGACCAGGGTGTGGGGGAAGCGCTCGCGCAGCCGGTCCATCGGGTGGGCCGGGCGGCGCGGGTCGGTGAGGGTGACCTGGAGCCAGTGGCCGGTGTACCCCTCCCATTCGGGCCGGGTGAGCAGATCCTCGATCCTGCCCCGGATCCGGGCCAGCGGCCGGGGGACGGGCGCCTCCGCGAACTCGGCGCCCGCCAGGCCGCCGGCGTCCAGGTCCACCACCCAGTAGCCCTTGACGTGGTGCTCCTCGGAGAAGGAGTAGGCGAGGGGGCTGCCCGGGTAGCGCACCGAGGGGGTGATGGTCTGCCTCCCGTGCAGGTGGCCGAGCGCGACGTAGTCCACCCCCGAGTAGACCGACGCCGGGACGTTGGAGGCGCCCCCGACGGAGATGTCGCGCTCGCTGTCGGAGGGCTCGCCGCCGGTGACGAAGGCGTGCGAGAGCACCACCGAGCGGGTCCCGGGGCGCTCCGCGAGGTCGGCCCGGACGAGGTCCATGGCGTGGCCCACGGCCGCCGCGTGCCCGCGCTCGGGCAGGTCCCAGTGGTGGCGTGCGACCTCCGGCTCCAGGTAGGGGATGCCGTAGAAGGCGACGGGGCCGTGCTCGTCCTCGATCAGGACGGGGGTCCCCACGCCGTCCAGGGAACTGCGCAGGTGGACGCCGGAGGCGTCGATGAGACCGGTGGCGAACGACATCCGCGCGAGGGAGTCGTGGTTGCCGCTGATGAGGACGGCGCGGGCGCCGGTGGCGCGGATGCGGCCGAGCGCCCGGTCGAAGAGGCGGACGGCGTCGACCGGCGGCAGCGCGCGGTCGTAGAGGTCGCCGGCCACGACCACCACGTCGATCCCGCGTTCGCGGATGGTGCCGACGAGGTGGTCGAGGAAGGCGGACTGGGCGTCGATGAGGTTCTCCCGGTGGAAGGAGCGGCCCAGGTGCCAGTCCGATGTGTGCAGCAGGCGCATGGGACTGGACATTACCGAAGGTGCGCGCGATCCGCCGGGGCCCTGCCGCCCGCAGGGGCGGCGGGGGGCGTGTCAGTTCCTGCGCGCGAGCGTGAGCCCGTCCCCGACGGGCAGCAGCACCTGGGTGACGCGGTCGTCGGCGACCAGGCGGTCGTTGAAGTCGCGGATGCCCTGGACGTGGGCGGACGTGTTGTCGTGGTCCACGACGCGTCCGTGGGAGAGCGTGTTGTCGGCCAGGACCAGGCCGCCCGGACGCAGCCGGGGGACCAGCTCCTCCCAGTAGGCGACGTAGCCCTCCTTGTCGGCGTCCAGGAAGGCCAGGTCGAAGAGGGGCTCGCGGGGGAGGGCGCGCAGGGAGTCCAGCGCGGGTCCGAGCGTGAGCGTGATCCTGTCGGCGACCCCGGCGCGCTCCCAGTAGCGGCGGGCCACGGACGTCCACTCGTCGCTGATGTCGAGGGCCAGCAGGGTGCCGTCGTCGGGGAGGCCGCGGGCGAGGCAGATCGAGGAGTAGCCGGTGAAGGTGCCGACCTCCACGACGTCCCGAGCCCCGCAGATCCGGGTGAGGAGTGTGGTGAACGCCCCCTGCTCGGGGCCGATCTGCATGCCCTTGTGCGAGGGGAAGAGCTCCGCCGTCTCCTCGGCGAGGTCGGCGAGGACGTCGTCGACGGGCTCGCTGTGGGCGACGACGTAGGCGTGGAGTTCCGGGCCGAGACCCTCTGTGGTTCGTGTCACGGAGGCCAGCCTAGGCCAGGGGAGCCGCGCGGCCCAGTACCCGCCCGCGCCTGTGGACGCCGCCCCGCGTCCGGCGGGCGGGGCCGGGGGAGGGACGCGACCGTCCGGCGCGCGGCCCCGGCGGGCGGGGCCGCGCGTACCGGCCCCGCCCGCCAGCGGAGGTCACCCCGGTCGGCGGACCTCACGGAGCTCGCCGGTCACGACGTCGTACACGAAGCCCCGCACCCGGTCGGTGCAGGGGATGAACGGATCGACCTCGATGCGCCGGATCGACTGGAGCACGTCGGTGTCCAGGTCGGTGAAGGCCTCGGCGGCCCAGTCCGGCCTGATGCCCACCTCGTCCTGGATCTGCTGCTTGAAGTCGTCGTCGGTGAAGCCCGCCATGCCGCAGTCCGTGTGGTGGACGAGCACGATCTCCCGCGTGCCGAGGAGCCGTTGGCTGATCGCCAGGCTCCGACGCACGTCGGAGGTCACGGCCCCGCCCCCGTTGCGGATCACGTGGGCGTCCCCCTCGGACAGGCCGAGGACCCTGTAGACGTCGAGCCGGGCGTCCATGCAGGCGACGACGGCGAGGCCCAGTGCGGGGGGCGAGGCGTGGTCGCCCTGGGGGAGGCCCCGGGCGCGGGCGCGGGCGTTGGCGAGCAGCTGGTCGGTGGCGCTCATGGCAGACCTTCCGGGTCCGGGCACCGGCGCGGTGCCGAGGAGGACACGCAGCGTGTCGGCCAGGAGCATAATCCGTGAGCGGTCGCCGGGGCCGGAGAACGGGAAAACCCGTCCCGGGGGCGATCGCCCCCGGGACGGGTCCGGGCCCGGGCGGCCGGGACGGGCCCGGCGCCCTGTCTAGTACTCGGGGAGGATGGCGGGCCAGTCGAAGAGGTAGACCGAGCCCACGATGACGCCCACCGTCAGCAGCGGGGTCACCACCTTCTGCTCGACGGGGCCGTCGGTGACGAACCCCTTGCCCTGGCCGATGCGCTTCTTCCACAGGGGCCAGAAGATCGGCACGCCCATCTTGGTGACCATGTCGCCGAAGAAGTGCAGGATCACGCCGAACGCCACGGCCAGGCCCAGCCAGGTGTAGTTGACGCCCGCGGTGAACAGGGCCAGGGTGATCCCCGCCGTCGCCAGGGCGTTGATGACCCCGGACGCGACCCGGTTCTTGTCCAGGCCGAAACCCAGTCCCTGGAGCGCGATGCCGATGAGCAGGAACACGAAGACCTGGACGGCCATCTCGGACCACAGCGCCAGCAGCTGGACGATCACGCCCATGAGGATCGCGAAGAAGAACGAGTGCGTCCCCATGCGGTGACCGCCGAAGAGGAACCCGAGCATGCCGCCCAGGACCTCGGTGACCTTGCCGTAGGTCTTGGTCACCGTGGCGCTCTTGTGGTCGAGGTCGGGCAGCAGGGCCGCCCCCGCGCACACGAGAGAACCGGCGATGATCTCTCCCGGGCCGAGTTCGAAACTGAGCCCGAGGAATTCTGCGCCTTGGACCAGCGGAACGACCGCCATCCAGCCGACCACGCCACTCAGTGCGTGCGAGTGCCCCATCATGGCGGGAACCGTAGCGGAGTATCACAAGCACCGCGAATCAGGAGTAATTGCGGTCCGGCCCATTCTTCACCCGGCGCACCTGAAACCCCGCTGCGCCGGAGTCCGGCCGCGAATGTATTTCGATGTCACGGCGCTCCTCGGAGGTCATTGACGTTAATCCACGTCCGTTGGTAGACAACCAACAACCCCCGGGTGGCGTGACACCGACCCGGCACCGTCGACCTCCCCGCGCCACCGACCCCACGAACCCGACAGGGGCAGACATGTACTCCCATCGCCCTCCCCCCACCCCCTCCCCGCGCCTCCCGTTGCGAGTGACGACCACGGGTGCGGCACTGCTCCTCGTCGGGGCCGCCGCGGTCGCCCCGGCCGCCGCGGAGCCGGCCGACGAGGCGAACACGCTCACCGTCGCCATCTCCCAGCAGGTCGACTCCTTCAACCCCTTCACCGCCCAGCTGGCCGTCACCACCAACATCCTCGACCACGTCTACGACTCCCTGGTCACGGTCGACGCCGTGACCAACGAGCCTGCGCCGGCCCTGGCCGAGGAGTGGGAGACCAGTGAGGACGGCCTCACCTGGACCTTCCACCTGCGCGACGGCGTCACCTTCAGCGACGGCGAACCCCTCACCGCCGACGACGTCGCGTGGACCTTCACCACCATCATGGAGAACGAGTCCGCGGCGATCGCCAACGGCAACTACGTGTCGGGCTTCGACACGGTCACGGCCGAGGACGACCACACGGTGGTGATCGAGCTGGAGGAGCCCCAGGCGACGATGACATCCCTCAACGTGCCGATCGTGCCGCGCCACGTCTGGGAACCCGTCCTGGAGGAGCAGGGCGACGACTTCGCCGACTACACCGGTGAGGACCTGCCCGCCGTCGGCAGCGGCCCCTTCGTCCTCACCGAGCACCACCGCGGCGAGCACATCGCCCTGGAGGCCAACCCCGACCACTGGCGCGGGGCCCCGGGCTTCTCCGACCTGGTCTTCCGGTACTACTCCGAGAAGGACGCCGCCGTCGAGGCCCTGCGCAGCGGCGAGGTCTCCCTCGTCTACGAGCTGACCGAGGCCCAGGCCAACTCCCTGGACGGCGCCGACGACATCGCCGTCAACTTCGCCGCCGGCAAGCGGTTCCAGGCCTTCACCGTCAACCCCGGCGCCCGCACCCAGGACGGGGAGGAGTTCGGCGACGGGCACCCCGCGCTGGCCGACGCCACCCTGCGCCGGGCCATCGTCAGAGCCATCGACAACGAGGAGATCGTCGAGAAGGCGCACGGCGGCCGCGCCACCGCCGCCGGGGGCTACATCCCGGCCCGCTACAGCGACTACCACTGGTCGCCCGAGGGCGACGAGGCCACGCTCTCCTTCGACCCGGAGGCCGCCAACGCGATGCTCGACGAGGCGGGCTACGAGAGGGGCGAGGACGGCGTGCGGGTCTCGCCCGACGGCGACCGCCTCGAACTGCGCATGCACGTCCACCAGGACCGGCCGGACAACGTCAACGCCGGACTGGTCATCGTCGAGCGCCTCGCCGACATCGGCATCGAGGTCGAGAACCTCACGGTCGACCCGGGCGTCCTCAGCGACGCCCTCTTCGCGGCCGAGTACGACCTCATCTTCACCGGGTGGACGGTCAACCCCGACCCCGACTACGTGTTCAGCATCCACACCTGCGACGCGCTCCCCGAGGAGCCGGGCAGCATGCAGGGCGACGCCTACTTCTGCGACGAGGAGTACGACGAGCTCTACCGGGCCCAGCTCGCCGAGTACGACCGCACCGCCCGCGCGGAGATCATCCACGACCTCCAGCGGGTGCTCTACGAGGAGGCCGTCGTGAACGTGCTGGCCTACCCGGACATCCGGGAGGCGTACCGCACCGACCAGATCACCGACATGCAGATCCAGCCGGACCCCGGGGGCAACATCTGGGGCCAGGACGGCTACTGGGCCTTCTGGTCCGCCCAGCCGGTCGCCTCGGACGAGGACGGCCCCTCCGGGCCCTCGACCGGGGTCTGGATCGGCATCGGGGCGGCCGTGCTGGTGCTCCTGGCCGCGGGCGGGTTCGTCCTGTTCCGCCGACGCGCCACCGTGGAGGACCGCGAGTGACCAGCGACCCCGTCACCCCGGGAGCCCCGGCCGGGGCGGAGGCGCCCGGCGCCCCCGCCCCGGCGGGCCCCGCCGGGCCAGGCCGCGCGGGCAGGATCGCGCGCTACGTCGCCGGACGCCTGGCGACCGCAGCGTTCTCGCTCCTGGCCGTGGTCGTGGCCGGGTTCTTCCTCTTCCGCATCCTGCCCGGCGACCCGGTCCGCGCCATGACCGAGGGCCGCGAGGTCACGGCGGAGCAGCGCGAGGAGCTCCGCCGCCAGTTCGGGCTCGACCAGCCCCTCTGGCAGCAGTTCCTCGACTACCTGACGGGCCTGCTACGCCTCGACCTCGGCACGTCCTTCCAGTTCCGCGAGCCGGTCACCGAGCTCATCCTCGAACGCCTCGGGCCCACGGTCCTGCTCGCGGGGACCGGCACGGTCATCGCCGCGCTCCTCGGCCTCCTCCTCGGCGTCCGGGCCGGGTGGAGGCCCGGCGGCCGGTCCGACCGGGCCAACAGCGCCGTCGCCCTGTTCTTCTGGTCGGTGCCCACGTTCTGGCTCGGACTGCTGCTCATCGTGGCGCTCGCCTCGGGGCGCGGGTTCATGCCCGGCCTGTTCCCCACCGGCGGCATGGTGGACCCCGCGGCGACGGGCCCCGTGGAGACCGCTCTGAGCACGGCCTGGCACATGGTGCTGCCCATCACCACCATGGTCGCCGTGATCTACGCCCAGTACCTCATGATCATGCGCTCCTCCCTCATGGACGAGAGGGGCGCCGACTACCTCACCACGGCGCGGGCCAAGGGACTGCGGGACGCCCTCGTGCGCCGCAGGCACGCGGTCCCCAACGCCCTCCTGCCCACGGTGACCCTGATCTTCCTCAACCTCGGCCAGGTCGTGTCCGGAGTGATCCTCGTGGAGACGGTGTTCTCCTGGCCCGGACTCGGCCAGCTCTTCTACTCCGGCCTGCGCGTCCCCGACCTCGGCCTCGTCCAGGGCCTGTTCGTGGTCTTCGCGGCCTCGGTGATCCTCATGAACCTCCTCGCCGACCTGGTCTACCCGCTGCTCGACCCCAGGGTGCGCCCATGAGCGCGGACACCGAGGAACACGGCGCCGACGCACCGGGCGGAGACGCCGGCGGGGCGAACGGCGCGGGCGGCGCACCCGTGTCGCCCCGGGCCCTGGCACGCCGCCGCCGCGCGGAGGCCCTGCGCCGGTTCGCCCGCGAGTACACCCGCAACCGTGCCGGGCTGGTGGGCCTCCTCGCCCTCTCGGCCATCGTCCTCCTGGCGCTGTCCGCACCCCTGCTGGTGGACCAGGCCGAGCTGACGGTTACCGGCGCCCCCGGAGCCGCCTACGAACCTCCCAGCGCCGAGTTCCCCCTGGGCACCGACAACTTCGGCCGGTCCGTCCTCGACCTCATCATCTGGGGTTCCCGTGTCTCCCTCACGGTGGGCTTCCTGGCCACGGTCGTCTCCGTGGTCCTGGGCACGCTGGTCGGGGTGACCGCCGGGCACTTCGGCGCGTCCGGGGGCCCGGCCGGACGGGTCGTGTCGTCCGTGCTCATGCGGGTCACCGACTGGTTCCTGGTGCTGCCCACCCTGGTCCTGGCCGTGGCGCTGGCCGCGGTGCTGCCGCGCGGCACCGGCACCATCATCGTCGCCATCGGCCTCACCGTCTGGCCCGCGACGGCCCGCCTGGTGCGGGCGCAGACCCTGGCGGTGGAGGCGCGACCCTTCGTGGAGCGCGCCCGCGCCCTGGGCGGGGGGCACACCCACGTCATGGCCTGGCACGTGCTGCCCAACGTGATGCCGGTGGTGCTCGCCCAGACCACCCTCCTCGTGGCCACGTCGATCATCGCCGAGTCCACGCTGGCGTTCCTGGGGGTGGGGGACCCCACCACCATCTCCTGGGGCGGCATCCTGGAGGCCGCCCGCACCGCGGGGGCCATCAGCTCCGGGATCTGGTGGTACATGATCCCGCCGGGCCTGGCCATCGCGGCCGTCGCCCTCTCCTTCACCCTGTGCGGACGCGCTCTGGAGTCCGTCATCAACCCCCGACTCCGGGAGCAGCGTTGACCTCCCTCCTCGACGTCCGAGAACTGCACGTCACCTACCGAGCCGGGCACGGCGAGGTCCCGGCCGTCCGGGGCGTCGACCTGTCCCTCGACCCCGGGGGCACCCTGGGGCTGGCGGGGGAGTCGGGGAGCGGCAAGTCGACCGTCGCCCTGGCGCTGCTGCGCCTGCTGCCCGAGAGCGCCCGCATCGGGGGTCAGGTCCTGCTGGAGGGGGAGAACGTCCTCGACATGCGGTGGGGCCGACTGCGCGCGGTCCGCTGGGTGGGCGCGGCGATCGTCTTCCAGGGCGCCATGCACTCCCTCAACCCGGTCAAGCGGATCGGTGACCAGATCGCGGAGCCCATGGCGATCCACGGCACCGTGCCGGCGAACCGGATCCCCGGGCGCGTGGCCGAGCTCCTGGGACAGGTGGGCCTCCCGGCCTCCCGCACCCGCGACTACCCCCACCAGCTGTCCGGCGGACAGCGCCAGCGGGTCATGATCGCGATGGCCCTGGCCTGCGAGCCCCGCCTGGTCATCGCGGACGAGGCCACCACCGCCCTGGACGTGATGATCCAGGCGCAGATCCTCGCCCTGCTCAAGCGCCTGGTCGCCGAACAGGGCATCGGCATGCTGATGATCAGCCACGACCTGTCCGTCCTGGCGGCCACCTGCGACCGGGTCGCGGTGATGTACGCGGGCCGCGTCGTGGAGCAGGGCCCCGCCCGCGAGGTCGTGCACGAACCCGCCCACCCCTACGCGAGCGCCCTCAGCGCGGCCTTCCCCCGCATCGGCGACCCGGCCTCGCGCCTGGCGCCCCGGGGCCTGCCGGGGGACCCGCCGGATCCGGCCGACCCCCCTCCGGGCTGCGTCTTCCGACCCCGCTGCGCGGTGGCCGAGACGGTCTGCGCCACGGTCGACCCGCCCCTGTGGCCGGTGGACCCCGACCCCGCCGGGAACTCCGCGCGCCATGCGGCGTGCGTGCACGTGGGCCCCGCGAGACCCCTGACGACCGCCCGGGACGGGGGCACCCCGTGATCCCGACCGCCGCCCCCACCGAGGAGACGCGCCCTTGAGCACCACCGAGACCGACCCCCGCGACGCCCCCCGCGCCTCCGGGGGCGGGGAGGCGCCCGAGCCGATCCTGAGCGCCAGGGGAGTGGAGGTCGCCTTCGCCGCCGGGTTCGCCCCCGGCGGGGGCAAGGGCACGGCGCGCGCCGTCGACGGCGTCAACCTCGACGTGTCGGCGGGCGAGATCGTGGCGCTGGTGGGGGAGTCGGGCTGCGGCAAGACCACCCTGGCCCGGGTGCTGCTGGGCCTGGAGCGGCCCACGGGGGGCGTCGTGGTGTTCGAGGGCAGGCCGATGCGGTACGGCTCCCGGGACCTGCGCGCCTACCGGCGCCGGGTCCAGCTCGTGCAGCAGGACCCCACCGGCTCGCTCAACCCGCGCCGCACCGTCTACGAGTCCGTGGCCGAGGGGCTGCGCATCCACGAGGGCACCACGGCGGACGAGGCCGAACGGGTCGCCGGAGCGCTCTCCGGGGCCGGCCTGCGCCCGCCGGAGCGCTTCCTCGCCCGCTATCCGCACGAGCTGTCCGGCGGGCAGCGCCAGCGCGTGGTGATCGCCGGGGCCCTGGTCCTGGACCCCGAGGTGCTGGTGGCCGACGAGCCGGTCGCGTCCCTGGACGCGTCAGTGCGCGGCGAGATCCTCCGCCTGCTCCTGGACCTGCGGGACGAACTGGGTCTGTCCGCCCTGGTGGCCACGCACGACCTGGGACTGGCGTGGAACATCGCGGACCGCGTCGCCGTGATGTACCTCGGGCGCGTGGTGGAGCTGGGCACCGTGGAGGAGGTCCTGGCCGCACCCGCCCACCCGTACACACGCGCGCTGCTGTCGGTGCTGCCCGATGCGGGCGAGGGCGAGCCGGTGGTCCTGGCGGGCGAGCCGCCGGACCCCAAGCAGGTGCCGCCGGGGTGCCGGTTCCACCCGCGCTGCCCGGTGCTCGCCTCAGGAGAGGCCGAACGGGCGGGCGTCGCCGACCTGTGCCGCACCGTGGACCCCGCGGTCCTGGGGGGCGGGGCCGAACGCCGGGTGGCCTGCCACTGGGCGGCCGCCGACGGGACCGGCCGGGTCCGCGCGGAGGCGGGAGGCGCGGGCTGAGGGCGCCGTGCGCGGTGGCGGCGCCTCTCCCGCGGCGCGCTCCGGACCCGGGGCGCCCCGGGTCCTTCCGGCGGCCGTCGCCGCACCCCTGCGGGGGTGCGGCGGTGTCCGGGACCGGGCCGGCGCGCGGGCGGCCGACTCCTGCCGGGCACTCCCCGGGGCGGGTGGGCGGCGCCCGGCGGCTCGGGGACGTGTGCCGGCGTCCCGCCGCGGAATGGCCGCACCCGTCCGACGGTTGGCCGGGGCATGGCAGACGACACCTCCCGCGACCGCGCCGGGGTGCCCCCGGCGCCCCGCCCCGCGCGCCTCTTCACCGACCGGGACCTCTGGCACGGGGGCGAGGTCGACCTGGACGCCTACCGGGCCCGGGTGGGCCTGGAGGGCGCCCTGCCGCCCACCCGTGACACGCTGCGGGCCGTGCAGCGGGCCCACCTGGCCGCCATCCCCTTCGAGAACCTCCGGCCGCTCACGGGGGAGCCGGTACGGCTGGACGTGCCCGCCCTCGTGGACAGGATGGTCCGCGCCCGGCGGGGCGGCTACTGCTACGAGCAGAACCTGCTCCTGGCCGCCGTGCTGGACCGGCTCGGGTTCGCCGTCACCGGGCTCTCGGCCCGGGTGGTGTCCGGCCGGCCGGGGCGCCCCCGCCCGTCCACGCACTGCCTGCTGCGTGTGGACCTGGAGGGGCGCCCGTGGCTGGTGGACGCCGGCTTCGGCGGTGGCGGGCCGCTGGAGCCCCTGCCGCTGGCCGACGGCCACCAGGAGGTCCAGGGCGGCTGGGGCCTGCGCCTGGACCGGGTCTCGGAGCTCGGCGGCGACGAGTGGCTGCTGCGCTCGTTCGACGGCCGTGCCTGGCGTCCGCTGTACGTCCTCACGACCGCCGCGATGGCGCCCCAGGACTACGAGATCTTCAGCCACCACCTCTCCAGCCATCCCCGTTCGCCCTTCCTGACGCGGTTGACGGTGCAGCGGATCGGGCCGGGCGTCCAGCACGTGCTCACGGACACCACTCTCACCACTCTGGCCCCGGACGGAACGCGTGAGGAGCAGCAGGTGACTGTGAGGGAGGTGGGGCGTGTGTTGCACGAGGTGTTCGGTATCGAACTGCACGCGAGGGAGCGGGAGGCGGTCGAGGCCCGGGTCGAGGAGTTCACCGGAGTGTGACGGTGGTCACTTTTCTCGGGGGCGGTCCTCCTCCGTCCGCCCCCACCGTCGAATCCACCTGGCGTGTCGTCGGGGCGAACCTGGGCGAAGGGTGCTTGTGGCGACACGTCCTGTGATTTCTGGTCACCGCAGACGTTCGGCGCGCCGGGCCCCTGGGCAGGACCCTGGGGTGTCACACCCCGGAGGGGTGTCGTTCCGAGGGAGCCTCGCATGGCGCACCACATGACCACGGAAGACGTTCACGAGTACATCAACGGGGTCTGTTTCAAGACCGGCCCTCCAGGCAAGGTCGGGACCGAGACCGAGTGGCTGGTCGCGGACTCCGCGCACCCGACCGCACCCGTCGCCGTCGACCGCCTCGCGGCGCTGCTGGAGGCCGGCGGGCCCCCGCCCGCGGGAAGCGCGGTCACCTTCGAGCCCGGCGGGCAGATCGAGCTCAGCTCTCCCGTGCTGCCGGGCCCGGCCCGGGCGCACGAGGCCCTGGCCGCCGACCTGGACCACGTCTCCAAGGTCCTCGCGGGCGGCGGGCTCCACCTGGTCGAGACCGCGCTCGACCCGCTCCGACCGCCCGTACGCCAGCTGCGGCTGCCCCGCTACACGGCCATGGAGCGGTTCTTCGCCGGCCGCCGCCAGCCCAGCGGCCACACCATGATGTGCAGCACCGCCTCCCTCCAGGTGTGCCTGGACACGGGGGTCGACCGCGCCGACGGACGTGCCCGCTGGGAGCTCGTCCACCGGCTCGGGCCGGTCCTCGTCGCCGCGTTCGCCAACTCCGCCGTCTGGCGGGGCCGCCCCACCGGATGGAAGTCCACCCGGTGGGCGATCTGGGCGGCCACCGACGCCGGCCGCACGCGCCCCGTCCTGGACACCGGCAGCCACCCCGACCCGGCCACCGCGTGGACGGACTACGCCCTCGCCGCCGACGTCATGGCGGTCCCCGAGATCCCCGGCGGCGGCGGGACCTGGACCCCGGATCCCGGCATCACCCTGGCCGAGTGGGTCGGGGGCCGGGGCCCCCGACCCCTCACCCCCGCCGATGTGGAGTTCCACCTCAGCACCCTCTTCCCGCCCGTACGCCCGCGCGGCTGGTGGGAACTGCGCATGATCGACGCGGTCCCCCGCCGCTGGTGGCCCGTCCCCATGGCGCTCTGCGCCGCCCTCGTCGACGACCCCCGCGCCCGCGCCGTGGCCGAGGAGGCCACGGAGAAGCTCTGCCGCGGCCCCTTCCCCGACCGCCGCCTGTGGATGCGCTCCGCCCGGCTCGGCCCCGGCGACCCCGCCGTCGCCGAGTGCGCCCGCTCCTGCTTCGACGCGGCCGTCGAAGCCCTGCCCCGCATGGGCGCCGCCGGACTCTCCTCCCTCGTCGACGACTACGCCGACCGCCACGTCCGGCGCGGGCTGTGCCCCGCCGACGCGCGGCCGAGCGTTCCCGCCCCGCGCCCGGGGCGCGTCGGTACCCGGGCGGGACGGACAGGGACCCACCGACACAGCGGAGGAGCACGGTGAACCACGAACAGGAACGCGCCAAGGAGCGCATCGCCACCGAACTCGAACGGAGCCGGCGGCGCAGCAACGGGCTCACGATCGACGCCCTCGACGACGAGGGCCTGCTCGCCCAGCACTCGCCCCTCATGTCGCCGCTCGTCTGGGACCTGGCCCACATCGGCAACTACGAGGAGCAGTGGCTGCTGCGGGCCGCCGGGGGACGCGAGGCGCTGCGTCCCGACATCGACGGCCTCTACGACGCCTTCGAGAACCCGCGCGCCGACCGCGTCACCCTGCCGCTCCTGCGGCCCGAGGAGGCACGCGAGTACAACGACCGGGTCCGCAAGGAGGTGCTCGACGCCCTCGACTCCGCCGACCTCGGGATCCCGGAGCAGCGCGGGGAGCCCGACGGGCGGCGGTCGCTGCTCGGCGCCGGGTTCGTCTTCCACATGGTGATCCAGCACGAGCACCAGCACGACGAGACCATGCTCGCCACCCACCAGCTCCGCGAGGGCGTCCCCGTCCTGCTGGAGGACACCGGCGCCGTCGCGGCCCTGCGCCCGCCCGTGGAGGAGGAGGTGTACGTCCCCGGCGGCCCGTTCACGATGGGCGCCGACGACGACCCCTGGGCCTACGACAACGAGCGCCCCTCCCGCGAGGTCGTCCTCGACCCCTACTGGATCGACACCAGGCCCGTCACCAACGCCGCCTACCAGCGGTTCATGGAGGACGGCGGCTACCGGGACCACCGCTGGTGGACCCTGGAGGGCTGGGAGTGGCGGGAGAGGACCGGCGCGGCCGCCCCCGCCTTCTGGAGCCCCGAGGGCGACGGGTGGTCCCGCCGCAGGTTCGGCCGCCAGGAGATGGTGCCGTCCGAGGAACCCGTGCAGCACGTCAACTTCCACGAGGCCTCCGCGTACGCCGCGTGGGCGGGCAAGCGCCTGCCCAGCGAGGCGGAGTGGGAGAAGGCCGCCAGGTTCGACCCCGCGACCGGCCTGTCCCGCCGGTACCCGTGGGGCGACGAGGAGCCCCGGCCCCGGCACGCCAACCTGGGCCAGCGCAAGCTGGGGCCCTCCCCGGCGGGGCGCCACCCCGACGGCGCGTCGCCGCTGGGGGTGCAGCAGCTGATCGGCGACGTGTGGGAGTGGACCTCCACCACCTTCACGGGCTACCCGGGGTTCCGCGCCTTCCCGTACCGCGAGTACTCGGAGGTGTTCTTCGACCAGGGCTACAAGGTGCTGCGGGGCGGCTCCTGGGCCACCCACCCCACGGCCGTCCGCTCCACCTTCCGCAACTGGGACCACGCGATCCGCCGGCAGATCTTCAGCGGCTTCCGCTGCGCACGGGACGGGGAACCCGCCTGATGTGCCGTCACCTCGCCTACCTGGGGCCGCCGCGTACGCTGCACGAGCTGCTGTACGCGGCGCCCCACTCGCTGCACGTCCAGTCGTGGGCGCCGCGCATGCAGCGGCACGGCACCGTCAACGCCGACGGCTTCGGTGTCGGCTGGTACCCGCCGCACGGGGCGCCGGGGACCGCCGCGCCCGCGGACCCGTCGGCGCCCCCGGACCCGTCGGCGTCCGGCCTGCCGCAGGCCGGCCCCCCGGGGCCGCTGCGCTACCGCCGGGCCATGCCCATCTGGAGCGACTCGTCCTTCGCCGACGCGGCGCGCGCCATCACCTCCGGGTGCGTGGTGGCCGCGGTCCGCGACGCCACCGTCGGGTTCGGCTCCGAGGAGTCGGGCGCGCAGCCCTTCCGGGCCGACCGGCTGCTGTTCAGCCACAACGGCGCGGTCAAGGACGACGAGGCGCTCGCGGCGGCCTTCGTCCCACCCCCGGGCGTGCTGGACGCGCGCTCCCCGGTGGACTCCGCTCCCCTGTTCGCCCACACCGTGCGGCTGTGGCGGGCCTCCGGCGACCTCGCCGGGGCGCTGGCGGGCGTGGTCCGCCACGCCCGCGAGCACTCCGACGGCCGCTACAACCTGCTGGCCGCCGACGGGGAGAGCATCGTCGCCACCGCCGCCGGGGACACCCTCTTCACCCTCAGGGAGCCCGGGGGAGGGGTCTTCCTGGCCTCGGAGCCCTTCGACGACGCGCGCGGCTGGCGCGAGGTGCCCGAGGGCTCCGTCGCCGTCGCGACGCGGGAGCGCACCGGGATCCACCCGATCGCCTGACGGCCGGGGCGCCGCCCCCGCGGCACCGGCACGCCCACGGGCACCCACCAAGGGACACAGGAGGCACCATGTTCCGGATCGACCGAAACCTGACCGCCGACGACCTCGACAAGGCCCTGCGCAGCGACGTCGCCGCCGGGCTCACCGCAGTGCCCAAGCAGCTCCCGCCCAAGTGGTTCTACGACGAACGCGGCAGCGCCCTGTTCGAGGAGATCACCGGGCTGCCCGAGTACTACCCCACCCGCGCGGAGCGGAGCATCCTGGAGGTCCGGTCCGAAGAGATCGCCGCCGCGGCCGACGCGGAGACGCTGATCGAGCTCGGCTCCGGATCGGGGGTCAAGACCCGGCTCCTCCTCGACGCCATGCTCCGCCACGGCCGCCTCACCGGCTTCGTCCCCGTGGACGTCAGCGGCGACTTCCTCGCCGCCTCCGCGCGCGGCGTCGTCGACGACTACCCCGGGCTCGACGTCCACGGCGTCGTCGGCGACTTCGAGGAGCACCTCGGGCTCCTCCCGGTCGGCGAGAACGGCGGACGCCGGCTCCTGGCCGTCCTGGGCTCCACCATCGGCAACCAGGAGCCGGGGCCGCGCGCCGTCTTCCTCCGCGACATCCGCGCCGTGCTCGACGCCGGGGACTCGCTCCTGCTCGGCGTGGACCTGGTCAAGGACCCGGCCCGCCTGGTCGCGGCCTACGACGACGCCCAGGGGGTCACCGCCGAGTTCAACCGCAACGTCCTCGGCGTCCTCAACCGCAGGCTCGGCGCCGACTTCGACCCCGCGGCCTTCGACCACATCGCCCGCTGGAACGCCGGGGAGGAGTGGATCGAGATGCGCCTGCGCGCCCGTTCCGCCCAGCACGTGCGGGTCGCCGACCTGGACCTGGAGGTCGGCTTCGCCCCGGGGGAGGAGATGCGCACCGAGGTCTCCGCCAAGTTCCGCCGCGAAGGGCTGGCCGCCGAACTCGGCGCCGCCGGGTTCGAGCCCTCCCACTGGTGGACCGACCCCGCCGGGGACTTCGCGCTCACCCTCGCCGCCGCGCGCTGACCGCGCCCGCCCGAGGAGGCCGACCGCGCGCCCGCTCCGCCGACGGCGGATCACCGCACGTCGGCCGCCTCCGGGCGGGCGGCGCCACACCGGGGCCGTCCGTGACTCCGGTACGCTCGTGGCGTGTTCAAGGTAGGAGTTTTCGGCGCCGATGGGCGTATGGGGTCAGAGGTCGTCCGCGCGGTTCAGGCCGCCGACGGCATGGAACTCGTGGCGGGCGTGGACAGCGCCGACGACCGGAGCGCGGTGCTGGGCGCCGACTGCGTCGTCGACTTCACCCACCCCGACGCGGTGATGGACAACCTGGAGTGGCTCATCGGCCACGGGATCCACGCCGTCGTCGGGACCAGCGGCTTCGACGAGGCCAGGCTGGAGCGGGTGCGCGCCATGCAGGCCGCCGCGCCCGGGGCGAAGGTGCTGATCGCCCCGAACTTCGGCATCGCCGCCGTGCTGATGATGCACTTCGCGCGCAAGGCCGCGCCGTACTTCGAGTCCACCGAGATCATCGAGCTGCACCACCCCAACAAGGCCGACGCCCCCAGCGGCACCGCCTACCGGACCGCGGAGCTCGTCGCCGAGGCGCGCCGGGAGGCCGGGGCCGCGCCGATGCCCGACGCCACGACGTCGGAGATCCCCGGCGCCCGCGGCGCCGACGTGGACGGGGTCCGCGTGCACGCCCTGCGCATCACCGGGCTCATCGCCCACCAGGAGGTCGTGTTCGGCACCGACGGGGAGACCCTGAAGATCCGGCACGACTCGATGAACCGCACCTCGTTCATGCCCGGGGTGCTCCTGGGGGTCCGCGGTGTCGCCGGTCTCGCCGACCCGCTCACGGTGGGCCTGGACGCCCTCCTGGACCTCGACTAGACGCGCTCCGGCGAGGGGGAGGCGACCGACCGGGCGCCTCCCCCTCGCCGTGCCCGGGGTCCGGGAGGCGCCCGCCGCTCAGGCGCCCCGGCGGCAGGTGAGGAAGACCTGGGTCTCGGGGTGCGCGCCGGAGTCCTCCGGCTCGTAGGAGACGACCCGCTCGTCCTCGACGAGCAGCCCCGCCTCCCGCACCACCCGGCGCAGCTCCTCGCGCGGATAGCCGGACACGCGGACGTCCGAGCCGAGGAAGGGGATCGGCGCGTCGTCCATGTCGGCCTCCACCATGGCCAGGCACAGCAGGCCCTCCGGGACCAGCGACGCCCGGATCCGGCTGAGCGCCTCGGGGATGCGCGCCTTGGGCAGGCACAGCAGGGAGAAGAACGCCACGATGGCGTCGTAGGAGGACTCGACCGGCTTCAGGTCGAGGATGTCGGCCTGGACGAAGGTCGCCTGGGGCACGTTGCGGCGCGCGATCTCGATCATCCGCCCGGAGATCTCGTAGCCGGTGACACGGACGCCCGCGGAGGCGAACTGGCGGGCGGTCGGCAGCCCGGTGCCCGAGCCCAGGTCGAGCACGTGTGCTCCGGGCGGCAGCAGGTCCAGCAACCGCCGGACCCGCTCCTCCTGCCCCTCTTTACGCGGAAAGGCCTCGTCGTAGCGTTCTCCGATCGTGTCGAACGCGGCGGCCTGCTGGGCCGAGCGCTCCGCCCACGCTTCCGGGTCCGGAGCGAGGTCGAGGGGGTCGGGGGCGGTGTTCTCGCTGGGCACGGTGTCGTCTTCTCCCTACCGTGGCTGAACGCGTGTCTGGGGGACCGGCCCGCATACTAGTCCCACGGGGGCGCGCACCGGGGCCCGGACCGTGTCCTCGCAGGCCGGACGGAGTGTCCCGGCCACAGCCGGGCCCGGACGCCGGGGCCCCGCGCGGGCCGGACGGGGCCCCGCGAGGACCGCGTCCGGCCGCGGAACGGGCCGGGGCGGGCCGTCGACGGCGGGCACCGTCCGGAACGGCTCCCCCACACACCTCTCGGACGGGGACCGCGGCGCCGTTCCCTAGCCCAGGGCGAGGGCGGCCGAGAACAGGACGCCGAACGCCATCTGCAGCCTGCCCGTCTCGCCCAGGCCCAGGACCAGGTCGCGCCCCGCCTGTCCGCCCAGCACACGCCTCAGCGGCGGCACCGCCAGCGGCGCCGTCAGCAGCACGAGCGGGGTCCACCAGAACACCGGGGTCAGCACCAGCGCGACCGCGTAGGAGGCGCCGACCGCGCCCGCGAACAGCCGCCGCGTACCCGCGTCGCCGAGCCGGACCGCGAGGGTGACCTTCCCGGTCTCCCGGTCCGTCGGGATGTCCCGCAGGTTGTTGATGACCAGCACGGAGCAGGACAGCAGGCCGACCGGGACGGAGGCCACCCAGGCCTGCCACGGCGCCGAGCCCAGCTGCACGAACACCGTGCCCACCACGGCCACCACGCCGAAGAAGACGAACACCGACACCTCGCCCAGGCCCCGGTAGCCGTACGGCGCGCGGCCGCCGGTGTAGTACCAGGCCGCGGCGATCGCCAGGGCGCCCACCAGGAGCAGCCACCACGACGACGTCGCCACCAGCACCAGGCCGACGGCGCCCGCGAACGCGAAGCTCCCCAGGGCGGCGGCGAGCACGTGCCCCGGCTCCGCCAGGCCCGACGCCGTCAGACGGGTCGGACCGGTGCGCTCCTCGGTGTCGGTGCCCTTCACGCCGTCGCTGTAGTCGTTGGCGAAGTTCACCCCGACCTGGAGGGACATGGACACCACCAGGGCCAGCAGGGCCTTCCACCAGACGAACCCGTCCAGGGCGAGGGCCAGCGCCGTGCCGACCGCCACCGGGACGACCGAATTCGGAAGCGTACGGGGACGCAGCCCCGAGACCCATTCACTGACCGTGGCCACGCGGCGGTCCTCCACCCTCGACGACACTGCGCCGCACCTGGTGCGCAACGCAGACAACCACCCAACGGTAGTCCCTGTCCGCGGCTGTCCCCAACCGGCCGCGGCCCCGGACCGGAGGCGGGGGCGCCCCTACGCGGAGATCGCCGCGTGCAGGCGCACCATCGGCAGCGGCGAACCCAGGTCGATCTCCCGGCGGGCGCCGTCGGCGCGCCACCCCGACGCCTCGAAGAACGCGCGCAGCGCGTTGCCGGCCTCCGGCACCCACACGTGCACCGTGCCGAAGCCGTCGTCCACCAGGTGGTCCACGCAGGCGTTGACGAGGCGGCTGCCGTGCCCCTCCCGGGCCCGTTCCGGGTCCACGTGCAGAGCGAACACCTCCGCGTCCGTGGCCGGCCACAGGTCCGGGTCGCCCGCGGGGCCGAACGCGGCGAACCCCGTCACGGTCCGCACCCCCCCGACCTCGTCGGTGGCCACCACCAGCCGGTGCCGGGAGGTCGGCGGGGACTCCAGTGCGGCCGTCCACTGCTCGTGGAACTGCCTCCGGGCGTCGGCGCCGCCGATCTCGGCGACCACCGCGTCGGGCAGCAGAGCCCCGTACACCGCCCGCCACGAGGCCACCTGGACGTCCACGACGGTGTCCACGTCGGTGGCGCGGGCGGAGCGGACGAACTGGGCGCTGGACACGATGGGGCCTCCTGGGGAGCGTGCCGCGGCAAGATCACCTACGCCGGAGTTTCCGGACCTTGCCTCGGCATGGGAACATCTACAGTTGTGAGCCTCATTATCAGAGTTATCGTGAACGCGCTCGCCCTTTGGGCGGCTGTCTTCCTGATCGACGGGATCGACGTCACAGCCCAGACCACCGCTGGTCAGATCGGCGTCTACCTCGCCGTCGGCGCCATCTTCGGTGTGGTCAACGCGATCATCAAACCGATCGTCAAGGCCGTCGGGTGCCTGTTCTACGCGCTGACCCTCGGGCTGATCGGCCTGGTGGTGAACGCGCTGCTGCTCATGCTCACGAACTGGATCGCGAGCCTGTTCACCCTCCCGTTCCACATCGAGGGGTTCTGGCCCGCGTTCTGGGGTGCGATCGTCGTCACCATCGTCAGCTGGCTTCTGAGCATGTTCCTTCCGGACGGACAGGACGACTGAGACCGGGGCGGACACCGCCCGACCAACCCCCTTCCGCGACCCTGACCTGCGCGCGGATCCCGGGCCCGGCCGGATGGCACGGGTCCGGGACGGGTAGGTTCACATGAGCCGGTCCGTCAACCTCGACCCACGAGGACGGCGGCCGAGCAGGGCACGACCCCGCGCCCGACCCAAGACGGGGCACCACAGGAACTTTCCCGCGACCGGATCGCGTACCGCCGGTCGCGGTGGCGGACACGCAGCGCCGCACATCCGTGCACGCGTCATGTGCACGGGACACATCCAGCTGTCGACGCACACCGAGAGGAGGAGGGGCACCTTCGGACCCACCGCCCAGCGGCGGCGGTCCGGAGGCCTTTCACACACGATGACGGACACCAAGAACCGCCCGTTCGGCAAGATGCTGACCGCGATGGTCACGCCCATGCTCGACGACGGCGAACTCGACTACGAGGGCGCGGCCAGACTGGCCACGTACCTCGTCGACGAGCAGAACAACGACGGCCTCATCATCAGCGGCACCACGGGTGAGTCGCCGACCACCAGCGACGACGAGAAGGACCGCCTGCTCAGGGCGGTCCTGGAGGCGGTCGGCGACCGCGCCAGGGTCATCGCCGGGGTCGGGACCAACGACACCCGCCACAGCGTGAGGCTCGCCAAGGCCGCGGAGAAGGCGGGCGCGCACGGTCTGCTGACCGTGACGCCCTACTACAACAAGCCGCCTCAGGAAGGCCTGATCAGGCACTTCACCGAGATCGCGGACACCACCGAGCTGCCGGTCATGCTCTACGACATCCCGCACCGCACCGGCACGCCGATCGCGTCGGAGACCCTCGTCCGCCTGGCCGAGCACCCCCGCATCGTCGCGAACAAGGACGCCAAGGACAACATCGGCGCCAGCTCCTGGGTGATGGAGCGGACCGACCTGGCCTTCTACTGCGGCACCGACATCCTCAACCTGCCGCTGCTGTCCGTCGGCGCGGCCGGTTTCGTCAGCGTGGTCGGCCACATCGTCGGCTCCGACCTGCGCGAGATGATCGACGCCTTCGAGAAGGGCGAGGTCGGGCAGGCGCTGGCCATCCACCGCCGCCTCACCCCGGTCTACACCGGTATGTTCCGCACCCAGGGCGTCATCACGACCAAGGCCATCCTGAACCAGTTCGGGCTGCCCTCCGGTCCCGTGCGCACCCCGCTCACCGACGCGTCGGTCGAGCTCCAGGCCCTGCTGCGCGAAGACCTTGCCGCCGCCGGCGTCAAGGGCCCCATCGGACTGGCCCCGCACCAGGCCGTCCCCGCCAGCGCCGTGCGCGTCGAGCGCCTCACGGAGGGATCTGTATGAGCCACCCGCACCCCGAACTGACCTCGCCCCCGCCCCTGGGCAAGGGCGCGCTGCGCGTCGTCGCCCTGGGCGGCCTCGGCGAGATCGGCCGCAACATGACGGTCTTCGAGTACGACGGCCGCCTGCTCGTCGTCGACTGCGGCGTGCTCTTCCCCGAGGAGGAGCAGCCCGGCGTCGACCTGATCCTGCCGGACTTCGACTACATCCGGGACCGGCTCGACGACATCGAGGCGGTCGTGCTCACCCACGGGCACGAGGACCACATCGGCGGTATCCCGTTCCTGCTGCGCGAGCGGGCCGACATCCCGATCGTCGGCTCCCGCCTGACCCTGGCGCTGATCACCGCCAAGCTCGGCGAGCACCGCATCAAGCCGGTGACCCTCCAGGTGGAGGAGGGCGAGCGGCACGAGTTCGGCGCCTTCGACCTGGAGTTCTTCGCGGTCAACCACTCCATCCCGGACGCGCTGGCCGTCGGCATCCGCACCCCCGGCGGGTCGGTGCTGCACACCGGTGACTTCAAGATGGACCAGCTGCCGCTGGACGGCCGCCTCACCGACCTGGCCGGGTTCGCCCGGTTCGGCGACGAGGGCGTGGACCTGCTGCTGTCGGACTCCACCAACGCCGAGCAGCCCGGGTTCATCGTCAACGAGCGCAACCTGTCCGAGGCCATCGACAAGGTGTTCCGGCAGGCCGAGAAGCGCATCGTGGTGGCCTGCTTCGCCTCGCACGTGCACCGCGTCCAGCAGGTCATCGACGCCGCGTCCAAGCACGGCCGCAAGATCGCGTTCGTGGGCCGCTCGATGGTCCGCAACATGAACATCGCGCGCGACCTGGGCTACCTGAGCATCCCCGGCGACACGATCATCGACGTCAAGCAGCTCGACCAGATGCGGCCGGACGAGGCCGTTCTGATCTGCACGGGCTCGCAGGGCGAGCCCATGTCGGCGCTGAGCCGGATGGCCAACCGCGACCACCAGATCCGGATCGAGCAGGACGACACCGTCCTGCTCGCCTCCTCGCTGATCCCCGGCAACGAGAACTCCGTCAACCGGGTGATCAACGGCCTGACCCGCTGGGGCGCCAAGGTCGTGCACAAGGGCAACGCCCTCGTGCACGTGTCCGGGCACGCGTCCGCCGGTGAGCTGCTGTACGTGCTCAACATGGTGCGTCCGCGCAACTTCATGCCGGTGCACGGCGAGTGGCGGCACATGCGCGCCCACGCCGACCTGGCCAAGCTCACGGGCGTTCCCTCGGACCGGATCATCATCGCCGAGGACGGCGTGGTGGTGGACCTGTACAAGAACCGGGCCAAGATCGTGGGCGCGGTCCAGGCCGGGTACGTGTACGTGGACGGAGCCTCGGTCGGCGACGTCACCGACGCCTCGCTCAAGGACCGCCGCATCCTCGGCGAGGAGGGGTTCATCTCCGTCGTCGTCGCGGTGGACTCCGGGACCGGCAAGATCCTCGGGGAGCCCGAGATCCACACCCGGGGCGCGGGCATCGGCGCCGCAGCCTTCGACGACGTCATCGACAAGATCCAGGACTCCCTGGACAAGGCGGCCCGGGACGGGGTCAACGACCCGCACCAGCTGCGGCAGCTCATCCGCCGCAACACGGGCCGCTGGGTCAACGACACGTACCGTCGTCGTCCCATGATCATCCCTGTCCTGGTCGAGGTCTGACCGACCGGTCCGGGGGCGCCCCCGGACCTGGGCACGGGAACGGCCCGAGGCGCACGCCTCGGGCCGTTCCCGTGGGCCGGGCGGCCCCCGGGAGCGCCGCGGGCGGGGCGCCGCCGGCCGATTCGGGCGACACGCCGTCCCGGTACGGGCCAAGGGGGTGGACGCTTCAGTAGGCTGCCCGCCGTGACGGGCCGTTCTGCCCGGCCGTCCGACCGACCCCGTCCCCCGTGGAGGTGACCCCGATGGCCACACGTGCCTCCTCCGGTGGTTCCGGACGCAAGAAGCCCGCCGCCCGCAAGCCCGCGCCGAAGAAGCGCATGCCGGACGGGCCCATCGCCTTCGCCTTCACCATGTTCGGCCAGTTCCTGCTCGTGCTGTGGAAACTGGTCGCGCACACCGTGGGCGGCGCCGCGCGCGCCGTCGGCCGCAGCGCGCGCGACCTCGACCCCGACCTGCGCCGCGACGGCATCGGCCTGGTCCTGCTGGCCGCGGGCGTCCTCGTCGCCGCCGCCGTGTGGTGGCGGAGCGAGGGGCCGCTGCTGGAGTACACCCGCATGATCGTGGTCGGCGGCTTCGGCACGTTCTCGCCGATCCTGCCGCTGCTGTTCCTGCCGGTCTCGGTCAAGCTCATGCGCACCCCCGGCTCGGGCCGGGAGGGGGACGGCGGGCGGCTGTTCATCGGCACCGTCTCGATCATGCTGGGGCTGCTCGGGCTGATCCATATCGCCAACGGCCTCCCGGAGCCCTCCGACGGCCTGGAGGCTCTCCAGGAGTCGGGGGGGCTCATCGGCTTCGTCGCGGCGGGCCCCCTCAGCGCCGTCGTCACCCCGTGGCTGACCGGCGTCCTGCTCGCCCTCGTGCTGGTCTTCGGAGTCCTGGTGGTCACCGCCACCCCCATCCGGCGCGTCCCCGAACGCCTCCAGACGCTGTTCAACGCCCTCATGGAGCGGGACACCGGTCCCGACTCGGGCATCGGCATCCTCGGCGCGGACCCCGCGCCCAAGGCCGCTCGGCCCCGCAAGCGCAAGCCGAAGAAGGAGGCGGAGGCCGGGACGGTGGCGGGCGATCACGAGCGCCCCTACGACAGCCCGGTGGTGCCGGTGGAGCCCGTCGCCCCCGCCCTCACCGACGAGGAGGAGGCCGCAGCGGCGGCCGCGACCGCGGCCGGGAAGAAGAGGCCGGGCCGCAAGAAGGTCGACGTCCCCGACCCCACGCCGCCCCCCGCCGTGACCGAGCAGCTGACCATCCCGTCCCGGGTGGTCGAGGGCGACTACGAGCTGCCGGCGCCGGGGATGCTCAAGCCGGGCAGCCCGGTCAAGCCCCGCACCAAGGCCAACGACGACGTGGTCGCCGCGCTGTCGGGGGTGCTGACCCAGTTCGGCATCGACGCCGAGGTCACCGGGTTCACGCGCGGCCCCACCGTCACCCGCTACGAGATCGAGCTGGGCCCGGCCGTCAAGGTCGAGAAGGTCACCGCGCTGGCCAAGAACATCTCCCTGGCGGTCAAGAGCGCCGACGTGCGGATCCAGTCGCCCATCCCCGGCAAGTCCGCGATCGGCATCGAGATCCCCAACACCGACAAGGACCTCGTCAGCCTCGGCGACGTCCTGGGCTCGACGGCCGCGACCTCCGACGACCACCCCATGCTGGTGGGCCTGGGCAAGGACGTCGAGGGCTCCAACGTGGTGGCCAACCTGGCCAAGATGCCGCACGTGCTGGTGGCCGGCGCGACCGGCGCCGGCAAGTCCACCTGCATCAACGGGCTGATCACCTCGCTGATGATGCGGGCGACCCCCGACGAGGTGCGGATGATCCTGGTCGACCCCAAGCGGGTCGAGCTGACCATGTACGAGGGCATCCCGCACCTGATCACGCCCATCATCACCAACCCCAAGCGGGCCGCGGAGGCCCTGCAGTGGGTGGTGGGGGAGATGGACCGCCGCTACGACGACCTGGCGGCCTCGGGCTACCGGCACGTGGACGACTTCAACGCCGCCGTGCGCGCCGGGCAGCTGACCGCCCCTCCGGGCAGCGAGCGCGTGTACGAGGCCTACCCGTACCTGCTGGTGATCGTGGACGAGCTGGCCGACCTGATGATGGTCGCCCCGCGCGACGTCGAGGACGCGGTCGTGCGCATCACGCAGCTGGCCCGTGCCGCCGGGATCCACCTGGTGCTCGCGACCCAGCGGCCCAGCGTCGACGTCGTCACCGGGCTGATCAAGGCCAACGTGCCCTCCCGGCTCGCCTTCGCCACCTCCAGCCTCGCCGACAGCCGCGTCATCCTCGACCAGCCCGGCGCCGAGAAGCTGGTGGGCAAGGGCGACTCCCTCTTCCTGCCGATGGGCGCGGGCAAGTCCATCCGCCTCCAGAACGCCTGGGTCAGCGAGAAGGAGATCCGGGCGATCGTCGAGCACTGCAAGAAGCAGTCCGAGCCCAGCTACCGCGAGGACGTCGCGGCCCCCGAGGGCAAGAAGAAGGAGATCGACGAGGACATCGGCGACGACCTCGACCTCCTCCTCCAGGCCGTCGAACTGGTGGTCACCACCCAGTTCGGGTCGACGTCCATGCTCCAGCGCAAACTGCGCGTCGGCTTCGCGAAGGCGGGCCGCCTGATGGACCTGATGGAGAGCCGCGACGTCGTGGGCCCCAGCGAGGGCTCCAAGGCGCGCGACGTCCTCGTCACGCCGGACGAGCTCCCGGGCGTTCTGACGGAGATCCGCGGGGGCTGAGCCGGCCCGCGGGCGGGGGCGCGGGCCTTCGCCGGAGCACGCTCCTGCCGCACGGAGGCGGTGACATTCTGTGCGCCGGTGCCCTCTTTGGCGTGTTCTTGAGAGCTTCATGGGGCGTGGTGAACTGCGTCGGCGACCCCCGGACGGCAGAGTGGAGACCATTCAGTCACACACAGTCGCGGAAGGAGTGCGCATGGCGACGATCGGTCAGACCCTGTCCGGCGCCCGAATCGCGGCGGGGTACACGGTCGCGGACCTCAGCGCCCGTACGCGCATACGGCAGTCGGTCCTCAAGGGCATCGAGGAGGAGGACTTCGTCCCCTGCGGCGGGGACTTCTACGCACGCGGTCACATCCGCGGCCTCAGCAGGGCGCTCGGCCTGGACCCGGCGCCGCTGCTGGCCGAGTACGACCGCGAGCACGCGTCGTCGGACGCCCCGGCCTTCGTCCCCCCGCCGCGCCACCCGGCGGCCTCGCCCGCCGCGGTCAGGGCGGCGGTGGCCGCCGAGCGGGGCGAGGCGTACGCGGCCGACGACGAGGAGCCGATGGCGGGGCCGCTCCCGAGCTTCGGCGAGGACGACCCCGGTGCCGCCGCCGAGCGTTGGGGCCACTTCGAACGGGACCAGCGCCTGCGCCCCGGCGTGCGCGGGGGCCGTTCCCGCGGGGAGGCGGAGGACGCCGGCCCCGAAGTGCAGGAGGCCGGCTCCCGGCGGGGCACCCGGGGCGTCCCGAGGCCGAGGGAGGACGCCGGCACCCGGCCCGGGGACACGAGGCCCGCGCCGCGCCCCGCGGTCACGGCCGCGCGCAGGCGGCGGGGCGAGGCGGTCCGCCGCCACTGGCCCTGGGCCGTGGTCGGCGTCATCATCCTCCTGGGAGTCGTCGTCGGCGTCCGCACCTGGCAGGACTGGGACGGGGGCAACCCGCTGCGCACCGCGTTCGAGTCCAACGGGGGCGGCGAGACCGTGGACTCCGCGGTCCTCCCGGGGGAGGGGCGGGCGGGCGCGGACGACGCGGCCGTCGTGCCCGCGGCGGAACAGGCCGAGGAGCCCGCCGAGTTCACCCTCGGGCTGGAGTCCGCCGGACGCAGCTGGATCAAGGTCACCGCCCCCGACGGCAGCGACCTGTTCACCGGCTTCCTCCTGAAGGGCGAGCCGCAGGAGTACGCGACGGAGGAGGGCGTCAGCCTGTGGGTCGGCGACGCCGGCTCGGTCGAGGTCTCCGTCGACGGCGAGGTCCTCGGGCCCGCCGGGGAGATCGGTGAGGTCAAGGAGGTCGCCATCGGCCCCGACGGCTTCGACCGGTGACGTCACGGCCCGCTGCCTGGGGGAAGACGGGCCGGGGTACGGGCGGGTGAGCCGACCAAGGTAATGTGGGGGGCTGCGGGCGGCGCCCACCGGCGCCGCGCCGTGCGCGCGGTCCGAGCGGTCCGCCCCGGCCCCCGCATCACACTCGAAGCTCTCCCACACGCTTGGAAGCCATGTCATCGCGCCGTACTGTCTCTCTCGTCACCCTGGGGTGTGCGCGTAACGAGGTCGACTCCGAAGAGCTGGCCGGGCGTCTGTCCGCGGGCGGCTGGGACCTCGTCGACGGCGACACCAAGGCCGACGTCACCGTGGTCAACACCTGCGGGTTCATCGACGCGGCCAAACAGGACTCCATCGAGACCCTCCTCGAAGCGGCCGAGAACGGCGGCAAGGTCGTCGCCGCGGGGTGCATGGCAGAACGGTACGGCTCCGAGCTGGCCGACGCCCTCCCCGAGGCCCAGGTCATCGGGTTCGACGACTACTCCGCCATCACCGACCGGCTCGACGACGTCGTGGCCGGCCGCAAGCTCGTCCCGCACGACCCCCGCGACCGGCGCACGCTCCTGCCCATCAGCCCCGCCGACCGCGACGCCTCCCAGGTGCACGTCCCCGGCCACGCGGGCTTCGCCGAGGCGCCCGGGGCCGACGGCACCGAGCTGCCCTACCGCGCGGCGGTCCCGCGCCGCCGCCTCACCGGCGGGCCGGTCGCCAACCTCAAGATCGCCTCGGGCTGCGACCGCCGCTGCACCTTCTGCGCCATCCCGACCTTCCGCGGGGCCTACCTCTCCCGGCACCCCGACGAGATCGTGCGCGAGGCCGAGTGGCTGGCGGGGGAGGGCGTCCGCGAGGTCTTCCTGGTCAGCGAGAACTCCACGTCCTACGGCAAGGACCTGGGCGACGTGCGCGCCCTGGAGAAGCTGCTGCCCCGCCTCGCCGCCGTGGAGGGCCTGGAGCGCGTCCGCGTCAGCTACCTCCAGCCCGCCGAGGTCCGTCCCGGCCTGGTGGACGTCCTCACCGGCACCCCCGGCGTCGTCCCCTACTTCGACCTGTCCTTCCAGCACGCCAGCGGCACCCTGCTGCGCCGCATGCGCCGCTTCGGCGACCGCGAGCGCTTCCTGGAGCTCCTGGACACCGTGCGCAAGCGGACCCCCGAGGCCGGGGCGCGCTCGAACTTCATCGTGGGCTTCCCCGGTGAGACCGAGGCCGAGTTCGAGGACCTGGTCTCCTTCCTCTCCGAGGCCCGCCTCGACGCCATCGGCATCTTCGGCTACTCGGACGAGGACGGGACCGAGGCCCTCTCCCACGAGGGCAAGCTCCCGGCCGAGGTGGTCCAGGAGCGCGTGGACCGGCTCAACCGGCTCTCCGAGGAGCTGATGGTCCAGCGGGCCGAGGAGCGGATCGGCACCGAGGTGACCGTCCTGGTGGAGAGCGTGCTGGAGGACGGCGCCTACGAGGGCCGGGCCGACCACCAGGCCCCCGAGGTGGACGGCAGCACCATCCTGTACGGCGAGGGCCTCGCCGTCGGCGACCTGGTGCCCGCCACGGTCGTCCAGTCGGCCGGCGCCGACCTCGTCGCCGAGCAGGACGAGACCCGGCCGGGCGGGGAAGCCGGGGACAGATGAGCACCCACGACGCGGCGACGCCCGCCCCCCACGTTCCGCTGTGGAACATCGCGAACATCCTCACCATGAGCCGCCTGGTCATGGTCCCGGTCTTCGTGTGGTTCATGTTCCTGGACGGCTCATGGTGGCGGTTCGCCGCCTTCGCCGTCTTCGTGATCGCCGCCATCACCGACCGCATCGACGGCGAGCTCGCCCGCCGCCACAACCTGGTCACCGACTTCGGCAAGATCGTCGATCCGATCGCGGACAAGGCGCTCACCGGGTCCGCGCTCGTCGTGCTGTCCCTCCAGGGCGACCTGTGGTGGTGGGTGACCATCGCGATCCTGGTCCGCGAGTGGGGCGTCACCGCCCTGCGCTTCGCGGTCCTGCGCTACGTCGTCATGCCGGCGAGCAGGGGCGGCAAGCTCAAGACGGTCCTCCAGATCGTGGCCATCAGCGTCTACCTGTTCCCGCTCCAGGTCCTGCCGTTCAGCGACCTCTTCGTGTGGTTCGCGCACATCGTGATGGGCGCGGCCCTGTTCGTGACCCTGTGGACCGGCGGGGCCTACGTGCTGGACGCCGTGCGCGCCGTGCGCGCGAGGAGGGACACCGGGGGATGAACCAGCAGGAGGACCGGGTGGGTCTGGGCTCCGAGGTCAGGGAGTTCCCCGTCGAGTCGCTGACGGCTGCCGGGGCCGTCCACCGCGCCCTGCTGGAGAGCGGTGGGACCTGCGCCACCGCCGAGTCCCTGACGGGCGGCCTGATCGGCGCCCACCTGACCGCCGTCCCCGGTTCCTCCCGCACCTACCGCGGCGGCGTGGTGACCTACGCCACCGATGCCAAGGCGGCCGTCCTGGGGGTCCCCGAGGACCTCCTGGCCGAGCACGGAGCCGTGCACCCCGACGTGGCCGCCCACATGGCCCGCGGTGCCAGGCGCCTGTTCGGCGCCGACCACGGGGTCGCGGTGACCGGCGTCGCCGGACCCCAACCCCAGGACGGGCAGCCCGTCGGCACCGTCTATGCGGCCGTCGCCACCTGGGACGACCGGACGTTCGTCCGCCGGTTCAGTTTCACCGGGGATCGTGCGGGTATCCGATACCGCACGGTCGAGGGCGCGCTGTCGCTCCTGGACTCGGTTGTTCGCGGGAGCACGGCGGGAAACACCCGGACCTGAACCATTGGGGCAGTTCTCCCTCTCCCGGCACTCGGGAACAAAACCACCCCCGAGTGAGGTTCCCCCTCCAGCGAACAGGACGGCAAGAGGTGCCCGAATCGGGCGTGGGGCAGGTACGGTGTTGTATATGAAGGTCGCTACCGGTGGGAGGGAGCGCGAATGATGGTCCTGCTTCGTCACCTACTGGGTGACGTGCTCAGGCGGCTGCGGCAGCGCCAGGGCCGCACCCTCCGCGAGGTGTCGGCCGATGCGCGTGTATCCCTCGGATACCTGTCCGAGGTCGAGCGCGGGCAGAAGGAAGCCTCTTCCGAACTGCTCTCGTCGATCTGCGGGGCCCTGGGGGTCCCGCTTTCGCAGGTTCTGAGGGAGGTTTCCGACCAGCTCGCCCTCGCCGAGCTGCAGGAGGCCGCTCTGCTGGGTGACGCGGTCACGACCGACCCCGTCCCCGCCCAGGACCTCGGCATCGAGCCGGTACCGGATCGTGTTCCCCAGGTCGCCGACATGGTCGGGGTCTGACCCCGGCCGGGAACTGTCCGTACAGCCGCACCCTGACCACGTGAAGGAGCCGGCCACCCGAGGGTGGCCGGCTCCTTCACGTGCGGGACGGCGCGAGGACGCCCGCCGGCGCAGCCGCGGTCAGCGGTGGGTGTGGTTCACCCAGGCCTCGGGGTCCTCCGCCAGCGTACGCACCGCCTCGGGCAGCTCGTTCGTCACCAGGTGCTGGAGGTTGACCCCCTCCAGGATGGCGCGCTCGCTGGCGCGCAGCGCGATCCACACCTGTTGCAGGCTGCGGGCCGCGCCGTCGTAGTCCACGTGCTCGGGGCGTTCCCCGCGCACGTTGGCGAGCGGCCCGTCGACCGCTCGGATGATGTCGGCGAGAGAGATCTCCGCCGCTGGTCGGGCCAGCCAGTAACCGCCGACGGGGCCGCGTTGGCTGCGCACCAGCCCGGCACGGCGTAGCTGGGTGAGGATGTTCTCTAGGAATTTTCCGGGGATGGCCTGAGCGCGTGCTAGCTGCTCGGCCGTCACCGGCCCGTCGCCGGCGACAGCGAGTTCCGCTGCCGCGCGAAGCGCGTAATCGACCCGGGCTGAAAGGCGCATGCTGTGATTATGCCGTGGTTAGAAGGGCGAATGGGGCACCGGGCGCCGGCAGGTGTGCCGACGGACCGGGATGCTACAGGCCAAGGGTACTTCTCCTACCGGGTTTCGGGGACACCGGCGGTGTCCCTCCCCGGCGACCGCGCTCCGGGTTCCCGTGCGTCCGGCGGCGGGACGCGGCGGACCGAGTGAACGGAGCCGGCCCGGCCCCGCCGTGCGGCGGGACCGGGCCGGGAGCGCCGGACCCCGGGGGAGCGGGGCCTCAGCTCACGCCGGGGGCGGGCGCGCCCACGGCGCCCCCCAGCAGTTCGGCCGCGCTCAGGCCGTTCACGTGCGCGGCCCCGTAGGTGCTCACGTAGGCGCCGCAGTCGGGTCGCCAGATGGGAAGGCCCATCTCCACCACCACGGCCCCGGGACGGGCGTCGAGCAGGCGGCTCACGAGCGCCCGGGCCTCCGGGTAGCGGTGCGCGTCCCTCACGACGACCACCAGGTCGCGCCCCCGGGCGCCGGCGATGAGCCGGTCCGCCTGGGCGGCGTCGGGGGCGACGCGCTCCGAGCCGGGGAACCAGGGGGCCAGCCCCCAGGGGACCTCGCCCACGGCCATGCCGGCGGGGGCGTCCACCTCGACCACGAACGGGTCGCTCAGGGGCGGCAGGTCGCCGTCCACGCGCACGGCGCGGCGGGCCCCGGCCAGCCCGACGGGCTCGTCGGCGGGGGCGGCCGCCCTGCGCGCGGACGTCTCGCGGATCCAGGTGCGCAGGCGCGCGTTCCGCTCGGCGGCCTCCTCCAGGCGCTGCCCGGGGAGGCGGCCCTCGCGCACCGCGGTGACCAGCGCGGCGCGGATCAGCTCGATCTGGTCCTCGTAGACCCGGCGCCCCAGGCACAGCAGGTCGACACCGGCGGCCACGGCGAGCACGCTCGCCTCCGGGATGCCGATCCGGCCGCTGACGCCGTCCATGTCCATGGCGTCGCTGACCACGGTGCCCCGGAAGCCCAGCTCGTCGCGGAGGAGGTCGTTGAGGATGTGCGGCGCGAGCGTGGCCGGGCCCTCGCCGCCCAGGCCGGGCAGCTCGATGTGCGCGGTCAGGATCGACTGCACGCCGGCCTCCACGGCCGCGCGGAAGGGGAGCAGCTCGCGGCGGTGCAGGAGGTCGGCGTCGGCCTCCACGCGGGGCAGCGTGTGGTGGGAGTCCTGGGAGGTGGCGCCGTGGCCGGGGAAGTGCTTGGCGCAGGCGGCCACGCCGGCGGCCTGGAGGCCGATCACGGCGGCCGCCGCGTGGCGGGCCACCAGTTCGGCGTCGGAGCCGAAGGACCGGGTGCCGATCACGGGGTTGTCGTCGGCGACGTTGACGTCCACCGAGGGCGCCAGGTCCAGGTTGAAGCCCAGGGCGGCGAGGCGGTCGCCCATCGAGCGGTGGGTGTCGCGGGTCAGGTCCGGGTCGTCCACCGCGCCCAGGGCCGCGTTGCCCGGGTAGTCGCTGCCGCGCGCCTGGCCGATGCGGGTGACGTCGCCGCCCTCCTCGTCCAGCGAGATCAGCGGGGTGTCCGTGGCCTCGGACAGGGCCGCGTTCAGCGCGGTCACCTGTTCGGGTGTGTCCAGGTTGTTGTGGAACAGGCAGACGCCGGAGATGCCGTCCGCCAGACCCTCCAGGACCCAGCGAGGGGCGTGGTAGGACTCGAAGGGCACCAGCAGCGTGGCGTTGGCCAGACGCGCCAGGGTCGGGTCGTACGGCATGACGAGCTCCGTTCGGTGAGCATAGGGGTGCCCGGGAGGTCACCACTGGAGCCGGCGGCTCCCCATCGGGGTGGTGAGGGCGACATTCGGGCAGACGGGTGGCGGGAACACGGGTAGGGAAGCGGTGCGGCGGGCGTGCCCGGGCGGGGCCCGCGGCGCCGGCCGCGGTCCCGCCCGGGGTGGGGCCCGGTCAGCCCTTGACGGCTCCCATGGTCAGACCGGAGACCATGCGCCGCTGGACGAACAGGAAGAAGACCATCACGGGGATGGTCAGCAGGGTGGAGGCCGCCATGATCGGTCCCCACTCGGTGCCGAACCGGCCGAAGTAGTACGACAGGGTCAGGGGCAGCGTGTAGTGGTCCGTGCTGCGGCCCAGGAACGTCAGCGCGACGATGAACTCGTTCCAGGCGGTGATGAACGCGAAGATGCTCGCGGCGACCAGGCCCGGCGCGACCAGCGGCATCAGGATGCGCCAGAAGATGGTCCAGGCGCTGGCGCCGTCGATGGCCGCGGCCTCCTCCAGCTCCTTGGGCACCGCCGCGACGAACCCGCGCAGCATCATGATCGTGATCGGCAGGGAGACGGCCGTGTAGACGATGAGCAGGCCGGACAGGTTGCCGAGCAGCTGCACGCCGCTGGCGTCGGACAGCTGGCGGAAGTTGAGGAAGATCGAGATGATCATCGCTTCCATCGGCACCATCTGGATGATCATCAGCAGGATGATGAACGCGGTGCGCAGCTTGAACCGGAAGCGGGCGACGGCCACCGCCGCGAGCAGCGACAGGAACGCTCCCATGCCCACGGCGAAGAGCGTCACGACGAGGCTGTTGCCCAGGAACTGCCAGAAGTTCACACCCGGGATGAGCTGGCCGTTGACGACCCGGTCGAAGTGCTCCAGGGTCGGCGCGCTCGGGAACAGGGTCTGGTTCCGGGTGAAGATCTCGCCCACCGGCTTGAAGGCCGTGACGACCATCCAGTACACCGGGAAGACCGAGAAGAGGAACACCGCGATCCCGGCCAGGTACAGCGGCAGGGAGCGCAGGCGGCGCAGCGGGCTGCGGCGGTAGACGCGCTCGGCGCCCCGGCGGCGCCCGGCTCCGGATCCGCCGGTCGCGGTGGTGGC
The DNA here is from genome assembly GCF_042660575.1 of Nocardiopsis tropica. Taxonomy (NCBI): domain Bacteria; kingdom Bacillati; phylum Actinomycetota; class Actinomycetes; order Streptosporangiales; family Nocardiopsidaceae; genus Nocardiopsis; species Nocardiopsis tropica. The sequence goes on from NZ_JBHSUF010000001.1 coordinate 209,740, forward strand.
GGCCCGGGCGGAGGGGCCGGCGGTGTTGTCGATCGCGGTCATCGGGTCTCCCCCTGGCGGATCATGATGCGCAGGTAGTACGCGGTGACTCCGAGGATCATCACGGTCATGACCACCGCGATCGCCGAGCCCATGCCGTAGTTGGCCGGGCTGGCGCTGAACCCCTGCTGGTAGATGTAGTACGAGAGCAGGTAGACGTCCTGGTTCTGGAAGCTGTTCGCCAGGATGTACAGCTGGGTGAACACCCTCAGGTCCCAGATGATCTGGAGGACGAGCAGCAGGGCGAACAGCGGGCGCAGCATCGGGAACGTGACGTTCCAGAAGGCCTTCCAGGCGCTCGCGCCGTCCATCCGCGCGGCCTCGTACAGCTCGTTCGGGATGCTCTTGAGCCCGGCGAGGACGGAGACGGCCACGAACGGGAAGGACTGCCAGACGATCACCATGATCAGGACCGAGAACAGCGAGCCCGGTTCGAGGAACCAGTTGTACTCCAGCCATCCGCTGCCCACCAGCCAGTCCGGCATCCGGTCGAGGACGACGTTGACCAGGCCGCGCTCGGGCAGGAACAGCCAGCGGAAGACCAGCGACGCGCTCAGCGCGGGGGTGGCCCAGGCGAGCATCATGCCGATGGACACGAACCCGGCGAACCACTTGGGCATCTTGTGGAGCAGCAGGCCCACGAGGGTGCCCAGCACCATCGTGATGCCGACCATCAGCACGCAGACCACGACCGTGTTGCGCAGGATCGTCCAGAACGTGGGGTCGGTCAGCAGCTGCTGGTAGTGGGCGAAGCCGTTCCATTCCGGGCCGGGCTGGTTCGGAAGGAGGTTGCGTGTGGTGAAACTCGTGAGCGAGTACCACACCATCTGCACGATCGGCCAGAGCAGCACGACCGCGAGGAGGATCAGTGCCGGGGTGATGAGCAGGTACGGAGCGGGAGTTCTGCGGCGGCGCGGCGCGGTCTCGTCGGAGGCCGGTGCGACGGCCTCCTCGTCCCCGCGCGGTTTCGCCGGTTCGACGGTGTGTGCCATGGTCTTCTCAATCGAGGCGTGGGCCGACCGCGGCGGGCGGGGTCCGGGAGGGACCCCGCCCGCGCACGGCTCTGCACAGTGGGGTGGAGAGGACTACTCGACCGGCTCGTTGAGGATCGAGGCCAGTTCCTCGTTGGCGGCGCCCAGGACCTCCTCGGCGTCACCGCCGCGGACGATGTCCAGGACGGCGCCGGGCAGGATCTTGCTGTCCTGGTCGGCCGCGGTCCAGCGCGGGGTGGTCGGGAAGAAGCGGGTGTTCTGCATCTGCGTGGCGGCCGCCGCGCGCTCCGGGTCCTCCTGGTACTCGGGGGTCTCCAGGAGAGCCGGGTAGGCGGGGAAGAAGCCGGCGACGTCGGCGTAGCCCTTGCCGCCCTCCTCGTCACCGAGGACGGTGAGGAGGTCGAAGGCCTCGTCGGGGTGCTCGGTGGTGGTGAAGACCGTCAGGGCGGAACCGCCCGCGAAGACGGGGGCGATGCCGTCGGCGCCGGGGATCGGGGCGGAGGCGATGTTCTCCAGGACCGCCGGGTCCTCGGCCTGCTCCTCCATGGAGCCCAGGGCCCAGCCGCCGTCGATGTACATGCCCAGCTCGCTGTTGGCCATGTCGGCCAGGGCGACGAGCTCGTTCTCGCCGACGTAGCCCTGCGGGGAGATGCCGTCGGTGGTCAGGCTCGCGTAGAACTCGACGGCCTCGACGGTGGCGGGGTCGGTCAGGTTGCCCTCCCACGTGTCGCCGTTCTGGGTCGCGATCTCACCGCCGTTGCTCCAGATGAAGCTGGCGATGCCGTTGGTGAAGTCGGTCGGAGCGGCGAAGCCGGGGACGTCGTACTCCTCCTGGATGGCCTCGGAGACCTCGACGAGCTCGTCCCAGGTGGCGGGGGGCTCGTGCCCGAGCTCCCGCAGCCAGTCGGCGCGGTAGTAGAGGGTGCGGACGCCGGAGAACCACGGGACGCCGTACTGCACGCCCTCGTAGGTGCCGTACTCCAGGGCGTTCTCGTCGATGCCCGCGGCGGCGTCCCAGCCGCCGACCTGCTCGCTGATGTCGAGGAGGGCGCCCTGCGCGGCCCAGCCGGCCACCTGGTCGTTGCCGACCTCCAGGACGTCGGGGGCGTCACCGCCGGCGAGGGCGTTGGTGATGGACTCCTGCGCGTCGGGCCAGGGGATGAACTCGACGTCGACCTCGACACCGGGGTGGGTCTCCTGGAAGCGGGCCTCGGCGTTGTCGAAGTACTCGACGAGGGGGTCCTGCGAGGTGCCCATGACCCAGACGGTCAGGCTCTCGGCCTCACCGCCGCTGGAGTCGTCGGAACCGCCGCCGCAGGCGGCGGCGAGCAGGACTACGGCCGTGGCCGCTGCGATCTTGGGGAACCTCATGTGTACCTATTCTCCCTTCGCACCACGCGCCGGGGATTCGACGCCTGTGCTCAAGCCGGGCTGGGATGATGGAACGATCACCCACCGACTCGACGTCTCTGTGGGGGTTGTGCTGGGATAGCACGTTGGCCGCCCCGCCGGCGCGGGTACCGGAGGGCCCGAAATTAACGCGGACCTGCCAGGACGTGACCTCTTGTGAGGTTGTGAGCTAAATTAACAGGAAACTTTCCTAATAAAAACAGGGTGAGGTGTCACGGTTATGTCTCAACGTCCGGGGACTCCCCGGCTGCTACGCCAGCTCAACGACCGCGCGGCACTGGAGCTACTCCTGTCCGCGGGGCCCTTGACCAGGACGCAGCTGGGAACGCGGACCGGCCTGTCCAAGGTGACCGCCTCCCAGCTGCTCGCGCGGCTGGAGGAACGGGACCTGGTACGCGTCGTCGGCAGTCAGGCGGGGGGCCGGGGCCCCAACGCCGCCCTCTACGCGGTGGTTCCGGAGAGCGCCTACGTGGCGGCCCTCGACGTGAGCGCCCACTCGGTGACCGCGACGATCGCCGACATCACGGGGCGGGTGATGAGCGAGGTGACCGTCGACCCGAGCGCCTCCGACGACCCGGTGTCCCTCGTCCACACCGCCGTCATGCGGTTGGCGGACACGGCCGGGGTCCCCCTCGACAGGGTGCGCGCGTGCGTCATCGGCACACCGGGCGTCGTCGACCCGCGCACCGGCGACATCCGCTTCTCCTTCGACCTGATCTCCTGGCACGAGGGCATTCTGGAGGCGCTGCGGGCCGACCTCAAGCGCTCGGTCATGATCGAGAACGACGTCAACCTGGCTGCCCTGGCCGAGCACGCCGAGGGGGCCGCCGTGGGGGTCGACGAGTTCGTCCTCATCTGGCTCAGCGCGGCGGGCGGCGTGGGCATGTCCACCATGATCGACGGCCGCATCCACCGGGGCCGCTCCGGCGGAGCGGGGGAGATCGGCTACCTGCCGGTCCCCGGCGCGCCGATGCCGGTCGACGTCGGGCTGTCCGGCGGCTACGAGTCCCTGCGGGACGGTGCGACCAGGGAACTGCCCCACGGGTTCCAGGCACTGGTCAAGGCGGGACAGGTGGTGCAGCTCGCGGCGGAGTACGGGATCGACGGCGCCGACGTCGTGGACGTGGTGGAGAAGGCCTCGGCGGCCGGATCGCCCGAGGGCGACGCGTTCCTGGACGCCTTCGCCGAGCGCCTGGCGCGGGGGGTGGCGGCGGTCAGCGTCATCCTCGACCCCGGGCTCGTGGTCCTGGGCGGCGACGTCGCCCGGGCCGGAGGCGCCAAACTGGCCGAGAGGGTCCAGGCGGCCGCCGCCCGCATCGCCCCCAACGCCACCGAGGTCGGCCTGGGCCTGGTCGAGGGCAGCCCCGTGGTGCGCGGCGCCCTCCTGCACGCGCTCGAACGCGCCCGCGACGACGTGTTCTCCTCGACCGTCTGACCCGCGCTCCGCCGGCCGCCGTGTCCCCGACCCTCCTCACCCGTCGGGGCACGGCGGCCGACGCGTGTCCGGGGCCGGGGAACGGCACCGGCACGGGGCCCGGGATCAGAGCACGGGCTCGAACGAGTCCAGCACCGCGTCCACGAGGTCCCCGTACACGGGCAGGTCCGCCGCGGGGATGTCGGCCTGGACGAGGTACCCGCGGCCCTCCTCCTCGATGACGGTGTACTGCCAGACCGTCCACCGGTCGGGTTCGTCCCAGCCGATGTGGGTGTAGGTCAGCTCCAGGCGGGTCGTGTCCCACCCGGGCGGGGCCGACGCGTCCTCCTCCAGGGAGATCCTGCGCACGGTACTTCCTCCCGAGGCGAGGAAGTCCGCCTCCCACTCCTCCACCTGCTCCCGTGAGGTGGGCACGTCGGCGCCGTACCTGTGGACGTCGAAGCAGAACGTGTGTGCACCGCCCGGCGCCGTGATGGTCCGGAAGACGAGGGTCGGCGACCTCTCGTCCGTGGACTCGACGCGCGGTCCCTCGACCTCCCACCCCTCGGGGTACCGGAGGGTCGCGTACTCCCCGGCGAGCTCGACGAGGGCGGGGGCCTCGGCCGCGGCGGAGGGGGAGCCGGTCGCCGCCGGGGCCGCCGCCTGCGCGAGGGGAGCCCCCGGACCGAACGCGAGCAGGGAGCCCGCGACCGCCGTGACGGCCACCAGGCTCAGGCCGATCATCACCGCGCCCTGCGCCCGGCTGCCGGGGGGATGGGGAGGGCGGTCCCCTTCCGTCGCGGTCGTCGCGGGCTCCTTGGCCGGGGGCCGGTGGGGGGAGGGAACGGCGTCGGGACTCGGCACGGGGGCCTCCGGTGCGAGGGGGGACACGGGATCGTGAGTCTACGGCGTGTCGCGCGGACGCTCCCGGCCGGTACGGCGCCCGCGCCGTCCGGCCCGGGGTCCGCTGCGGTCCGCCGCGCGCGGGCCCGGGCCGGACGGGGCGTTCAGGGGCCGGAGGAGAGGGGGCGCTCCATCACCACGCGCGGCAGGACGCCGATCCCGGCCCGCTCCTCCGCCTCCCACACCTGTTCCAGCGCCGGACCCCAGTCGGCGCGGGGCACGACGGAGAACCCCCGCGCCGCGTACCAGGGGCCGTTCCACGGCAGGTCGCGGAACGTGGTGAGGGTGAGGCGCGCGTGTCCGGCGGACGCGGCCCCGCCGCACACCGCCTCCAGCAGCGCCGAGCCCGCGCCGCGCCGTCCGTGGGCGGGGTGGACGGCGAGCTGTTCCAGGTGGGGGCCCTCGCCGACGGTCACGGTCGCGGCCAGGCCGACGACCGGCCCGCCCCCCGGTGCGCACGCCACCAGGACCTCCTCCACGTGCGCGAGCATCTCCCGCGGGTCGTCCGGCGGGAGCACCACGCCGGCGTCGGCGAAGACCGTGTCCGCCGCCAGGGACACCTCCACCACGCGCGGCTCGTCCTCCGGCCGCATCGGCCGGACCTCCAGGTCCACGAACGCCTCCCCTCCGTGCCGGCCGGGCACCTGCCGGCCGAGGGCCATTGTGGACCCGCCCCCGCCGTGCGGCAACGGGTTTGCGCGCGGTCAGGGCCGCAGGCGCAGCCCCTTGGGGGTGACGTGGAACCCGGCCGACACCAGGGCGGCGTCCACAGAGGTCCCGAAGACCTCGGTCCCGTCCGAGCGCTCCACGGTCAGCGCGCCCAGGGCGCCCTCCCGCACCACCCCGGCCAGCGCCCGTGCGGCCCGTTCCAGCAGGTCCGGGGGCGAGCCGAACGTGAGGACGGAGCGCCCTCCCCTTCCCACGTAGAGGGTCGGGCGGCCGCCGTCGACCACCACCACCGCACCCGGGTTCCGGCCCGGACGCGACGCCGAGTCCTCGGGGCCCCTCGGCCACGGCAGGTCCGTGCCGAACGGGTTGGCCGGGTCGGTCGCCGCCAGCACCACCGGCGCGAGCGCCCCGCCGGGGGCGTCCCCGGACAGCGCGCGCAAGCGGTCCACCGCCCCCGCCAGCGCGAACTGGGCCCCGCCCAGCCCCTCCACGAAGTAGCCGCGGCGCGCCCGCCCGGACTCCTCCATGGACCGCAGCACCCGGTACTCCTCCTGGGAGACGTTGCGTCCCTGCCACCCCCTCACCAGCAGGCCCGCGCGCTCCAGCCGGGCCTCCACCCGGGCCAGCGCGCGCCGGGTGGGGTCGGGCTCCCGCTCGGGCAGCACCCACCAGCGGCCCGCAGCCGAGGGAGGCCCCGACCGGGTCGGCAGCACCGGCCGCCGCACACGCCCCGCGCGCGAGGGGGCCCTGCGCGGCGCCGTTCCCGCGCCCAGCCGGGCGCGCAGCGGGGCGAGCGTGTCGTTGGTGACCAGCCCGTCCCACACCAGCGCCCACAGCGCGTCCACCAGGTCCCTGTCGGTGACCGCCGCGGCGCCCAGAGCGCGGGCGGCCCGGTCGGCCACGTCCCGGAAGAACAGGGCCCCGCCCTCCCGCAGCGCCTCCAGCACGGTGTGCGGCAGGGTCCCCTCGTCGGGGAGCAGGGGGTCGGGCAGCAGCACCGCCGCCTCGTCCGCCGGGACCAGCGTCAGCCACCCGTCCTCGCCGGGCAGGGTTCCGACCCCGGCCCAGACCACCTCTCCCGCCTGGGTCAGCTCGTCCAGGCGGTTCGGGGCGTACCCCTCGACCCGGGCGGGCAGCACCAGCGACTCCAGGGACGAGGCCGCGACCGGAGCGCCCCGCAACGACTCCACCGCCTCGAACACGGCGTCCGGCCCGCGCCACCGCTCGGAGGGGGTCGCACGCTGCCACATCGGCGCGAACCTGGCGAGGACGGCCGGGTCCACGGGCTCCACCTCCCGGCGCAGGCGCGCGATCGAACCGCGCCTCAGCCTCCGGAGCACGTCGGCGTCGCACCACTCGGTGACAGCCCCTCCCGTCCGCGGGGCCCCGCCGCCGGCGGACGGCGGGGGAGCGCTTCCCTCCGGCCGGAACCCGCCCTGGGCCACCCTGCCCTCGCGCGCCAGGACGCGCAGCACCCCCAGGACCCCGTCCTCGGGCAGGCCGAGCCGCTCCGCGGCCTCGGCGGCGGTGAACGGACCGTGCGTGCGGGCGTACCGGGACACGAGGTCGCGCCGGGCGTCCGCCACCGGTTCGAGCAGGGCGGCGGGCACCCCCGGCGGGGGCTCGGCGCCCAGGGCGTCGCGCAGCCGCGCCACGTCCTCCACCGCGCACCAGCGCCCGGCCGCGCCGGGCCGGTCCCCCGGGCAGCGCATCCGCACGATCCGGCCCTCGGCCGCCAACCCCTCCAGCCACGCCTCCTCCACACCCCGCACGGCCGCCTCCCCCGTCGTCAGCGGTCCCACCTCGCGCAGCAGGTCCGCCGCGCCCTCGGCGTCCCGCACCGGGGCGGCGGTCCGCTGGAGCAGGGCGCCGACGTGCTCCACCACGTCGGGGTCGAGCAGGTCCCGCAGGTCGGCGTGGCCCAGGAGGTCGGCCAGCAGGGACGGGTCCAGGGTGAGGGCCTGCGCGCGCACCTCGGCGGCCGGGGCGTCGCCCTCGTACAGGAACGCCGCCGTGTACTCCATCAGCAGCGACTGCGCGAACGGCGACGCGCGCTCCGTGCGCACCTCCACCACCCGGGTCCGCCTCGCACGGAGGTCGCGGAGCACCTCCACCAGCGCGGGCACGTCGAACACGTCGCGAAGGCACTCGCGCACCGTCTCCAGCACGATCGGGAACGACCCGTACCGCCCCGCCACCGACAGCAGGTGCGAGGCCCGCAGCCTCTGCTGCCACAGCGGCATCCGCCGGTCCGGGCGCTGGCGGGGGAGCAGCAGGGCCCGCGCCGCGCACTCCCGGAACCGGGAGGCGAACAGGGCCGAACCGGTCAGCTCGTCGGTGACGACCCCCTCCACCGTCTCGGGGTCCAGCGCCACCAGGTCGGCCAGCCCGCCCGCCCGGTCGAGCGCCTCGGAGTCGGGCAGCCGCAGCACGATCCCGTCGTCGCCGTGCACCACCTGGGCGTCCGCCCCGAACCGCTCCCGCACCCGGGCCGCGATCGCCAGCGCCCACGGCGCGTGGACCCGGGCCCCGAGCGGCGAGTGGACCACCGCGCGCCAGTCGCCGACCTGGTCGCGGAAGCGCTCGACCACGACCGTCCGCTCGTCCGGCACCTGGCCGGTGGCCCACCGCTGGTCGGCGACGTAGGACACCAGGTTCCGGGCGGCCCAGCGGTCCAGTCCGGCTCCCTCGGCCAGGGCCAGCGCCTCCTCCGGGCCGGAGTCGGCGAGCTGCCTGGTCATGGCGCCGATCGCGCGGCCCAGCTCCACCGGGCGGCCCTGGGCGTCGGCCTTCCAGAACGGCATCCGGCCCGGTCTGCCCGGCGCCGGGGAGACCAGGACCCGGTCGGCGGTGATCGCCTCGATCCGCCACGACGTGGAGCCCAGCACGAACACGTCGCCGACGCGCGACTCGTAGACCATCTCCTCGTCCAGCTCGCCGACCCTGGTGGGCGCCCTGCCCCCCTCCTGCCCCGCGAGGTGCACGCCGTACAGGCCGCGGTCGGGGATGGTGCCGCCGCTGATCACGGCCAGCCGCTGCGCCCCCGGCCGCGCGCGCAGGACGTCCGCCTCCCGGTCCCACACGACGCGCGGGCGCAGCTCGGCGAACTCGTCCGAGGGGTAGCGGCCCGAGAGCATGTCCAGGACCGACTCCAGCACGGAGTCGGCCAGGTCGGCGAACGGGGCCGCCCGCCGCACCAGGGCGGCCAGCTCGGCCACCGGCCAGTCGTCCATGGCCACCATCGCCACGATGTGCTGGGACAGCACGTCCAGCGGGTTGAGCGGCATCTCCAGCCGTTCGATGCCGCCCGCGCGCATGCGTTCGGCGACCACGGTCGTCGCCAGCAGGTCCCCCCGGAACTGGGGGAGGAACACGCCCTGCGAGGTCTCGCCGACCCGGTGCCCGGCCCGCCCGACCCTCTGCAGCCCGCTGGCGACCGACGGCGGCGCGGCCACCTGGACCACGAGGTCGACCGCGCCCATGTCCACGCCCAGCTCCAGGCTGGAGGTGGCCACCACGCAGCGCAGGCGCCCCGCCTTGAGGTCGTCCTCGATCAGCGCCCGCTCGGCCTTGGACATCGAGCCGTGGTGGGCGCGCGCCACCACCGCCTCCCCGCCCCTGCTCTGGCCGGACTGGCCCATGACCTGCGCGGCCGGCCCCTCCGGCGGGAGCTCGGATCCGTGCCGCTCCGCGTACAGGTCGTTGACGCGGGCGCACAGCTTCTCGGCCGTGCGCCTGCCGTTGGTGAAGACGATCGTGGACCGGTGGGACTCGACGAGGTCCAGGACCCGGCGCTCGACGTGCGGCCAGATGGACCCTCCCCGACGGGTTCCGGTGCCGCGCGGGTCCGGCTCCGGGAGCTTCCCGGCGTCGTCGGCGCGGGGCCGGGGGGCGAGCGGCCCGGGGCGTCCGGGGGGAGCGTCCCCGCCGAGCCCCTCCGCGTCCGGGTCCCCGGGGAGCGGCGCGGGCTCCGCGCCCGTCTCCTCCGGGGCGCCGGGCGGCAGGGCCGCCGCCTCCGGGGCGTCGGGCTCCTCCATGTCGGGGACGGGCACCACCACGCGCAGGTCCAGGCCGGGGGAGTCGGGCGGGCAGACGATCGCGGCTCCGCCGAGGAACCCGGCGACGAGCTCGGGCGGGCGCACGGTCGCCGACAGGCCGATCCGCTGCGCGGGCCGCTCCAGCAGGGCCTCCAGCCGTTCCAGGCTCAGCGCCAGGTGGGCCCCGCGCTTGGTGCCCGCCAGGGCGTGCACCTCGTCCACGATCACCGTCTCCACCCCCGAGAGCCCTTCGCGGGCGCGCGAGGTGAGCACGAGGAACAGCGACTCGGGCGTCGTGATGAGGACGTCCGGAGGACGGGTGGCGAGCCTGCGCCGCTCGTCGGCGGGGGTGTCCCCGGTGCGCACGCCCACGGTGACCGGGGACAGTTCCCGGCCCGCGGCGCCGGCCGCGGCCGCGATCCCCGCGAGGGGGACGCGCAGGTTGCGCTCCACGTCCGCGGCCAGCGCCTTGAGCGGGGAGACGTAGAGCACGCGGCACCGCCTGGAGCGGTCCTCGGGAGGGGGAGAGGTGAGCAGGCGGTCCAGGGACCACAGGAACGCGGAGAGGGTCTTGCCCGACCCCGTCGGGGCCACCACGAGCGTGTTGCTCCCCCCGGCGACGGACTCCCAGGCGCCCGCCTGCGCCGGGGTCGGGCCGGCGGGGAAGGCCTGGTCGAACCAGGTCCGCGTGGCCGGTCCGAAGCGTTCGAGGGGATGCGACACACGACTCATCCCGCCAGTGTGCCCGCCGCGGGGGACAGAACGGCGGAAGGGCCGCGGCGGGCGCGCCGATCCCCGATACTGGGGCCGATGAGACTCACTGCTTTCTGGAACAACATGCACCAGCAGTTCGGCGAGGCGTACGCGCAGAGCCTGGCCAAGGACTACGTCATCGAGGGTCTCGGCTCCAGGACGGTCCAGCAGGCGCTCGCCGACGGGGCGAGCCCGAAGGAGGTGTGGCGGGCGGTGTGTGACGCGTTCGACCTCCCGTTCTCCGTGCGCTGACGGAGCGGGCCGCCGACGCGCCGCGACGACGGTTCCTCCACGGGTCGCCCACGAAATCGAACAGAGGTTCGGGTAGTGTGGGTTGTCCACAGGCGAACGTCGGACGTCGCGATTGTCGTATCGACCGCGTAGCGTCGTGCGCATCATGAAGAAGAAGGCACCCACCCAACAACAGGGGTATCCCGTGGCATCTGGAGACCGAGACAAAGCTCTCGACACAGCGCTCGCGCAGATCGAGCGGCAGTTCGGCAAGGGCTCCATCATGCGCCTGGGCGACGATGATCGCCCGCCGATCGAGTCGATCCCCACCGGGGCGATCGCCCTCGACGTGGCGCTCGGCATCGGCGGTCTGCCCCGGGGGCGGATCATCGAGATCTACGGCCCCGAGTCGAGCGGCAAGACCACCGTCGCCCTGCACGCGGTGGCCAGCGCGCAGAAGCTGGGCGGCATCGCCGCCTTCGTCGACGCCGAGCACGCGCTCGACCCCGAGTACGCCAAGAAGATCGGCGTCGACACCGACAACCTCCTGCTCTCCCAGCCCGACACCGGTGAGCAGGCCCTGGAGATCGTCGACATGCTGGTGCGCTCCGGCGCGGTCTCCATCGTCGTGATCGACTCGGTGGCCGCACTGGTCCCCCGGGCCGAGATCGAGGGCGAGATGGGCGACAGCCACGTCGGCCTGCAGGCCCGCCTGATGTCGCAGGCGCTGCGCAAGATGGCCGGTGTGCTGCACCAGACGGGCACCACCGCGATCTTCATCAACCAGCTGCGCGAGAAGATCGGCGTCATGTTCGGCTCCCCGGAGACGACCACCGGCGGCAAGGCGCTCAAGTTCTACGCGTCGGTCCGCCTGGACGTCCGCCGTATCGAGACCCTCAAGGACGGCACGGACGCGGTCGGCAACCGCACCCGGGTCAAGGTGGTCAAGAACAAGATCGCGCCGCCGTTCAAGCAGGCGGAGTTCGACATCATCTACGGCGTCGGCGTCTCCCGCGAGGGCAGCCTCATCGACCTGGGCGTGGAGCACGGCATCGTGCGCAAGTCCGGCGCCTGGTACACGTACGAGGGCACCCAGCTGGGCCAGGGCAAGGAGAACGCGCGCACGTTCATGCGCGAGAACGTCGACCTGGCCAACGAGATCGAGAAGAAGATCAAGGAGAAGCTGGGCGTGCCCGTCAAGGGCGACGACAGCGCCTCCGGCTCCGCGGCCGAGAGCGGCAAGGAGCCCGCCAAGGACTCGGCGGACACCGCGGCCAAGGCGTCCGCCAAGCGCGCCCCGGCCAAGACCGCCAAGGCGCCCGCGCCGGATGCGTGACCGGGGCCGGCCCGGGGGGCGGCGCCCCTCCGACGGCGCACGCTCCGAGGACACCTCCGAGCACACCTCCCCGGGCGGGTCCGGACCGCCCGGGGACGATCCCGAGGCGCAGGCCCGCGCCCTGTGCCTGCGGATGCTCACCCACTCCCCGCGCACCCGCGCCCAGCTCGAACGGGCGCTGCACCGCAGGGAGTTCCCTGAGGAGGTCGTCGACGCCGTCCTGGGGGCGTTCGGCGACGCAGGGCTGATCGACGACGCGGCCTTCTCCCGCGCCTGGGTCTCCTCCCGCCACCACGGCAGGCGGCTGTCCCGACGCGCCCTCGCCCAGGAGCTGCGCACCCGGGGCGTGGAGGAGGACACCGTCAAGGAGGCGGTCGCGGAACTGAGCGACCAGGACGAGGAGGAGGCCGCCCGCGACCTGGCCCGCCGCCGCCTCGCCACGACCCGGGGCAAGGACCGGGAGGTCCGCATCCGGCGCGCCCTGGGCGTCCTCGCCCGCAAGGGCTACTCCTCGGGCCTGTCCTACCGGATCGTCCGCGAGGAACTCGAACGCGAGGGCGTCGAAGCCGACCTGTACGACCCCGACCTCTGACCGGGACGCGCCTCCCGGGCCGGCCGCCCGCGCGGTCCGCGAGACCGATGACCACGGGAGGTCCCGTGCAGGGGGAAGCCGTCCCGATCCTTCGCGTCGCCGACGCCGAAGCGGCCTCGGCCCGGTACCGGCGCCCGGGCTCCACCCGCGAGTGGGAGCACCGGTTCGAGCCGGGCCTTCCCGCCTTCGTCGGGGTCGCCCGCGGGCAGGTCCGGCCGTTCCTGTCCGAGCACGAGGGCGACGCCCGCCCCGACACCCTGGTCCACCTGCGGGTACGCGACGTCGACGCGGTCGCCGCCGAGTTCGGGGTCCCGGTGGAGAACGCCCCCCCCGGGCCCGCGGGACCGAGCTGCGCGACCCCGGCGGCAACCGCCTGCGGGTGGGCACCCCGAAGGACTGACCCGCCCCGCGCCCCGGAGCGGGGGCCGGCGCCGCCCCGCTCACGCCGACCGCGTCACTCGGAGGCGGACGCCCCGGCCGTTCCGGCGGGGTGCGGCGCCTGTTCGCCGGACCCCCGGTCACCGGCGGAGGCCTCCGCGGGGGGATCGGCGCCCTCGTCGCCGGTCGCGGCGGTCCCCGGATCCGCCGCCGCGTCTGCCCCGGGCGGTCCGGCGGGCTCCGGCGCGGGGCGCGGCTCCGGCGGGTCGGTCACCAGCTCGAGGGGGGCGACGTCCGCCGTGAACCCGAACACCCTCGCGTAGAAGGCCAGTTCGGCCTCCAGCGCCCGGACGCGGACGTCCTCCGCGGTGAACCCGTGCGCCTCGCCCTCGAACTCCAGCAGGGCGTACGGGGTCCCGCCGTGCCCCAGCGCGGTCGCCATCGAGAAGGCCTGGTCCGGTGTGACGACGGGATCGTCCAGCCCCTGCAGCAGCAGCACCGGTGCATCGATATCCCCGGCCCGGTTGACCGGCGAGCGCTCGCGGTACCGCTCCACGAACCCAGGCAGCGTGCCCACGAGGGAGTCCAGGAACCGCGACTCGAAGTCGTGCGTGCTCTCCGCGAACCCCAGCAGGTCGGTCACGCCGAACAGCGACACCCCGCAGGCGAAGGTGTCACCGGTCAGTGCCATCAGCGCCGTGTACCCGCCGGCGCTCGGGCCGCGGATCGCCAGCCGCTCGGGGTCGGCCACCCCCTGCTCCACGAGGGCCCGCGCGGCGGCGGAGCAGTCCTCCACGTCCACCACGCCCCACTCCTTGTGCAGGCGCTTGCGGTACGAGCGGCCGTACCCGGTGGAACCCCCGTAGTTGACATCCACCACGCCGATCCCGCGGCTCGTGAAGTACGCCTTGGCCAGGTCGAACTCCAGCGTGCTGACCGACACCGGGCCCCCGTGCGCCCACACCACGTACGGCGCGGGCCCCCGGGCCCCGGCGCCGGGGTTGGTCGGCGGGTACACGTTGGCGTACACGGGCGCCCCGTAGCGCCCGGGGAGCCGTTCCTGCCGGGGGACGGGGAGGTAGGCGGGGTCGGGCAGCTCCTCGGCGGCCCGGCGCAGCACCTCCACCCGTCCCGAGACCGGGTCCAGCCGCACCAGGCACGGGGGCTCGGTCGGGGACGAGGCCACCGCCACCACGGAGCGGCCGTCCGTGTCCAGCATCCCCCACGTGGTCAGGTCGGTCGCCACGGGTGTCAGGTCGAGGGTGTCGGGGTCGTACACGCCCGGCGTCAGGTCGGCGTGCCCGTGCAGCGCCACGACCTTCCCCGACTCCAGCACGCAGAAGGACCGGTTGCCCAGCCGGCCCGGCGAGGCGTGGAACTCCTCCTCCGCGGGGTACAGGGCGATCGGCTGCCCGGTCGTCCCCGCCTGGTACAGGTTCCACCAGCCGGGCCAGTCCGAGGCCACGTACAGGGTCGCGTCGTCCACCCAGGCGGGGGACACCACCGACTCGTCCACGCCCCCCTTGATCGTGTACTCGGCGGACAGGCCCGTCTCGCCCAGCGCGCCCACGCGCAGCTCACTGCCGTCCCAGGGCATGCGCGGGTGGTTCCAGCGCACGTAGGCCAGGTGGCCGCCACCGGGCGAGGGGGTGGGCGAGGCGTAGAAGTCCGCCCCCGACACCAGCTCGCGCACCGCCGACGGGTCCTCGGCCCCCCGCCCGGAGAGCGGCACCGCCACGATCGACCGGCGCACCGCGCCCCGCGCGTGCTGCTCGCGCACGCACAGCACACTGCGCCCGTCCGGGCTCAGCGCGGGGTCGGCGTAGCGCAGCGCCGCGGGCTCCTCGGGTTCGGGTGTGAGGGGGACCGGCTCTCTCGTCCCGCGTTCCAGCAGGTAGAGGCGCTGGTCGGAGGAACGGCAGAACACGACGCCGACACGGGCGATGGCCTTGTCGTCACGGCGGGGGACGGGCAGGAAGGCCCGTCCCCCGTACTCGTGCACCCGCGTGCCCGCGCTCCAGGGCGCGGACAGCAGGTCGGTCACCGTCCCGTCGGCGTCCCGCCGCATGAGGGTGGTCCGTCCCTCCTCCGGTCGGCTCTCCTCCCACCAGACCTCGTCGCCCACGACGGAGGGGAACGCCATCCGGCGCACTCCTCGGGCGACGTCGCCGGCGCTGATGGGCGATGGCCAGGAGCCGTAGGGGCTCGACAGTTCAGACATGTCCCGCTCAGGATGGGTCGTGGGTTCGATCAGATGACATGTCGACCTTAGTCCTCACACGCGTCCCTGTGCAGTCCCGCGGGGACCCTGTGTCCGGGTGCGAACGGCGACGGCCCCGCGCACGCCGTCGTGGCGTGCGCGGGGCCGTTCCGGCCGGGGCGGGGGGTCAGTCCCGCCGGTTCTCCGGGCCTTCGTCGTCCTTGTCGGAGCCCTCGTCCGGCGCGGTCGCGCCGGACGGTCCGGCGGCGGTCGCGCCGCCCTCGGCGGGCTCCTGGGCGGTGGCGTCCGGGGCCGCCGGGCCGGGCTGGGCCTGCACCGCCACGGGGGCGCCGCCGGCGGCCGTCGGCTTGGTGGAGGGCCTGCCGCGGCGGGAGTTGCGGCGCTCAAGCCAGATCGCGAACCGGCTCAGGGACAGGTTGATGACGATGTAGATGATCGCGCAGATGATCGCCGCGGGGATGACGTTGCTCTCGCGGGTCGCCACCAGGGTGAAGCTGCGCAGCAGCTCCGGGAAGGCGACGATGTAGCCCAGCGCGGAGTCCTTGAGCAGGACCACCAGCTGGGCGACGATCGCGGGCATCATCGAGGTGATCGCCTGCGGGATGAGGATCAGCCACATGTTCTGGGTCTTCGTCATACCGATGGCCTGCGCCGCCTCGGACTGCCCCTTGGGCACGGCGAGCACACCGGCGCGGAACACCTCCGCCAGCACCGACCCGTTGTACAGGGTCAGACCCGTGACGACGGCGACCAGCGCCGTCACCTGGAACGTGCCGGTGGGGATGTCGAACACCTGGTACGCCACGATGGGCAGCGCCATCGTGAAGAAGATCAGCATCAGCAGCGGGATGCCGCGGAAGAACTCCACGACGGCCCCGGCCGGGACGCGGATCCACCAGTGGTCCGACATGCGGCCGATACCGAACACGAGGCCGAACGCGATGGCGAGCACCGCGGCGGTCAGGGCGGCCGTCAGGGTGTTCTGGAGGCCCGGGATGACGTAGTCGGTCCAGGTGTCGGGCCGCAGGAACGGCTCCCACTTCTCTGCCGTCCACTGCCCGGTCGGGTTGACCGCCCAGGTGGCGGGGTCGAACAACCCCGTCTCCCGCTCGGTCAGGGTGCGGTTGAAGCCCAGGTACAGGATCGCCAGGCCGATCGCGAAGAGGATCAGCGTGCCGACGGTGTAGACCGCGTTGCGGGCACGGGCCTTGGGGCCCGGCGCGTCGAAGAGGACGCTCTGCGCACTCATCGGACCACCGCCATGCGCTTGGAGAGCCAGCCGAAGAAGTAGCCCGTCGGCAGGGTCAGGATCAGGAAGCCGATCGCGAAGCCGACGAAGGTCGGCAGGACCGGCGCGATGCCCTGGTCGAACATGAGCTTCATCTCCCTGGACGCCTCCTGAACGCCCAGCCCCGCTACGGAGGCGACGGTCGTGTTCTTGGTCAGCGCGATGAGCACGCTGCCCAGCGGGCCGACGACGGTTCGCAGAGCCTGCGGGATGACGATCAGCCGCAGGTTCTGGGTGAAGGTCAGACCCAGGGAACGGGCCGCCTCCACCTGGCCGAGGGGGATGGTGTTGATGCCCGAGCGCAGCGACTCGGAGACGAAGCAGGCGGTGTAGGCGGAGAGGCCGATGACCGCCCACCAGAACACGTCCCACGCGACGGTGCCGGACAGGCTCAGCCCGAGGGCGCTGTTGAGGCCCAGCCCGCAGAACAGCAGGACCAGGGTCAGGGGGGTGTTCCTGACGCCCTCCACGTAGGCCGTGGAGATGGCGCGCAGCAGCGGGACGGGGGAGACCCGCATCGCGGTGAGCAGGATGCCCAGAACGAAGGAGAAGAGAGCGCTGAGGAGGGTGAGCCGGACGGTCCATGAGAAACCGTCGACAACCCTGTCGATATTGCTGAGAAAGGCTTCCATGGGTCCCAGCTGGTCAAGGGCCGCGCGGCGGAACGGGAGTCCGGTTCCGCCGCGGGCGCGCGGTCAGTACGGGGTGGACTCAGGCGCAGTCCTCGAGCGCGGGGACCTCCTCCTCGAAGGCGAAGTCGGTGGCGCCGAAGGCGTTCTCGAGGGCCTCGGTCGCGGCGCCCTCCTCCCACATCTGGGTGATGGCGGCGTTGACCTCCTCGCAGCGCTCGGTGGAGCCGGCGGGCAGGCCCACGCCGTACTTCTCCTCGCCGAACGGGTTGTTGACCATCCGGTAGGTGTCCGGGTTCTGCGCGGCGAAGCCCGCGAGGATGGTGTTGTCCGTGGTCACCGCGTCGACGGTGCCGTTGCCGAGGAGCTCCAGGCACTCGGAGTAGTTGCCGGCCTCGCGCAGCTCGGCGTCGATGCCCATGTCGTCGACGATGTTGTTGGCCGACCGCGAACCGGAGGCGGAGCACAGCACCTGGCCGGACAGGTCCTCCGGCCCCTCGATGTCGGTGTTGTCGGCGGCCACCAGGATGTCCTGCTGGGCGACGTAGTACGGGCCCGCGAAGTCGACGACCTGGCGGCGCTCGTCGGTGATCGAGTAGGTGGCGATCACCATGTCGACGGTGCCCTGCTGGAGGAAGGACTCGCGGTTCGCGGAGGCCGCCTCCTCCCAGTTGATCTGCTCCGGGGAGTAGCCGAGCTCGCCGGCGATGTAGGTGGCCACGTCGACGTCGAAGCCCACGGGGGTGTCCCCCTCCAGGAGGCCCAGACCCGGCTGGTCGTACTTGACGCCGATGGTGATGGTGTCGCCACCGCCCTCGCCGCCGTCGCCACCGCCCTCGCCGCCACCGCCGACGTCGGCGGTGCCACAGGCGGTGAGAGCGAAGGCCAGAGCCGCGGTGCCGCCCAGGATGCTGCTGATGCGTCCGACTCGCATGTCGGATACCTCTTCCTTGAGTTCGGGAGAAGGGGAAGGAAAGGGGAGACCTAGTGGGTCAGGATCTTGGAGAGGAAGTCCTGGGCCCGCTCGGACCGGGGGTTCGTGAAGAACTCGTCCGGAGTGTTCTCCTCGACGATCTGGCCGTCGGCCATGAAGACGACGCGGTTGGCGGCGCGACGGGCGAAGCCCATCTCATGGGTGACGACGACCATGGTCATGCCTTCGGTCGCCAGGTCGGTCATGACGTCCAGGACCTCCTGGACCATCTCCGGGTCGAGCGCAGAGGTGGGCTCGTCGAAGAGGAGCACCTTGGGGTTCATCGCCAGGGCCCGGGCGATGGCCACACGCTGCTGCTGCCCGCCGGAGAGCTGGGCCGGGTACTTGTTCGCCTGGTTGCCGATCCGGACCCGGTCCAGGAGCTCCATGCCGCGCTTCTCGGCATCGGCCTTGGACTGGCGAAGGACCTTGACGGGCCCCAGGGTCACGTTCTGCAGCACGGTCTTGTGCGCGAACAGGTTGAAGGACTGGAACACCATGCCGACATCGCTGCGGAGCTTGGCGAGACCGCGTCCCTCCGCCGGCAGGGGCTGGCCGTCCAGGGTGATGACCCCGGAGTCGATGGTCTCCAAGCGGTTGATCGCTCGGCACAGAGTCGACTTTCCGGACCCGGACGGTCCGATGACGACTACCACCTCGCCGGAGTTAACCGTCAGATTGATGTCTTGGAGCACGTGCAGGTCGCCGAAGTGCTTGTTGACGTTCTCCAGCACGACGAGAGGAGTTGATGTCATGTGGGGAACTTAGTGGGTTCGACGAGCACTGTCACCCTGAAAACGCCGCCCGAATTCACGGTGGCGCACTTGTTACAGACTCACGACTGGAAACGTTACCAGTGAACGTTGTTCGGTTTGATATCGCCACGCTGGGTGTTTGTCCGGTGGCGTTTCAGATTCGGCGTCTCGACTATCGGCCGCCCGGAAAACGTCGCGGAACCGGGTCGATAACGCGACGCGCCGACGCGCCCCGGAGGACGGGCCGCGTTGCGCGCCCGGACGGGGCGGCCGGGGACCGCGGCCGTCCCCGGGCGGTGCGCCGCACCGGATAGCCTGGTCCCGTGAGCCAGAGTCGTACCTACCAAGTGCGGACCTACGGCTGCCAGATGAACGTCCACGACTCCGAGCGCCTCTCCGGTCTGCTGGAGGACGCTGGGTACGCGCGCGCAGCCGAGGACACCACCGCAGACATCGTCGTGTTCAACACCTGTGCGGTCAGGGAGAACGCCGACAACCGCCTCTACGGCAACCTCGGGCACCTGCGCCCGGTCAAGGATGCCAACCCGGGGATGCAGATCGCCGTCGGCGGCTGCCTCGCCCAGAAGGACCGCGGCGAGATCGTGCGCCGCGCGCCCTGGGTCGACGTCGTCTTCGGCACCCACAACATCGGCTCCCTGCCCACGCTGCTGGAGCGCGCCCGCGTCCAGCGCGAGGCGCAGGTGGAGATCGCCGAGTCCCTGGAGCACTTCCCGTCCACGCTTCCCAGCCGCCGTGAGTCCGCGTACGCGGCGTGGGTGTCGATCTCCGTCGGCTGCAACAACACCTGCACCTTCTGCATCGTGCCCGCGCTGCGGGGCAAGGAGCAGGACCGCCGCCCCGGCGACGTGCTCGCCGAGGTGCGCGCCCTGGTCGCCGAGGGCGTCAGCGAGATCACCCTGCTCGGCCAGAACGTCAACGCCTACGGCAGCGGCTTCGGCGACCGGCAGGCCTTCTCCAAGCTGCTGCGCGCCTGCGGCGGGATCGAGGGGCTGGAGCGCGTGCGCTTCACCTCCCCGCACCCGAAGGACTTCACCGACGACGTCATCGAGGCCATGGCCGAGACGCCCAACGTCATGCCGCAGCTCCACATGCCGCTGCAGTCCGGGTCCAGCAAGGTCCTCAAGGACATGCGCCGCTCCTACCGCCAGGAGCGCTTCCTCGGCATCGTGGAGAAGGTGCGCGCCGCCATGCCGCACGCCGCGATCACCACGGACATCATCGTGGGCTTCCCCGGGGAGACGGAGGAGGACTTCCAGGAGACCCTCCACGTGGTCCGCGAGGCCCGCTTCTCCATGGCGTACACCTTCCAGTACTCCAAGCGCCCGGGAACCCCGGCGGCCACCATGGACGGCCAGGTGCCGCCGGACGTGGTCAAGGACCGCTACCAGCGGCTGGTGGAGCTCCAGGACGGGATCTCCTGGGAGGAGAACAAGAAGCTCGTCGGCCGGGAGGTCGACCTGCTGGTCTCCGAGGGCGAGGGCAAGAAGGACGGCGAGCACCGCCGCCTGTCCGGTCGCGCCCCGGACAACCGCCTGGTCCACTTCGCGGTGGGCGACGGCGAGGAGCCGCGCCCCGGCGACGTGGTGACCGTCGAGGTCACCTACGCCGCACCGCACCACCTGGTGTCCGACTCGGGGATCCGCGGACTGCGCCGCACCCGTTCGGGCGACGCCTGGGCGGCCCGCAACGGCCGCCCGGCCGCGGACGCCAAGCCGGACGTCCTGCTGGGCATGCCCGGGATCGGGGCCCCGGCCCAGCAGCCCGCCGCCGTCGGCGGGTGCTGCGACGCCTGAGTCGTCCGACCGGAAGGGCCCCGGACGTGCGAGCCCGGGACGAACACGCACGCCCCCCTGCGCCGTGGCGCAGGGGGGCGTCGCCGTTCCCGGGCCCCGGTCCCGCCGTCCCGTGGCGCGGGGCCGGGACCGGCCTCAGAGCCGGACCGGGAGGCTGTCCAGGCGCAGGGCGCCGGGGACGGCCCCCGGCCGGGGGCCGCGCCCGGGAACCAGGGACAGGTCCGGATGGGCGGAGACCAGCGCACCGACGCCGATCTCCCCCTCCTGGCGGGCCAGGGCGGCGCCCAGGCAGTAGTGGACGCCGTGCCCGAACCCGACGTGCGCCTCCCCCGGCCTGCCGTGGTGGCGTGTGATGTCGAACCTCTGGGGCTCCGGGTGGACCCGCGGGTCGCGGTTGGCGCCGCCGATGACCGCGATCGCCCGCGCCCCGGCGGCCACGCGGCCGGAGCGCAGTTCGACGTCCTCGACGGCGTACCTCGCCTTGGCGATCACCGCGGTGCCGCCGTAGCGGAGCATCTCGTGCACGGCCGAGGGCAGCAGCCCCGGGTCCTCGCGGAGCATCCCCCACTGGTCCGGGTGCCCGAGCAGGGCGCGGACGCCGTTGCCGAGCAGGTGCGCGGTCGTCTCGTGGCCGGCGATGACCAGAGTGAACACCAGTGTGATCAGCTCGCTCTCGCTGAGGCGTCCGCCGTCCTCGTCGCGTGCCCGGACCAGGGCGCCGAGCAGGTCGTCGGTCGGCTCGGCGCGCCGGGCGGCCAGCATCCCCCTGATGTGCTCGACCATCTCCCCGAGGGCGCTGTTCATGAGTTCGGGCCGGCCCGGGTCGAAGGCGGACAGCCGCTCGCTCCAGGACCGCCAGGCGGGGCGCTCCTCCACGGGGACCCCGACCAGGTCGCAGATGACCGCGATGGGCAGCGGGTAGGCGAAGTGCGGCATGAGGTCCACGACCCCGTCGCCGTCGGCGAGCTCCGGGAGCCGCGCGATCAGCTCGTCGGCGATCTCCTGGACGGCGGGGCGCATCGCGTTGACGCGCCGCACGGTGAACGTGCGCGAGACGAGCTTGCGCAGCCGGGTGTGGTCCTCGGCGTCCTTGTCGAGGAGGGACTCGGTCAGATAGGTGACCAGGTCGGGGCTGATGCCCAGCCCGGTGAGGGCGTCGGAGCGCCTGGCGGTGACCTCCCCGGCGACGTTGGCGGGGTCGAGGACGAACCGCCGGTCGCCCAGGATGGTGCGCACGTCCTCGTCGTCCACGAAGAGCGTGGCCTCCATCGTGTCGACGAACAGGGCCGGCGCCGACCCGCCCGCCGCTCGGACCCGCTCGATCACCGGGAAGGGGTCGGTGGCGAACCCGGGTGCGCGCAGGTCGATGAGGTCGTCTCGGGCGGACGGGGGGTTGGCTGTCATGGGCCCTCCTCGGGAGGTGTCAGGTGGTGCCTGGTGTCTGCTTCAGCCGTGCGATCTCCGCGTGCATGCTCCTGTCCAGGGCGGAGAAGATCTCCAGGGCCCTGACCTGGGCCTTGCGCGTGTTCTCCGGTGGTGCGTCCTGCTCCAGGAGCAGTCGGACGCTCTGTGCCATGAGGTCGGCGCGCGTGCCGTGGTCGGGCACGTGCATCCCCTGCTCCTCCAGGACGGGCGGGGTGACCAGGTGGCCGAGGACGAGCGCGTTGTAGGCGTACAGCTGGTCGTCCACGGGCGGGTCCGGGCGCAGGAGCCCGAGGTCGCGCAGCGCGTCCCAGTAGGCCCTCATGGCCCTCTGGCGCTCGCGGACCGTCCCCCCGACGAGGGCGGCCGCGTCCCGTGAGAGGGCCCCCAGGGACTCGGTGCCCCCGGTGAGGACGGCCCGCATCAGCGGTGAGTCGAGGTGGTTCAGGTACAGGGAGCGGGCGACCTCGCTGGGCCGCACGTTGTCCGGCGACCTGCCCACGACCTCCAGGACCTGCCGCATCAGGCCGAGCTGGGCCCGCATGACCACCGCGAGCAGCAGCGTCTCCTTGGTGGCGAAGTGGAGGTAGACGGTGCCCTTGCCGACCTTCGCCCTCCTGGCGACGTCCTCGACGGTGATCTTGCGGCGCCCCCAGGCCACCAGCAGCTCCTCCGCGGCGTCCAGGATGCGGTCGGCCCTCAGTTCCCGTTCGGCCGCGGCCGCGTCTGCGGCCGGGGAGGGGAGGGTGGAGGCGCCCGGGGGCGTGTCGGTCGACGGGCTCACGATGTGCTCCTGCGAGTCGGGGACGGACGGGATGCGGTTTGACCACGCGTGTTGACGCGACGACCATATCCCCACCCCTCCTCTCTGACTCTGTGACCAGATTTGAAAACTGGTCACATGGTCAAGATAGGCGAAGGAGTCCCCGGGGACAAGGGGTGCACGACACCGGGGGCCGGGCCCGGCCGGGCCCGGCCCCCGGAACGGCCGAAGGGAGCGGGAGGCGCTACCCGGGGGAGCGCTGCCCGTGCGGGACCAGCGTCGCCACGTCCACCAGGGCCTCACCGGGCTCCTCCGGAGAACCGGACAGGGCCGTCTCCACCTGGGACAGCGCACGCTCGACCAGGTCGGGGGCGTCGTGGGGCAGCCAGCGGACCCGGGGGTCGCGGCGGAACCACGACTCCTGGCGGCGGGCGAAGCGCCGGGTCGCCTGGGCGGTGGCCGCCTTCGCCTCCTCCTCGGACATCTCGCCGTCGAGCTGGGCCAGGGCCTGGGCGTACCCGAGGGCGCGGGACGCCGTACGTCCCTCGCGCAGTCCCAGCCCGTCCAGGACACGGACCTCGTCCAGCAGGCCCTGGTCCCACATGCGCTCCACACGGGCGTCGATGCGCTCGTCCAGCGAGGGGCGGGGGGAGGACAGGCCGATCTGCGTGCACGGGTAGAAGGACGTGTGGTCCGGCAGGTTCGCGGTGAACGGCCGCCCGGTCAGCTCGATGACCTCCAGGGCCCGCACGATCCGCCGCCCGTTCCCGGGCAGGATGGTGCGCGCCGCCGCCGGATCGGCCTCCGCCAGCCGGGCGTGGAGCACCCCCGGGCCCACGTCGCCGAGCTCCGCCTCCAGGCGGGCCCGCACGCCGGGGTCCGTGCCGGGGAACTCCAGGTGGTCCAGGACGGCGCGGACGTAGAGCCCGGACCCGCCCACGAGGACGGGGATGACGTCCCTGTCGGCGCAGTCCTCCACGCGCTCACGGGCCATGTCCTGGTAACTGGCCACGTCCGCGGGCTCGCTGACCTCCCACACGTCCAGCAGGTGGTGGGGGACCCCGCGTCTGTCGGCCTCGCCGAGCTTGGCGGTACCGATGTCCATGCCGCGGTAGAGCTGCATGGAGTCGGCGTTGATGACCTCGCCCCGGCGTCCCGTGCGCTCTTCGAGTCGCAGGGCCACCTCGACGGCGAGATCGGACTTGCCCACAGCGGTCGGGCCGACAACCGCGATCACCTTGATCATCCTTCCAGCGTAGTCAGTTCGCGGCCTGCCCCGGCCGGTCCCGGGCGCCGGGGCTCCCGCCGCCGCCCGGGCGCAGGGGCCCGGGCGGGCGGTCGGGGACAGGCCGTGACCACGCCTAGGATGGTCGGCATGCGATTCGCCAAGGGCCACGGAACAGAGAACGACTTCGTGATCCTCCCCGACCCCGACGGGGAGCTCGAACTCACGGAGGAGGCCGTCCGCCTGCTGTGCGACCGCCGCGCGGGCATCGGCGGCGACGGCATCCTGCGCGTGGTGCGCACACGCGCCCTGGGCGAGGCGCTCGCGCCGTCCGCGCGCACCGCGGAACGCGCCGAGTGGTTCATGGACTACCGCAACTCCGACGGGAGCGTCGCGGAGATGTGCGGCAACGGCGTGCGGGTGTTCGCCCGCTACCTGGTGCACGCCGGCCTGGTCGACGGCGACGTCTTCGAGGTGGGCACCAGGGACGGCGCCAAGGAGGTCCGGGTCGGCTCCGAGGGCGACGTCACCGTCGACATGGGCCGGGTCGAGAGGCAGGGCACGTCCTCGGCGAAGCTCGCCCGGCAGGTGGTGCACGGCGCCCAGATCTCGGTGGGCAACCCCCACCTGGCCTGTGAGGTGCCCGGCCCCGTCGCGGACGTGGACCTGACCGAGCCGCCCCTGCTGGACCGCGAGGCCTTCCCCGAGGGCGCCAACGTGGAGGTGTACACCGAGGTCGAGCCCGGTGTCCTCGACATGCGCGTCTTCGAGCGCGGCTCGGGCGAGACCCGCTCCTGCGGCACCGGGATCGTCGCCGCGGCCGCCGCCGCCACCCCTGCCGGCGAGGGCGCCACCTGGCGTGTGAGGGTCCTCGGCGGGGAGTGCACCGTGTTCCTGGACTCCGACGGCGCGAGGATGAGCGGCCCGGCCGCCATCGTGGCGGAGGGCGAGACCTCCCTCCTCTCCTGAGGACCGCGCCGCCCCGCGGCACGGCGGTGCCCGGTCCGCGCGCCGGACCGGGCACCGCCTGGTTCGCGGGCGACCCCTCAGGGAGCCCGTACCCCGCCCCGGGTCAGGGACGGTCCCCGATTCCGTTGACCCAGCCGGACCACACGAAGGTCCGGTAGGAGACGGTCACGGGGAGTTCGAGGCCGTGCTGCGCGAGGGAGGACTCGCCGGGCTCCTCCTCGAGCAGGGTGACGTCCCGGTAGAGGAGCGCACCGCTCTCGGAGTCGAAGACGTACCGGTACTCGTTGGTCTGCGAGCCCTCGTCGATCCTGATCTGGAACAGCTCGCCGTCGCGTGCGAGGGGGTCCTGGGTGCTGCCCGCGTACTCGACGCCGTCGAACCCGGAGAGCACGCGCAGGGCGGCGGCCCGCTCGTCGGCGTCCAGCGGGCGGTTCTCGTAGAGGTGGTTCAGGGCGTTGACGAGGGCTCCGTCCGCCTCGGGACTGTCGGCCGGGACGTCGTCATTCCCCCACTCCAGGAGGGTTTGCGCCAGGATGTCCGCGTCGGTGGGCAGGTCCCTCGGGAGGACGAGGCTCTCGTCCATGGTGCTCTCGAAGTCGTCCGACCGGTCGTCGAGGAACTCCCGGTGCTCCTCGACGTCCCCCCGGGTGTCCTCGGCCTCTCCGGCGGTGCTGATCTCGCGCATGTCGCCGCCGGGGCCCTGCCAGTACTGCCAGTCGTAGGGGATGAAGCCGACGCTGTGCAGGTCGTCCTCGCTGGGCTCCTCCCCGGCGAAGCTGGTGACGGTCAGCAGCTCCTGTCCGGTCGAGGAGACATGGGCGACATCGCCGTCGCCGGGTGCGTCGTCGCCCTCCGCGGCCGTGTCGGCGAGGTCGAGGAGCCGCTCCGCGCCGGGTTCGGGCGCGCCCCCGGTGACCTCGATCGGGTCCGGTGGCGCAGCGTACGCGGAGGGGATGCCCGCGGGGCCCCCGCCCGCGGCGCCGACCACCAGGGCGGCGGCGGTGGTGGCGGCGACCAGGGTCGCGGCTCCGGCGAGGACGGGGATCCGGCGCCACAGGGGGCGTCGGGCGGGTGCGGCGTCGAGCATGGCGATGGCCTTCGTGCGTGCGCGTTGGCGGTCGGGGAAGGAAGCGGTCGCCCCGGCACGGGGGTCGCTGTCGTTCAGGAGCGCGCGAAGCGCGGTGACGTCGTCCACGACGCCTCCTCTCTGTCAGGGGTGTCGGAAGCGGGTCGGGCGGTGTCGTCCATGAGGGCCTGGAGCCGTCGGCGGGCGCGGTGGAGGCGGCCCCGCGCGGTCACGGGGGCGCAGCCCACCACCCGGGCCGCCTCGCGGCTGCTCAGCCCCTCCCAGGTCACGAGCATCACGAGCTCGCGGTCGGTGTCGGAGAGCCCGGCCAGCGCGGTGAGCGCCGACTGGCGCCGGATGACTCGCTCCGTGTCGTCCGGTGAGTCCCGCCAGAGCTGTTCCGGGGGAGTGGGGACCTCGCCGCGCCCGCGGACCTCCCGCAGCGTGGCGAGGGTGATGCGGCGGGCACAGGCGTACAGCCAGGGGAGCTCCCTGTCCGCGGGTACCCTGTCGCGCCGCCGCCAGGCGACGACGAACGCCTCGGAGGCGACGTCGTCGGCCAGGTCGGGGCCGACCCTGCGGCGTGCGTAGTTGTACACCGCGTCGTAGTGCCTCTCGAACACCGCGTTGAACTCCGCGTGCCCGGGCGGGTCGCCGTCGTGGCTCGTCACCATCGGCAACTCCTCTCTGTCACCCTCTTGTGTCGCCCGGGCGGTCGTTGTTCGAGGGGGAGGGGGAGAAATCGCGCGAACGGGTGTGATGTGGGGCACATGGGGTGGGATGGTCGCCGGGGTGCGGCGGGGCGGAGGCCGGGAGCGGGCGGGCTCGGTGGGGCCGGTGCGGAGGTGTCGGGGCGGAGGCGGTAGGGCCGGGAGGGGCGGCCCCGGGGGTGGGGTGGGGCGCGGGCACGCCGGAGCCGCCGGGGGTGGGGTCCCCCTGATTCAAGGAAAGCACCTGTTCACCGGTCGGGGACAGCCCCGTCCCGGACCTGTGGACGGGGCACGCCCCGGGTCAGCGCCCCAGCAGCTGGTCGACGGTGAGACCGCGCAGCGACGCGTCGAGGACGCGCGCGGTGTGGGTCACCGCGACCCGCCTCCCCGCGCGCTCCATCGCCGACGCGATCTGGAGCGCGCACCCGGGGTTGCCCGACACCAGCGCGTCGGCGCCGGTGGAGGCCACGTCCCGGCCCTTGCGGTCGCCGAGTTCCCGTGCGGCGTCGGGCTTGAGCAGGTTGTAGACGCCCGCCGAACCGCAGCAGACCTCCTTGTCCGGCAGGTCGGACACGCGCAGCCCCGGAATGCCGGCGAGGAGGGCACGGGGCGCCTGTGTGATCCCCTGGCCGTGGGAGAGGTGGCACGCGTCGTGGTACGCCGTGTGCAGCGGGAGGGGATGGCGCTCGGCCCGCGGGCCCAGGTCCACCAGGAACTCGGTGAGGTCCACGACCTTCGCCGACATGTCGCGCGCGCGACGCACCCACGCGTCGTCCGCGCCCGCCTCGGCCAGGGTGCGGTCGAAGTGCTTCATGCTGGAGCCGCATCCGGCGGAGTTGACCACGACCCGGTCGACGCGCGCCCGCTCGAACACCTCGACGAGGCGCCGGGCGAAGGCAGCGGACTCCTCCGACCGCCCGGAGTGCCCGGACAGGGCGCCGCAGCATCCCTGGGAGCGGGGGACGACCACGTCGCAGCCCTCCATCGCCAGCACGCGCGCGGTCGCGGTGTTGACCTCGGGGAAGAACGCGCCCTGGACGCACCCCACGAGCATCCCCACCCTGGCCCGGGCCCTCCCCACGGCGGGCACCAGGGGCGGGAGCGGGGGAGGGGGCGACGACAGCGGCGGTGCGATGCGCTCCATGGCGGCCAGGGCCGGGGAGATCCGCTCCAGGAGGCCCGAGCGCCGGACGAGGGAGGACGCCCCGGTGGCCCCGTAGGCGCGCAGCGGTCCGCGCATGAGGCGCAACCTGCGCCGGTACGGGAACAGGGAGAAGATCGCGCCCCGCAGCACCCGCTCCCCCCGCGGCCGTTCGTGCTCCCTCTCCACCCTGTTCCGCGTGTGCTCGATGAGGGCGTCGTAGGCCACCCCCGACGGGCACGAGGAGACGCAGGCCAGACACCCCAGGCAGTTGTCGAAGTGGCCGACCGCCGTCTCCGTGAGGACGTCCTCGGTGTGCATCTGGGTCATCAGGTGGATACGTCCGCGCGGTGAGTCCATCTCCTGTCCCCACAGCACGTTCGTGGGGCAGGTGGGGAGGCAGAACCCGCAGTGGACGCAGTCGTTCAACAGGTCGCCGAACACCTGGTCCCGTTCGCGTGGAGCCTCCGGCGGCTGGTCGGTCACGTGCACTCCCTCAGGTCCTGGAAGGTTCGGACGCCCGGTTCAGGCGCCGTCGGCGAAGCGCCCCGGGGCCAGGCGGCGGCCGGGGTCGAAGGAGTCCCTGACGGCCCGCATCAGCGGCAGGCCGGGGATCTCGCCCCACGGGTCCACCCCGGCGGCGTGGACGTGCGGTTCCGCGCGCAGCAGGGTGGCCGACCAGCCGGGGCGGGAGCGGGCCCCCGCCACCGTGTCCGCCACGGCCCCCGCGGGCGCGCCCGGGGCGAACGAGACGAAGAGCGCGCCGCGCGGCACCGAACCGGTGACCACCGCGTCCGTCCCGTGCGCGCGGCCGGCCAGGGCGCCCAGCGCCTCGGCGGCCTCCGCCGACTCGGCGGGAGGCACGGACACCCGGACGACCGTGCCCTCGGAGGGGAGCAGCCCCCACCCCGCCGGCAGCTCCCGGTCCACCCGTGGCCCGGGCGGCGCGGCGCCCTCCCGCGGCTCGGCCCCGCGCAGGACCGAGAGCACGGTGGCGGTCCTGGCCTCCAGCCCCTCCGGCGTCCCCTCCAGCACGACGCGCAGACAGGGGCCGTGGTGAGGGACGGCCGGGGACGGTGGGGCCGGGGCGGTGCGGTCGGCGTCGGTCGGGGGTGGTGGGGGGAGACGGGTGGGTTGGGCTGCGCCGGAGGCGTCGGTTGAGGGTGGTGGGGGGAGACGGGTGGGTTGGGCTGCGCCGGAGGCGTCGGTTGAGGGTGGTGGAGGGAGACGGGTGGGCCAGTGGAGCTCCACCGCCGCAGGCACGACCGTGGTCGCGCGCAGGGCGGCCGTGATCCGCTCCGCGTGACCGCGGGAGGCCAGGGGGATGGTCACCACCCGCAGGGCGGGCGGCAGCGGGTGCAGGCGGAAGGCCACCGAAGCGATCACGCCGAGGGTGCCGAGGCCTCCCGTGTGCAGTTTCGCCAGGTCGTACCCTGCCACGTTCTTGACCACCCGGCCGCCGCTGCGGGCCACCACCCCGTCGGCCCGCACGACGGTCATGCCGATGACCAGGTCGCGCAGGGCGCCGGTGAGCAGGCGGCGCGGGCCGGACACTCCTGTGGCGACCATGCCGCCGACGGTTCCGCCCTCGCGCACGGGGTCGACGGACAGGCGCTGTCCGGCGGCCTCCAGCACGGCGAAGAGGTCGGCGACGGGGGTGCCGGCCCCGACCTCGACGACGAGGTCGCCCGCGATGTGGTCGATCCACGACAGGCCGCCGGTGTCGACGACCAGGTCGGCGGAGCGCGGGACCCCGCCCCAGTCCATGGCGGTACCGTGGCCGCGCGCGACGACGGTGAGTCCCCGCCTCCCGGACACGGCCATGATCCGGGCGAGGGCGTCGGCGTCTGCGGGCCGTGCCACGTACCCGGGGACGAGGGTCCCCACGGCGTCGTCGGCGGTCCCCCTCCTCAGGGCGCAGCCCTCGACCTGCAGCTTCTCCGCGGGTGTCACGTGTCCTCCCTCGTCGTCGGAGCCGTCGCTCAGAACTGGTCGGCCCGCCCGGACTCCACGAGCGGGTGCACGCCCCTGCGCACGCCGGGCCGTTCGCCGCACAGGCGCGGCGTGGGGAGCAGCTTGTCCGGATTGGCGATGCCGTCCGGGTCGAAGGACCGGCGGAACAGGTCGAACGTCGCCAGGTCGTCGGGACCGTACATGCGCGGCATCTTGCACGCCTTGTCCACGCCCACGCCGTGTTCCCCGGTGATGGAGCCGCCGTGTTCGATACACAGGTCGAGGATGGCCCCGGAGACCTCCTCGGCCCTGTCCGCCGCGCCGGGCTCGGTGTCGTCGAACAGCACCAGGGGGTGGAGGTTGCCGTCGCCGGCGTGGAAGACGTTGGCGACGCGGATGCCGCTGGACTCCGACAGCTCGGTGATGCGGCGCAGCACCTCGGGCAGGGCGGTGCGGGGGACGACGCCGTCCTGGACGATGTAGGCGGGGCTGATCCTCCCCACCGCGGCGAACGCCGACTTGCGCCCCTTCCAGATGCGGGCGCGCTCCTCGGGGCCGCTGGCGGTCCGGGTCTCGAAGGAGCCCGCCTCGCCGCACAGCCGGACGACCTCGGCGAGCTGGGCGTCGACCTCCGCGGCGGGGCCGTCCAGCTCCACGACCAGCACGGCCGCCGCACCCTGCGGGTAGTCGCAGGCGACGGCCTTCTCGGCGGCCTCGATGGCGAGCGCGTCCATCATCTCCATGGCGGAGGGCAGCACTCCGGCGGCGATCACCGAGCTGACCGCCCGCCCGCCCGCGTCCATCGACGTGAACGCGGACAGCAGGGTCACGGTCTTCTGCGGGGCGCGGGTCAGGTTGACGGTGATGCGTGTGGCGATGCCGAGCGTGCCCTCGGAGCCGACGAACGCGCCGATGAGGTCGTAGCCGGGGGCGTCGGGGCTCCGGCCGCCGAGGCTGACGAGTTCGCCGGAGGGGGTGACGATGTCGAGGCCGCGCACGTGGTTGACGGTGAACCCGTACTTGAGGCAGTGGGCGCCGCCGGAGTTCTCGGCGACGTTGCCGCCCACCGAGCACACCTGCTGGCTGGAGGGGTCGGGCGCGTAGTAGTACCCGTGGGGGGCCGCGGCGCGGGTGACGTCGAGGTTGGCCACCCCCGGCTCGACGACCGCGCACTCGTTATCGACGTCGATCTCGATGATGCGGCGCATGCGCGAGGTGACGACCAGGACGCCCTCGGCGTGGGGGAGCGCCCCCGCGGAGAGGCCCGTGCCCGCGCCCCGCGGCACGAAGGGGACACCGCGGTCGGAGCAGAGCCGGACGACGGCGGCGACCTGCTCGGCGGTGGTGGGGAGCACGACGACGCCGGGGACGGACCTGTGGTGGGTGAGCCCGTCGCTCTCGTAGGTGCGTCGCCGGGAGGCGTCGGTCAGGACGCCGTCCTCACCGCAGATGTCGCGCAGCACGGGGACGAGGGCGGCCAGGGCCGCCGGGGTCCGTGTGGCGGGTGCGGTCTCGGTCATGGCGCCTCCCGGGCCGGTCCGGAGAAGTGGGTCCGGGAGCCCTTCCCCGGCTGCGACCTCGCAAGGGGAACGTACGACCGCACCCCCTGCCGTAGCAAGGGGTGCGATGGAAAGTCTCTTCCGTTTTATGGAATCAAGCCCGAACTACGGCATGCGCTCGTAGGCCGGCAGCGTCAGGAAGTCCACGTACTCATCGGCGAGGGCCACCTCGGAGAACAGCTCCTTGGCCTGCTGGTACAGGTTCTCGTCGTACGCCTCCCCCAGGGACCCCCGGATGGCCGCCAGCTCCTCGTCGATGAGCTGCCTGACGAGCTCGGCGGTGACCTTCTCGCCGCCGTCGAGGGTGACGTCGTTGTGCAGCCACTGCCAGATCTGGGACCGGGAGATCTCGGCGGTGGCGGCGTCCTCCATGAGGTTGTGGATGGCCACCGCGCCGTTGCCGCCCATCCAGGCCGCCAGGTACTGGAGGGCGACGTTGATGTTGCCGCTCAGGCCGGCGAGGGTGACGCCGCCCGGGGTCCGGTCGACGGAGAGCAGGTCCGCGGCGGTCGCCTCGACCTCGGGACGCTGCTTGTCGATCTGGTGGGGGCGCTCGCCGAGGACGCCGTCGAAGACCTCCATGGCGACCGGGACCAGGTCGGGGTGGGCCACCCACGAACCGTCGAACCCGTCGCCGGACTCGCGGGACTTGTCGTCGCGGACCTTGGCGAAGGCGACCTCGTTCACCTCGGCGTCGCGGCGGGACGGGATGAACGCGGCCATGCCGCCGATGGCGTGGGCGCCGCGCTTGTGGCAGGTCTTGACCAGCAGTTCGGTGTAGGCGCGCATGAACGGGGCAGTCATCGTCACGGCGTTGCGCTCGGGCAGCAGGAACCTGCGGCCGCGGGTGCGGTGCGTCTTGATGATGCTGAACAGGTAGTCCCAGCGCCCCGCGTTGAGCCCCGCGGAGTGCTCCCGCAGCTCGTAGAGGATCTCCTCCATCTCGAAGGCGGCCGGGATGGTCTCGATCAGGCAGGTGGCGCGGATGGTGCCGCGCGGGATCCCCAGGCGCTCCTGGGCCAGGACGAAGATGTCGTTCCAGAGGCGGGCCTCGAGGTGGCTCTGCATCTTGGGCAGGTAGAAGTACGGCCCCTTGCCCTTGGCGATCTGCCGCCGGGCGCTGTGGAAGAGGTAGAGCGCGAAGTCGACGATGCCGCCGCTCGTCCGGCGGCCGTCGACGAGGATGTGCTTCTCGTCCAGGTGCCAGCCGCGCGGCCGGACGACGACGGTGGCGAGCTCGCCGTCCTCCTTCAGGGCGTAGGTCTTGCCCTGCGGGGAGGTGAAGTCGATCTGCCGGTCGAGGGCGTCGCGCAGGTTGAGCTGCCCGCCGATCATGTTCTCCCACAGCGGGGTGTTCGCGTCCTCGAAGTCGGCGAGCCACACCTTCGCGCCGGAGTTGAGCGCGTTGACGGTCATCTTGCGGTCTGTGGGGCCGGTGATCTCGACCCGGCGGTCGGTGATGCCGGGCGCGGGCGGGGCGACCTGCCAGCTGTCGTCCTCGCGGATGTGCTTGGTCTCGGGGAGGAAGTCGAGGTCGGTGCCCGCGGCGATCTGCTCCTCGCGGGTCCTGCGGGCGGCGAGGAGCTCCTGGCGGCGCCCCTCGAAGGTGCGGTGGAGTTCGGCGACGAGGGCCAGGGCCTCATCCGTGAGGATCTCGTCGAACCGGTCGTGGAGGGGGCCGGTGATCTCGACCCCGTGCGTGGCGCCCATGGAAACCTTCCGCAATACGAAAATAGCTTTTGGTATGTGGAAAACGACGCTACCGTCAGTGCCTCCGCGCGGTCAACGCCGCGGTCCGCGCACATGATCGTGAAGTTTCCCGGCGCGTGAAGGTCCGGAAAACTTCCGCCCGGAAGATCGGGACTTCTTCGGCCAGTATCGACCGGGGGGCACCGGGCGACTCCGCACGGCGCAATGTCGCGTGTCGCACGGCCTGCGATAATTCAGATGCCCCGGCGGCGGCGACCTGCCACCATCGACAGGGCGCCCGTCGCGGCCCGCCCACGGGAAGAATCAGGACGGCGGCCGCGTTGACCCACCTGGAGGGATATGAATACAGCTGACACCCGCGGAATCTCCGAGCCCGGCCACGAGGCCGCAGGCGAGGACGTCTTCCGCGAGGCGATCACCGTCGGGGACGGGGTCGACGGGAACGATGCGACCCGTGGGGCCGAGGCCGACGGCGGAGACCGCCGGAACGAGCCGAGGAACGCTCCCGACCAGGGTGAGATGGAACTCGCCGAACGCCACGCGCTCCGCCGCGTGCAGGGGCTTTCCACCGAACTCACCGACATCACCGAGGTCGAGTACCGGTCGCTGCGGCTGGAGCGCGTCGTCCTCATCGGCGTGTGGACCAGCGGCACCCAGACCGACGCCGACAACTCGCTCACCGAACTCGCGGCCCTGTCCGAGACCGCCGGGGCACTCGTCCTCGAAGGCCTCACCCAGCGCCGCTCCAAGCCGGACCCGGCCACCTACGTCGGCAAGGGCAAGGCGGCCGAACTCCGCGACATCGTCGAGGCGACCGGCGCCGACACCGTCATCTGCGACGGTGAGCTCACCCCCGGCCAGCTGCGGCAGCTGGAGGACGTCGTCAAGGTCAAGGTGGTGGACCGCACCGCCCTGATCCTGGACATCTTCGCCCAGCACGCCAGCAGCAGCGAGGGCAAGGCCCAGGTCGAACTCGCACAGCTCAGCTACCTGCTGCCGCGACTGCGCGGCTGGGGCGACTCCCTGTCCCGGCAGGCGGGCGGCTCCGGCGGCGGAGGCGCGGGCGGAGGCGTGGGCCTGCGCGGTCCCGGTGAGACCAAGATCGAGACCGACCGCCGGCGCATCAACGACAAGATGGCCAAGCTGCGCCGTCAGCTCGCCCACATGCGCACCGCGCGCGACGTCAAGCGCGACGTCCGGCGCACCCGCGAGGTGCCGTCCGTGGCCATCGCCGGGTACACCAACGCCGGCAAGTCGAGCCTGCTCAACCGGTTGACGGGGGCCGGCGTCCTGGTGGAGAACGCCCTGTTCGCCACCCTGGACCCGACCGTCCGCCAGGCGCGCACGCCCGACGGCCGGGGCTTCACCCTCAGCGACACCGTCGGATTCGTCCGGCACCTGCCGCACCAGCTGGTGGAGGCGTTCCGCTCCACCCTGGAGGAGGTCGCCGACTCCGACCTGATCCTGCACGTGATCGACGGGTCGCACCCCGACCCCGAGAGCCAGATCCGCGCAGTCCACGAGGTGTTCGCCGACATCGAGGCCGCTGAGGTGCCCGAGCTCATCGTGGTCAACAAGGTGGACGCCGCCGACCCGGACGTGCTCAAGGTGCTGCGGACCCGCTACCCGAACATGGTCGAGGTCTCGGCCCGTACCGGCGAGGGCGTTCCCGAGCTGGTCGCGGCGCTCGCCGACGCGCTCCCCGAGCTCGCGCACGAGGTCAACGCGCTCGTCCCGTACTCGCGGGGCGACCTCATCGCCAAGGTGCACCAGGAGGGACGCATCATCAGCGAGGAGCACACCGGAGACGGAACGGCGATCCACGCCTTCGTCCCCGAGCTGCTCGCGGCGAAGCTCAACGAGTACGCGCCCAGCAGGGCCTGAGTACCGCGCGGTCCCCCCCCGGGGGCCGCACCCGCCACCGGCTGCGACCGGGGCGCCCCGACCGGGGCGCCCCGGTCCTCGCATGTCGGGGGCCGCCGCAGGCCCGCGGGGCCGGACGGGGCCGAGGCGCACGGTCCGGGACCGGACCGGCGGCGCGGGGCGCCGGTGTCCTTCGTCACGCCGTCCACTCGCGAGTTCTGCCCCGCGACGCTCGCATTCGTCCCCCGGGAGAGGTGTACACGGAGTCCGCGGATGGACTACGGTTTTGGAGCACTGGCCGCCAGCGGCCCGCTGTCCCCCGACAGCCGACGCTCCTTCCCGCTGTCACGGCACCGCGGCGGCCCCACGGCCGCCTCCTGCCGACCCTGTCGGATCGTTCCAGATACGAGGTCGTTATGTCCGCCCGTGCATCCCGCGACCGTGTACCGCACTCGCGCCGGCGGATCTGACCGACGAGGGCGGAAAACCCCATGACGGTAGTACTCCTCAGCAACATCGGTCGGCTGTGGACCGGGAACGAGATGCTCACCAAGGCCGCGCTCCTCATGGACGGGGACCGCGTGGCCTGGGTCGGACCCGCCGCCGAGCTGCCCCAGCGCATCCCCGGCGTGGTGGACGACCTCACCGACGTCGACGACGTCGTCAACATCGGCGGCGGACTCATCACGCCCGGGCTGGTCGACGCCCACTGCCACCCGGTCTACGCGGGGGACCGCTACGCCGAGGTCAACATGTGGGCGAAGGGCGCCTCCAAGGGCGACATCTTCGCGGCGGGCGGCGGCGTCTCCACCACCGTCACCATCACCCGCGGGACCGACCCCTGGACCCTGTGCAACGCGGTCCGCGAACGCCTGCGGCACTGGGTCCTGACGGGCAGCACCACCGTCGAGGCCAAGACCGGCTACCACCTCACCAGGGACGGCGAACTGGCCGACGTGCGCCTGCTGCGCTCCCTGGAGGAGGAACCGGGGATGCCGCGCCTGCACGTGACCTTCTTCCCCGCGCACGGGGTGCCGCCCGAGTTCTTCGGACGGCCCAAGGACTACGTGGCCACGGCCGCCTCGTGGCTCGGCGACGCCGCCCTGGCCGGTGCTGACGGGGTGGACGTGTACTGCGACAACGAGCAGTTCACCACCGAGGACGCCCGCCTGCTGCTGGGCGTCGGCCAGTCGGTGGGGCTGCGCACCACCCTGCACGCCTGCTCCCGCCCCCGGCACGGCGCCGTGCGGATGGCCACCGAGCTCGGCTGCTCGTCGGTGGACCTCCTGCACGAGACCGACGACCGGGACATCCTGGCACTCGCCACCACGCGGACCCCCGTGGTGGCCTGTCCGACCACGTCCCTGCACGAGCGCCGCACCCCGCCGGTACGGTCCCTGCTCGACCACGGGGTACCGATCGGCCTGGGCACCGACCACAACCCGGGCCTGGCCGGGACCACGTCGATGCCGTTGGTGATCTCCCTCGCCGTCTCCATGTTCGAGATGACCGTCCACGAGGCGCTGCACGCCGCCACCGTGGGAAGCGCCCACTCCCTGGGGCTCCGCGACCGGGGCATGCTGACGCCGGGAAACCTGGCGGACCTGGTCCAGTGGGACGCCGACCACGAGGGCGCGTTCGCCTGGTCGATGGGACTGAACACCCTGCGCGTCTGGCAGGGCGGCAAGACCATCCGCTGACGCCCGCGCCCGTGACCGCTCGGGGCGGAACCGGTCAGCGGACCCCTCTGGCACGGGCGATCTCGATCACGGCGCGCTCCAGCGCGTACTCGGGGTCGCGGCCGGCGCCCTTGATGAGCGCGTCGGTCTCGGCGACCACCGCCATCGCCCGTGTGACGCCCGCGGCGCTCCATCCCCGGGCCTGCTGGCGCAGCGTGCGCAGCTTCCACGGCGGCACCTTGGCGCGCTTGGCGAGATCCGCCTCGGACATCCCGCGCGGGGGCTGCGCGGCCACGGCGATGCCGCGCACCGCGCCTGCCAGGGCGCTGTTGATCAGCACCGGGGCGGTGCCCACCGCCAGCGACCAGCGCAACTGCTCCAACGCCTCGGGCAGCCGGCCCTCGACCGCGCGGTCCGCGACGCTGAACCCGGAGGCCTCCGCCTTGCCGGAGTGGTAGCGGGCCACCGCCGCGCCGTCCACCCGGCCCTCGGTGTCGGCCACCAGCTGCGTGCACGCCGCGGCGATCTCCCTCAGGTCGGTGCCCACCGCGTCCACCAGGGCCTGGGCGGCGTCCGGGGTGATCTGGCGACCGGCGGCGGTGAACTCGCCCCTGACGAACGCCACCCTCTCGGGGCCCTTCGTCGGCCCCTTGCAGTCCACCCGTTCGGCGCCCGCCTTGACCGCGGCCTGCAGCAGTGCCTTGCCCTTGTTGCCGCCCGCGTGCGTGAGCACCAGGTGGACGTCGTCGGCCGGGTCCTTCAGGTAGTCGGTGACGGTCGCGGCCAGATCCTTGACGAGGTCCTGGGAGGAGCGCAGCACCACCACCCGCCGGTCGCCGAACAGGGAGGGGGAGGTGACCTCCACGACCGTGTTCACGGTCACCTGGGAGGGCGCCAGGTCGTGGACGTCCACGCCGGGGTCGTTCTCGCGGACCGCCGCGACGACGGCGGCGACGGCCCGGTCGACGAGGAGCTCCTCGTCGCCGACGATGATCGTGAGCGGGGCGGGTGCAGGCATACAACGAGGATGCCACGAGCCGGGGACGGTTCCCGCCCGGTTCCCGCCCGGTTCCCGCCCGGTTCCCGCGGCCGGTCGGCGGGGCGCCGGTGCGTTCCTCCGTCCTTCCCGTCTCCTCGGGTCACCACGTGCGGTGGGCCCGGTTCGGGACGGCTCGGAGCGGATATGTGGTCGGATGGCGACGGAAGGTACGCTTCGGTAACTGTGTGACCTCTGGGCACGTCTGTTACAGTGCACGACACATACCAGCACAGAGGGTGAGGTATGCGAATATTCGCCTTTTTGCCCCCCTCGACATATGGTCTCCGGGACTGTCCCGGCTCCCAGGGGAGACCTGAGACCGGAAATGGCAAGGCAGCGTTGAGGGATCCCGCAATCTCGATACTGTCGGACGCCCGTCGCGTCGGTTCCCCCCGCACCGGGGGCCACGCGCACGGGCGGCCCCCGGCGCCGGCGACGGACCGTCGCGGTGAGACCGGGGGCGGCGCGCGCGTCGACCGCTCCGGAGCACCACCCCCGTTCCGACGCCGGCGCTGAGGCGCCCCCGGCACACAGAGGCCCCCGCACCGCCGGATCCGTCCGAGCCCGGGGGCGCGCAACCCGCACAAGTGAGCACCGACCGGTCCGCGTTCGCCCGGAACCGTGGTCGGGCCGCAGCGGGGCATCCCAGAGGCCCGTGGGCCGCGCCGACCGCGCGGACCCCCTTCGTGGGCCACCGCCCTGCCGCGCCCCCGCCACCCGAACACCTGGAACCGCCCTTGCAACCCCGCCGTATCACCGAAGTCCCTCTGCCCAACGCCTCGGTCATCGAGGCGGTACGGGAGTCGTGCGCGTCCCTGCCCGCCGGCTCGACGCGGCTCTCCGAGAGCTTCTACGCGAACCTCTTCGTCATGGCGCCCGAGGTCCGCGCCATGTTCCCCGACGACATCCGGCCGCAGCAGAGACGCATGGCCGACGCCCTGGTGGAGGTCGTCCGCTATCTCGACGCGCCGGACCACGTGGCGCAGTTCCTCCGGGAACTGGGCGGCCGGCACTACCGGGAGCTCGGGGTCAGGCCCGAGCACTACCCCTTCGTGGGCCGCGCCCTCGTCCGCGCCGTCAGCGAGGTGTCACCGACCTGGTCGTCCTCCATGAGCTCGGCGTGGGTGCTGGTCTACGAGTGGATCACCGCCACCATGCTCGCGGGCGCGGAGGACGCCATCTCCAGGGAGGAGGGCGCCCGCCGCTCCCCCGGGGACGCCGCGTCCCGGGGCGACGACCGTCGTCCGCCCGGGGACCGGGACCGGTCCGGCGCGCGGTCCTCCGCGGGGGACCAGCGCCCCTCGGACGCCCGGCACGCCTACGACACACCGCGCCCGTCCGGCGCCCGGCACGCCTACGACACACCTGGTCCGTACGGCGTCTCCCAGCCGACCCGCTGACCGCGTCCGGCCGCCCGGGAACCCCCCATCCCCACCCCTGTCCCGTCCCCGTCCCCTCGAAAGTCCATTGTGATGAGTGAGACCGACCAGAGCCGAACGCCGGGTACCGAGGGCGAGCGCTACGTCCAGACGGTCACGGGCACGACCGAGCGGGCCGACCGCTTCTACCAGGACCAGATGCTGGACCGGCTCAACCCCCGGATGCGCGAGTTCATCGCCCGGCAGGAGATGCTGTTCATCGCCACCTCGGACAGCAAGGGCGAGTGCGACT
Organism: Nocardiopsis tropica; assembly: GCF_042660575.1. NCBI lineage: Bacteria > Bacillati > Actinomycetota > Actinomycetes > Streptosporangiales > Nocardiopsidaceae > Nocardiopsis > Nocardiopsis tropica. The sequence goes on from NZ_JBHSUF010000001.1 coordinate 248,944, forward strand.
CCAGCTTCCGGGCAGGGCCGCCCGGTTTCGTCCACGTCGTCGACGAGCAGACCCTGGTCTACCCCGAGTACCGGGGGAACGGGGTGTTCGCCAGCGCCGGGAACATCATGGAGAACCCGCACATCGGACTGATGTTCCTCGACTTCCAGCGCGAGAGGATCGGCCTGCACGTCAACGGCCGGGCCCGTCTCCTGGAGGACGAGAAGCTGCGGGGCCACGTCCGCGGGCTCCCCCACCCGGAGGTGCCGGGGCAGAAGGCGATGCTGTGGACCATGGTCCACATCGAGGAGGCCTACATCCACTGCCGCAAGCACATCCCCCACCTGCGCACCGTCGGCAGGGACGAGGTCTGGGGCACGGACGACGTCCAGCGCAAGGGCGGCGACTACTTCGCCGCCAAGCAGACCCCCTCGCCGTGGAGCACGCCCCGGGCCCCGGTCGCCGGCCGACACGCCTGAGCGGCCCACCGCAGCGGCGGGACGGGCGGGCGGACCGCGTCCGTGGCCCGGCCCCGCTCCCGGGCCGGGACGGCGGGACCCGGCGCCCGGGGCCGGGGCCCCGGGTCACGGCGATGCCCGAGCCGGACGCGCCGTCGCCCAGGACCGCCACGTCGCCGTCGCGGTCCGTGCGCAGGTTGACCTCCGCGACCCGTTCCAGGATGCCCCACGTGAACGGCGCCGGGTGCCCGTACGGGTTGTCCGCGCCCACCGAGGTCACCGACACCACCGGATCGGCCGCCTCCAGGAACGCCGGTTCCTGGGTCCCCGCACCGTGGTGCGGTGTGGCCAGGACGGTCACCGCGAGCAGCTCCGCGTCCGGCCCCGCCAGCAGCCGGCGCTGGGCCGCCTCCTCGACGTCGCCGGTCAGCAGAACGGAGGGCCCCGTGCCGTCCGCGCGCACCACCATCGAGGTGTCGTTGAGCGAACCGGCGAACGCCGGGTCGGGCCACAGCACCCGGAACAGCCACGGCCCGACCCGCAGGGCCCGTCCCGGCACCGCCTCCGCCAGTTCGACGCCGGACCCCCTCAGCAGCCGTCCGACGGGGGTGTCCCCGAACCCCGGCGGCGCCATGGCCGAGTGCACACTGCGGTGCCGCAGCACTCCGGGGGTCCCGTCCACGTGGTCGGCGTGGTCGTGGCTGAGGAGCAGCAGCGGGACCTCGCGCACGCCGAGGCGCCGCAGGCAGTCGTCCACCAGGTCCGGGTGCTCGCCGGTGTCGGCCACCACCGCGGAGCCGGAAGCCACGGACAGCACCAGCGCGGTGCCCTGCCCCACGTCGCACGCGACCAGCGCCCACCCCGGGGGCGGCCACCCGCCGGGCAGGCACCGCGCCGCCAGGGCGAGGAGCAGCGCGGCGGCCAGCGCCGCCGCGACCGCCCTCCGCACACGCCCGCGGGTCAGCACGACGGCCGCCAGGACGGCCGCCAGGAACAGCCCGCCCGCCAGGTCGGCCCGCCACGGCAGCGCCCCGTACGGGACGCGGGCACCGGCCCCGGCGACCGCCGCGATCCACGACACCCCCAGCGCGGGCAGGTGCACCGCCACGGAGGCCGCGCCCGGCCACACCGCGGCCAGGGCCGCCACCGCGGAACCCGCCACGGTGACCGCGGCGACCAGCGGCGCGGCCAGCACGTTCGCCGGGATCGCGACCCACGACAGCTCCCCCGAGAGCACCACCAGCACGGGGGCGACGGCGACGTGGGCGGCCACGGCCACGGCGAACGCCTCCGCCACCGGGGGCGGCATGTGCGCCGACCACGCCCGCGTCCAGACGGGCACCAGCAGCAGGATGCCCGCGGTGGCCAGGACGGAGAGGGCGAAGCCGTAGGAGGCCGCCAACCCGGGGGAGAAGAACAGGACCCCGACCACGGTGGCGCTCAGGGCGCCGAGCCCGGCGTGCGCACGCCCGGTCGCCAGCGCCAGCAGCCCCAGAGAACCCATGAAGGCGGCCCGCACCACGCTCGGCTCCGGGCGGCACACCAGCACGAAGAGCCAGATCATCACCGCGCCGCCGGCGACCGCGCACCAGGGCGGGGCCCGGAGCAGCCCGGCCGCCGCCAGGACGAAGCCGGTCAGGATCGCCAGGTTGGCGCCGGAGACGGTGAGGAGGTGCGTCATGCCGGTGGCCCGGAAGTCCTCCTCGGTATCGGGCAGGAGCAGGGAGGCGTCGCCGACGATCAGTGCCGGGAGCAGGCCGCGCTCCGGCTGGGGCAGGTCTGCCGAGGCCTCGCGCAGGCCCTCCCTCACCCGGCCGGCGAAGGCCTGGGCCCGCCCCGGGGCGGCGACCTCCTCCGGCGGCCCGCGCACCAGGACCAGGGCCGCGGTCAGGGGGTCGTCCTCCGCCTCCAGGAAGACGCCCCTCGCCCGGAAGGACTGGCCGGGCAGGAGGCCGCGCCACTCCGGGCCGGAGGCGAGGACCACCACCGGGGCCCGGGAGGCGCGGGGACCGTCCCCGAGCCGGACCCAGGCGGTACGGGAGCGCACCACCCACTCGGCCCGCCCCGGGCGGTGCGTGCCCGCCCGGGACACGGGATCGCCCGCCACCACCGCCCCGAACTCCACCGCCCGGCCGTGCAGGGCCGCCTCCGCCGCGGCGCTCCCGGCCACACGGTGCACGTGGACCCCGGCCACCGACGCCACGGTGGCCGCGCAGACCAGGGCCGCCGCCACGGTGAGCACGACGGTCTCCGACGGGGGCCGCGAGACGGCGAACAGCGCCAGCGCCGCACAGCCGGCGACGCCGCCGAACACCCACGCCGCCCACGCGGGAGCCGCGAGGGCGCCCAGGGCCGCGGTCCACGCCGCCACGGCGGGTGCGAGCAGCCGGAGGTCGGAGGGCCGGCCCAGGCCGTACGCGTCGCTTCCCAGCCACGTCACCATGCTCCCGGCTCCCCCGCTCCGGGGCCGGGCGCGCAGCGGCTGTCCGGCACGGCCCTCACCCCGCCGTCGCGTGGGGGGCGAGGTCGGCGAGCACCTTCTCGCCGATCCTGTCCACGTCGAGCAGTTCGTCGACGCTGGAGAACGGCCCGTTGGCCTCCCGGTGCTCGATGATGTTCCGCGCGATCACCGGCCCCACCCCGGGCAGGGTCTCCAACAGCGCGCCGTCGGCCCGGTTGACGTCGACGAGGGCCTCCGTGCCCGCCGCAGCCCCACCGCCCGCCGTTCCCGCCCCGGCGGCGACCGGAGGCTGGGGAACGCCCACGAGGACCTGTTCGCCGTCGACCAGGGCACGGGCCAGGTTGAGCAGGTCGAGGTCGGCGTCCGGCAGGGCGCCGCCCGCCTCCTCGACGGCGTCGGCGACGCGCGACCCGGCCGGCAGGGTGTACAGGCCCGGATCGGCCACCTCGCCGCCCACGTGCACGACCAGGTCGGCGTCCGTGCCGGCCTGTGCCGGCCCGTCCGGGGGAACGGCTCCTGAGGGCTCGCCCCCGCCCGCGTCCCCGCCTGCGGGGTCGCCCGCGGGGCCGCTCTCGGCGGGCGCGGAGGCGGCCTGGGCGACCATCTCCGGCGCCCGCACGGTCGCGGGCCGGTCGTGCAGCACCAGGACCGCGGTGACGGCCAGGGCCCCGACCGCGACCAGGGCGAGCACCGAGCGGCGGGACAGGGTCGCGTGGGGCGGCCAGCGCCGCGCCAGGCGCTCCAGGAACGCGCCCGGGGGCTCCGGGACGAACTCGGTGTACCCGGACGGGGGCCGTGACCCCCGCCGGTGCCGTCCGCGCTCCTCGTCCGGCTCCGACCACGGTCCCGCCGGGTCCAGGAGGCAGTCCGCCGGATCCGGTCCGGGTGCCCCGGCTCCGCGTTCCTCATGGTCGGCGGGGACGTCCCGGAGCGCGTCGCGCGACCGGCGGTCCGCCGGGGCCCCCGCCGGGCCGTCCGGTGTGCGCCGGAGGGGCCCGTCCGACGCGCGGGGCGCCGGTCCCCGGGACGTCCGTCCGGGCCCCGGGCCGTGCGAAGCGCTCCCGCCCTCCCGGCGCGTGCCCGCCCCGGGGGCCGGCTCCTCCCGGTACCGCTCGCGCACCACGGCCCTGCGGTGGGCGCCCGCCTCTTGGTCCGCCCCCTCCCCGAAGGGGACGGCAGCCCGGGGCCCGGGCCGGTCCGCGCCGTCGCCGCCCGGAGCGGGCCTGCCGCAGGCGGGCGGGACCGGCGGCGCCGGGGGCACGGCCACCGTGTCCTCGTGGTGCCTCTCCGGCCACACACGGGGGGCCGTATCCCGGCCCGGGGGAACCCGGCGCCCGGGCGGCGCCTCCCTCCCGGGGACCTGCGGACGGTACGGCACCTCCGAGCCGTCCCCGTCCACCGCGTAGGGGGCGCTCGGGACGGGCGGGCCGTCGGGTCGCGCGTCCCCGGCCGCGGGGGCGGCGTGCCGGGGAGCCCCCGGCCGACCGGGGGACGCCGGGAACGGGGACGCGTTCCGTGCCGGGGCGGTGAGGGCGTCCGCGGTGGGCCCGCGGTCGGTGCGGGCCCCGGGCGGGGCCGCACCGCCTCCCGGCCGCGCGGCGGGCGCCGGGGCCGGGAACCCGGACGGCAGGGGGTCGAGGGGAGGCCGGGGGATACGGGCCCGCAGCCTCCGGGCCGCGGGGGAGGAGTCCAGGGTGAGCGCCCGGAGCCGGGCCTGCTGGTCCGGCACGGAAGGGTGACGCCGGGGACGGCGCGGAGCGGTCATACGTCAACGGTAGGAAGCCGCGGACCCTCTGTCACCGCCCGGTTCCGCCCTGTGGACAACTCGCCGGGAGCTGCCGCCGCCGGGAACGACAAAACCGGCCCGGTGCGGACACCGGGCCGGTCAGCGCAGGTCGGCCCTTAGGCGGACTGAAGCTCGTGCAGGCGCTTGGCGATCGCGCTCTTGCGGTTCGCGGCCTGGTTCTTGTGGATGACGCCCTTGCTCTGGGCCTTGTCCAGCGCGCGCGCGGCGTCGCGCTGCGCGACGGTGGCCTTCTCGACGTCCCCGGCCTCGGAAGCCTCACGGAACTTGCGGACGGCGGTCTTCAGCGAGGAGCGCACCGCCTGGTTGCGGACACGGGCCTTCTCGTTCTGCCGAATGCGCTTCTTCTGCGACTTGATGTTCGCCATGCGAAAACGTGCTCCAGTTACTCTGATGATCGCGTCGGTCGAACAAGCGGCTCAACTCGCGGGCAGCCGTTCCGCGAGAGGCCAGGGTGGGCGCCGACGCCGGGTGTGTGAGTCCACGGGGCTCATATTGAAACGTGGAAGTCCGAGACACGGACTTCCAGTATGCAGCACACGGCCACCACTCGTGCACACCGGTCCCCGTGCGGGCGCCCCCCGGGTCCCGCGCGGGACGTACGGCTAGGACAGCAGCCATCCGGCGGTGTACGCGGCCACGTCCGCCTCACCCGTCTCGTCCCCGAGGTAGAACGCCACACCGAGCGTCCTTCCCTCCGGGGGCTCCGCCTGCGTGAGACCGAGCCTGATCCCGGCGAGCGCGGTCGCGGCCGACTCGTTCCCCACCCTCGGCCCCCACTCCCCGCCGCTGTGGGTCGGCAGGCCGAAGCGCACCGCGACGTCCTCGCGGGTGCTCAGGGCGGACAGGGACTCGGTCACCTGCCGCACCATGAAGCCCCCGTACATCGCCTCGGCGGGCATGTCCGCGCCTACGCCCGGGAGCACGACCTCGTCGGCGTGCTCGGCCATCCGGTCCAGGTAGCCCTTGGACCAGTACTTCTCCCCGCCGTCCGCGACGAACGAGGGGACCCGGCCGCCGGGCATCAGCTCCACGTGGTGCGCCTGCAGCGAGAGCACGGGGTCCTCGCCCAGCTCCCCGCGCACCAGCTCCATCAGCGCGGGCATGGACGGGTCGTTCACGGTCACCGGCCGGATGTCCAGGTGGACGCCGGCGAACCCGTCCGAGGCCACCTCGGCGACGGCCGGGGCCAGGGCCTCACGCGCCTCCTCCCCGAACCGGTCGCGGATCAGCGACGAGCCGTCCGCCCCGTGCCGGAGCCACGCCAGCGGCCGCACGTCCGGGTACTCCGAGCCGAGCCACGACAGCAGGGCCGCGGTGTCCTCCACCCGTTCCACGGAGCCCTCGGCGTCGATGTCGCCCGCGTACACGTACACCGTGTCCACCCCGCCGGTGTCGAGCACCCGCGCCAGGTTCCCGGTGTCCTCCCACGAGCCCACCCACGCGGCGTCGGCCCCCTGGGACACCGCCCACGGGGCCGGCTCGCCCGAGTACTGGTAGGCCAGCAGCGCGCCCGCGCCGACCAGGACCACCGCGATCGCGGCCAGCCCGGCGAACACCCGTGTCAACAGCCACTTCACCCGATCGCTCCTCGCACGCTCCGGCCGGGCCCGGGACCCGTGCGTGAACGGCGCGTTCCCGGCGCCGGGTCACATAATCTGGACACGAACCCCGCACCCGAACCCCATACTGCCGCACGGACGGCGGTCGTCACCGGGGAGGGCGACCCCGTCGCCATGGGATGATTGACGATGCCGTGGACCCACGCCGCGGCGGGGCGGTGACGCCGCAGGCGCACACGCGACCCGGACCCCAACCTGTGAACGGAGCACGGTGGCACAGCCGAACTGGACCGATCCCGCGCTGATCCGCAACTTCTGCATCATCGCGCACATCGACCATGGCAAGTCGACGCTGGCCGACCGGATGCTCCAGATCACCGGGGTCGTCGAGGACCGCCAGATGCGAGCCCAGTACCTGGACCGCATGGACATCGAGCGCGAGCGCGGCATCACCATCAAGTCGCAGGCCGTGCGCATCCCGTTCACGGCGCTCGACGACAAGACGTACACGCTGGACCTCATCGACACCCCCGGGCACGTCGACTTCACCTACGAGGTCTCGCGCTCGCTCGCCGCCTGCGAGGGCGCGGTCCTGCTGGTGGACGCCGCCCAGGGCATCGAGGCGCAGACCCTCGCCAACCTGTACATGGCGCTGGAGAACGACCTCACCGTCATCCCCGTGCTCAACAAGATCGACCTCCCGGCCGCCCAGCCGGAGAAGTACGCGGAGGAGATCGCCGGCATCATCGGCTGCGACCCCTCCGACGTGCTCAGGGTCAGCGCCAAGACGGGGCAGGGCGTCGAGGAGCTCCTCAACGAGATCGTCAACCAGATCCCCGCGCCCGTCGGCGACGCCGACGCGCCCGCCCGCGCGATGATCTTCGACTCGGTCTACGACACCTACCGGGGCGTCGTCACCTACGTCCGCGTGATCGACGGCAAGCTCAGCCCGCGCGAGCGCATCCAGATGATGTCGACCCGGGCCTCGCACGAGATCCTGGAGATCGGCGTCAGCTCGCCCGAGCCCACCAAGGCCGGGGGACTGGGCGTGGGCGAGGTGGGATACATCATCACCGGTGTCAAGGACGTGCGCCAGTCCAAGGTCGGCGACACCATCACCGCCCTGAACAGGCCGGCGACCGAGATGCTCGGCGGGTACCAGGAACCCAAGCCCATGGTGTTCTCGGGCCTGTACCCGATCGAGGGCACCGACTACCCGGTGCTGCGCGACGCCCTGGAGAAGCTCCAGCTCAACGACGCCGCCCTGGTGTTCGAGCCGGAGACCTCCGCGGCCCTGGGCTTCGGCTTCCGCTGCGGTTTCCTCGGCCTGCTGCACCTGGAGATCACCCGGGCCCGCCTGGAGCGCGAGTTCAACCTCGACCTCATCTCCACGGCGCCCAACGTGATCTACCGGGTGGACATGGAGGACGGCACCGAGCACGTCGTGACCAACCCCAGCGAGTTCCCGTCCGGCAAGATCGCCGCGATCTACGAGCCGATGGTCAAGGCGACGGTGCTCAGCCCCTCCGACCACATCGGCCAGATCATGGAGCTGTGCCAGGAGCGGCGCGGCGACCTCCAGGGCATGGACTACCTGTCCGAGGACCGCGTGGAGATGCGCTACACGCTGCCCATGGCCGAGATCGTCTTCGACTTCTTCGACCACCTCAAGTCGCGGACCAAGGGCTACGCGTCCCTGGACTACGAGCCCACCGGCGAGCAGCAGGCCGACCTGGTCAAGGTCGACATCCTGCTCCAGGGCGAGGCCGTCGACGCGTTCTCCGCGATCGTGCACAAGGACAAGGCCTACACGTACGGCGTGGACATGACCAAGAAGCTGCGCGAGCTGATCCCGAGGCAGCAGTTCGAGGTCCCCATCCAGGCGGCCATCGGCGCCCGGGTCATCGCGCGCGAGAACATCCGCGCCATCCGCAAGGACGTGCTCGCCAAGTGCTACGGCGGCGACATCAGCCGTAAGCGCAAGCTGCTGGAGAAGCAGAAGGAGGGCAAGAAGCGGATGAAGATGGTCGGCCGGGTCGAGGTGCCCCAGGAGGCCTTCATCTCCGCCCTGTCCACCGACGGCGGCGGTGGCGAGGACAAGAAGAAGAAGTAGTCCCCCGGGCCGGAGGACGACGGAGGAGGGGCGCCCCCGCGGGGGCGCCCCTCCTCCGTCGTCCGCGTACGCCCGGTCCCGGGGCACGGGAGCGGGGGCGGGGCGCCCGCTCTTCGGACGCCCCGCCCCCGGGACGGGCGGCGGGCCGGGACGCAGGTCCTCAGCCCTTGACGGCCCCCGAGGTCAGCCCCTCGGTGATGTAGCGCTGGAGGAACCAGAACACCGCGAGGGTGGGCAGGGACAGCATGATGGCGCCGACCGCGAACATCCCGAAGTTCGCGTTCCGCTGGGAGGACACCAGCTGGTAGAGCCCGAGTCCCAGGGTCTTGGCGTCGGTGTCGCGCAGGAACACGCTCGCCATCAGGAACTCGTTGATGGTGGAGATGAACACCAGCAGGCCCACGATCGCCAGCACGGGCGTGACCAGCGGCAGCATGATCCGGAAGAACACCTGGGCGTGCGAGGCCCCGTCGATCTGCGCGGACTCGTCCAGCTCCTTCGGCACGGTGTCGAAGAAGCCCTTCATCAGCCACGTGTTGATGCTGAGCGCGCCGCCCAGGTACACCAGCAGCAGCCCCCACCGGGTGTCGAAACCGATCCCCGGGTAGTACTCGCCCAGCGTGGTGAACATCAGGTAGATCGCCACGATCGCCAGGAACTGCGGGAACATCTGGATGACCAGGAGGCCGACCAGCCCCACCCTGCGCCCCCTGAACCGCATGCGGCTGAAGGCGTACGCGGCGAGCGCGGACAGCATCACCGTCGCGGCCGCGTTGGTGACCGCGAAGAACAGCGAGTTCGCGTACCAGGTGGTGAACGGCGTGTTCGTGAAGAGGTCCCGGGCATTGGCCAGACTGGCCCCGGTCGGCCACAGCTGCGCACTGGACAGGGTGCCCAGCGGGTTGAGGGCGGCCGAGACGACGAACAGGACCGGGAAGACCGCGAAGGCCACGACCGCCAGCATCACCAGGTGGCGCCAGCCGAGCCGGACGGCCCACAGGGAGAACCGGGTTCCCGCGCTGCGCCGGTAGGGCGTGCGCGCGGTACCGGTGGCGTGCACCGCCATCAGTCCACCTCCTCGAGGGCCTTGCTCCGGCTGAGGCTGATCACGGACATCCCGGCCACGATCAGGAAGATCATCACCGACAGCGCGGCCGCGTACCCGTACTCCGCGGTGGCCTCGTTGAAGGCGAGGCGGTAGGTGTAGGTGATGAGCAGGTCCGTGGCGCCGGCCGTCGGGTTGTCCGGGGAGAACGGGCCGCCCCGGCTGATCAGCCACACGGCGTTGAAGTTGTTGAAGTTGAACGCGAACGTCGCGATCAGGATCGGTGTCATCGCGACCATCAGCAGGGGCAGGGTGACGTTGCGGAACGCCTGCCAGGGGCCCGCTCCGTCGATCTGCGCCGCCTGCCCGAGTTCGCGGGGGATGGCCTGGAGCGCTCCGGTGGCCACCAGGAACATGTACGGGTAGCCCAGCCACACGTTGGCGAGGATCACCGCGGCCCGGGCGCTCCACCGGTCTCCCAGCCAGTCGACCTGCAGCCCCAGCATCCTGTTGAACAGCCCGAAGTCGGTGTTGAACATGTCCCGCCACAGCAGGAACATCGCCAGGGAGCTCATCGCGTACGGCAGGACCACCAGGATCCGGTACACGACCTTGCCGCGCAGTTTGGGGACGTGCAGGGTGAGGGCGACCGCCAGGCCCACCACGAACACCAGGAAGGTGACCGAGACGGCGAAGGCGATGTTCCACACCAGGATGCCGAAGAACGAGGACGCGAAGGTGGGGTTGAACAGGAACCGGGCGAAGTTGTCGAAGCCGACGCCGACCTGCCAGCCCTGCGCCAGGCGCTGCCCCTCCTCGTCGTAGAACGCGCCGCGCTCGTCGTCGGCGTGGTAGACCGCGCCGGTCTCGGAGTCGGTGACGCAGTCGCACCCCTCGTCGTAGACGCGGGTGGCCGTGCCCTCGAACGCGCTCGACAGGCCGCTGGAGCGGATGCCGGAGCCGTTGCCGGAGGGCACCGCGAACTCCGACAGCTCCTCGCTGCGGGCGTTGACCTCGGCGGGGGTCAGGATCGAGTACCCGAAGGCCTCGGTGACCTTGCCCGACGGCTCGACGGTCGCCCCGGTGAGCTCCGTGAGCCCCTCCGCGTCGCCGGCGTAGGCGGAGCCCTCGCCGTCGACCAGGAGGAAGACCAGGTCACCGGTCTCGGGGGAGCCGGTGACCGCCACGGTGAGCGTGTACTCCTGAGCGCCGTCGGGGCTGCTCACGGAGTACGCCTCGATGGCGGCGATCGCCTGCTGCTTGTCGCCGCGGTGGCCGTCGCTGAGGTTCGTGACGGACGTGCTCATCGTGTAGAGCACGGGCAGGATCTGGAAGGCGAGCAGGAACAGCACGCCCGGGACCAGGTACTTGACCGGGACGGCGCGCTTGGACAGGTAGACCGCGTAGACGAGTGCGACGACGCCGGCGACCAGGGCGATGCCCAGCCAGTTGCCCGCCACGTAGAGGGGGAGGGCCGCCCACACGCCGAGGGCGGTGAACAGGCCGAGGAGGGAGATCTTGACGAGCTGCCCGCCGAGCGAGCCGTTGCCGGCGAACCGGCCTCCGGGCAGGCCCTTGCGGGCGGGCGCCCCCTTGCCGGGGGCGCCCGCGGTGTCGGTTTTCCTGGACGCCACCGCTACTCGCCGATCTGGCCGGCGATCGTCTCGTGGGCGGCCTCCATGGCCTCACGGACGTCGGCCCCGCCGATGATGGCGGCCTGGGCGATGCCCAGCGGTTCCCAGGTCTCGCCCATCTCGGGGATGGAGGGCATCGGCATGCCCTCGGCGCCCGCCTCGGCGATCGCCGCGATGTTGGGGTCGTCGGCGGAGACCGTCTCGAGGGCGTCCAGCTGGACCGGGGTGCGCGGGTCGGCCTCGTAGAGGCTGAGGATGAAGTCGGTGTCCGTGACGTAGTTGGTCACGAACTCCTGGGCGAGGGCGCTGTTGGAGCTGCCCTCGGTGACGAAGAACGCCTGGTAGCCGATGTAGGGGGTGGCGGGACCCTCGCCCTCGAAACCGGGGATGGGGCTGATCGCGTAGTCGACCCCGGCCGCTTCGGCGTCGGCGATGTTCCACGGGCCGGCGACGAAGAAGGGGGCGTCGCCCTCGTAGAACAGCACGGCGTCGTTCTCCAGGTCGATGGAGCGCCGCAGCACCCCCTCGCCCCCCTCGCCGTACTCGGCGATCCGCTCCATGGCGGCGATGGACTCGTCCGAGCCCACGCCGAGGTCGGTCGGGTCCCAGTTGCCCTCGTCGTCCTGGCCGAAGAGGTAGCCGCCCGCGGAGCCGAACAGGGCGTTCATCCGGAAGGGGTCGCCCTCCTGGGTGACGGCCATGGAGAGGACCTCGCTGGTGTCACCGGCGTCCTTGAGCCCGGTCCCGACCTCGACCATCTCCTCGAAGGTCTCGGGGGCGTCGGGAACGAGTTCGGTGTTGCGCATCAGGAAGATGTTCTCCTGCGAGTACGGCACACCGAAGAGCTGTCCGTCGTAGTTGAGCGCCCGGACCGAGGTCTCGTCCAGGCCCGCGGCGCTGTCGCCGGTCAGCTCGATGGGCTGGACGGCGCCGTTGCGCACCAGGTTGCCCGTCCAGTCATGGGCGCCGATGAAGACGTCGGGCGCGTTCCCGGCCTGGTGGGCGTTGAGCAGGTCGCCCTGGATGTCGCCGAAGGTCAGGCTCTGGACGTCGACCTCGATGCCGTTGGCCTCGGCGAACTCCGCGGCGGCCCCCTGGATGGCGTCGGCGCGCTCGGGGTCGGACCAGATGACGAGGGCGCCCTCGGCCGACGCGTCGTCGCCCCCGCCCTCACCGCCGCCACCGCACGCGGTCGCCATCAGGGCGATCGCGGCGATGCCTGTCACCACTGGTGCGCTGCGGAATCTCATGGTGTGTTCCTTCCGGGAGGCCGTGCTGAGGAGGTCGCGCATGCGGTTCGCCGGTGGCCCCGGGTCCGTCGCGGGCATGCGTGGTGATGTGACGTTAGCAATAACTTGCAAGCTTTGAAAGGCTTTGCAGACCTGCTGCATAAAGATGTGGAAACACCGCGGAAACGGACGTGTGATCGCCTGCCGGGGGTAGTCGCGCGGTGACCGCCTGATGATGATATCTGTGATGAACGCTCATTTAGTCACACCATTGGGTGCGATGCGGCCGTGAGCCGTGTCGGCGGGCGGTCGGCGGCCCCGGGGCGCGGGGAACGCTCCGCGGGCTCCGTCGGGGCGGAAGCCGCTTCAGGAGGGGCGCGGTCGGCGGGTGCGGGGCCGCCGACGGGGCGCCCGCGTGCGGGGGAGGGGTACGGGGGCGCGGCGGGGGCCGCGGGCGGGGAAGGGCGGCGCCGGTGCCCGGCGCCGCCCGCACGGCGTCAGCCGCGCAGCCAGACCGCCGTCTCGGCCGGCAGGGCCAGGGAGCCGTCGGCCGGTGCGGCCACCGGACCGCTGGACACGAGCACCTCGCCGGACGCCGCGATCTCCGCGGTCTCCCCGCCGAGGTTCACCGCGACGCGCACGCCCGGCTCGCGCTCGAAGTACAGCACGCCCTCGGGGGCATCCAGCCAGGTCATCGCGCCGTCGCCCAGGGCGTCCAGCTCACGGCGCAGCCCGAGCGCCCTGGTGTACAGCTCCAGGGTCGAGCCCTCCACACCCCGCTGGGACGCGCGCGACAGGGCGCCCCAGCCCTCGGGGACGGGCAGCCACGGGGTGCTCCCCTCCGGGCCGAACCCGAACGGCGCGCTCCCGTCCTCCCAGGGCAGCGGCACCCGGCAGCCGTCCCGGCCGCGCTCGGTACGGCCCGAACGCTCCCAGGTCGGGTCCTGGAGCGAGTCGTCCGGCAGGTCGGTGACCTCCGGCAGGCCCAGCTCCTCGCCCTGGTACAGGTAGACCGAGCCGGGCAGGGCCAGCATGAGCAGCGTCGCGGCGCGCGCCCGGCGCAGCCCCTGCTCTCCGCCGCCGAACCGCGTCACGTGGCGGGTCACGTCGTGGTTGGACAGCACCCAGGTGGTGGTCGCGCCCACCGCGCCGTTGGCGGCCAGCGAACCGTCGATGACCTCCCGCAGGCGGGACGGGTCCCAGGGGGCGGTCAGGTACTCGAAGTTGAACGCCTGGTGCAGCTCGTCCGGGCGCAGGTACCGGGCCACCCGGTTCGCGTCCTCGACCCAGGCCTCGGCCACCAGCGCGCGCTCGCCCGGGTAGGAGGCGGCGATCGCCGACCAGCGCCGGTAGATGTCGTGCACGCCGTCCTGGTCGAAGTACGGCAGCGTGGTGCTGCCGTCGAGCAGGTCGGCCTTGGCGCCCTCGGCGATGTCGGGCAGGCCCGGGTCCTTGACCATGCCGTGCGCGACGTCGATGCGGAACCCGTCCACACCCCGGTCGAGCCAGAAGCGGAGCACGTCGTCGAACTCGTCGTGCACCTCCTGGTGGGTCCAGTCGAAGTCGGGCTGCTCCGGGTCGAACAGGTGCAGGTACCACTGCTCGGGGGTGCCGTCGGGGCGCTTGAGGCGCGTCCAGGCGGGGCCGCCGAAGATCGACTTCCAGTTGTTCGGGGGCTGCTCCCCGTCGGGGCCCCTGCCGTCCCGGAAGACGTACCGGGACCGTGCCGGGTCTCCCGGCTCGGCGGCGACGGCCTCGCGGAACCACGCGTGGGCGGAGGAGGAGTGGTTGGGCACCACGTCGATGATCAGGCGGATGCCCAGGTCGTGGGCTGCGCCGAGGAGGGCGTCGAAGTCCTCCAGCGTGCCGAAGCGGGGGTCGACGTCGCGGTAGTCGGCGACGTCGTAGCCCCCGTCGGCGAGGGGGGAGACGTAGAACGGGGTCAGCCAGATCGCGTCCACGCCGAGCTCCGCCAGGTGGGGGAGGCGCTCCCGGATACCGGTGAGGTCGCCCTCCCCGTCACCGTTGGAGTCGGCGAAGCTGCGCACGTAGATCTGGTAGATGGCCGCTTCACGCCACCAGCGAGACTGAGGCTCCATCTTCGAGGGTCCTTCCCTGTGGCGACTGCAAGTTCTTGCGCAAGATTACCCCGAACTTTCGGCCATGTGACGGCGATCTCGACTAGAGTTACGCCCATGGGTCCACGACTTGCCGACATCGCGCGGCACGCAGGCGTCAGCGAGGCCACCGTCTCGCGGGTGCTCAATGACAAGCCGGGGGTCGGCGCCGAAACCCGCAAGGCCGTCCTGACCGCCCTCGACGTCCTCGGCTACGAGCGTCCCGCCCGGCTGCGGCAGCGCTCGGCCGGGCTGGTCGGCATGGTCATCCCCGAACTGGAGAACCCGGTCTTCCCGATGTTCGCCCAGGCGGCCGAGGGAGCTCTGGCCCAGCGCGGGTACACGCCGGTGCTGTGCACCCAGACCCCGGGCGGAATAACCGAGGACGAGTACGTGGAGCTGCTCCTGGAGCGCAACGTCTCCGGCATCCTCTTCGTCTCCGGCAAGCACGCCGACACCACCGCACCGCACGAGCGGTACCACGCCCTGGTCTCACGAAGACTTCCGATCGTCCTGGTCAACGGGTTCGCCGAGGCCATCCCCTCGGCGTTCGTCTCCGCGGACGACCGGGAGGCCGGAAGGCTCGCGGTCGACCACCTCGTGGCCCTGGGCCACACCCGCATCGGCTTCACCAGCGGCCCCGAGCGCTACGTCCCGGTCCGCCGCAAGCTGGAGGGCTACCACCAGGCCCTCGCCAGGCACGGCCTCGACGGGAACGACCTCGTGGAGCTGTCCCTGTTCGGCGTCGAGGGCGGCCACGCGGCCGCCGTGCGCCTGATCGAGCGCGGCGTCACCGCCATGGTCTGCGGATCCGACATGATGGCGCTCGGCGCCATCCGGGCCGCCCGCCAGCGGGGCCTGCGCGTCCCCCAGGACTTCTCCGTCGTCGGGTACGACGACTCCCAGCTCATCGCCTTCACCGACCCCCCGCTGACGACCGTCCGCCAGCCGGTCAACGCGATGGCGCTGGCCGCGGCGCGCGCCCTGTGCGACGAGATCGCCGGGCACCCCGTCTCCCACACGGAGTTCATGTTCGACCCGGAGCTGGTCGTGCGCGGCTCCACCGCCATCGCCCCCGACCGGCGGAGCGCGTCCGGGCGGGTGGACCCTCCCCGCGGCCCCCTCCCGCAGCGGGCCGCCTCCCCGGCCCCCGCCCACGCCAACCCCTGACCCGGCCGGGCCGGACCCTGCACCGCCCCCGCCGGGGACGACGGCGCCCGCGGTCCCCGGACGCGGCAGGACCCCTGCCGCGCTTGCGTTGCCCCCGCCCACGCCAACCCCTGACCCGGCCGGGCCGGAGGAGGCCCCGGCGCCGGTCCCTGTGTCCCATCTCTCCGTGCCCCGCGCCCCGGCCGGGGCGCGTCCCGGCGACGGTCCGGCCGGGGCACGCCGCAGTGTCGGTGACACTGGAGGCATGCCTTCCGTTGCCCTCGACGGCGACCCCGTACCGCGTACCGGGGAACTGCCCGAAGCCTCCCTCGCCGAACTCGGCGGGCAGCCGCTCGGGTTCTACGTCCACGTGCCCTTCTGCGTCACACGCTGCGGCTACTGCGACTTCAACACCTACACCGCAGAGGAGCTCGTCTCCCGGGACGGGACCGCCACGGCCTCGCGCGCCACGTACGCCGACCAGGCCGTCGCCGAGGTCGCGCTGGCCGACCGGGTCCTGTCCGGCGCGAGGCCCCCGGTCAGCACCGTGTTCGTCGGCGGCGGCACGCCGACCCTGCTGTCCGCCGAGGACCTGGGCCGGATCGTCGCCGCGGTCCGCGACCGGTTCGGGTTCACCCCCGGGACCGAGGTCACCACCGAGGCCAACCCCGAGACCGTCACGCCCGAGTACCTGGTCCGGCTGCGCGAGGCCGGGTTCACCCGGATCTCCTTCGGCATGCAGAGCGCCCGCCCGCACGTGCTGAAGGTCCTGGAGCGCGGCCACACCCCCGGACGCCCCGAGCAGTGCGTGGGATGGGCCCGCGAGGCCGGGTTCGACCACGTCAACCTCGACCTGATCTACGGCACGCCGGGCGAGACGGACGACGACTGGCGGGCCTCCCTCGACGCCGCGGTCTCCGCCGGCCCCGACCACGTCTCCGCCTACTCGCTGATCGTCGAGGAGGGCACCCGGCTCGCCGCCCGGGTGCGCAGGGGCGAGCTCACCGAGCCCGACGACGACACGATGGCCGACCGCTACCTGATGGCCGACGACGTCCTCGCCGGGGCCGGGTTCACGGCCTACGAGGTGTCCAACTGGGCGCGCACGCCCGAGGGGCGCAGCGCCCACAACCTCCTCTACTGGACCGGCGGTCACTGGTGGGGCGTGGGGCCCGGCGCGCACAGCCACGTCGGCGGCACCCGCTGGTGGAACGTCAAGCACCCCGCCGCCTACGCCGCCCGCCTGAACTCGGGCGACAGCCCGGGCCAGGCCCGCGAGGTGCTCACACGGGAGGAGCGGCGCTTCGAGCGGATCCTGCTCGAACTGCGCGTGGAGCAGGGGTGTCCGCTGGACCTGCTGGAGCCGCACGGGCGCGCCGCGGCCGAGCGCGCCGTCGCCGAGGGCCTGCTGGAGGCCGGCGCCCACGGCGCGGGCCGCGCCGTCCTGACCCGCCGGGGGCGCCTGCTCGCGGACGCCGTGGTGCGCGACCTCACCTGAGGGCCCGGGCGCACGCCGAGGGGGCCGGGCAAGGTTGCCCGGCCCCCTCAAGCGTTCCCGCGGCGTGCGCCGCGCCGCTACTTGACCCAGTCGACGTTGACCGGGTAGCGGTACCACTCGCCGCGGTTGGCCGCGGTGCCCGCCAGGATGCCGAACACCACGGCCAGCACCCACAGGACCAGGCTCAGGAGCCCGCCGATGAGGATGAACGACAGCGGGATCGAGATGACGTAGCCGATGGTCAGCAGGATCTGGAAGTTCAGCGCCTGCGCCGACTGGTGGCGGAGGAAGGGCGACTCGTCCTTCTTCACCAAATACATGATCAGCGGGACGAGGAAGCCCAGCACGATCCCGCTGAGGTGGGTCAGGAGCGCCATCGTGCGCTCCTCGGAGTTGGGCTGGCCGGTCGTCGCCGACGACTGGCCGTAGCCCCCGTGGGGCGGGTAGCCGGGGGGCGGATAGCCGCCCTGCTGGTAGCCGCCGGTCTGCTCCTGGTACCCGGGCTGCCCGGGATAGCCGGGCGGACCCTGGTAGCTGCCCGGGTCCTGGTGTCCGGGGTAGCCGGGCGGCGGATATCCGCCGGGCTGTCCGGGGTGGCCGCCGCCCGGGTACCCCGAGGGGTCCTGAGGGGGCGGCGGGTATCCGCCGGAACCGCCGGGGGGCGGATAGCCGCCCGACCGGCCCCCGGAGCCGTCGTCGCGGCCGGTCGGGTCCCCCTGGCCGTAGGGGTCCTCTGGCGGGTTGTTCGGGTACGACATGGTGGTTCCTTCGGGTGGACTCGCTCGGACCGTGCTTCGGGACGGCCTCACTTCAGCAGGCGGATGCTGACCGGGTAGCGGTACCAGGTCCCCTTGTTGGCGCCGTTGGCGCCCATGACCCCGAACACGATCGACACGATCCAGACGACCGCGATGAGGAGGGATCCGATCCAGGACAGTCCTGGGAAGAAGATACCCAGACCGATGAAGACGACCCAGGCGAAGACGTACGGGATCAGCAGCGTGATCTGGAAGTTCGCCGCCTCCGAGGCGTGGTGCCGGACGAACGGCGACTGGTTGCGCTTGGCGAGGTAGACCGCGAGGGGCGGGATCCAGCCGAAGCAGGCGATCACGAAGCCCGAGAGGTGGGCGAGCATGGCCACCAGCGTGCTGTTGTCACCCCCCTGGGCGGGCGGCTGCGGCTGGCCGTAGGCTGCCTGCGCCCCGGGGTACTGCGGCTGCTGGGGATGTCCGTAGGCCTGCGGGTGCTGCGCGTGGTCGGGCTGGGGGGCGTACCCCTGCGGGCCGCCGGCCGGTCGGCCGTAGGGCTGCTGGGGCTGTGCCTGGTGGGGGT
Source organism: Nocardiopsis tropica (assembly GCF_042660575.1). Classification (NCBI taxonomy): domain Bacteria; kingdom Bacillati; phylum Actinomycetota; class Actinomycetes; order Streptosporangiales; family Nocardiopsidaceae; genus Nocardiopsis; species Nocardiopsis tropica. The sequence goes on from NZ_JBHSUF010000001.1 coordinate 267,325, forward strand.
GCCCGTAGGGCTGCTGCGCCTGCTGACCGTAGTCCTGGTGGCCCTGGTCGGGCTGCGGGGCGTAGGGGGACTGGCCGCCGGAGGGCTGTCCGTGGCCGGGGTGGGGCTGCTGTCCGTACGCGGGCTGGGCCCCCGAGGGCTGCCCGTACGCGGACTGTTCGCCCGAGGGCTGTCCGTACGGGGGCTGTGCCTGGTCGGGCTGCGGGGCGTAGGGGGACTGGCCGCCGGTCGGCTGTCCGTGGCCGGGGTGGGGCTGCTGTCCGTACGCGGGCTGGGCCCCCGAGGGCTGCCCGTACGCGGGCCCGCCGTAGGGCTGCGGGGGCTGGTGCCCTTGGGCCTGCTGCTCTCCGCCGGGAGGGGCGAAACCGGGCTGTGCCTGGGGCCCGCCGTAGGGCTGCTGGGGCGGTTGTCCGTAGCCGGGCTGTCCGTACGGGGGCTGTGCCTGGTCGGGCTGCGGGGCGTAGGGGGACTGGCCGCCGGAGGGCTGTCCGTGGCCGGGGTGGGGCTGCTGTCCGTACGCGGGCTGTTCGCCCGAGGGCTGCCCGTACCCGGGCTGTGCCTGGTCGGGCTGCGGAGCGTACGGGGACAGGCCGCCCGACGGCTGCCCGTACCCGGGCTGCTGCGGTCGGCCCTCACCCCGGGGGCCGTACTCCTGCTGCCCGCCGTCCGGCTGCCCGGGCTGCCGGTCCTGGTCGGGGTCCTCCGGGGACGGGGGGTTCGTCGGGGTCTCGCTCATGCTCTTCCTTGGCTCCGCTCATGAGTGGCGGTTCTTGTACTTTCGCTCGTACCGACGACCGCGCGGGGCCGGAGGCGGGCGACCGCGGCGCCGGACACCGGGTGTCCGGACCGCGCCCTGGGCAGAATCCTAGGTCCTGGGGCCGTACCGGCGCGAAAACGGCCCGGTCACGGGTGGGCGCCCCGACCCGACGACGGGCCCCGGGGCTCGTCCGGATGGGGCCCCGTGACGAAGTCGATGAGCTCCTCCACGCGTCCGAGCAGCGAGGGCTCCAGATCAGCATAGGTACGGACCGATCCGAGGATCCTGCGCCACGCCTCACCGGTCTCCAGCCGCCACCCGAGGGCCTCGACGACGCCCTCCTTCCAGGGGCGCCCGCGCGGAACCTCCGGCCAGGCCCCGATCCCCACGGCGCCCGGCCGCACCGCCTGCCAGACGTCGACGTAGGGGTGGCCGGCGACCAGCACGTGCTCCCCGCGCACCCGCTCGGCGATCCGGCTCTCCTTGGACCCGGGGACCAGGTGGTCGACGAGGACCCCCAGGCGGCGGCCCGGGCCGGGGGAGAAGTCCGCCACGATCGAGGGCAGGTCGTCGACGCCCTCCAGGAACTCGACGGCGATTCCCTCGACGCGGAGGTCGTGGCCCCAGACCTTCTCCACGAGCTCGGCGTCGTGCGCGCCCTCCACGTAGATCCTGCTCTCACGCGCCGTGCGCGCGGCGGCCCCGGGCACCGCCACCGAGCCGGACGCGCTCCGCAGGGGTCCCCGCGGCGCGGGCGCGGGGCGCACCAGGGTCACGGGTCTCCCGTCGAGCAGGAAGGCGGCCGGGCCGAGGTCGAACACCCTGCGGCGCCCCGCGCGGTCCTCCAGGGTCACGCTGGACCTGTCCCACGTCACGACCGCTCCGCAGAAGGCCTCGTCGGCGTCCTCCACGACCAGGTCCCGACTCAGGGCGACCTCGCGCACGGCCCCCTTGCGGGGCAGCCGCCAGTCGCCTGCGAGCACGTCGCGGCCGTAGCGGCCGGTTCCCTTGGTAGCCACGGTCGTGCAGTCTACTGGGGGAGGGTGTCGGTTCATCCGCGCCGTGGCGCACGTCGCGGCTCCGGAGGGAAGATCCGGCGCCTCCTCCGGTGTTACCGCCGAGGGGTAGCCGTCCGGGTTTGCGGCCGGGCATAGAATTAGCACTGAGGACCCCGGAGTGCCAGGAGGTGGCGAGTTGCTGGACGAGCGCAAGCTCGCTGTCCTGCGAGCGGTCGTGGAGGACTTCGTCAACACGAACGAGCCCGTCGGCTCCAGGGCGCTGGCCGACCGGCACAGGCTCGGGGTCTCTCCCGCGACCATCCGCAACGACATGGTCGCGCTGGAGGAGGACGGGTACATCGCCCAGCCCCACACCAGCGCGGGACGCGTGCCCACGGACAAGGGGTACCGGCTCTTCGTCGACCGGCTCTCCTCCGTCAAGCCCCTGTCGGCGCCGGAGCGCCGCGCCATCGAGTCCTTCCTCGCCGGAGCGGTGGACCTGGACGAGATCGTCGCGCGGACCGTGCGGCTCCTCGCGCAGCTCACCCGCCAGGTCGCGATCGTGCAGTACCCGTCGCTGACCCGTTCCTCGGTCCAGCACGTCGAGCTGGTCCCCCTGGGGGGCCAGCGGGTCATGATGGTCGTGATCACCGACACGGGCAGGGTCGAGCAGCGCGTCATCGACGGCCTCGGCGAGGTCAACGGAACCGCGGTCAACGACCTGCGCTCCATGCTCAACCGCGCCATCTCCGGTCTCCACCTCGGAGAGGTGCCCGACGCGGTTGAGGACCTGCCCGCGCAGGTTCCGCCCGAACACCGCCAGATGGCGGTGGCCGTCCTCTCCGTCCTGCTGGAGAGCCTCGTCGAGCGGCACGAGGAGAAGATCGTCCTCGCGGGGACGGCCAACCTCGCCGCCGTGGACTTCGCCGCCAGCCTGCGGGACGTCCTGGAGGCGCTGGAAGAGAACATGGTCCTCATCCGTTTGCTGGGTGAGGCGAAGGACCCGTCAATGCTCACGGTGCGCATCGGCGCGGAGAACTTCCACGAGGGTCTCCGGTCCACCTCCATCGTCTCGGCCGACTACGGTGTGGGAAACCAGTCGCTCGCCAAGATCGGTGTCGTGGGGCCCACCCGGATGGACTATCCGGGAACAATGGGAGCGGTACGCGCCGTGGCTCGGTATGTCGGACAGATTTTGGCAGGACAGTAACTCAGTGGCCAGAGACTATTACCAGGTTCTCGGGGTGCGTCGCGACGCGTCCAAGGACGAGATCAAGAAGGCGTACCGGAGGCTCGCGCGCGAGCTCCATCCGGACATCAACCCCGACCCCGCGACCCAGGAGCGCTTCAAGGAGGTGACCCAGGCCTACGAGGTCCTCTCCGACGAGAACAAGCGCCGGATGTTCGACATGGGCCAGGACCCCTACGCTCCCGGCGGTGGCGGCGCGGGAGGCTTCGGCGGCGGGGGCGGGTTCGCCTTCGACGACATCATGAACGCCTTCTTCGGCGGCGGCCAGCCCGGCGGGCGCGGCCCCCGGGAACGGGTCCGGCGCGGGCGCAGCATCAAGATCCGGGTCGAACTGGACCTGGTGGAGACCGCGTTCGGGGTCAGCAAGGAGATCACCTTCCCCACCGCGATCCTGTGCGAGACGTGCCAGGGTGAGGGGACCGCGGCCGGTTCGCACCGCACCACGTGCGAGATGTGCCACGGCCAGGGCGAGGTCTCCCAGGTGACGAGGTCCTTCCTGGGCCAGGTCATGACCTCCCGCCCCTGCCCGCAGTGCTCGGGCCAGGGCTCGGTCATCACCAACCCCTGCGGCGACTGCGCGGGGGAGGGCCGGGTGCGCGAGAAGGTCACCCGTACCGTCAAGATCCCGGCCGGCGTCGACGACGGCACCCGGATCCAGCTCGCCGGAGAGGGTGAGGTCGGCCCCAACGGCGGCCCGCGCGGCGACATCATCCTGGAGATCATCCAGCGTCCCCACCCGACCTTCGAGCGGCGCGGCGACGACCTGCACTGCACGGTGACGGTCCCCATGACGGCCGCCGCGCTGGGCGCGTCCTTCGCCTTCGACACCCTGGACGGGACCGAGAACATCGATCTGCGGCCGGGCACCAACTCCGGCCACGTCATCACCCTGTCCAACAAGGGCGTCACGCACCTGGACGGGGGAGGCCGGGGCGACCTGCGCATCCGCGTCGACGTGGAGACCCCGGGCAAGCTCGACGAGGAGCAGGAGAACCTCCTCCGCAAGTTCGCCGAGCTGCGCGGCGAGGACCAGTCCCCGGGGCGGTTCAGCCCCGGGCACGGCGGCCTCTTCGCCAAGCTCCGCGACGCCTTCGGCGCGAAGTGACACCCCCCGTCTTCCTGGTCGGGACCGCCGCACTGGCGGCCGACCGGGTGACGGTGGACGGCCCCGAGGGGCACCACGCCGCGGTCGTGCGGCGCATCAGGGAGGGCGAGACCGTCGACCTGTCCGACGGTCTCGGCCTGCGTGCCCGGTGCACGGTGTCCGCCGTGGGCAGGGACCACGTCGTCTGCACGGTGGTGGAGCGCCGGGAGGAACCCGCGCCGCGTCCCCGCCTGACCGTGGTCCAGGCGCTGCCCAAGGGCGACCGCGGCGAACTGGCCGTGGAGATGATGACCGAGGCCGGGGTGGACACGATCGTGCCCTGGGCCGCCGAGCGCTCCGTCACCCGCTGGAAGGGCGACCGGGCGGCCAAGGCGCTGGCCAAGTGGCGCGCCACCGCGAGGGAGTCGGCCAAGCAGGCGCGGCGGGGGCGGCTGCCCCTGGTCGAGGACCTCGCGGACCGGTCCGCCGTGGCCGGGCTGCTGGCCGGAGCCGACCTGGGCGTGGTCCTGCACGAGGACGGTGCCGGACGCCTGGCCGAACTGGACCTGCCCTCGGGCGACGGTCCGGGGATCGTCGTGGTGGTCGGCCCCGAGGGAGGGTTCTCCGACGCCGAGCTCGACGCGTTCACCGCGGCGGGCGCCGTGCGGGCCCTGCTGGGACCGAGCGTGCTGCGCACCTCCACCGCTGGGGTCGCCGCCCTGGCGGTGCTCCAGGCGCGCACCGGGCGCTGGTAGCGGCGAGGGGCACGGGGCCGGGAGCGGGCACACCGCCGACGGAACGACGGAGGCGGCCGGGGGGATCCCCCCGGCCGCCTCCGTCGTCGGTCCCGGCGCACCGGGCCCGCGTGTCACTCCCCGGGCACGGCCCGGTTGCTGGTGGCGTCGCCGCCGGTGCTGCCGGAACCGCCGCTGGAGGTCTCCTCACCGCCGCCGCCGGCCCCCTCGTCCCCGCCGCCGGTGCCGGGGGCCTCCCCGCCACCGCCGCTGCCGCTCTCGTCACCGCCGCCGGCCTCGCCGTCGGTCGGCTCCTCGCTCGGGTCGCACTCCTCCTCGGAGGCGGAGGCGCCGCCGTCCTTCTCCTCCGCGGAGGCGCTGGGGGAGGGCGCCGGCCCGTCCGCGGGGGGAGAACAGGTGGACGCGGTCTCGACGCCCTCCTCGGCCGGGTCCTCGTCCTCGCCGGAGCTGGGTGAGCTCTCGGGGTCCCGAGGCGGCTCCGCCGGCTGCTGCGTGCTCCCCTCGGTGGAGTCGGAGGACGGGTCGGGGGCGGCCACGCCGCCGCCGTCCGCGTCGTGCTCGGGAGGGGCGCCGTGGCGATCGGCCCCCGCCGGGACGAACTCCAGCACCTGGTCGCGGACCTGGGGGCTGGACACGACCACGGAGGCGGCGATCATCACGGCCCCCGCCACCGCCGCCACCGGTCGTAGCCAGGGCAGGCCGAACCAGGCGAAGCCGCGGTTGCGCTCGGTGCGCTCGCGGATCAGGTTCAGGGCCTCCGGAGAGGGCTCCACCGTGCTCGCCTCGGCCATGAGGACCTGGCGCAGCCGGTCCTCGAAGGCGTCGTCGGTCGGATCTGTCGGACCGGTCATGTCGTCTGCTCCAGAACAGAGCGGAGCGAGGAGATGCCACGGGACGTGTGGCTCTTCACCGCGCCCCGGCTGATCCCCATGGCGTCCGCGATCTGAGCCTCTGACAGGTCGCCGTAGTACCGGAGCACGATGGCCTCTCGCTGACGGGTGGGTAGTTTGCGCAGGGCACGGATGACCGCCTCCCGCTCCAACAGGTTCAGGGCGCCGTGTTCGGCACTGGGGGCGTCGGGGAGGGCCTTGGGGGCGTGCTTCTCCACCACCGCCCGGTGGCGGAGCACGGACCGGGCCTTGTTCACCACCGCCTGGCGGAGGTAGGACAGGGCCTTGTTCGGATCGCGCAGCCGGCGCCAGGCGCCGTGCATCGCGACGAACGAGTCCTGAACGACTTCCTCCGCGGTCGCGTGGTCGCGGACGAGAAGGGATGCGAGCCGAACGAGCGGACGGTAGTGCTCCCTGTAGAGCTCCGTCACGGCGTGGTCGGCGTCCCACTCCACCGAGAGCGGGGCCGTGGGGGCTCCGGCCACCATGGTTTCTGTCGTCACGTCAGTTCGACGCACACCCTTGTCGCGGGGTTTACGAAAGGGCATACCTCTTCTTTTCCAGGTAGACGCGCGTTTCATTCCGAACACGTGGGTACCGGGCCGGGGCGGACGTTTCCGACGACCCGACGCGCACGGGTGGAAAGCCTATCGCGCCTGGGACGGAGGCCGTTGCCGAACGGGCTCCCGGACCGCGGCCGGCGGCCTTCCCGGGATGGGCCGCCCGGCGCCGACCTGCGGCATCATGGTCCGGGACAACCCCCAGACGGCGGCCGTTCCGGCGGCCGCGAACACACCACGGAGGTTCGCGATGGCCCATGAGGACTGCCTCTTCTGCAAGATCGTGAAGGGGGAGGTGCCCGCCGAGATCGTCCGGGAGGGCGAGCGGACCCTCGCCTTCCGCGACATCAACCCCCAGGCGCCCACGCACGTGCTGATCGTCCCGCGCGACCACCACCCCGACGCCGCCGCCGCTGCCGCCGCCGGCGCCGGGCTGCTGGACGAGATCGTCCGGGACGCACACGAGGTCGCCGTGGCCGAGGGCGTCGCCGACACCGGGTACCGCCTGGTGTTCAACACCGGCAGCGGGGCCGGGCAGACGGTCTTCCACCTCCACGGCCACCTCCTGGGCGGCCGCGGCCTCAACTGGCCCCCCGGGTAGGGGCCGGTCCCGGGCCCCGGACCGTTCCGGACAGGGCGCGGGCCCGGACCGCCCGGGACCCGCGCCCGGCCGCTGCCGGAACCGGCCCCGTCAGGCCCCGCGCGGCCCCGTCCACAGGCGCCGAATAACCCATCGAGCGGGGCGGGGACGCCTTGGTAGACTCGGGGTGTGGGCTTCCAGAGCCCGGTGGGACTCCTGTGGAACACCGGCGCGGAGCCCCGCCCGGCGCCCCGCACGGTGCCGGGGTCGTCCAGGAGACGCCGCGCCCGTCCAGGCGGGCGGCGCCCGAGCGAAGGGTAGGACAGCGGCCGCAAGGCCACACCATGGCCGAGACAACGCACACGCACCCGCGACGGGACACTCAGGTCAAGGTCGTGGTGCCCGACGAGCACACGATGATCAGCCTGCTGGGCTCGGGGGACGAACTCCTCAGGGCGTTGGAGCGGGCCTTCGAGAGCGACATCCACGTCCGAGGCAACGAGTTCACCATCAGCGGGACCCCCGAGGAGACCGCCGTGGTGGTCCGTCTCGTCGAGGAGCTGATCGAACTCGCCAAGAGCGGCACGCACGTCACCCCCGACACCATCGAGCGCATGGTCCACATGCTGGCGGCGCCCGGTTCGGAGCGGCCCGCGGACGTGCTCACGACCAACATCCTGTCCAACCGCGGCAAGACCATCCGGCCCAAGACGCTCAACCAGAAGCGCTACGTCGACACCATCGACCGCAGCACCGTGGTGTTCGGCATCGGCCCGGCGGGCACCGGCAAGACCTACCTGGCCATGGCCAAGGCGGTCAAGGCGCTCCAGGACAAAGAGGTCAACCGGATCATCCTCACCCGTCCCGCGGTGGAGGCCGGTGAGCGGCTGGGCTTCCTGCCGGGCACGCTCTACGACAAGATCGACCCCTACCTGCGTCCCCTCTACGACGCCCTGCACGACATGCTCGACCCCGATTCCATCCCCAAGCTGATGGCCGCCGGGACGATCGAGGTCGCGCCCCTGGCGTACATGCGGGGCCGGACCCTGAACGACTCCTTCATCATCCTGGACGAGGCGCAGAACACCTCGCCCGAGCAGATGAAGATGTTCCTGACGCGCCTGGGCTTCGGCTCCAGGATCGTGGTCACCGGTGACGTCACCCAGGTGGACCTGCCCGGCGGGCAGGCCAGCGGGCTGCGGACCATCGAGACGATCCTGAGTGACATCGACGACATCGCCTTCTGCCGGCTCACCAGCGAGGACGTCGTCAGGCACAAGCTCGTCGGCAAGATCGTCGACGCCTACGGGCGTTACGACGCCGTCCAGAACGACCGTCAGGGCGACCGCAGGGGGGACCGCCGTCGCGCCGGGGGCGGCCGCGACCGGGGCCCGTCCCCGCGCGACGAGCCCTCCGACACCCCGAAGGACCCGGGGACGGGGAGCACCCGCCCCGGGGAGCGGGCAGACTGAGGTAGTACGGCGTTCGCACCGGTGGGTCCGTGAGCATGCGGGCCCACCGGTTCGGGTGTCCCGGGTGAGGGCCGCAGACGGCGCACCCACCGGCCGGGCGCGCCGCCCGGCCGCGACGATTCCAAGTGAGGCAGCCGCAACCGATGAGTATCGACGTCGCCAACGAGTCCGGCGTCACCGCAGTGGACGAGGAGCGACTCTCCCGCCTGGCCCGGCACGTGCTCGACGCCATGCGCGTCCACCCCCTGGCCGAGCTGTCCGTCGTGCTGGTGGACGAGGGGCCGATGACCGACCTGCACGTGCGGTGGATGGACGAACCGGGCCCCACCGACGTGCTCTCCTTCCCGATGGACGAGCTGCGCCCCGGCGGCCCGGGGCGCACCAGCGAGCCCGGCGTCCTCGGTGACGTGATCATCTGTCCGCAGGTGGCCGAGCGCCAGGCCGAGAAGGCCGGGCACAGTACACAGGCGGAGATCGACCTGCTCTGCACCCACGGCATCCTCCACCTGCTGGGCTACGACCACGCCGAACCGGAGGAGCACAAGGAGATGTTCGGCCTCCAGGGCGAGATCCTCGCAGCCTGGCGTGAGCGGGAGTCCGCCGGGTCCGCGAAGGACGAGAGCTCCTGATGAGACCCCTGATGTGGCCCGACGTCGCCCCCATGACCACGGGGGAGCCCGCCGAGTGGATCACCGCCTTCGTGATCGCGCTGGTGCTGACCGCGGTGGCCGGGTTCCTGGTGGCGGCGGAGGTCGCCATCACGCGAGTCATGTCGGTGGGCCTTCCCGAGGCGACCGGTCCGGAGCGGGCGGCCAGGGCCGACCGCCGCTGGGGCAGGGTCGCCGCCGACCCGACGCGCCACCTCAACGCGCTGCTGTTCCTGCGCGTGGTGTGCGAGGTGTGCGCGGTCATCGCGGCGGCCATGGGGATGGTGTTCCTCCTGGGGCTGGGGTGGCCCGCCCTGCTGCTGACCGCGGTGGCGATGGTCGTCGTGGAGTCCGTGCTGATCGCCATAGCACCGCGCATCCTCGGCCGCCAGTTCGCCGGGCAGTTCGCCCGCGCGAGCGCGGCGGTGGTCTACCCGGTCCAGGTCGTGGTGGGTCCGCTCGCCCAGCTCCTGGTGGGCGCGGGGCGCGCGATCACGCCGCGGGGCAAGGGCGACCGCGAGGGGCCGTTCAGCACCGAGGTGGAGCTGCGCCAGCTGGTCGACCTGGCGGAGCAGGGGGAGGTGATCGACGCCGAGGAGCGGCAGATGATCCACTCCGTCTTCAAACTCGACGACACCTCCGTGCGCGAGGTCATGGTGCCCCGCCCCGACATCGTGTTCACGAGCCGCGACGCCGACGCCGACGCGGTCCTCACCCTGGCGCTGGGGAGCGGGTACTCGCGCATCCCCGTGACCGGCGAGGACGAGGACGACGTCGTCGGCATCGTCTACCTCAAGGACCTGGTGGACCAGCTCCGCGACCGCTGGGCGGCGTCCGCGGGCAGTGCCGGGGCGGAGGTGCCGCTCACCGCCGGCGACGTGATGCGCACGGCGTCCTACGTGCCCGACACCAAGCCCATCGACGAGCTGCTCCGCGAGATGCAGCAGCAGCGCAACCACGTCGCGGTGGCCATCGACGAGTACGGCGGAACGGCCGGGCTCGTCACGCTGGAGGACATCGTGGAGGAGATCGTCGGGGAGATCACCGACGAGTACGACCACGAGATCCCGCCGGTGGTCTGGCTGGACGACGGCAGTGTGCGGGTGACGGCCCGCCTGCCCCTGGGCGAGCTCGACGAGCTCTTTCCCGACCAGGACCTCGACGTGCCCGACGTGGAGACCGTCGGCGGACTCGTGGCGTTCGTGCTGGGCCGGGTGCCGGTCGGCGGGGCCCGGGCCGAATACGCTGGACTGAGGCTCACCCTGGAGGGCAAGAGCAGCCGCCGCAACCGGATGACCACGGTCCTGGTGGAGCGACTGCCCGAAGAGGGGGCCGGGGCGCCGGACGACCGGGGCCGCAACGAGGACGTAAGGAGCACGGACCAGTGACGGAGACGACGGGGCTCGGCCCCGAGGACGGCAAGCTCATCACCCTCGCGCGGGCCTCCCGGGCCCGCAACGCGGCGGCGGAGGGCGCTGCGGTGCGCGACGAGACGGGACGCACGTACGTGGCCACGACGGTGTCGCTGCCCTCCCTCCGGCTGACGGCGCTCCAGGCGGCCGTGGCCGCGGCCGCCTCCAGCGAGGCCTCCGCGCTGGAGGCCGCGGTGGTCGTCACCGAGGCCAAGGAACTGACCGAGGACGACCGCGCGGTGGCGGACGACCTGAAGACCCAGGTGGTGGTGATCGCCGCCCCTGACGGGGTGCCCGCGAGCATCACCCGGCGCTGAGAAGGACCCATGAACGACCTCGACCTCGAGAAGCTGCGCGTCCCGCTGCCGGCCCCCTCCCACCCGGAGGGTTTCCGCAGCGGCTTCGCCTGCTTCGTGGGCCGCCCGAACGTGGGCAAGTCCACGCTGATGAACGCGCTGGTCGGGCAGAAGGTGGCGATCACCAGCAACCGGCCGCAGACCACGCGGCGCACGGTGCGCGGTATCGTCCACAGGCCCGGTTCCCAGCTGATCATCGTGGACACCCCGGGCCTGCACAAGCCCCGCACCCTGCTGGGCGAGAGGCTGGACTCGCTGGTGCGGTCCACCCTGGTCGAGGTGGACGTGATCGCCTTCTGCCTGCCCGCGAACGAGCCGATCGGCCGGGGCGACACCTACATCGCCAAGGAGCTGGCGGAACAGCGCAACACCCCGGTGGTCGCCCTGGTCACCAAGACCGACCTGGTCGACAAGGAGGCCGTGGGCAAGCACCTGATGGCGGTGGACGAGCTGGGCGACTGGGCCGACATCGTCCCGGTGTCCGCGCAGGGCGCGTTCCAGCTCGACACCGTCACCGACGTGCTGTCCTCGCACCTGCCGGAGGGGCCGCCGCTGTACCCGGACGGCGACCTGACCGACGAGCCTGACGAGATGCTCGTGGCGGAGCTGGTCCGCGAGGCCGCACTGGAGGGCGTGCGCGACGAGCTGCCGCACTCCATCGCCGTGGTCGTGGACGAGATGTTCCAGCGGGAGAACACCCGGCCGGGCAAGGAGCTGGTGGACATCTACGCGTCGCTGTACGTGGAGCGCCCCAGCCAGAAGGCCATCGTCATCGGCTCGAAGGGCTCGCGCCTGCGCGACGTGGGCTCACGGGCCCGCAAGCAGATCGAGGGCCTGCTGGGCCAGCGGGTGTTCCTCGACCTGCGGGTGCGCGTGGCCAAGGACTGGCAGCGCGACCCCAAGCAGCTGCGCAAGCTGGGCTTCGACCAGCAGACGTAGCGACCCGTGCGGAAGGGGCGGACCGGCCGGTCCGCCCCTTCCGCCGTTCCCGGGCCGGGTCAGGACTGGTTGTTGAGGTCCGTGGCGAGCATGGTCGCGCAGTGCTGCACGATGGGCGCGGCGCGCTCCACGAACTCCCAGCTGACGCGGGCCTCCGGACCGGAGACGGACACGGCCATGCCCGACGGGGCGCCCGCGACCGGGACCGCGACGCACCGCACCCCGATCTCCTGTTCGCCGTCGTCGATGGCGAACCCCTGGTCGCGGACCCTGTGCAGCTCGGTGACGAACCGCTCGGGCTCGGTGATGGTGCGGTCGGTGGCCGCGGGCATCCCGGTGCGGCGCACCGTGGCCAGGGCCTCCTCGTCGCTCAGCTGGGAGAGCAGGGCCTTGCCCACCCCGGCGGAGTGCGGCAGCACGCGGCGGCCGACCTCCGTGAACATGCGCATGGCGTGCGGCGAGGGGACCTGCGCCACGTAGATGACCTTGTCGCCGTCCAGCATGGCCAGGTTCGCGGTCTCCCCGAGGTCCTCCACGAGCTGGGCCAGGTGCGGCCTGGCCCAGGTCCCGAGCATCTGGGAGGCCTTGTCGCCCAGGCCGATGAGCCGGGGGCCGAGTGCGTAGCGGCGGGAGGGGAGCTGGCGCACGTACCCGTTGCCCACCAGGGTGCGGATGATGCGGTGGATGGTCGGGAGCGGGAGGCCGGAGGACTCGGCCAGCTGGCTCAGCGAGGTCTCGCCGCCCGCCTCCGCCATGATCTCCAGCAGGGAGAAGGCGCGGTCGAGCGACTGCACACCACCGGAGCGTTCGCGTTTGCCCGCTTCGTCGGTGACTAGAGAGGTCTGTGGGACTGACAACGGACGCGCTCCCGTGGGCTGTGGCGTGGGTTCAGGCTCTTGCTTCTGCGATACGAAAAAGGGTTCTCGGCATCAGTGTCTTCTATAGCACGGGCGAAACCGGCTGTCCGGGTGTTCTGGGGCCGCTGTGATCCGGGCGGTCCGGACTTCCCCATGGTCTCTCTTGTTCTTCCGGATTGCAAAAGTTAGCATCCACGATAGGAAAAACATCGCTTCGGAGAGGACACACACGTGGAAGAGGACCGGTCCGAAAGCCGTCGCCCGGCGCCCGATCTCGCCCTGGACGTGCTCACCGCGGGGCTGAACGCGCGCCTCGCCGACGCGGACGCCAGGCTCGCCCTCGCCTACCCCGGCTCCTCCGGGGCCCGGCAGCCGGTGCACACCGTGTACGTCCCGGCGGACCGGGTGCGGCCCGGCCTCGCGGCCGAGTGGGGGAAGGACGCCGCGGCCTCGCTGGCCGAGTACGCGCCGACGGCCGCGGACCTGGCGGAGGCGACGGGGACCGACGTGGCCGCCGTGGCCGAGATCCTCCCCCGGCTGGGGGACAAGCTGGCCGCCGAGCCCGTCGAGGACCTGCGCGCCGACCTGGAGGACGGCTACGGGGACCGGGGCGACGAGGCCGAGGACGCCGACGTCGTGTCCGCGGCCCGTGCCCTCTCGGCCGACCTCGCCGCGGGGCAGGCCCCGCCCCACTTCGGCATCCGCATGAAGGGGATGGAGGCCGCCGGGCGGGCCCGAGGCGCCCGCAGTCTCGCCCTCTTCCTGGTCACGCTCATGGAGGAGAACGGGGGGCTTCCCGCCAACCTGGTCCTCACCCTGCCCAAGATCACCTCGGTGGAGCAGGTCGAGGCCATGGTGTGGCTCACCGACGAGCTGGAGGAGCGCCTCGGCCTGGAGGCCGGGAGGCTGCGCTTCGAGCTCCAGATCGAGACCCCCCAGTCGATCCTGCTCCCCGACGGGACCGCCGCGGTCGCCCGCATGATCCACGCCGGGCAGGGCCGGGTCAGCGCCCTCCACTACGGGACCTACGACTACAGCGCCGCGTGCGGGGTCACCGCCGCGTACCAGAGCATGGCCCATCCGGTCGCCGACCACGCCAAGGCCGTCATGCAGGTGGCGGCGGCCGGCACGGGCGTGTGGCTGTCGGACGGGTCCACCAACGTGCTGCCCGTCGGCTCCCCGGAGGAGGTGCGCTCCGCGTGGGGACTGCACGCCTCCCTGGTCCGCCGATCCCTGGAACGCGGGTTCTACCAGGGGTGGGACCTGCACCCGCACCAGCTCGTCACCCGCTACCTGGCCACCTACGCCTTCTACCGGGAGGCCTTCGCCCCCGCCGCCACCCGCCTGCGCGCCTACCTCGGCGCCGTCGCGGGAGGGGTGCTGGACGAGCCGGCCACCGCCCAGGCCCTCGCCGCGGCCCTGGTCAGCGGGGTGCGCTGCGGGGCACTGGACGAGGCCGAGGTGGCCGAGGCGTCCGGGGCCGACACCGCGACCCTGGTCGGACTGGCCACACGACGCGTCGGACAGGAGTAGGGACACATGACGCGACACGATCTCGCCGTACGCGCCCGCAGAGCCGTCACCCCCGAGGGGGAGCGGCCCGTCACCGTCGGGGTGCGCGACGGCCGCGTGGTGGACGTCCTCGTCGGGGACCGGGCGCCGCTGATCGCCCGCAGGGAGATCACCCTCGCCGAGGACGAGGTGCTCCTGCCCGGGCTGGTCGACACCCATGTGCACGTCAACGAACCGGGGCGCACCGAGTGGGAGGGGTTCGCCTCGGCCACCGGGGCCGCCGCCCTGGGCGGCGTCACGACCCTGCTCGACATGCCGCTGAACAGCGTGCCCCCCACCACCACCGTCGCGGGCCTGGACGCCAAGCGGGCCGCGGCCGAGGGCAAGCTCGCCGTGGACGTGGGCTTCTGGGGCGGGGCCGTTCCCGAGAACAGCCGCCCCGGGGACACGAAGGAGCTGACCGCGCTCTGGGAGAGGGGCGTCTTCGGCTTCAAGGCCTTCCTGTCCCCGTCCGGGGTGGACGAGTTCGGCCACCTCTCCCCGGAGGAGCTGCTGACGGCGGCGGAGGCCGTCGGGGAGTTCGGCGGCAGGATCATCGTGCACGCCGAGGACCCGGCCGTGCTGGAGACCGCCCCGCCGGCCTCCGGGCGCGACTACGCGGACTTCCTGGCGTCGCGCCCCGACACCGCCGAGCACGCGGCGATCGCCAGGGTGATCGAGGTGGCGCGGCGCACGGGCACCGGGGCGCACATCCTGCACCTGTCCAGCGCCTCGGCGCTCCCGCTGATCGCGCAGGCCCGGGCGGACGGTGTTCCGCTCACGGTGGAGACCTGCCCGCACTACCTCACCCTGGAGGCCGAGGCGGTGCCCGCCGGGGCCACCCAGTTCAAGTGCTGCCCGCCCATCCGGGACTCCGCCAACAGGGACCTCCTGTGGAGGGCGCTCCGGGACGGGCTGATCGACTGCGTGGTCAGCGACCACTCACCGAGCACCCCCGACCTGAAGGACCTGGACACCGGCGACTTCGGGACCGCCTGGGGAGGGGTCTCGGGGCTCCAGGTGGGCTTCGCCGCCGTGTGGACGGAGGCGCGCCGCCGCGGCGTGGACCTGGCGGACGTGGTGCGCTGGATGTCCTCGGCGCCCGCGCGGGTCGCCGGGGTGCGCAACAAGGGCGCGATCAGGGTGGGCCACGACGCCGACTTCGCGGTCGTCGCCCCCGAGGAGTCCTTCCGGGTGGACGTGCGCGCGCTCCGGCACCGCAACCCGGTGAGCCCCTACGACGGCGCCGACCTCGTGGGGCGCGTGCGGCGCACCGTCCTGCGCGGCGAGGACGTCGGCCCGTCCGGCGCGGCCGGGCGGATGCTGCTCCGGGACTGAGCCGGCCCCCGGGGCCGGCGGTCCGAGGGGGCCGCCCCCGTCCCTCCCCGTTCCGGGGCCGGGGCGGGGCGGCCCCCTCGGACCCGTGCCCGCCCGGCCGGACACCGGGGCGTGCGCCGCCCCGGGAAGGGCCCGGGTTCGTCCGACGGCCCGGCCGGGGCCGTGCGCGGCGGATGAGGAGGGCACGGGCCGGGCGGGCACGCCGAGGGGCGGGCACACGGTGGTGTGCCCGCCCCGGCGCGGCGGCCGTCCCGGCGGTCAGCCCAGGAGGGAGTCCCAGCGGCTGCCGAGGTCGGCGGCGCCGGCCTCGGTCAGCGAGCCGTAGACGTTCAGGCGGGCGATGCCGCCGTCGGGGAACACGTCGGTGCGCACGTGGGTGACCGTGACGGGGGAGTCCAGGACGAAGCGGTGGGCGCTGTCGGGCTGGAGCCGGGTCCGGCCCACGATCTCGAACCAGGCGTCGGGGTCGTCCGATCCGGCGTCCCGCCCCATGACCGTCACCCAGCCCGCGGAGTTGCCCTTGAGGTAGGCGGTGTCGATCTCCAGGGCGCGGACCGTGGCCTGGGCGGTGAGGCGGAAGCGCACCCAGTCGTGCCCGGTGTCGCGGCGGCGGCGGTTCTCCCAGCCGTCGTCCATCTTCTGGGAGCGCCCGGGGAGGATGATGTTGTTGGGCGAGGAGTAGAAGCGGTCCGAGGCGTCCTCGACCGTGCCGCCGTTGACCAGGGCCGCCAGGTCGAAGCCGCCCAGGGAGGCGAGCCAGGCGGGGTCGGCGACGGGTTCGCCGTACACGCGCAGGCGGGCGACCCCGCCGTCGGGGAACTGCTTGAGGCGCAGGTGGGTCCATCTGCGCTCCAGGGCCACCGCGAAGTCGTTGGCGGCGTGCCCGTGGACGGGCACGCGGGGCACGATCTCGGTCCACTCGGCGGCCAGGAGCTCGTCCGTGGTGGGGGTGCCGGTCAGGTGGGCGGCCTCGACGGAGACCTCGGTCGGGTGGTTGCCGCGGAAGTGCGCGGTGTCGACGACCAGCCCCCGGACGACCCCGGGGAGGCCGAGGCGGACCAGGGCCCAGTCGTGGTCGTCGGCGGCGGGGTGGGGCTGCTCGGCGCCGGTCCCGCGGCGGCGCCTGGTCTCCCAGCCGTCCATGACCTTGCCCTTGTGCCCGAACGCGTGCGGGTCGAACTGCGCCCGGTCGGGCTTGAGGAGGTTCTCGCGCTGGGCGAAGAACTCGTCGTTGGCGGCGACCACGCCGCCCCCCAGCCGGCGGTCGGCGAGGTCGACGAGGCCGGAGAAGTCGTGTTCGCCGTCCCGGTAGTCGGCGTAGGGGTCGCCGCCCGCGTAGGGCTGGGCGTTGTAGTCGCGCGGGTCGAAGGGGCGGCCTTGGCTCATGTCTCTCCCGGGTTGCGAGGTCGTCGGACGCTTCCCAGCGTCCCAGGAGGAACCGGTAACTTCCAGCGAAAGTTTATGACCACACTGTTCAGTTGTGCTGAACGGTGGAGCTGCCGAGCCCTCCGGCGGTGTCCGCCAGGGCGCGCAGCACCACGGCGATCCGCGGGTGCTCCCCGGCCCCTGAGCGCACCGCGGTCACCACGTGGCGGCGCGGCTGGTCGGAGTGCGGGACCCGCAGGCTGACCCCGGGGGTGTCGCCCGTCGCGGCGAGGCGGGGGATCAGCGCGACGCCCAGCCCCGCGGCGACCATGTCGAGGATGGCCCGCCAGTCGGAGGCGACGTGGGCCTGCTCCGGGACGAACCCCGCCTGGGCGCAGGCGGAGACGGTGATGTCCCGCCAGGGCCCGGACGCCCCGTAGATCCAGGGCTCCCCGGAGAGGTCGCCCAGGCGGAGGGCGCGGGCGGAGGCGAGGCGGTGGTGCGCCGGCAGGGCCACGTCCAGGGGGTCGGTGAGGAGTTCCCTCCGGTCGTAGCGGCCGTCGTGGGCGGTCGGCGCCTGCGCGGCCAGGGACAGGCCGACGTCGATCTCCCCCGCCGAGAGGAGGTCGTAGACCTCGGCGGCGTCGGCCTGGTGCACCTTCGTGGTGAGACCGGGGTACTCGCGGCGCAGGGCGTGGAGCGCCGGGACCACGAGGCTGGGGATGGCGGTCGCGAACGCGCCGACGCGGACGTGCCCGATCTCGCCGCGGACGAAGCCGTCCAGCTCGGCCTCGGCCCGTTCCAGCTGGGCCATCACGATGTCGGTGTGCCGGAGCAGCACGTGGGCCGCGTCGGTGAGGCGGACCCGCCTCCCGTGCGCCTCCAGCAGCGCCACCCCCACCTGGTGCGAGAGGGAGGAGAGCTGCTGGGAGACGGCGGACGGCGTCATGCGCAGCGCCTCCGCGGTCGCCCGGACTGTCCCGAACTCCTCCAGGGCGCGGAGGACGCGGAGTTTGCGGAGGTCCCAGTCGGTCACCCCACAGGAATACCATTCAGCGCTCCTGAACGGAACGCGCGGTTCTGTGCGCGACGTGGGCCGGACACGGCCCCGTGGCGGAGCCGGCGTCCCGCGGGCCGGGACGCCCGTGCCCCGGGCGCCCCGTCGCGGGCGCGGCCCTCCCCGGGCCAGGCCGGGGCGGGGGCCGGGCCCGGGGAGGGGCGCCCGCCGCCCCCGCCGGAGGGCGGGGGCGGTCCGGGAGGCGGGTACTACGCCCCCGCCGGGGCCTCGGGTTCGCCGTCGCGGTAGACCGCTCCGGCCTGGTCGGTGTACTTGGCCTCGCCGGGGCCGGCGCTGCCGATCTCCTCCTGGTCGATCCGGGTCGGGGCCTTCGCCCCCGAGTCGCGGCCGAGCACGTTGAAGCAGATGTTCAGCAGGATGGCGGCGACGGCCGCGCCGATGATCCCCGAGTGGGCGACCAGCTCCACGGACTCGGGGAGGAACGCGTAGAAGGTCGGATAGGCCAGGGGGATGATCGCCACGCCGACGGAGGTGGCCACCAGGACCAGGTTGAGGTTGTTGGTGAAGTCCACCTTGGCCAGGGTCTTGACCCCGCTGGCGGCCACGCTGCCGAAGAGCACGAGCCCGGCCCCGCCCAGGACGGGGGCGGGGATCGCGGCCATGACACCGCCGAGCACGGGGAACAGCCCGAGCGCGACGAGGATGAGCGCGCCGGTGGCGACCACGTACCGGCTGCGCACCTTGGTCAGGGCCAGGAGGCCGATGTTCTGCGCGAACGAGCTGGTGGGGGTCGCGCTGAAGATCGGGCCGATGAGGGAGCCGCTGACGTCGGCCCGCAGGCCCGCGGAGATGCGCTTGGCGTCCACCTCGGAGCCGGTGATCTCGCCGACCGCGATGATGTGGGAGGCGCCCTCGGTGAGCACCACGAGCATGATGACGCACATGGTGACGATCGCGGCGACCTCGAACCGGGGGGCGCCGAAGTAGAACACCGAGGTGGGGTCGAAGACGATGTCGGCCTCGCCGACGCGGCTGAAGTCGGCCATCCCGAGGGGCAGGGAGACGAGGGTGCCGACGACCAGGCCGATGAGGATGGACAGCCGCCCCCAGATGCCGGGCAGCACCCGGGAGCCGACCAGGATGACCGCCAGCGTGAACCCGGCCAGGGCCAGGTGGGACAGCGGCGCCGCGGGGGCCGCGGTGCCGTCCTCCGCGGTCCGTGCGGCGCCGTCGACGATCCATCCGGCGGCCACCGGCATCAGGCTGACGCCGATGACGGTGATGATGGTGCCGGTCACGATCGGGGGGAAGAAGCGGATCAGCTGCCCGAAGAACGGCGTCAGGACCAGGGCGAAGACCCCGGCGGCGAGGGAGGCGCCGAAGGCGACGGGCAGGTTCTCCCCGTCCTGTCCGGCGGCCAGGGCGGTGACGGCGCTGACGGGGACGAAGGAGCTGGCCACCACGATCGGCA
Organism: Nocardiopsis tropica; assembly: GCF_042660575.1. Taxonomy (NCBI): domain Bacteria; kingdom Bacillati; phylum Actinomycetota; class Actinomycetes; order Streptosporangiales; family Nocardiopsidaceae; genus Nocardiopsis; species Nocardiopsis tropica. Next base: position 286,624 of record NZ_JBHSUF010000001.1, read on the forward strand.
TCTGGGCGCCGAAGCGGCGGTGGCCCACGGACTGGATGAGGGTGGCGATGCCCGCCACCAGGAGTGCGCCGCTGACGAGGATCCCCATGGAGGCGGGGTCGTTCGCGAGCCCAGCGGCGCTGCCGATGACCAGGGCCGGGGCCACCGCGCCGGCGTACATGGTCAGGATGTGCTGGAGCCCGTAGACGAACAGCAGCCGCGCGGGCAGCTTCTCGTCCTCGGGGCGGGTGGGGGGTGTGGCGTTCGTTCTGGCCGAGTCCTTCGCGGACGGACTGTTCGACATGGCCGGTTCCAGCCTTTGCGCTTGGCGGCCGCCTCAGAGGGGGCCTGGTTCTCGGGCGCGTGGCCCGGTGGTGTCGCCCCGGTCGGGCGACCCGCCGCCGTGCACGCCGGGGTGCGGCGTGCGGCCCGTCGCGGAGAGCGGGCCAGGGGGGACGGCGGAGCCCCGAGCGGGGCGGGGGCCGGGGCCCGGCCGCACAGACGGGCCCCGGCGCGGGGGTGGCTACAGGAAGCCGGGCACGGTCTTCCAGGCGTTGCCGGGGGCGGGGGCGTCGTCGCGTTCGACGGTCGCCTCGATCTTGCCGTAGGGGCGGTCCGCGGCGAAGAACACCTCGTTGGGGTTGTCCAGGCCGAAGGGCGAGAGGTCCACGAGGAAGTGGTGCTTGTTGGGCATGGAGAAGCGGACCTCCGCGATCTCCGGGTGGCTCTTCAGCACCGAGCGGCCCATCTCGTACAGCGACTGCTGGAGCGCCAGGCTGTGGGTGTTCGCGAACGCCTCCAGCATCAGGGCGCGCACCGACGCGTACACGGCGTCGTAGTCGTGGTCCACGCCGACGTACCGCCAGCGGGCGCTGACGTCGGTCGCGAGGATCCGGTCGGTGGTCTCCTGGAGGGTCGTGTACCTGGTCTTGGGGTAGCCGTGGAACTCCGACCCCGTGGACTTGAGGACGGTGAGCCCCTCCAGGCCCGAGACCACCCACTCGCCCTCGGCGTCCTTGGTGACGACGGTGGTGCGGGTCTCGCCGCCGCGCCGGGAGAAGGCGTGGTCGTGGGGGCCGTCGGGGGTGGTGATGCGGTCCCAGGCGTACTCGTGGATCTCCTGCCGGGCGCCGTCCACGTAGTCGTGCTCGCCGACGAAGTGGCGGGCCAGGCGCAGTGCGAAGTCCTCGATGGCGCCGACGCCGCCCCACTCGCGGGCCTTGGCGTAGACGGTGTTCTTCTGGGTGTCGGTCGGCAGGCAGGTGGTGTTGTCGCCGAGCGTGTGGACCGTTTCCAGGTCGCCCCGCAGCTGCGAGGTGACGTTGACGTCCTTGATCCGGTGGACGTCGGTGTCGCGGTTGACGTGGACGAGGCGTACCTCGGCCTTTCCGTACTGGTTCTCTCCGAGTCGGATGCCCATCAGGGTTGAACTCCAGGGTTGTGGATATTCGTCATCGTCGCGCCTGTGCGCAGTACGTACGAGGGAGGACCGCTGTGGTCATGCGGAAGGACCTGTCACGCACTCGAAGAAGCAGGTGTCACACCTTGGCCGGCTGAGGTTCCGTGTCGGTCGCTCCTTTCCGTTGCGGGGCCGCGCCCGGACGGGCGGTGCCGGGAGGCCGGGGCGTCCGAGGGCGGACGCCCCCGGGGCTAGGAGCCCCGGTAGGTGGAGTAGGAGTAGGGGCTCAGGAGCAGGGGCACGTGGTAGTGGGCCTGCTCCTCGGCGAGGTCGAAGGTGACGGTGACCTCGGGGAAGAAACCCGTCCGGCCGTCCGCCGCGAAGTAGGCGGCGGTGTCGAAGACGAGGCGGTAGGTTCCGTCGGCCAGCCGCTCGGGGCCCAGGTCGGGGACGCGTCCGTCGTCGTTCGTGCGCCCCTCGGCGACGGTGCGCCAGGACGTCCGGCGCTCGTCGGCGGCGTTCTCCAGGCGGACGGGGACGCCGCGTGCCGGAGCGCCCAGAGCGGTGTCCAGGATGTGGGTGGTCACGTGGCTCATGGGTTCCCCAGGAGTTTGGCCAGGCGGAGCCCGGCGATCCGGCGGAGCTCGTCCGCGACGACGCGGAGCTCGGTGGCGGTGTCGTTGCCGAGGCGGGCGACCAGGTCGGCGAGGAGTTCGCGGCTGGAGCGCCCGCTGGCGCAGACGAGGTAGATGTGCCCGAACCTGTCCTCGTACTCACGCTGGGCGTGGGCGAAGATCCGCTGTACGCGGGCCGAGGCGTCGTCGGTGTCGGCGGCGAACGCGGACTGCTCCCCCCGCGACCACCGCGCCTCGGTGCCGGTCCCCTCGGCCTTCTCCCCGATGCGGGGGTGGCGGGCGAGGGCGGTCGCGACCTCCTCGGGTGTGATGGCGCGCGCGTGGTCGTCCGCGCCGCGCATCAGCTCGTCCCGGTCCCGGAAGGGCGCCAGGGCCGCGAGGGACGCGACCCAGCGGTCCACGTCCAGGCACTGGGCCAGCCGTGCGCGCAGCTCCTCCCCGGTCAGGGCGTTCAGTTGCTCCAGGCCGGGGTCGGAGCCGCGTCCCGGCTCCTCCGGCATGGTCTCGGGCATGTGCTCTCCCGTGGCTCGGCCGGTCGGCCCCCCGTGGGCGGGGGAGCTGAACCGACCAAGGATTTTCGTAGTGCAGACGGCCAATTCCGTATTGCGGATTGGGGGGACTCTAGTTGATGGCGGTGTGACCTTGTCAACACTCAAAAGGTCCATATCGCGAAAGACGACCGAATCTGTACACCCGCACGAAGGGCCCCCCGTGTCCACCCGCCGTGCCTGGGGTGCATGGGTCTCGCGGGGTTGAAGTGGTTGCCCTGCCGTGCATCCGGCGGGTCGGGGCGGTTGACAAGCCGGGGTGACCGGCCGCACACTCATGACATTCCTCAAAACGAAAACTACTTTCCACAATGTGAAAGTAGAAGTTGGAGGCAATGCATGAGCCACTCACTCCGCTACACGGTGAACTGCTCCCTGCTGTTCACCGAGCTCCCGCTCCTCGAACGCCCCCGGGCCGCCCGGGACGCCGGTTTCGACGCCGTCGAGTTCTGGTGGCCGTTCGAGAGCCCGACCCCGCCCCAGGACGAGGTCGACGCCTTCGTCCGCTCCCTCGACGACGCCGGCGTGCGCCTCACCGGCCTCAACTTCTTCGCCGGCGCCCTCCCCGGGCCCGACCGGGGCGTGCTCTCGCACCCCGCCAGGGCCGAGGAGTTCCGCGCGAACGTCGACGTGGTCACCCGGATCGCCGAGCGCACGGGCACCACCGGCTTCAACGCCCTCTACGGGTTGCGACTGCCGGGGACCGACCCCGCCGAACAGGACCGGGTTGCCCTGGAGAACACCCTCGCGGCGGCCGGGGCCGTCGCCCGCGTCGGCGGCACCGTGCTCGTCGAGCCCATCAGCGGCTCGGCCGGCTACCCCCTCACGACCGCGGCCGACGGCCTCGGGTTCGTCGCCCGGGCCCGGGAGGCCGGGGCCCCGAACGTCGCCCTCCTCGCGGACCTGTACCACCTCGTGGTCAACCGGGACGACGTCTTCGCCGTGGTCCGCGACCACGCCGCGGAGTTCGGCCACGTCCAGATCGCCGACTCCCCGGGCCGGGGCGAGCCCGGCACCGGACGCCTCCCGTTCGACGACCTCCTCCGGGCGCTCCGGGACGGCGGCTACACCGGGCTCGTCGGCCTGGAGTACAAGCCGACCGTCCCCAGCGCCAAGAGCTTCGACTGGCTGGTCTGAGCCCCCGCCACCCTTTCCGCGGCGACAGCCGCGGCACGACCGAGACACGAGAGGGACAGCGATGCCCGACACCGAGATCGCCTTCATCGGCCTGGGGATCATGGGCCTGCCCATGGCCGTCAACCTGGTCCGCGCCGGCTACACCGTCACCGGCCACAACCTCACCCCCGAGCGCGTCGACGCGCTCGTCGCGGAGGGCGGACGCCGCGGCGGCGGCGTCGCCGGGGCCGTCACCGGGGCCGACGTCGTCATCACGATGGTTCCCGACTCCCCGGACGTGGAGGAACTCCTCCTCGGCCCCGGGGGCGTGTACGAGAACGCCAAGCCCGGCACCCTCGTCATCGACATGAGCACCATCCGCCCCGACGTCTCCCGGGCGGTCGCCGAGGCCGGGGCCGAACGCGGCCTCCGCGTCCTGGACGCGCCCGTGAGCGGAGGCGAGGCCGGGGCCGTGGAGGCCAAGCTGTCCATCATGGTCGGCGGGGCGCAGGCCGACTTCGAGGCCGCGCGCCCGATCTTCGACGTCCTGGGCACCACCCCGGTCCTGGTCGGCCCGAACGGGGCCGGGCAGACCGTGAAGGCCGCCAACCAGCTCATCGTCGCGGGCAACATCCAGCTCCTCGCGGAGGCGCTCGTCTTCCTGGAGGCCCACGGCGTCGACACGGAGTCGGGCCTGGAGGTCCTCGGCGGCGGGCTCGCGGGGAGCACGGTGCTCCAGCGCAAGGGCAGGGCCATGCGCGAGCGCGACTTCACGCCGGGGTTCCGCATCGCCCTGCACGACAAGGACATGCGCATCGTCACCGACTCCGCGCGCGCCGCGGGCGTCGCGATCCCGCTCGGCGCCCAGGTGGCGCAGTCCGTCGCCGCGCTCAAGAACCAGGGGCACGGCGGGCTCGACCACTCCGCGCTCCTGATGATCGTCCAGCAGCTCTCCGGCCGGTCCTAGCCGACCTCCCAGGAAGGCCCCGTACCGCAGTCCCCGGTGTTGGCCGCACCCGGGACACCGCAGGCGGAGCCGACCGCACCAGCACCCCTAGCACTGAAGGGTTCACCCGTCATGGCACAGATGCCCGTGATGAACGCCGTCGTCGAGGTCCTCAAGGACGAGGGCGTCGACATCGCCTTCGGCTGCCCCGGCGCCGCGATCCTCCCGCTCTACAAGGCGATGGAGGAGGTGGGCGGGATCGAGCACCTCACCGTCCGCCACGAGGAGGGCGCCACCCACATGGCCGACGGCTGGTCGCGCACCACCGGCAGGGTCGGCGTGGCCATCGGCACCTCCGGGCCCGCCGGCACCAACATGATCACCGGCCTGTACACGGCCATCGCGGACTCCGTCCCGATCGTGTGCATCACCGGCCAGCAGCGCACCGACCTCCTGGACAAGGAGGGCTTCCAGGCGGTCGACATCGTCGAGATCGCCAAGCCGGTCACCAAGTGGGCCGTGCAGATCAAGGAGGCCGCGACCGCCCCGTGGATCTTCCGCGAGGCGTTCCGGATCGCGCGGGAGGGCCGTCCCGGGCCCGTCCTGATCGACATCCCGGTGGACGTCGCCCAGAAGCTGATCGAGTACGACCCCGCGATCGACGCACCGCTGAAGGTCAACACGGTCGAGCCGCACCTGCCCCGCGTGGAGCGGGCGCTGGACCTGCTGCTGGCCGCCGAGCGCCCGCTGATCCTCGCCGGGGGCGGGGTGATCCTGGCCGAGGCCTCGGCGGACCTGCGCGAACTCGCCGAGTACCTGCGGGTGCCGGTGCAGGTCACCCTGATGGGCAAGGGCTCCTTCGACGAGGACTCGCCCCTGTACTCGGGTATGACCGGTGTGCAGACCTCCCAGCGCTACGGCAACGCGTCCTTCCTGGAGTCGGACCTGGTCCTGGCGGTCGGGGCGCGGTTCGCCGACCGCCACACGGGCCAGATCGACGTCTACCGGGGCGACCGCACGTTCATCCACGTGGACATCGAGGCGACCCAGATCGGCCGGGTCTTCGAGCCGGACCTGGGCGTGGTCTCCGACGCGCGGCTGTTCCTCCGGGAACTGCTGGCCGCGGCCCGGCGCAGGGGGGCCACGGCCCGGGTCGAACCGTGGATCGACCGGATCGGCGAGCTCAAGGCCACCCTGACGCGCCGCGAGGACTTCGACACGGTCCCGGTCAAGGCGCCGCGCGTCTACAAGGAGATCAACGAGGTCTTCGACGAGGACACCTACTTCGTCACCGCCATCGGCCTCTACCAGATCTGGGGAGGCCAGCACCAGAAGGCGTACAAGCCGCGGCACTACCAGATCTGCGGCCAGGCGGGACCGCTCGGCTGGGAGATCCCGGCGGCCATCGGTGTCCGGAAGGCGCTGGCGGCCACCGAACCCGACGCCGAGGTCGTCGGCATCGTCGGCGACTACGGCTTCCAGTACATGGTCGAGGAGCTCGCGGTCGCGGCCCAGTACGACGTCCCCTACGTGATCATCATGCTGAACAACGAGTACCTGGGCCTGATCCGCCAGGCGTCGATCCCCTTCGGCATGAACTACCAGGTGGACGTCCACTACGACGAGTACGGCACCGACAACGTCAAGCTCATGGAGGCCTACGGCTGCTCGGGGCGCCGGGTGTGGGAGCCCGGGGAGATCCGCGAGTCCCTGGAGTGGGCCCGCAAGGAGGCCCGGTCCACCTCGCGGCCGGTGCTCGTCGAGATCATGATCGAGCGCGAGGCCAACACCCCGCACGGTCCCGCGATCGACGCCGTCAAGGAGTTCGAGCCGGTTCCCGGCGCCTGACGCCCGGGGCCCCGGGAGATCCCCGGGGCCCCGGGAGATCCCCGGGGCCCTTCCGCGTCCGCCGGGTCAGCCGCAGTACGCGGCCTCCTCGCCGATGATCCGGTACGGGCAGTCCGCGTAGTCGAGCAGGCGCAGCACGGCCTCCTCGTTGCGGGCGGTCTCCCTCTCGATCACCGACGAGGGCGGGTAGAACCCGCCGCCGGCCGCGCTGCGGGGGTACATCTCGTACGTGAAGTTCACGATCCTCTGGTCGCCCCACAGCCAGTCGTTGATCGACCCGTCGGTGACGTACAGGTCGCTGGACTGCTGGGGGGTGTAGCCGTTCGCCTCGGCCATGTGCTCGCCGAGCGCCGCGTGGGTGTCGTACTCCTCCCGGGTCATGCCGTTCGTGACGTCGTCGTAGGTGTGGCCGAACGGCCAGAGGATGAGCTCGCTGTAGGTGTGGAAGTCGATGGCGGTGGTGATCTGCTGCTCGCCGCCGACCACCCGGCCGCGCACGAAGTCGGCGACCACCCGGACCTCCGGCGCCGACTCCGGCGCCGGGCCCCGGTAGGTGATGCTGCTCGGGTTGCCGGACGAGCCCCCGCAGCACCCCCATTCGTAGGCCCAGTTGCGGTTGAGGTCGGTGCCCGGCGACGAGGAGCCCTCGTTGGGCTGGCGGTTCTTGCGCCAGTTCCGCCAGGTGCTGCCCGCCATGTCGTACTCGCTGCCGTCCGGGTTGACGTTGGGCAGGATCCAGATCTCGCGGTCGTCGACCAGGTCGGTGATCCGGGGGTCGCCGCCGTAGCCGTCGGTGAGCAGGCGCATCAGGTGGACCGCCATCTCGACGGTCAGGTGCTCGCGGGCGTGCTGGGCGTGGACGAACAGCACCTCGGGCTGGTCCTCGTCCACATCGACGTTGTCGCTGATCTTGACCGCGAGGAGGTCGCGCCCCTCGTGCGACCGGCCGATGACGGACCGCGCGGCGATGTCGGGGTGGGCGGCGACGACCTCGTCGATGACGCCGACCAGTTCCGCGTAGCCGGTGTAGCCGGGGTCGGGGTCCGCGAGGGGGACGGGGACGTCGAACTCCTCGACGCCGTAGCCCAGCCCGCCGATCTCCTCGGCGTCGTCGGGGGTGGCGGTGACCAGGACCGATTCGTCGCCGACGTGGTCGATGGCCGCGCCGGTCGCGGCGATCTCCGTGCGGTCCTGCGCCGAGGTCGCGCCGCGGACCTCGTAGAGGCCGTGGACGGGCTCGGCGGACGCGCCGCTCGTGCCCAGGAGCCCGAGGACGAGTACTCCCACGGCCGCGGGAACGAGGATTCTTCTGACGGGGGTGCTTCCCACGATGCCTCCAGCGGGGGTGAGGCTGCGGATACGTGGCGTCATTGCAGAAGAAATCGGCACAATCTGTCAATATGGCTAACTTTCCGTCACCGATGTGGCGGATCGCCTTGTTTGCCCGCTCCGGCAGGTGAAGCCCGCTTCGGTCGCGGGGGGACCGGGTATCCCGTGGCCGGATGTGGCCACGCCGGCGGACCGCGCTCCGGGGCCGTGTGTCGCGGGCCCCCGCTCCTCCGGAGCCCCCCGGTGGACCCGCCGCTGCGCCCCGCGGGGGCGGGAACGAGAGATCCCGCCGACGGTACCGGCCTCGCCGCCACCGCGGCTTACGCGTACTCGGCGCGGTCGGCGGCGGCCTCGGGTGTTGGCCGCACCCTGGGTCCCGTCGGCGGGACTCGAACAACCCCCCTAGCACTGAAGGGTTCACCTGAAATGGTACAGACCTCTGTGCGATATCTCGAAGTCGAGGTACACGTAGCGGTCGCGCGGCCCGGCCCTCGGCGGCGTCCCATTCGCGCACGTCGTGTCGTCGCAGGTACGTGACTTGCATCTCGACATGTGGACGCAGGGTACCGGGGTTCTCCGGCCGTCTGCTAGCGTGATCACCGTTATGCTGCGCGTGCTGCTCCTCCTTAGCGGCCGCGGCGGGGGTCGTTAGACGGTCGGCTCCCTCGCCGCGGGACTTCGGCTTGCTCCTGGTCGACCAGACCACATGCACGAACCACCCCGAGGAGACACCGCGATGGTGCCGCAGCAGAAGACCAGCCCCATGCCCTTCCACCGGTACAAGCCCTTCGCCCCGGTGGACCTGCCGGACCGCACCTGGCCGTCGAAGACCATCGACGCCGCCCCCCGCTGGCTCTCCACCGACCTGCGCGACGGCAACCAGGCGCTGATCGAGCCCATGGACCCCGCGCGCAAGCACGAGATGTTCCGGCTGCTGGTCGAGATGGGCTACAAGGAGATCGAGGTCGGCTTCCCCTCCGCGAGCCAGACCGACTTCGACTTCGTCCGGTCCCTGATCGAGGACGGGCTGATCCCCGACGACGTGCAGATCTCGGTGCTGACCCAGGCCCGCGAGGACCTGATCGAGCGCACCGTGCAGAGCCTGGTCGGCGCGAAGCGCGCCACCGTGCACCTGTACAACGCCACCGCACCGACCTTCCGCCGCGTGGTCTTCCGGGTCGACCGGGAGGCCTGCAAGGACATCGCCGTCCAGGGCACCCGCCACGTCATGCGCTTCGCCGAGCAGTACCTGGACGGGACCGAGTACTTCGGCTACGAGTACTCGCCCGAGATCTTCATCGACACCGAGCTGGACTTCGCCCTGGAGGTCTGCGAGGCCGTCATGGACGTGTGGAACCCCGGGCCGGGCCGCGAGATCATCCTGAACCTGCCCGCCACCGTCGAGCGCTCCACCCCCAACGTCTACGCCGACCAGATCGAGTGGATGAGCCGCAACCTGTCGCGCCGCGAGCACGTCGTGCTGTCCGTGCACCCGCACAACGACCGGGGTACCGGCGTCGCCTCCGCCGAGCTGGCGGTCATGGCCGGGGCCGACCGGGTCGAGGGCTGCCTGTTCGGGCACGGCGAGCGCACCGGGAACGTCTGCCTGGTCACCCTGGGCATGAACCTGTTCAGCCAGGGCGTCGACCCCCGGATCGACTTCTCCGACATCGACGAGATCCGTCGCACCGTCGAGCACTGCACCCAGCTGCCGGTGGCCCCCCGCCACCCGTACGGCGGCGACCTGGTCTACACCGCCTTCTCCGGCTCCCACCAGGACGCGATCAAGAAGGGCTTCGCCGCGCAGGAGGAGGCCGCCGGGGCCGCCGGCGCCCCGGTGGACGAGCACACCTGGGACGTCCCCTACCTGCCCATCGACCCCAAGGACGTGGGCCGCAACTACGAGGCGGTCATCCGCGTCAACAGCCAGTCCGGCAAGGGCGGCGTCTCCTACATCATGCAGCGCGACCACTCCCTGGACCTGCCGCGCCGGCTCCAGATCGAGTTCTCGCAGGTCATCCAGAAGTTCACCGACGCCGAGGGCGGGGAGTTCGCGGCCGACCGCATCTGGGAGATCTTCTCCACGACCTACCTGGCCGACCAGGGCCCGGTCGCGGTCCTGGCCCACCGCTCCTCCACCGACGGTGACGGCACCTACCGGATCGAGGCCGACGCCCGCGTCAACGGTGAGATCCGCGAACTGTCGGGCACCGGCAACGGCCCCATCTCCGCGTTCTGCGACGCCCTGGCCGACGTCGACGTCAAGGTCCGCGTCATGGACTACGTGGAGCACTCCATGGGCGAGGACGGCGACGCCCGCGCCGCCGCCTACGTGGAGGCCGAGATCGACGGCCGGGTCGTGTGGGGCGTCGGCATCCACAGCAGCATCACGACGGCCTCGCTGAAGGCCCTGTGCAGCGCCATCGCCCGCGTCTGACGGACCGGTGCTCCCGGGGGGCCGGGGCGGCGCGGCAGCGCCCGCCCCGGCCCCCCGGCCGCTGCCGCACGCGGAGGCGGGACGCCCCTCAGAGAAGGCCGAACGGTCCGGGGTCGGGCAGGCCCCGGGCGGCGCACAGATCCCGGTGCGCCGCGGTCAGCTCGCCCAGCGGGACCGCTCTGCGGGAGGCGGCGGCCGGGTCCGCCGGGGTCTGCTCCCCGGACCGGGGCCGGGGCCGCACCGCCAACCCCTGTCCGAGGCCGAGACCCTCCACCTCCTCGCGCCAGCCGGTCCAGCGCAACCCCTCGTAGAACCCCTCCAGGTTGCCCGCCAGCATCCACAGCAGCCACGAGGAGTACGTGGTCTCCATCGGCTCCCACCGCAGGGAGTCGGGGGCGAAGTACACCATCTCACCGGGCCTGCCCGGGTGCTCCGCACCCTCGGAGCCCGGCCCGTTCAGGGCGAACACCCCGCCCAGCACGTCGTGCCCCACCACCAGCCGCAGCGGCGGGCCGAAGACCACGGCCGCGCTCAGGTCGTTGACCTCGCCCAGCCCCCGCAGGTCGGGGCCGCCCCCGCCGTGCACCCGCAGCCAGCCCCCGTCGAGCACCAGGCCGCCGCACTCCAGCGCCATCGCGCCCAGGAAGGACCGGGCGGTCACCTGGAGCCGGTGCAGGCAGGTCCGGCCCGCGACGGGGTCGACCGGCAGCACGCGCACCGGCGCGGCGCTGCCGGCCAGGCGCTCGGTCAGGACGGGCCAGGCGGGCTCCTCGACCTCGACCAGCTCACTCAGTTCACGCATCGGGGGACCCCTCCGTCACACCGCGGGGTAGGCGCGGCGACGGACCAGGTTACAGGGCGGCTCCGACGGTCCAGGAGGGGACGTGCTTGCGGAACCCGTCCGCGCAGGACACGAAGCCGCACGCGCGGTAGAACGCGTGCACGTAGGCGTCGCCGGCGGCGAGCAGCTGGATCCTGTGGCAGCGGGCGCGGCGCGCGAGGCGCTCCGCCGACCGGATCAGGGAGCGTCCCGCACCCGAGCGCCGGTGCCGTTCGGCGACCACGAGGTTCTCCACGAGCATCACCGGCCGCCCGTCCCGAAACGTCCAGGGCACCACCAGGCAGTCCACCGTCCCGGCGACGATCCCGTCGCGCTCGTGGACCAGCAGGGTCCGCCCCTCCTGGCCCGAGACCTCCGACCAGATCCGCGCGGCCGAGGCCGCGGTGAGGGGCGGGGCGTCGGGGGGCAGTTCGCCGAGCAGGGACAGCACGGCGTCGAGGTCCTCGGCGGTCGCGGGCCGCGTGACAGGGGGCACCGGGCCAGGGTAGGGCGCGGGAGAGCCGTGGCGGTAGGGGTTCGCGCGGCGCGGTCCCCCGTGCGCGGTGCGGGGAGCCGGCGCCGGGGCCTCCGACGACGGCGGTCCGCGCCCCGGGGGAGCGCGGACCGCAGCCGTGCCCGGCCTACTCCCAGCCGAACTTCTGGGTCCAGGCGTTGCCGGACTCTCCCACGCCGATCGCCACCAGGTCGCAGTTGAGGATGTTGTCGCGGTGGCCCCGGCTGCCCATCCAGGCGTCCATGACCTGGGCGGCGCTCGTCTGCCCCTTGGCGACGTTCTCCGCGCCCCACGCGTCGTAGCCGTGGCGGAGGGCGCGGTCGGCCGGGCCCTCGCCCTCGGGGTTCTCGTGACCCATGTAGTCGCGCCGGTCCATGTCCTCGCTGTGCTCCTGGGCGGCGGCGGTGAGCCGCGGGTCCACCGTGAGCGGGTCGCACCCGGCGGAGGCGCGCTCCCCGTTGACCAGGGTCACGACCCGGTCGACCGACCCCCCTGCGGAGGAGGGGCCGGAGCCGCCGCGGCCCCGGCGCTCGCCGTCGCCGTCGTCGCTCCCTCCGCCACCGCCGCCCCCGCCGGACGGGCTCCCGTCCTCCCGCGCCTCCTCGGGGACGGAGGAGGCCGTCACGTCGGCGCTCTGCGGCCCGCCCGCGCCGGACGGCGACGGCCGGTCCTGCGGCGGCGCGCTGGGCGACGCGAAGAAGTCGTCGTCCGCGGAGGCCTCCGGCACGGCGGAGCCGTCGGCGACGGCGTCACCGATCCGACCCGTCGCCAGGGTCTCGTCCGCGGTGTCCCGGAACGGGTTCAGGCTCTCGCCCGCCCCGGTGACCAGCAGTGCTCCTGCCAGGGTCAGGCCGACCGGTATCGCGGCCAGCGCCACCGCGAGGGGTACCGGGCGGCGGCGCCGCCCGTCCTTCCGTGAGCGGTTCTCGCGAGCGCTCATCCGGCGCTTGCCTCGGCGACCACGCGCCATATCGCTCTCCTCCGTGACGGGAATCGGGTGGACACGCCCGCGGACCTGCCGGTACGTGACCGCGGCCGGGGTGTTGGTCCTTCCCCAGGCCGGCTCTGCCCGTGCCCATGGGCACGTGAGTTCTGTGTGACCCGTGCCCGGGGGGCAGCGCGTGCGCGCGGGGGACTCCGGACGCCGCGGGGGAAGGGCGGCAGGCCCGGTGAGGCGCGTCCTAGCGCGTGAGAGTAGAGCAAAGCGAGCAAAAAGGGAATCCAAAACGTAATAAAGCAGGTCACGTCGGGGTCTGTGCGGCGAGGTTGGGCCGTCCGGGCGGTCGGTGGCATCCGCGACAATGGGGGGGTGAGTCTCTACCGCGACGAGGGTGTCGTCCTGCGCAACCAGAAGCTGGGCGAGGCCGACCGCATCGTCACCCTCCTGACCCGGCGCACCGGCCTGGTCCGCGCCGTCGGCAAGGGGGTCCGTCGCACCAAGTCCCGCTTCGGCGCGCGCCTGGAGCCGTGCACCCACGTCGACCTGCAGCTCCACACCGGCCGCACGCTGGACGTCATCACCCAGGCCGAGACCCTCCGCTCCTACGGCGAGGCCGTCGTCTCCGACTACGCCCGCTACACCGCCGCCACCGCGATGCTGGAGACCGCGGAGAAGGTCGTCTCCGTGGAGAAGGACCCCGCGCTGCGCCAGTTCCTGCTGCTGATCGGCGCACTGCGTACCCTGGGGGAGGGCGTCCACGACTCCCGGCTGGTCCTGGACGCCTACCTGCTCCGGTCGCTCGCCGTCGCCGGGTACGCCCCGGCCCTGGACGGGTGCGCCCGCTGCGGCAGCCGGGGGGAGCACCGCGCCTTCGCGGTCCACGCCGGCGGTATGGTCTGCTCGGTGTGCCGCCCCCACGGTTCCGTGCACCCGTCCCCCGACACGTTCCGGCTGATGTCGGCCCTGCTCGGCGGGGACTGGGAGAGCGCGGACGCCAGCGAGGGCAGGCACCGCTCCGAGTGCAGCGGGTTGGTCGCGGCCTACCTACAGTGGCACCTGGAAAACGGAATCCGATCACTGCGCCATGTGGAGCGTTCTTGAGTCTGTTCAACTTCGACACCGGTAAACGCCGGGAGTACGCCGCGCCCGTCCCGCACCCCAGCGGCGCGCGGCCCCCCGAGCTGCCCGCCGCCCTCGTGCCCAGGCACGTGGCCGTCGTCATGGACGGCAACGGCCGCTGGGCCAAGGAACGCGGACTGGCGCGCACCGAGGGGCACAAGGCGGGGGAGTCCTCCCTCTTCGACGTGATCGAGGGCGCCCTGGAGATGGGCGTCTCCCACCTCTCCGCCTACGCCTTCTCCACCGAGAACTGGAAGCGGTCGCCCGACGAGGTCCGCTTCCTCCTCGGCTTCAACCGCGACACCATCCGCAACCGCCGCGACGAGCTGCACGCGCGCGGGGTCCGCGTCAAGTGGGCCGGGCGCGCCGGGCGCCTGTGGAAGAGCGTCATCAAGGAACTCCGCGACGCGGAGGAGATGACCAAGGACAACACCGGCCTGACCCTGCAGTTCTGCGTGAACTACGGCGGCCAGGCGGAGATCGTCGACGCCGCCCGCGCGATGGCCCGCGAGGCGGCGGAGGGACGGCTCTCCCCGGACAAGATCACCGAGGACACCCTCGCCAGGCACCTCTACGCCCCCGACGTGCCCCCCGTCGACCTGTTCGTGCGCTCCTCCGGGGAGCAGCGGCTGTCCAACTTCCTCCTCTGGCAGTCCGCCTACGCCGAGTTCGTGTTCCTGGACACGCTCTGGCCCGACTTCGACCGCCGCGACCTGTGGCGGGCATGTGAGATCTACGCGAGCAGGGACCGCCGCTACGGAGGCGCCCTGCCCAACGCCGTAGCTGGGGAGGAGAAGTGATGTCGGGTTCCGAAGAACCCCTGGTCAGGCAGGGCATGTCGCTGGTCTCGGTGGGGGACAGCTTCACCGAGGGCGTGGGCGACCCGTACCCGGGCGGGGAGGGGTTCCGCGGCTGGGCCGACCGGCTGGCCGAACACCTCGCCGACCACGTGGGGGAGATCGGGTACGCCAACCTCGCGGTGCGCGGCAAGCTGATGCGCCAGATCGTCACCGACCAGGTCCCGCCGGTCCTGGCGATGGCCCCCGACCTGGTGACGCTGAGCGCCGGCGGCAACGACCTGCTGCGCCCCGGCGGGGACCCCGAGCGGATGGCCCGCATCCTGGACCACACGGTGGGCCGCCTCCGTGCCGCGGGGAGCCAGGTCGTGCTGTTCACGGGGGTGAACGTCACCACCGGTTACATGCGCGGCACCATCGGCCTGTTCGCCCGCTACTACCTCCACGTGCGCGCGGTCGCCGACAAGTACGGCTGCTTCCTGGTGGACCAGTGGTCCATGGACGCGCTCACGGACTCCCGCGCCTGGGACGAGGACCGGTTGCACATGTCCCCGGAGGGGCACCGCCGCCTCGCGCTGCGCGCGGCCGAGGTCCTTGGCGTGCCGGTCGCCGACCGCTGGGACGAGCCGTGGCCCGAGCAGGGGCCGGTGCCCTGGAGGCAGGCCCGCCGGGACGACCTGACCTGGGTGAAGGACTCGCTCGGCCCGTGGATCGGGCGCCGCCTGACCGGACGCTCGTCCGGCGACACGGTCACGGCCAAGCGCCCGGAGCTGACCCCGGTCACGAAGGACCGCTGACCGGCTCGGCCCCTCCGCCGCACCGCTCGCGGTGTGACGTGCCACCCAATACGTGCGCGAACGGCAACCTACTGTCGCGTAACCCGGGGGTGGGGATGGATCATCGTGCACTATGAGCGGTTTTGGGACGAAGGATCTGACGAGCGGGGACATCCTGTCCTACGTCGCCCTCGGTGACAGCTTCACCGAGGGCATGAGCGACCCCTACCCGGACAGCGACGCCGTGCCCAACGGCCGCTACCGGGGCTGGGCCGACCGGGTGGCCGAGCACCTCGCCGACCACGTCGCCGAGGTGCGCTACGCCAACCTCGCCGTGCGCGGCAAGATCATGCACCAGATCATCGACGAGCAGATCCCCCGCGCCGTCGAGCTGTCGCCCGACCTCATCACCCTGTGCGCGGGCGGCAACGACATCATCCGCCCCGGGGCGGACCCCGACGCCGTCGCCGTGGCCTTCGCGGGGGCGGTCGAGGAGCTGAGCCGGACCGGCGCGCGCATCGTCCTCTTCACCGGGTTCGACACCAACTGGCAGCCGGTGATGCGGCACATGCGCGGCAAGATCGCCACCTACAACATGCACCTGCGGGCCATCGCGGACCGCTACGGGTGCGACGTGGTGGACGTGTGGAGCATGCGGGTCATCGACGACGCCAGGGCCTGGAACTGGGACCGCCTGCACCTGTCCTCGGAGGGCCACCGCCGCCTCGCCCTGCGCGTGTGCGAGGTCCTCGGCGTGCCGACCGGCACGGACTGGAACGAGCCGTGGCCGCCCGCCGCGCCGCGCGACTGGCGGACGGCCCGGCAGGAGGACCTGCACTGGGCGCGCGAGTTCCTGGTGCCGTGGATCCACCGGCGGCTCACCGGCCGTTCGTCAGGTGACAACGTGAGTGCCAAGCGCCCCGTCCTGGAGCCGCTGCGCGTCCACCGCGACTGAGCGGCGGCGCGGACGCCCGCACGGTCCAGCGGCGGGTCCCGGACCGCTCCGGGGCCCGCCGCCGGGAGGCCCCTGCGAGGAGGCCCGGTCCGCCCGGTCCGCGGACGCCCGGGGCCCGGGCGGGGCCGGCGGTGCGGAGCCGGCTCAGGAGCAGCGGGCGCAGGTGCCGAAGACCTCGAGGGTGTGCGTCACACCGGTGAAGCCGTGCTTGGCGCCCATCTCGACCGCCCACCTCTCCACGGCCGGGCCCTCGATCTCCACGGCGGTCGAGCACACCCGGCAGACCAGGTGGTGGTGGTGGCTCTCGGTGTCGCACGCCCGGTAGACGGCCTCGCCGTCGTCGGTCCGCAGGACGTCGACCTGACCCGAGTCGCTCAGCGCCTGCAGAGCGCGGTAGACGGTGGTCAACCCGATCTTGGAACCGTCGGCGCGCAGGTCGGCGTACAGGTCCTGGGCGCTGCGAAAGCCTGTGGACTCGGTCAGCGCCTGGCGGACCGCGTCGCGTCGTGTACTCATGGTTTCACCCTCCCCCGATCAGTCTGGGGCATCGTACCGGCCGGAACCCCCGCTCCGGGCCCGTGGGCCCGCGGGGAACGCGCTCCGGAAGCGCGGCGCAGCACGCCGCCCGCCGCCACCGCCGCGCCGTAGACGGCGAGGGCCAGCAGGACGATCGTCGCACCGGGCGACAGATCTGCGTAGAACGACGTGGTCAGCCCGCCCAGCGAGGACAGGAGCCCGATCGCCACGGCCAGCAGCATGGTCACCCGGAAGCTTTTGGTCAGCTGCTGCGCGGCGGCGACCGGGACGATCATCAGGGCGCTCACCATGAGGACCCCCACCACCCGCATGGCGATCACCACCGTCAGCGCGGCGGTCACCGCCAGCAGCACGCTCAGGAAGCGCACGGGGAGCCCGTGGGCCCGCGCCACCTCCTCGTCCTGGCACAGCACGAACAGCTCGCGTCCGAACACCGCGACCACGCCGACCACCCCCGCGGCCAGGACTCCCACGACCCACAGGTCGGCCTCCTCCACGGTGCTGACCGAGCCGAACAGGTAGGAGACCAGGGTGGCGTTGCTCGCCCCCGGTGTGAGGCCGATGAGCAGCACCCCGCCCGCGATGCCGCCGTAGAACAGCAGGGCCAGGGCCACGTCGCCGCTGGTGCGGGTGCGCACGCGCACGATCTCGATGAGCACGGCGCCCGCGGTCGCCACCACGGCCGCGGTGAGCACCGGGGAGGTGCTGGTGAGCAGGCCCAGCGCGACGCCGGTCAGCGCGACGTGGCCGATGCCGTCGCCCAGCAGGGCGAGGCGGCGCTGGACGAGGTAGGTGCCGATGATCGGGGCGACGAGGCCGACCAGCACGGCGGCGACCAGGGCACGCCGCATGAACTCGTACTGGAGCAGTTCAGTCACGGCCGGGGACCTCGAGTCGGATCAGGTTGGCGGGGGCGGTCTCGGTGGCGGCCCTCGCCGGGTCGTTGGGGTCGGGGTGGGGGTGCTGGTGCTCGTGGCCGGGACGGGCGCACTCGCCGGTGGGCTCGGGGGCGCTGCCGTCGTGCGCGACGCGTCCCGACTCCAGGACCACGGCGCGCTCGATCACGTCCTCCAGGGGGCCCAGCTCGTGCAGGACCAGGACCACGGTGGCGCCGAAGTCCCGCAGGCGGGCGATGGTGCCGGCGAGCGCGCGCTGGTTCTCGGCGTCCACGCCGGCCATGGGCTCGTCCATGACGAAGGTGTCGGGCCGCCCGGCGAGGGCGCGGGCGATGAGGACGCGCTGCTGCTGGCCGCCGGAGAGCTCGCGCACCGAGTCGCGGGCCCGGTCCGCCAGGCCGACGGTCTCCAGGGCCTCCTCGACGGCGGCGCGGTCGGCCCGTGTGGCGAACGAGAGGCGGCGGCGCGCGGCGACCTGCCCGGAGGCGACGATCTCGCGCACGGTGGCGGGGACGGCGCCCCCGGCGGTGAGCCGCTGGGGGACGTAGCCGATCCTGCGCCAGGAGCGGAAGCGCCGCAGCGGGACGCCGTGCACGAGGACCTGCCCCGACGTGAGCGGCACGATGCCCAGCATCGCCCGCATCAGCGTCGACTTGCCGGAGCCGTTGGGGCCCAGGACCGCCATCGTCTGGCCGACGGGTATGTCGATGCTCACGCCGTCGAGCACGGGAACGCCGTCGTAGGCGACATGCGCCCCGACGGTCCGGAAGGCGGGCGGTACGTCGCTTCCGACGTCCGTGAACTGGGCAGACACCTAGTCATTATGGCGAAAACGAAAATGATTGTCAAAATGTGACAGAGGTGCCGTGAGGACGGGCCCCGGTCAGAAACCCAGGGTCCTCGCCACCGCCAGCACCAGGACGACCCCCACCATGAGCACGCGCGGCACCTTCTGCTGACCCGTCAGGGAGGGCCAGGTCAAGAACGCCAGCCACACGAAGAACACCGCCACCAGCAGAAGGCAGACCGCACCCACGAACCCCGGAGCCGCCAGCCCCGCGAGGAAGAGCGCTCCCAGCACCAGCGGCGCCAGCCAGCGGGGACGCTGGTGCAACCACACCAGCGGCACCGCGCTGCGCTCCTCCACCTCGCGCCGCAGGCGTCCCGCGCCGGGGGCGCCGCCCGCCCGCTCCCCGGGGCGGGGGAGGTCCCCGTCGCCGCGCCGCTTCTCGTCACCGTGCTCAGGAGGGGCCATGCTGTCCGTATCCGCTTCCGGGTCGTGCCGACGACAGGGGGTTCGTGCCGTTCGCCCGGGTCACCCGCCCCGCGCTGGTGGGCGCCGGGCCCCCGGGCCTGTGATACTTCTGTCTCTGACCCTAGTGCAGGGCCCCGGCGCGCCGCTGGGCTCCGGCGCGGCCCCCGCGGCCGCACGTCTCCCCCGACCCGTGCAGCGCGCCGCAGAGCGGGTCCAGGCACACTTTTGGTCGCGCATCCCCTACGTTCAGTAGTTATTCGTCGTCTGAGAAACGCGGCCCGCGCCGACGGTTCCCGCGCGTTGCCCACGGCAACGAACCCTCCGGAGGGTGTCAACTTCCGTGCCCGAACCCACTGTCATCGTGACGTTCGACGTCACCGAGCCACATCTGCAGAACTGCCTCGACTCCCTGAGCCGCCAACAGAGCGGTGACCGGGTCGGGGAGGCGGCTCCCGAGCCGCCCACGGACATCGAGGTCGTCCTCGTCCCGATCCGCGCCGGAAACGGCGACCGCCCCCGCACCGCCGACGCCGGGTCCACCTCCCCGGGGCCGGACACCGACGGCGGCGACGAGGACGCCGCGGAGGACGCCGACCCCGACGTCCCGGCCGAGGACGGCGACCAGGGGGACGAAGCCGTCGAGTCCGTCAGCGAGGACGGGCTCGCCACGGCGGCCGCGTTCGCCGAGTCCCCGCCGCCCGGACTCAGGGCCGTACTCCTGGGCGGCGACCCGGCCCCCGACCGGCCGACCGCGCGCGCACGCGGGGCGGGGGCCGCCGGCGGCAGCCACCTGCTCTTCCTGGAGGGCTCCGACGCCCTCACCGGCTACGCCCTGTCCTACCTCGTGAAGAGCGCCGCCGACAGCCGTTCCGACCTGGTCGTCGGCAACGTGTACAAGTTCAACGAGCTCGGCGCCTCCCCCTCCAGGGCGCACAAGCGCTACTGCGGCAGGAACCGCCTGGCCGAGGACCCCCGGAACGTCCCCGGCCTGGCCGCGGACCCCACACTCGGCAACAAGCTCTGGCGCAAGGGGTTCTGGGAGTCCCTGCCCGACCACGGCCTCCACCCCGACGACGCCGACCTGGGCCTGCGCCGCGCCGCCCTCGCCGCCACCGCCGTCGACGTCCTCCCCGGCCCCGTCCTGCTGATGCGCGAGCGCGAGCACGCCCGGCTCCCGCTGGAGAAGGACGTCCTCGAACGCCGCATCCGCGCCATGGGCGAACTCGCCGCGGGCCTGGCCACCGCCGACCGCGAACTGTGGGACCGCACCCTCCTCAACGGCGAGCTCCACAGCCTGCTCCTCAGGCTGGACGACGCGGAGGACGACGCCCGCGAGACCGCGGTCGACCTGCTCAACGACTTCCTGGACCACGTCCCCGCGCAGCAGCTGCGAGGACTCGGCGTCCTCGCGCGCCTCCTGTACCACCTCGTGCGCAAGCGGCGCGTGGCCGACGTCCTGGAGGTGGCCACCTTCGCCAAGAGCGTCGAGATCAAGAAGGCCACCGTCGTCCGGCGCGGTCTCGGCTACTACATCAGGTACCCCTTCTTCGAGTCCGAGGACCCGGAGAAGGCCGTGCCCCGCGAGGTGTACCGGCTCGACGAGGACATCCGGGTCCGCCAGAAGACCGAGGAGGTCCGCTGGGAGGCCGGGCGCCTGCACATCAGCGGCAGGGTCGGCATCCGCCACCTCCGGGCCCGCAGGCGCTGGCAGCAGCACGTGGTCGCGTTCGCCGTCAACACCGCCACCCACCGCCGGGTGCGCATCCCGGTCCGCACCCGGCTCGCCGCCGAGTTCAAGCTCCCCGACGTCATCGACGCCGCCCGCCACGACTACGGCGGCTTCGACCTCGTCCTGGACCCGCGCCGGCTGCGGTCCGCCGGCGGCTGGGAGCCCGGGGACTGGAAGGTCGAGCTGGTCGTCCTCAACCGCGGCATCACCCGGCGCAAGTTCCTGTCCGGCCCCGTCTCCGGTCCGCCCGAGCGCCCCGGATACCAGCAGGTCGACGAGGACTTCTGGGTCCGCCCGTACTGGAACAAGGACCGGCAGCTGGTCGTGGGGGTCGAGCAGGCCCGCGCCCGCGTCACCTCCCACCGCTTCGACCCCCGTACCGGTGAACTGGAGCTGGAGGGCGAGCTGCTGTCCGCGCCCGCCGCCGAGGCCACGGAGCTGCGACTGACCCGCAGGCCGGGCACGGCGGCGCTCACCCACCCCGTCACCGTGCACGCCGGCCGCTTCAGCGCCCGGGTCCGCGCCGACGAGCTGTTCGACCGCAGCGTCAGCGAGTGCGGAGGCGTGATCCGCCAGGAGGAGTGGGACGTCCACCTGGTCACCCCCGACCGGCAGGCCGTCCCCCTGGTGATGTCCGACGACGTCGCCACCACCGCCTACGCGGCCGAGGACACCCTCCAGGAGCTGGTCGTCCGGCGCGGCGCCACCGGTTACCTGAGACTGCGCGCCGGGCACGCCCGGCCCACCGTGGACGGGGCCCGCTGGGAGGGGCGCGCACTCGTCCTGGAGGGCGAGTTCCCCGCCGGCACCGACCTGCGCCTGGTCGCCAAGGCGCGCGGGCGCGACGAGGAGCACGGGCTGCGGGTGGAGCGCTCCGGGAACCGGTTCGGGGCCAGGTTCTCCCCGGCGGACGTCCCCACCCTGTCCGGGGACCTGTCCCTGCCCGTGGGCACCTACCAGCTGTGGGGCCGGGTCCGGGGCGGCACGGCGGAGGGCTCCGAGGAGGGCCCCACGGACGTGGGGGTGGAGTTCTCCGACGCGCTCATCACGGGACTGCCGCTGGAGATGCAGACGAGCGAGCGCTCCTACAAGCTCTCCTACCAGGGGCGCGGGATCCCCGTCCTCCGGGTCGGCAGCGACCTGCGCCCCGCCGAGCGCGGCAGCTTCGCCCAGCGCGAGCTGAGGGAGACGTTCTACCCGGCCGAGCGGGAGAAGCCGGTCGACGAGGGCATCCTCTTCGACACCTACACCGGCCGCCAGTACTCCGACAGCCCCCAGAGCCTCTACGCGGAGCTCCGGGGCCGCGGGCGCTGGGCGGACTACCCGATGTCGTGGCTGGTGGCCGACGGGCAGGTCCGCCTCCCCGACGACCTGGCGCCCGTCCGCCACCGGGGCCGGGAGTACTACGAGGCGCTGGCCCGCACGCGGTACCTGGTCACCAACTCCCGCCAGCCGACCTGGTTCCACCGCCGTCCGGACCAGGTGGTCGTGCAGACCTGGCACGGCTCGATGCTCAAGCGGATCGGCTTCGACATCGAGAACATCCGGGGCAAGTCCCGCGACTACTTCGACAAGCTCGCCTGGGAGACCCGGCAGTGGGACTACCTGGTCTCGCCGAGCCCGTGGGCGACGCCGATCCTGCGCAGCGCCTTCCGCTTCGAGGGGGAGGTCCTGGAGACCGGGTACCCGCGCAACGACATCTTCTTCTCGCCCGACCGCGAGGCGATCGCGGAGCGCACCCGGCGGCGCCTCGGCCTCCCCGAGGGCAAGAAGGTGGTGCTGTACGCGCCGACCTGGCGTGACGACAAGTACTACACGCGCGGCAAGCACAAGCTCGACCTGCACCTGGACCTGCGCCGGATGTACGAGAAGCTCGGCGACGACCACGTGCTCCTGGTGCGGCGCCACCCCCGGGTGGTCGACAGCGTGCCGATCGTCGGCGAGGGCTTCGTCCACGACGTGTCCCTGTACCCGGAGATCATGGAGCTTTTCCTGGTCACCGACGTGCTCGTCACGGACTACTCGTCCATGATGTTCGACTTCGCGAACACCGGCCGTCCGATGCTGTTCTTCACGTACGACCTGGAGGGCTACCGGGACAACCTGCGCGGTTTCTACTTCGACTTCGAGGAGACCGCGCCGGGCCCGCTGCTGACCGGGTCCGACGACGTGATCGGGGCGCTCCTCGACATCGACGAGGTGGCGCGCCGGGCCGAGCCGTCCTACCGGTCTTTCGTCGACCGGTTCTGCCCGCTCGACGACGGGCACGCGGCGGCCCGGGTCGTGGACCGGGTCTTCGGCGAGGGCTGACCCGGGCCGGCGCCGCCCCCGGCGTCCCGGCGGCCCCGGCCGCCGGGACGCCCGTGGCCGCACCCGGGGAGGGGCCGCCCTCCGCCCGCGGGCGGAGGGCGGCAACCCGGGCACTCCCCGGGTGGGACACAATGGTGCCGTGATCGTCATCACCCGCTACTCCGTTCCCGAGGCCGACCTCGACGCCTTCCGCGCCGATGCCGCGGCCGCCGTCGAGGCGCTCTCCCGCCGCCCCGGTTTCCGGGGCCACCGCCTCGGCCGCGCCGCCGACGACCCCGGCCTGTGGACGGTGGTCACCGAGTGGGACGGCGCGGGCTTCTACCGCCGGGCGCTGTCCGACTTCGACGTCAAGGTCAACGCGGTCCCCCTGCTCTCCCGCGCCATCGACGAGCCGAGCGCGTACGAGATCGTCGCCGGAGGCGGCGCCCCCGCCTGAGAGGCGCGCCCCTGCCCGTGCACATACGGTGTGCGAGGGCTTGCCGGGTGCTCTAGCCTGGGTGGACGCGGGCGTCCGACGGTGCCACTCCCCGGTTTCGGCGCGCGTACCGCTTCCCACACGACGATGTATCGCGAACCGCGATCCACCGACTGCCAGCCGGATGGAGAGTCACCCATGGCCGCCAAGTCAGAGGCAATGGACGCACTGGTCAACCTCGCCAAGCGCCGAGGTCTGGTCTACCCCTCCAGTGAGATCTACGGAGGTCTGCGCGCGGCCTGGGACTACGGCCCCCTCGGCGTCGAGCTGAAGAACAACGTCAAGCGCCAGTGGTGGCGCTCGATGGTGCAGGAGCGGGAGGACATCGTCGGCCTGGACTCCAGCGTCATCCTGGCCCGCGAGGTCTGGGAGGCGTCCGGCCACGTGTCGACGTTCGTCGACCCGCTGACCGAGTGCCAGTCCTGCCACAAGCGCTTCCGTGCGGACCACCTCGTCGAGGCGTACGAGGAGAAGCACGGCCACGAGCCCGCCGACGGCCTCGCCGCCATCGCCTGCCCCAACTGCGGCGCCAAGTCCTCCTTCACCGAGCCGCGCATGTTCAACGGGCTCCTGCGCACCTACCTGGGCCCGGTGCAGGACGAGAAGGGCCTGGCGTACCTGCGCCCGGAGACCGCGCAGGGCATCTTCATCAACTACAAGAACGTCGAGCAGAGCGCACGCCGCAAGGTGCCCTTCGGCATCGGCCAGATCGGCAAGTCGTTCCGCAACGAGATCACGCCCGGCAACTTCATCTTCCGGACCCGCGAGTTCGAGCAGATGGAGATGGAGTTCTTCGTCAAGCCCGGCACCGACGCCGACTGGCACCAGTACTGGATCGACACCCGCTTCCAGTGGTACGTCGACCTGGGCATCGCCAAGGACAACCTCCGCCTGTTCGAGCACCCCGCGGAGAAGCTGTCCCACTACTCCACGCGCACCGTGGACGTGGAGTACCGCTTCAACTTCGTGGGCAGCGAGTGGGGCGAGCTGGAGGGCATCGCCAACCGGACCGACTTCGACCTGAAGACGCACGCGGAGTCGTCCGGCGTCGACCTGTCGTACTTCGACCAGGAGAGCAACGAGCGCTACATCCCCTACGTCATCGAGCCCGCGGCCGGTGTCGACCGGGCGGTGCTCACGTTCATGCTGGACGCGTACAACGTGGACGAGGCGCCCAACGCCAAGGGCAAGCTGGAGAAGCGCGCCGTCATGCGCCTGGACCCGCGCCTGTCCCCGGTGAAGGCCGCGGTCCTGCCGCTGTCGCGCAACGCCGACCTGTCGCCGAAGGCCCGCGACCTGGCCGCCGCGCTGCGCAAGCGCTGGAACGTGGAGTTCGACGACGCCGGTGCGATCGGCCGCCGCTACCGCCGCCAGGACGAGATCGGCACCCCGTTCTGCGTGACGGTGGACTTCGACACCCTGGAGGACGACGCGGTGACCGTGCGCGAGCGCGACACCATGTCCCAGGAGCGGGTCTCGCTCGACAGGGTGGAGACCTACCTGTTCGAGCGCCTGCCCGGCTGCTGACCGCCGCGGGCCCGCCCCTGTGCGCGCCGAGCCCCGTTGCGAGCCCGCGAGCACGTGAGAGCACTGCGCCCGCTCCCCCCACGGGGGGAGCGGGCGCAGTGCTCGTACGAGCGGGGGAGTGCGGTGAGACGGCCGGACCCGGGGGGATGTGGTCTCCG
The DNA here is from genome assembly GCF_042660575.1 of Nocardiopsis tropica. Lineage (NCBI taxonomy): Bacteria > Bacillati > Actinomycetota > Actinomycetes > Streptosporangiales > Nocardiopsidaceae > Nocardiopsis > Nocardiopsis tropica. The sequence continues at coordinate 311,669 of NZ_JBHSUF010000001.1, forward strand.
GCCGTCTCGTCGGTTCCTCCGGCCGCACACGGCCGGGGGAACCGGTTCTCAACGTAGCGCCAGGCCGCCGGAGATAAAGGCGCATTTCATCCTGCTTGTCCTACCGCGTGAGCGAATCGTGACGTGGATATGGTCCGACCGACGCTCCCACGGGCCGAGGAGGCCGGAACCCCCTCCACCGGTCCGGACCGCTGCGGCGGTCCTGTCGCCCCCGGGGCCGGGCCTCAGGTCGTGTAGACGACGAAGGACACCGCGATGTAGTGGCAGACGAACGCCGCGATGGTCAGCGAGTGGAAGATCTCGTGGAAGCCGAACCAGCGCGGCGCCGGGTTGGGCCGCTTGAGCCCGTAGACGACCGCGCCGACGCTGTACAGGACCCCGCCGACGAGGATGAGGATCCACGTCGCCGGATGGGTCCCGTGGACCAGGTCGGGGATGAACAGCACCGCCACCCAGCCGATGGCCAGGTACAGGGCCGTGGACAGCCAGCGCGGGGCGTTGAGCCACAGGAGTTTGAAGCCGACCCCGGCGATGGCCCCGCCCCAGACCAGCGCCAGCATCGCCGTGCGCAGGGTGCCGTCGAGGACGAGCACGATGAACGGCGTGTACGTGCCCGCGATGATCAGGTAGATGTTCGAGTGGTCCAGGCGCCGCAGCACCTTCTGTGCGCGGGGCGACCACCGGCCCACGTGGTAGACGGCCGAGGTGCTGAACAGCAGCACCGAGCTGAGCGCGTACACGGCGCTGGCGAGCAGGGCCGGCACGGTGGGGGAGAGCGCGACCAGGACGATGCCCGCGGCGAGGGCGAGCGGCGCCGTCCCCAGGTGGAGCCAGCCCCGGAGCCTGGGCTTGACCGCCTCCAGGAAGTCTCCGGCCGCGCTGACGGCCCTCTCCGGCATGGACGCGTCGCCCTGGGGCTCCCCGCCGCCCTTCGCGGCTCCGGTGCTGTGTCCGCCGGGCCCGTCGTCCCCGGCCCCCGCGCCGCCCTTGCCGTTGCTCCGCGTCCGTTCCTCCGACACGTTGTTCCCCTCCGTCCCGCGGTCCGCGCCGCTGCGGGCCTCTTGCCCAGCCTAACTTACGGAGGCGTAGGTTACTTGCCGGTAAGCCTGTGTCGCGTGGCACAGCGGCCTCCGGTGGAAGGTGTGGCGCGGGATTGGTCGGGTGCGCCCCCGGGGCGGCAGGGGCGGGAGGGGAGCGCCTCGCCGGGCGAGCGCGGGGCTGTGACCAGGGGGTCCGCGGCTGTCGGGGTGTGCGTTCCCTGGTCGGGGGGTCGCGGTCGGCATTCCTGGGCTGAACCATTGGTATAGACCTCTCTAATGTCCTTGACCTGCTGGAATGCTGTCAAATGGTGGTTCATGAAGGGGTGATGATGCGCAGTGTGGATAGAGTCGCGCCCATCCGGGCACAGGCGCCGATCCACCGCGGAGCCGTCGAGAATCGAGGGAGACCCCCGTGGCCAAGTACGTCTACACGTTCACCGAGGGCAACAAGGACCTGAAGGATCTCCTCGGCGGCAAGGGGGCCAACCTCGCCGAGATGACCAACCTCGGACTCCCCGTGCCCCCCGGGTTCACGATCACCACGGAGGCGTGCCGCCACTACCTCTCGCGCGGCAGCGTCCCCGAGGGCCTGGACGCCGAGGTCGAGGCCAACCTCGCCGAGCTGGAGAGGACGATGGGGCGCCGCCTCGGCCAGGCCGACGACCCGCTCCTGGTGAGCGTGCGCTCGGGCGCGAGGTTCTCCATGCCCGGCATGATGGAGACGGTCCTCAACATCGGCCTCAACGACGAGTCCGTCGTCGGCCTCGCCGCCCGGAGCGGGGACGAGCGTTTCGCGTGGGACTCCTACCGCCGCCTCGTCCAGATGTTCGGCAGGACCGTTCAGGACATCGACGGCGACCTCTTCGAGGAGGCCGTCGAGGAGGTCAAGGCCGCCAAGGGCACCACCGACGACCTGGACCTCGACGCCGCCGACTTCCGCGAGCTCGTCGGGCGCTTCAAGGACATCGTCCTGGAGCGGACCGGGCGGCCGTTCCCCTCCGACCCCCGGGAGCAGATGGCCCTCGCCGTCAAGGCGGTCTTCGACTCCTGGAACGCCCCCCGGGCGGCCCTCTACCGCCGGCAGGAGCGCATCCCCGCCGACCTCGGCACCGCCGTCAACGTCTGCGCCATGGTCTTCGGCAACCTCGGCATGGACTCGGGTACCGGCGTCGCGTTCACCCGCGACCCCGCCTCCGGCCAGCCGGGCGTCTACGGCGACTACCTCCAGAACGCCCAGGGGGAGGACGTGGTGGCCGGCATCCGCAACACCGTGCCCCTCGCCGACCTGGAGAAGATCGACGCCCGGAGCCACGCGGAGCTGATGGGCATCATGGACACCCTGGAGAACCACTACCGCGACCTGTGCGACATCGAGTTCACGATCGAGCGCGGCAAGCTCTGGATGCTCCAGACCCGGGTGGGCAAGCGCACCGCCGCGGCCGCCTTCCGCATCGCCGACCAGCTCGTCGACCAGGGCATGATCACCCTGGACGAGGCCGTCCAGCGCGTCACCGGCGACCAGCTCGCCCAGCTGATGTTCCCCCGCTTCGACGAGGCGGCCGTGGCCGGGGCCGGCGTCCGCCGCATCGGCCACGGCATGAACGCCTCTCCCGGCGCCGCCGTGGGCAAGGCGGTCTTCGACTCCTACACCGCCGTCAAGTGGTCGCGCAGCGGTGAGAAGGTCATCCTCTGCCGCAGGGAGACCAACCCCGACGACCTGGAGGGCATGATCGCCGCCGAGGGCATCCTCACCAGCCGCGGCGGCAAGACCTCCCACGCGGCCGTCGTCGCCCGGGGCATGGGCAAGACCTGTGTCTGCGGCGCCGAGGAGATCGACGTGGACACCAAGAACCGGCGGCTGACCGCCCCCGGCGGCGAGGTGGTCGAGGAGGGCGACGTCATCTCCATCGACGGCACCAGCGGCGAGGTGTACCTCGGCGAGGTGCCCGTCGTGGACTCGCCCGTCGTGCGCTACTTCGAGGGCGAGATCGACCCGGCCTCCGACCAGGCCGACGACCTCGTGCGCTCCGTCGACCGGCTCATGCACTACGTCGACGCGGCCCGCCGCATGCGGGTGCGCGCCAACGCCGACACCGCCGAGGACGCCGCCCGCGCGCGCCGCATGGGCGCCCAGGGCATCGGCCTGTGCCGCACCGAGCACATGTTCCTCGGCGACCGCCGCCAGCTGGTGGAGCGGCTCATCCTCGCCGACACCGAGGACGAGCAGCGCGACGCGCTCGCGGAGCTGCTGCCCCTCCAGCGCGAGGACTTCGCCGGGATCCTGGAGGCCATGGACGGGCTGCCCGTGACGGTCCGCCTGCTGGACCCGCCGCTGCACGAGTTCCTCCCGGACATCACCGAGCTGTCGGTGCGCGTGGCCGTCGCCGAGGCACGCGGGGAGAGCCACGAGAACGACCTGCGGGTGCTCCAGGCGGTGCACAGGCTGCACGAGCAGAACCCGATGCTGGGCCTGCGCGGCGTGCGCCTCGGCCTGGTCGTCCCCGGGCTGTTCTCCATGCAGGTGCGTGCCATCGCCCAGGCCGCCGTCGACCGGATGGCCGCGGGGGGCCGCCCCCGGCCCGAGATCATGATTCCGCTGGTCGGCACCGTGCAGGAGCTGGAGATCATCCGCGAGGACGCGCTGAGGGTGCTGCGGGAGGTGGAGCGGGAGCACGGGGTCGAGCTCGACTTCCCGGTCGGCACGATGATCGAGCTGCCGCGCGCGGCGCTGACCGCCGGTGAGATCGCGGAGAACGCCGAGTTCTTCTCCTTCGGGACCAACGACCTCACCCAGACCGTGTGGGGCTTCTCCCGCGACGACGTCGAGGCCTCGTTCTTCTCCGCCTACCTGGAGAAGGGCGTGTTCGGGGTCTCGCCGTTCGAGTCCCTGGACGTGGACGGCGTCGGCCGCCTGATCCGCATCGCGGTGGAGGAGGGCCGCGCGGCGCGGCCCGGCATCAAGCTCGGGGTGTGCGGCGAGCACGGCGGGGACCCCGCCTCGGTGCACTTCTTCCACCGTGTGGGCCTGGACTACGTCTCCTGCTCCCCGTTCCGGGTCCCCGTCGCCCGCCTGGAGGCGGGCCGCGCGGCCGGGCGCACCGCGGGCTGAGGCCCCGGGCCGGACGCGGTTCCGCGGGGGGAGGGCACCCCCTCCCCCCGCGGGGGCCGGGAAGCGGCCGGCGCCGCGCCCCGGCCGGAAGGGTTCCCCGGCGACGACCCGGCGTCGGCAGGACGACCGTCCGGCGCCGACTCGGGAACCGACCGGGGACCACCCTCCCCGGAGGGCCGCCGGCCGCAGAGAACGCCCTAGACTCGACCCTGCCGACGGTGGGGTCCCGAGACGCCCGCTGTGACCTCTTCGTGATGTATTCTGGCCGCCGGTAAGGCCGCCGCTCCCACCTCCCCCCACACGCGGAGGCGGGACGCGCCGACACCACCCCCGCTCCCGCTCGCCCGACCCCGTGCCGCCGCGAACCACCGGCCGGTACGGGCCGTCCCAGCGGGTAGCAGGATCCCTGTTCAGAGAAGTTGTGCGGAGGTGAGCCGGTGCGAACGGCGAACGACGGCCGCGGCGACGAGCCGTGGGAGGAGCCGGTCACGGCCCCCTCCTCAGACGACGAGTCGACCAGGGTCTTCTCCCGTGACGACTTCACCGCTGTCCCCGCCCCTCCGGCGGAGGCGGCCGGGGACGGCGTCGGAGGTGCGGACGGCGAGGCCACCCGCGAGTTCACCAGGGCGGGGCCCGCCGCGTCCGGCGACCCCGCCACCCGCGAGTTCGCCCGCCCCGGGCCCCCCGACCCCGGGGGCGCGCCCGACGACGGGGGCACCCGTGCGTTCGACCGGCCCGACCCCGCCTCCGACGACCTCCACGGCGCCCCGGCGGAGGACGCTCCCGCCGGGGCGGCCTTCACCCGGCGCTTCGTCAGGGACCGGCCGCGGCCCCGGGGCCCCGGCCGGAGCGCCCCCGCCGCCGAACCGTCCGTCGAAGGGCCCGACGGGCCCTTCGACGAGGAGCCCCCTCCCCCTCCCCGGGGCGGACGCCCCGCGCGCCCCGCTCCCCGGCCGCGCCGCCGCAAGCGGCGTCCCGTCCGCCTGCGCTGGATCGTCACGCTCCTGCTGCTCGTGGCGCTGGCCGTCCCGCCGGGCACCTGGGGCTGGGTCTGGTACACGGCCCGCCAGGACGACCGCGTCGCCTCCGACGCCATCGTCGTCCTCGGGGCCAGCCAGTACAACGGCGTCCCCTCGCCCGTGTTCGAGGCCCGGCTGAGGCACGCCCAGGTCCTCTACCTGGAGGGCGTCGCCCCCGTCATCGTCACCGTCGGGGGCAAGCAGCCGGGCGACAACTTCACCGAGGCGGCCGCGGGCAAGAACTGGCTGGTCGAGGTCGGCATCCCCGCCGACCAGATCATCGCCGTGGAGGAGGGCAGGGACACCCTCCAGAGCATCGGCGCCGTCTCCCTGGTGTTCGAGGACCGTGCCTGGGAGACGGCGGTCCTGGTCTCCGACCCCTGGCACAGCCTGCGCTCCAAGCGGATGGCCGCCGACTTCGGGATCGAGGCGGGCACGTCGCCCTCGCGCTCCGGGCCGGCCGTCATCGAGCGGCGCACCCAGCTCTGGTACATCACCAGGGAAACCGCCTCGCTCTGGTACTACTGGATCTTCAACGACAGCAGCGACATCCGCGTCAACGCTGCCTGACCAGCGCGGAAGGCGTGTTTGGTCCCTGCTGGGAAGTAGGGTCGCACACGATGACGAACCACCCCCGAGGCGAGAGCGGAGCCGACGGCTACACGTCGGCGGACACCGAGCGCAAGGCGCGCGAGAACCGGAAGAACCGGGCCCGCGGTCCTTTCGAGCGCGACCGGGCCAGGGTGCTGCACAGCGCCGCCCTGCGGCGCCTGGCCGCCAAGACCCAGGTGGTCCAGCCGGGGGTGAGCGACTTCCCGCGCACCCGCCTCACCCACTCCCTGGAGTGCGCGCAGATCGGCCGCGAACTCGGCCAGGCGCTGGGCTGCGACCCGGACCTGGTCGAGGCGGCCTGCCTCTCCCACGACCTCGGGCACCCCCCGTTCGGGCACAACGGCGAACGGGCCCTGGACGAGGCCGCCGCCGCCTGCGGCGGGTTCGAGGGCAACGCCCAGAGCCTGCGCCTGCTCATCCGGCTGGAGGGCAAGATCATCGACCCCGACGGGCTCAGCGCGGGGCTCAACCTCACCCGCGCCACCCTGGACGCCACCGTCAAGTACCCGTGGCTCCGGGGCGAGGGGCCCGACACCCACAAGTTCAACTGCTACCCCGACGACACGGAGACCTTCGCCTGGCTGCGCCGGGGGGCGCCCCCCGGCCGCACCTGCTTCGAGGCGCAGGTCATGGACTGGGCCGACGACGTGGCCTACTCCGTCCACGACGTCGAGGACGCCCTGCACGCCGGGCTCGTCGACATGGCCGCCCTGCGCGGCACCGACGAGCGCGCCGAGGTCGTCCGGCTCGCCGCGGCCTACTACTGCGACGCGGACCCCGCCGAGCTGCACCACGTGTTCGCCGAACTCCTCGCGGCGCCCGTGTGGCCGAGCGAGTTCACCGGGGACCTCGCCTCCCTAGCCGCACTCAAGAACCTCACCAGCGAACTCATCGGCCGCTTCTGCCGGGCGGCCGAGCACGCCACCCGCGCCGCCCACGGCCAGGGGCGGCTCACGCGCTACGGCGCCGACCTGGTCGTGCCCCGCCGGGCCCTCCTGGAGTGCGCGCTGCTCAAGGCGGTCGCCGCCCACTTCGTGATGTCCCGCGTCGAGGCCATCGCCTACCAGGCGGAGGAGCGCCGCCTCATCACCGAGCTCGTCGGCGCACTCTGGAAGAGCGCCCCCGACGGCCTCGACCCGCAGTTCCGCGCGGCCTTCACCGAGGCGTCCGGCGACGCGGCCGCGCTGCGCGTGGTCGTCGACCAGGTCGCCTCGCTCACCGACACCTCCGCGACGGCGCTGCACGCCCGTCTGGTGGGCTGAAGGGAGAGGGGTCCCGGAGGGCCGGGGAGCCTCCGGGGCGGAAGGGCCTGCGGGCTCCCGACGGGGCCTCGCCGACGATTCGGTCGGGCAGGGGGGTTGACGCCTCGTATGTTAACGCTAACAATGTTGTCCGCGTCACATTTCCCCTGAGATTCCCGGAGGTGTCGTTCAGGTGAACCCCCCCGGTGGCCGCACCCCCGTCATGGCGGACGTCGCCAGACTGGCCGGTGTCTCCCACCAGACGGTGTCCCGCGTCATCAACGGCCACCCCAACGTCCGCCAGGAGACCGTCCTGCGGGTGCAGAGGGCGATCGACGAACTCGGCTACCACCGCAACTCCACGGCGCGGGCCCTGGTCACCCGCCGCACCAACGTGCTCGGCGTCCTCGCCTTCGACACCACCCTCTTCGGCCCGGCGCAGACCCTGGCGGGGATCGAGCGGGCCGCGCGCGAGGCCGGCTACTTCCTGAGCATGGTCAGCCTCGACGACGTGTCGCCGGCCGGCGTCGTCGCCGCGGCCGACTTCCTGATCCAGCAGTCCGTCGAGGGCTGCATCGCCATCGCCCCGCAGAGGGGCCTGGTCGACGCCCTCGCCTCGCTGCCCGGGCCCCTGCCGCTGGTCGCCGTCGAGGGCGGCGAGGGCTCCGGCCTCCCGGTCGTCTGCGTCGACCAGGTCCAGGGGGCCGAGGAGGCCGTCCGCCACCTCCTGGCGCTCGGCCACCACACGGTCCACCACATCGAGGGGGACCCGCTCTGGCTGGAGTCCGAGGCCCGCGCGTTCGGATGGCGCCGGGCCCTGGAGGAGGCGGGCGCGCCGGTCCCGGAACCGCTCCAGGGCGACTGGAGCCCCCGGTCCGGCTACGACCTCGGCCGCGCCCTGGTGGGGCGCAGGGCCGCGGGGGAGCGGGTGACCGCGATCTTCGTGGGCAACGACCAGATGGCCATAGGGGTCCTGCGCGCCCTGCACGAGGCGGGGCTGGGCGTGCCGGGCGACGTCAGCGTCGTCGGCTTCGACGACATTCCCGAGGCGGAGTACCTCACGCCGTCCCTGTCCACCGTGTACCAGGACTTCGCCCAGGTCGGCCGGGAGAGCCTGGCGCTGCTCCTCGGCGAGATCGGGGCGGGCCGCACCGGCTCGGCCGACCCCGCCGGGGCCGGGAGACGCGTGGTCCCGGCGGAACTGAGGCAGCGGGGCAGCAGCGGGCCGCCTCCCCCCTGACCGCCCGTCCCACGCGCCTCCTCCACGGAAGGAACCCCCTGTGCGCGAGAATGTTAACGCTAACAACAAGCCGTCCCCCGACGCGGTCGTCATCGGCGTCGACTTCGGGACCCTCTCCGGCCGGGCCGTCGTCGTCCGGGTGGCCGACGGGGCCGAACTCGGCTCCGCCGCCCACACCTACCGGCACGGCGTCATCACGGAGCACCTGCCCGCCTCCTCCGGGCCGCTGGCCCCCGAGACCGCGCTCCAGTGCCCCGAGGACTACCGCGAGGTCCTGCGCACGGCCGTGCCGGAGGCGCTGCGGGCCTCCGGCGCCGACCCCGGGCAGGTGGTCGGCATCGGCACCGACTTCACCTCCTGCACGGTCCTGCCCGTGACCGCGGACGGGACCCCGCTGTGCGAGCTCCCCGACCTCGCCGGGCGCCCGCACGCGTGGCCCAAGCTGTGGCGCCACCACGCCGCCCAGCCGGAGGCGGACGAGATCAACGCCCTCGCCGAGAAGCGGGGGGAGACGTGGCTCGCCCGCTACGGCGGCCGGATCTCCTCGGAGTGGCAGTTCGCCAAGGCGCTCCAGGTCCTGCGGGAGGACCCCGAGGCGTACGCGCGCGCCGACCGCTGGATCGAGGCCGCCGACTGGATCGTCTGGGAACTGTGCGGACGCGAGACCCGCAACGTCGCCACCGCCGGGTACAAGGGCATCCACCAGGACGGCGCCTGGCCCTCCGCGGAGTTCCTGGCCGCCCTCGACCCGCGCTTCGCCGGCTTCGTCCGGGACAAGCTCGCCCACCCCCTCTCCCAGCTGGGCGAGCGCGCGGGCGGCCTCACCGCCCGGGCCGCGGCCTGGACGGGCCTGCCCGAGGGGCTGCCCGTCGCGGTCGGCAACATCGACGCGCACGTCACCGCTGCCACGGCCCGGACGACCGGCAACGGCCGGATGCTCGCCATCATGGGCACCAGCACCTGCCACGTCATGAACTCCGACGTCCTCGCCGAGGTCCCCGGCATGTGCGGGCTGGCGCTCGGCGGCATCACCCCCGGCGCCTGGGGCTACGAGGCGGGCCAGAGCGGTGTCGGCGACATCTTCGCCTGGTTCGCCGACTCCCACGTGCCGCCCGCCTACCACGAGGAGGCCCGCGAACGCGGCCTCTCCGTCCACGACCTGCTCTCCGAGCGGGCCTCGGGGGCGCCTGTCGGGGGCCACGGCCTCGTCGCCCTGGACTGGCACAGCGGCAACCGCTCGGTCCTGGTCGACCACGACCTGTCCGGCGTGCTCGTCGGGATGACCCTGGCCACCAGGCCGGAGGAGGTCTACCGGGCCCTGGTCGAGGCCACGGCCTTCGGCACGCGCACGATCATCGGGGCCTTCGAGGCCGCCGGGGTCCCGGTCGAGGACTTCACGGTGGGCGGCGGCATGGTCCGCAACCCGTTCGTGCTCCAGGTCTACGCCGACGTGCTCGACCGCCCGATCAGGCTGGTCGCCTCCGAGTACAGCTGCGCCGTGGGGTCCGCCATCCACGCGGCCGTCGCGGCCGGCGCCCACCCCGACATCCACGCGGCGTCGGCCGCCATGGGCCGGGTCCGGGAGGAGACCGTCGACCCCGATCCCGCGAGGGCGGCGGCCTACGACGACCTCTTCGAGGTCTACACCGAGCTCCACGACCACTTCGGCCGGGGCGGCAGCCAGAGCCTGCGCCGCCTCCGGGCCATCCGCAACGCCACCCTGGCCACCGCGGGGAACGGCACCGAGGAGGGAACACGATGACCGCCGACACGGCCCGCACCGTCCCCGACGAGCACCGGGCGGAGGTGGAGCGCCTGCGCGAGCACCTGTGCGCGCTGCACGCCGAACTGCCCCGCTGGAAACTGGTCACCTGGACCAGCGGCAACGTCTCCGCCCGCGTCCCCGGCGCCGACCTCATGGTGATCAAGCCCAGCGGGGTCTCCTACGACGACCTGGCCCCCGCCGACATGGTCGTCTGCGACCTGGACGGCCGGGTGGTCGAGGGGGGCCGGTCCCCCTCCAGCGACACCGCCTCCCACGCCCACGTCTACCGCGCGCGCCCCGACGTCGGCGGGGTCGCGCACACCCACAGCGCGTACGCGACGGCCTGGGCCGCACGGGGGGAGCCCATCCCGTGCGTCATCACGGCGATGGCCGACGAGTTCGGCGGCGACATCCCCGTGGGACCGTTCGCCCTCATCGGCGGCGACGAGATCGGCAGGGCGGTGGTCGCCACCCTCCGGGGCCACCGCTCCCCGGCCGTCCTCATGCGCGGCCACGGCGTGTTCACGGTCGGCGCCTCCGCCCGCGCCGCGGTCAAGGCCGCGGTGATGTGCGAGGACGTCGCGCGCACCGTCCACATCGCCCGACAGGGCGGCCCCCTCGAACGCCTGCCCCAGGAGCACATCGACGCGCTCCACGACCGGTACCAGAACGTCTACGGCCAGTAAGGAACGATCGTGCCCCTTCCCACGCCCCCGGCCGCTGCCCACGCGCCCGTCGGGACCCGTGCGCCCCGTATCGGCCTCCTCGGCATCATGCAGCCCCTCTACGACGACATGATCCCCGGCATCACCGAGCACCAGGCCGCCTACGCGGGCCGGGTCGCCGAGAAGCTCTCCGGCGTCGCCGAGTGGACCGTGGCCCCTCCGGTGCGCGGACGCGCGGACGCGGAGCGCGCGATGCGCGCGTTCGAGGACGCGGACCTCGACGGGGTCCTCGTGGTCATGCTCACCTACGGGCCCTCCCTCCGCGTCACCCGCATGTTCGGCGGGGCCCGGCTGCCGATCGCCCTGGCCAACATCCAGCCCGATCCCGCGGTCTCCCCGTCCTGGGACATGGACGACATGACCTACAACCAGGGCATCCACGGCGCCCAGGACACCGCCAACGCGATGGTGCGCGCGGGGCTCCCCTTCGAGGTCGTCACCGGCGAGTGGCAGAGCCCCGAGTTCGCCGGGAGGATCGACCGCTGGGCCAGGGCGGCCCGCGCGGTCACGGCGCTGCGGGGCCTCCGGGTCGGCGTGTTCGGCTATCCCATGAACGGCATGGGCGACGCCCGGGTGGACGAGAGCTCGCTGCTGCGCAAGCTCGGGCCGGAGGTCGAGGTCATCGCGCCGGGCTCCCTCCACCGGACGATGGCCGAGATTCCGGGGGAGGAGGTCGCGGACCTCATGGCCTGGGAGGACGGGGCCTTCGAGGTGGACGGGCGCCTCTCGAAGGAGGAGCGCGAGGACCACGCCCGCATGCAGCTGGGCATCGAGAGGCTGCTGGAGGAGCGGGGCGCCGGCGCCTACTCCACCCACTTCGACGCCATCGGCGAGGACGGCCGCTTCGCGCGGCTGCCGATGGCCGCGGCCTCCACCCTGATGGCCAAGGGGTACGGGTTCGCCGGCGAGGGCGACGTGCTGGCCGCCTCGATCGTCTACGCCGGGCACCAGCTCGCGGGGGACGGCCACTTCACCGAGATGTACGCCATGGACTTCCCCAGCGACTCCGTCCTCATGAGCCACATGGGCGAGGGGAACTGGCGGATCGCGCGCGAGGACGAGCCCGTCCGGCTGATCAAGCGCCCCCTGGGGATCGGCGGCCTCGACGACCCGCCCACCATCGTCTTCCGCTACCGGCCGGGCCCCGCGACCCTCGCCTCCCTGGTCTTCCTCGGCGGCGAGGACTTCCGCCTGGTGGTCGCGGAGGGCGAGGTGATCGACGCGCCCGGGCTGCCGTCGCTGGAGATGCCCTACGGACAGTTCCGCCCGGAGACGGGCGTGCGGTCGTGCATGGACGCCTGGCTCAGGTCCGGCGGCACCCACCACATGGTCATGAACACCGGCGCGAGGGCCGAGGACTGGAAGGTCCTCTGCTCGCTCGCCGGCATCGAGTACGTCCGGGTCTGACCCGGAACCCGCGGCGCCGAGGCGCCCGCTTCCCGGGGAGGGCCCGCCGGGCCCTCCCCACCCCCCGGCGCAAGGAGAACACCATGCGCGTCCGACCCCCCGCATCCCCCGAACCCCCCGTTCCCCCCGAACACCCGGCCCCGCGCGGCCCCGGCCGCCGGGCCTTCGCCGCCGGAGCCCTCGCCGCCGCGGGCCTGGCCGCCGCCGGGTGCGGCCCCTCCCCGGCCCTGCTCTCCGGCAGGACCCGCCTGCGCCAGTGGAACCTGTTCGCGGGCGGGGACGGCATGCGGATGATCGAGATGCACGACGCCTACGTACGCGAGCATCCCGACGTCGACTTCCGGGCCACCACCTTCACGTGGGGCTCCCCCTTCTACACCAAGGTCGCGATGGGCGCCGCGGGCGGGCGCGGCGCGGACATCGCCACCGTGCACGTGTCCCGGCTGGAGAGCCTGGCGCCCGGGCGGCTCCTCGACCCGATCGACCCCGTGATGCTCGCGGAGGCGGGGATCGACGACACGGTGGTGCTCCCGCGGATCTGGGAGAAGTGCTTCTTCGACGGGGAGCTGTACGCGATCCCCATCGACACCCACGTGCTCATCCAGTTCGTCAACCTCGACGTGTGCCGCAGGGCGGGCGTGCTCGACGCCGACGACCGGCTCGTCGAGGTCTCCGGGCTGGACGGCTACCTCGACCTGCTCCGCGAGATCCAGGGCGCGACCGGGGAGTACGGCCTGTCCGTCGACACCTGGGCCCCCTGGCCCAACTTCTGGGCGCTCTACCGCCAGCAGGACGGCGACCTCGTCATCGGCGAGGACGACTTCGAGCTGGACGACGACAAGGCGCTGGCCGCCATGGAGGTCATGTACCGGCTCTCCGAGGAGGGGCTGTCGCCGAGGCACTCCATGCTCGCCGACACGGCGGCCAACCTCGCCAACGGCCAGGCCGGGCTGATGATCCACGGCAACTGGGAGATCCCCACCCTGGAGGCCGCGGGCACGGAGTTCACCGCGACCCAGTTCCCGGCGGTGTTCGGCAACAACCGCACCCGCGGCGACTCGCACTGCTACGTGTTCCCCCACCAGCGCGACAGGGACCCCGAGCGCACCCGCGCCGCCGTCGGGTACGCCGCCTGGATGCTGCGCCACAGCATCACCTGGGCGGCCGGAGGACACATCCCCGCCTACCTGCCGGTGGTGGAGAGCGACGATTACGACGCCCTGCACCCGCAGTCGGAGTACGCCGAGGCCGCCGAGAACGTCCAGTTCGAGCCGCAGGCCTGGTTCAGCGGTTCGGCCGGGCGCCTCCAGGAGGAGGCCACCGGCCCGCTGACCACCCTCCACCAGGGCACCCAGACCCCCGAACAGGCCCTGGACCAGCTCAAGGGGGCCATCCGCACCCTGATCGCCGTCCCCTCACCGGTGTAGGGAGGAACCCCGTGACCACTCGTGCCCCGGCGGCCCCGCCGGACGGCCGGACGGACCTCCCCGACGTGCGGCGCCGACCCGCCGCCCGGACCGGGCTCTGGTTCGTACTGCCCTTCCTCGCCTTCTACCTGGTGTTCCTGCTCTGGCCCGCGATCGTCGGGTTCGGCTACACCTTCACCGACCGCAGCCTGGCCGGCGGGCCGACCTCCTTCGTCGGCCTGGAGAACTGGGCCGAGAGCCTCACCGACCCCGCGATGTGGGAGTCGCTGTGGAACACGCTGGTCTTCACCGTGCTCAGCGTGCCGCTGATGGTGGCTCTCGCCCTCGCCCTGGCCCTGCTGACCGACCACGCCCGCAAACTGGGCTGGTTCCTGAGGTTCGGCTTCTTCGCCCCGTTCGTGCTCCCGGTCGCGGTCATGACGCTCATCTGGGGCTGGATGTACAACCCCAGCCTCGGCCTGTTCAACGGCATGCTGGGCCGGATCGGCGTGGAGGGCCCCGAGTGGCTCTTCGGCGAGGGCACCGCGATGGTCTCCGTGGTCGTCGCCACCGCCTGGTGGCAGGTCGGGTTCAACTACCTGCTCTACCTGGCCGCCATGCAGTCGATCCCCGGGGACGTCTACGAGGCGGCGGCCATCGACGGGGCCGGGGCCTGGCAGCGGATCGGCCGCATCACGCTCCCGCTGCTGGCGCGCACCACCGCACTGATCGCGGTCCTCCAGCTGATCGGGTCGCTCCGCGTGTTCGAGCAGATCTACCTGATGACGTCGGGCGGCCCGAACTTCGCCACCCGCACCGCCATCCAGTACATCTACGACTCCGGGTTCGTCGGGCTCCGCATCGGCCTGGCCTCGTCGATGGCCTACGTCTTCATGGTCATCGTCATCGCGGCCTCCGTCGCCCAGTTCCGCCTCTTCTCCCGGAAGGAGGCCTGACGCCATGGCCGCAGCCCGACCCCCCGCAGTCCCGCCCTCCGCAGCCCGGCCCCTGGCGACCCGGCCCCCCGCCGGACGGCCGAGCAGCCGCGGCCCCGCCCCCCGCAGGCGGCTCCCCCGCGTCACCGTGGGCTCCGCCGCCCTGTACACGGTCGCCGCACTGGCGGCGCTCGCCTGGCTCCTCCCGCTGCTGTGGGCGATCGACACCTCGCTCAAGCCCGAGGGGGAGACGACGCTCCTGCCGGTCACCTGGTCGATCGCCGAGCCCACGCTGGAGGCCTACCGGCTGGTGCTGGCCCGGGGCGACCTCGTCCGCTGGGCCGTCAACTCCACCGTGACCACCGTGATCGTCACGGTGCTCACCCTGGTCCTGTGCGTGCTGGCCGCCTACGGGTTCAGCCGGTTCGACTTCCGGGGCCGGGGGTGGCTGTTCGCACTGGTCATCGGGGGCATCCTCATCCCGCCGCAGACCCTGATCGTGCCGCAGTTCGTCCTGATGACCCAGCTCGGCCTGGTGGACACCTACTGGGGCGTCGCCCTGCCGCAGGTGGTCGCGCCGGTGTTCGTGTTCATCCTCAAGCGGTTCTTCGACGCCGTCCCCCGCGAGTACGAGGACGCGGCGCGGATGGACGGGGCCGGTCCGGCGCGCATCCTGTGGAGCGTCGTCCTGCCCCTGTCCCGACCGGTCCTCACCGCGGTCGGCATCTTCACCTTCATCGGCGCCTGGAACAACTTCCTGTGGCCGTTCATCGTGACGACCGACCCGGAGATGATGACGCTCCCCGTGGGGCTCGGCACCGTCGCCGGGCAGTACGGGGTGCAGTACGCCCAGGTCATGGCCTCGGCCGTCCTGGGAGCGGTTCCACTCCTCCTCGTGTTCCTGCTCTTCCAGAAGAACATCGTCACCGGCGTCGCCGGCGCCGGGATCAAGGGATGACCCCCCACTCCGAAGGAAGCCCATGCTCCACGCCTCCCTGACCGCCGACCCCGCCCAGACCGTCGCCCCGGTCCACCGACGGACCTTCGGCTCGTTCGTCGAGCACATGGGCCGCTGCGTCTACACCGGCCTCTACGAACCCGGCCACCCCACGGCCGACGCGGACGGCTTCCGCGGCGACGTCGCCGACCTCGTCCGCGAGCTGGGCGTCACCACCGTGCGCTACCCCGGCGGCAACTTCGTCTCCGGCTACCGGTGGGAGGACGGCGTCGGCCCCAAGGACCGCAGACCCGTCCGCCGCGACCTCGCCTGGCACAGCCTGGAGACCAACCAGTTCGGGCTGAACGAGTTCGCGACGTGGTGCGGACGGCTCGGCATCGAACCCATGATGGCGGTCAACCTCGGCTCCCGGGGGCTCCAGGAGGCCCTGGACCTGCTGGAGTACGCCAACCACCCCGGCGGCACACACCTGTCCGACCTGAGGGCCGAGCACGGACACCCCGACCCCCACGACATCCGCATGTGGTGCCTGGGCAACGAGATGGACGGGCCCTGGCAGATCGGCCACCTGGACGCCCGCTCCTACGGGCGCAAGGCCGCGCAGGTCGCCCGCGCCATGAGGATGGCGGACCGCGATCTCGAACTCGTCGTGTGCGGCAGCTCAGGTTCGGGCATGGCGACCTTCGGGGCGTGGGAGGCCACCGTTCTGGAGGAGGCCTACGACGCCGTCGACCACATCTCCCTGCACGCCTACTACGAGGAGCACGACGGCGACCTGGCCAGCTTCCTGGGCTCGGTCGCCGACATGGACCACTTCATCGACTCGGTCGCCTCCACCGCCGACGCCGTCGGGGCCAGGCTGCGCGACACGAAGCGCATCCAGCTCTCCTTCGACGAGTGGAACGTCTGGTACCTGAGCCGCCACCGGGCGCTGGCCGAGGTCCAGCCCGCCGACGACTGGAGGACCGCCCCCCGCGTCATCGAGGACCGGTACAACGTCGCCGACGCCGTCGTGGTCGGCAACATGCTCATCAGCCTCCTCCGGCACAGCGACCGCGTCACCGCCGCCAGCCAGGCGCAGCTCGCCAACGTCATCGCCCCGATCATGACGGAGCCGGGCGGACCGGCCTGGCGGCAGACCATCTTCCACCCGTTCGCGCTCACCGCCGCGTCCGCCTCCGGCCGGGTACTGCGCGCAGAGGTCGCCGCACCCCTCCAGGACACCGCCAGGTACGGCGGGGTGCCCGTGGTCGACGCCGCCGTCACCCACGACGAGGCGACCGGCGCCGCCGCGCTGTTCGTCGTCAACCGCTCCGTCGACCAGCCGGTCGCCCTCGACGCCGACCTGCGCGGACTCGCCCCGGCCGGCGTCACCTCGGCGCTCACCCTCGCCGACGCCGACGCCTACGCGGCCAACAGCATGGCCGACCCCGACCGGGTCACCCCCTCGCCCAACAAGGACGCGCGCCTGGAGGGCGGACGGCTCGGCCTCACGCTGCCCCCCGTCTCCTGGTCCGTCGTCACCCTGTCCACCGGCCGCCGCTGAACGGCGACCACCCCCCACCGGAAGGAAGAGGAACCAGTACATGCGAGACCACCGGAGGGCCCTCCCGGCCCTGGCAGTCATAGGGGCGTCGCTCCTGCTCACCGCCTGCGGCGGCGTAGGGGACGCCGCCCGTCCCGAGGGGGAGGCCGGAACCATCGGCATCTCCATGCCCACCCAGTCGTCGGAGCGCTGGATCGCCGACGGCGCCAACATGGTCGAGGAGTTCGAGGAGCGCGGCTTCGGCACCGACCTCCAGTTCGCCGAGGACGTGGTGCAGGACCAGATCTCCCAGATCGAGAACATGATCACCCGGGGCGTCGACGTCCTGGTGATCGCCGCGATCGACGGCGCCGCCCTGGGCGACGTCCTCGACATGGCGGCGGACAACGACATCCCCGTGATCGCCTACGACCGCCTCATCCTCGACAGCGAGCACGTCGACTACTACGCCACCTTCGACAACCTCCGGGTCGGCGAGCTCCAGGGCGACTACATCGTCGACGCCCTCGACCTGGAGAACGAGGAGGGGCCCTTCGACATCGAGCTGTTCGGCGGTCCGCTCAACGACAACAACTCCTTCTTCTTCAACGACGGCGCGATGGCCGTGCTCCAGCCCTACATCGACGACGAGACGCTGGTCGTCCGCAGCGGGCAGACCTCCATGAACCAGATCTCCACCGAGCGCTGGGACGGCGCCGTCGCCCAGGCCCGGATGGACAACCTCCTCAGCGCCCACTACTCCGACGAGGAGGTGGACGCCGTCCTGTCGCCCTTCGACGGCATCAGCCTCGGCGTGATCGAGTCCCTGAGGGCGGTCGGCTACGGGAGCGGGGACAGGCCCCTGCCCGTCATCACCGGCCAGGACGCCGAGGTGTCCTCGGTCAAGTCGATCATCGCGGGCGAGCAGACCCAGACCGTCTTCAAGGACACCCGGGCCCTGGCCGCCCAGACGGTCGACATGGTCGAGTCCCTCCTCGCCGAGGAGGACGTCGAGGTCAACGACACCGAGAGCTACGACAACGGGGTCAAGGTGGTCCCCGCCTTCCTGCTCGAGCCGGTGTCGGTGGACATCGACAACTACGAGGAGGAACTGGTCGGCAGCGGCTACTACGAGGAGTCCGACCTCGAATGAGCGAGACGCAGACACGACCGGCCCCCACCGGCAGGCCACTGCTGCTGATGCGCGACATCCGCAAGGAGTTCCCCGGCGTGCGCGCCCTGGACGGTGTGTCGCTGAGCGTCGGACACGGGAGCGTCCACGCCCTCATGGGCGAGAACGGCGCCGGGAAGTCCACGCTGATGAAGGTGCTCAGCGGGGTCCACCCGGCGGGCTCCTACGACGGCGAGATCCTCGTCGACGGCGACCCCTGCGCCTTCGCGGGGGTCGCCGACAGCGAGCGCGCCGGGATCGCCATCATCCACCAGGAGCTGGCGCTCGTCCCCCAGCTGTCGGTCGGAGAGAACATCTTCCTCGGCCACGAGAGGGCCCGGCGCGGCGTCGTCGACTGGGGGGCCACCCACGCCGAGGCGCGCGCACTCCTGCGGCGGGTCGGCCTGGACGAGGCGCCCACCACGCCGGTGTCGGCCCTCAGCGTGGGCGCGCAGCAGCTCGTGGAGATCGCCAAGGCGCTCGCCAAGCGGGTGCGGCTGCTCATCCTCGACGAGCCGACCTCCGCCCTGACCGAGGTGGAGAGCGACCGGCTCCTGGACCTGCTCCTCGGGCTCCGTGACGAGGGGGTGACCTGCATCCTCATCTCGCACAAGCTCGGCGAGGTCGTCCGGGTCAGCGACGAGATCACCATCCTGAGGGACGGCCGCGCCGTGGAGACCCTGGCCGTGGAGCGGGGCGAGGACGGGACGCCCTCCGTCGACGAGGACCGCATCATCCGGGGGATGGTCGGCCGCGACCTGGACCAGCGCTACCCCGAGCGGGTCGGCGAGATCGGAGGGCCACGCTTCGAGGTCCGCGACTGGACGGTGGCGCACCCGACCCAGCCGGGGCGGCTCATGGTCGACGGGGTCGGCCTCACCGTGCGGCGCGGGGAGGTCGTCGGGCTCGCCGGGCTCATGGGCGCGGGGCGCACCGAATTCGCCATGAACCTGTTCGGCCGCTCCTACGGGCGCCGTGTCAGGGGCAGCCTGACCAAGGACGGGGAGGAGCTGGACACCGGCACCGTGGCCGCCGCGATCCGCGGCGGCGTCGCCTACGTCCCCGAGGACCGCAAGACGCTCGGGCTCATCCTGGACGACGACATCCGCCACAACACCACCATGGCGGCCCTGGACCGGGTCTCCTCCCGCGGGGTCCTCGACCCCGGGCTGGAGGCGGTGGAGGCGGCGCGCATGAGCGAGCGGATGCGTGTCCGCAGCCACGGCACCACCCAGGCGGTGCGCACCCTCAGCGGCGGCAACCAGCAGAAGGTCGTGCTCGGCAAGTGGCTGTTCACGCGCCCCGAGCTGCTCATCCTCGACGAGCCCACCCGGGGCATCGACGTCGGGGCCAAGTACGAGATCTACCTGATCGTGCGCAGGCTCGCCGCCGAGGGCGCGTGCGTGCTGTTCATCTCCTCGGAGCTCCCCGAGCTCCTCGGCATGTGCGACCGGATCCTCACCCTGTGCGAGGGCCGGATCACCGGCGAGGTCCCGGGCGAGGAGGCCGACCAGGAGACCCTCATGAGACTCATGACACGGACCGGCGACCAGGACCGGACCGACCCGAGGAGCCCGCGATGACCACCCGTCCGTTGACACTCGCCACGACCCTGATACGGGCGAACGCGCGGCAGTACGGCATGGCCGTCGCCCTGGTGGCGATCATCGTGCTGTTCCAGATCCTCACCGGGGGGCTGCTGCTGACCCCGCTCAACGTCACCAACCTGATCATGCAGAACTCCTACATCCTGATCCTGGCGATCGGGATGATGCTGGTCATCGTCACCGGGCACATCGACCTGTCGGTCGGCTCGGTGGTGGCGTTCACGGGCGCGGTCTCGGCCATCATGCTCACGTCGTGGGGGCTGCCCACGGTCGTGGTCGTCCCCGCGGCACTGCTCCTGGGCGCCCTCATCGGCGCCTGGCAGGGGTTCTGGGTCGCGTACGTGCGCGTGCCCGCGTTCATCGTGACCCTCGCCGGGATGCTCGTCTTCCGCGGGGCGACCCTGGCCGTGCTGGGCGGGGAGTCCATCGCCCCGCTGCCCACCTCGCTGCGGAACATGGCGAGCGGCTTCCTGCCCGACGTCGAGGTCCTGGGCCTGCACCTGCCGACCCTCCTGCTGGGCGCGGCCGGCGCCGCGGCCGTGGTGTGGATCCAGTGGCGTTCGCGGGCGCGCGACCTCAGGCACGAGCTGCCCACGGCGCCGACCGCGGTCACGGTGCTGGTCTCGGCGGTGACCGCCGTGGTCATCATGGTGTTCGCCTACGTGCTGGCCCAGTACAACGGGCTCCCCCTCGTGGGGCTGCTGCTGGTCGCCCTCATCGCCGGCTACTCGTTCGTCATGCGGTCCACGACAGCCGGACGCCGCGTGTACGCCGTCGGGGGCAGCGAACAGGCCGCGGCGCTGTCGGGGATCAGGACGCGCCGCACCACGTTCTGGGTGTTCGTCAACATGGGCGTGCTCTCCGCCCTCGCCGGCCTCGTGTTCACGGGACGGCTCAACGCGGCCACTCCGGGCGCGGGGACCATGTTCGAGCTGGACGCGATCGCCGCGGCCTTCATCGGCGGGGCGTCCGCCGCCGGGGGCGTGGGCACCGTCGTCGGGGCCGTGGTCGGGGCCCTGGTCATGGGCGTGCTCAACAACGGCATGTCGCTGATCGGTCTCGGCGTGGACTGGCAGCAGCTCATCAAGGGCCTGGTGCTGCTGCTCGCGGTGGCGTTCGACATCTACAACAAGCGCCGCGTCACCATGGGGCGCACCCTCGACGTGAGGCCCCCGGGCGGCCCGGCCCGGGGAACCGGCCCGAAGGCGGACGACCCGTCCCCGTCCGGGGAGGGAGGTGTCCGCGCGGGGCCCTGAGGACCCGCCGTGCGGGGGAGCGGACCGCTTCCCCGCACGGCGCCCCGCCGGGCCGCCGCCGACAGCGGCCGAGGGCGCCGCCCCGCCAGCCCTACTGGTAGCCGCGGATCTCCCGGAAGATCTGTTCGAGGTCCTGTTCGCGGGCGTCGAAGACCCGGCCGCCCGTCACCTCGGCGACGCTCGACATCTCCGATTCGTCCGAGTCGCCGAACAGCACCGTGAAGACGGGCGCGGCCGCCGCCTCCGGCGACAGCTCCTCCAGGGAGAGCCGGAAGTCCTCCAGGTCCGAACCCAGGTTCACCTCGCCGTCGGTCATCAGCACCACCGACGTCAGGTGGTCGCCGGAACCGCCCTCCAGCAGCGCGTACGCCTCCCGCAGCGCGTCGTAGGTGGCCGTCTCGCCGTCGGCCTCCAGGGACCGGACCTCCTCCGCCACGTCCTCCGCGACCGCGTCCGCGGACCCCGGCTCCATCACGAACGTGCGCGGCTCACCGGGCTCGGTGGCGAACGGCAGCAGCGTGATCTCCTCCCGCTCCTGGAACGCCTGCGTCCGCCGGGCCAGGGACCCGCCGTCCGCCCCCGTCAGGGCCACCAGCGCCGACCGCAGCTCACGGATGCGCTCGCCCTCCATCGACCCCGACACGTCCAGCACGTACACGGTGCGCGCCGGACGGCGCAGGACGCCGACGTAGTCGGCGACCAGGTCGTCCACCACCTGCCTGTGGGCGGGGAACGGCAGCTCCACCAGGGGCGGGACCTGCGCCCGCAGCGCCGCGTCCGGGGAGACCGGGCGGCGCCACGTGTCGTCGGCGATCCGCTG
Source organism: Nocardiopsis tropica (assembly GCF_042660575.1). NCBI lineage: Bacteria > Bacillati > Actinomycetota > Actinomycetes > Streptosporangiales > Nocardiopsidaceae > Nocardiopsis > Nocardiopsis tropica. Next base: position 333,505 of record NZ_JBHSUF010000001.1, read on the forward strand.
CTGGGTCGGGCCCGACAGCAGGTCCTCGACCAGGCGCCCGTACGCGGACACGGCGTCCTCCGAGGGGTCCGCCAGCAGTGTCAGCGGGTAGTCGGCCGTCACCGCGCCGTCCGCGGGGTGCACCAGAGCGAGCGGCTCCTCCAGCGCGCCGGAGGCGTTCAGCGACAGCAGTACCGACTCGTAGTTGATCAGGCCGTCCACCGGCCGCCCCTCGCGGGCGCGCCGCTCGAACGCCTCCGACAGCCATCCGGACGAGCCCGCGGTGACCTCCTGGCCCCCGAAGAACTCCTCCAGCTCCGGGCGGACCCTCTCCACGTCCCGGCTCTCCAGGGCGGTGCCCGTGTCGGCCAGGGCCGAGGCCACGCCGATCAGCGCCGAGAAGCCGGAGTTGGAGGCGCCGGGGTGGGTCATCCCGTAGGTCAGACCCTCCTCCGCGACCGCCCTGCTCACGTCCGCCCAGGTCACCTCCGCGCCGCCGGTCCACCCCAGCTCGTCCGCGCGCGACCCGGTCACGCCCAGGACCACGGGGGAGACCATGACGGGGGTCTCGGTGTGCACGGCCGTCCTGCCGCCCCCGTCCAGGTGCAGGTAGCGGTTCGAGCCGAACCAGACGGCGTCGTACCCGTCGGTGTCGCCCCCGGCCACCCGGGCGAGTCCGTCCAGGGTGCCGGTGTAGTCCAGCTCCACCGTCACGCCGGTCCGCTCGGAGACCTCCTCCAGCAGGGGTTCCAGGTCGGCGATCTCGCTGCCCGCCAGCACCCTCAGGGTGTCCGCGGACCCGCCCGGGACCGTGCACGCCCCGGCCGCCATGACCAGGGCCAGGGCCGCGGCGCCCGCCGCGGAAGCCGTCGGGAACCTCATCCCGCCCCTCCCGCCGCCGCGCCTCCGCCGGCGCGGCCCGTGTCCTCCCCGTCGTCCGCGGGCGGACGCATCCCGCTGCTCGTGTAGGCGTCCTCGATACCGGTCAGCAGGGACTCCAGGGCCTCGTAGGCGGGCGGGTGGACCACGTCGGCGACCTGCGTGCGGACGGAGAGGCCGTGCTCGTCCACCAGGTCCTGGAAGTACCGGGTGTCCTCGGTGCGGAACCCGTGGCCGGCCGCCAGCGCCTGGAGCTCCGCGTCCCCGGTGAGCAGGCGCCCGACCTCGTCGCCCGCCCCGGTGAGGGGGACGACGGTGTGCTCGGCGTACACGGTCGGCCCCGGGTAGAGCACCACCACGCCGTCCGCCGGGGCGGGGCCCTCCACCATGGCGTGGACGTACTGGGACTCGTAGACCCACACCAGCGGCGTGTGGCCCGCGCCCAGGTCCCGGAACTGCTCGAAGGGCTGCTGCGAGGACTCGGGGGGCTGGCCCTGGGCGAGGAAGAGCCGGGAGAGCGTGTCGACGATCTCCCGGTCCACCGGGCCCGGGGACACGGCCTCCTCGCCGTTGAGCAGGTAGGAGAGGACGGCCACGTACATGGCGGCCGAGTTGGAGGTGCGCGGGTCGGTGGTCCGGATCAGGACCTCGTTGCGGTTGCTGGAGCTCACCGAGTCGCCGGGCAGGTCGCGCCAGCGGGTCCGCTCCTCCGTCAGCTCCAGGTAGGCCGCCATGTCGAACTCCCACGCGCCGTCCTCGGCCCGCCGGGCGACACCGGCCTCCTCCAGGGCCCGGACCATCGGCTCGTAGGCGAGGAGGACCATCGGGGTGCTGAACGGCTGGTACTCGGCGGTGACCCCGTTGAGCTCCCTGGCGCGCTCGGCCAGGTGCCGGGAGCCGGGGGAGACGAAGTCCGCGTCGCCGGGCTCCTCCGCCAGCAGGCGCGATCCGCGCGGGCGCACCCGCACCTCGTACCCCAGCTCGCCGAACCTCTCCACGACGCGCTCGTCCTCGAAGAACGCGACCTTCTCCGACCCGACGATCCCCTCGACCGGCCGGCGGTCCCCGAGGACGCGGTCGACCAGGACCACGCCGATGGCCGCGAGCAGCGCCGCGATGACTGTTCCGGCGGCCACGACGAACAACGTCCTGGTGCGGCCGGGCCGATGGGGGATGCCAGGCACCGCGTCGTCCCTCCTCGGTTGGACCGGTGGTGGTCGCACCCTCCCAGGGCCGACCGGCGAGGAGCCGACCCCCCGGTGTCAGGGGCGTGGACGGCGGGAGAACCCGCGGTGCCCCGGACGGCGGTCGGAGCGTCCCGGGGGAGAACTACCCTGGGGACCGTGGCAGGCCGGATCAGAGACGAAGACATCGCGCTCGTACGCGAACGCGCGCCCATCGCGGACGTGATCGGCGAGTACCTCCAGCTCCGCAACGCGGGAGGCGGCTCGCTGAAGGGGCTGTGCCCCTTCCACGACGAGAAGTCCCCCTCCTTCAACGTCACCCCCTCCAAGAACCTCTGGTACTGCTTCGGCTGCGGGGAGGGCGGGGACACCATCTCCTTCCTGCAGAAGATCGACAGCCTCAGCTTTGCCGAGGCCGTCGAGTCGCTCGCCCGGCAGGTCGGCGTCACCCTGCGCTACGAGGAGGGCGGCCGCAGCACGGCGCGGCACGACTCGGGCAAACGGCAGCGCCTCCTCGACGCGCACCGCGCCGCCGCGGAGTACTTCGCCGAGCAGCTCCTCACCGCCGGGGCCGTCACCGCCCGCCGCTTCCTCGACGAGCGCGGCTTCAACCGCGTCCACGCCGAGCACTTCGGCCTGGGCTATGCGCCCGCCGGATGGGAGAACCTCACCTCGCACCTGCGACGCAAGGGCTTCACCGACCAGGAGCTGATCGAGGGAGGGCTGGCCAGCCAGGGGCGTCGGGGCGCCTACGACCGCTTCCGCAACCGGCTGCTGTGGCCCATCCGCGAGGTCACCGGGGAGGTCGTCGGCTTCGGTGCGCGCAAGCTCGACCCGGCCGAGGACGGGCCCAAGTACCTCAACTCGCCGGAGAGCCCCATCTTCCACAAGGGGCGGCTGCTGTACGGCCTCGACCTGGCCAAACGCGACATCTCCCAGAAGAGCCAGGCGGTCATCGTCGAGGGCTACACCGACGTCATGGCCTGCCACCTGGCCGGGGTGACCACCGCGGTCGCCACGTGCGGCACCTCCTTCGGCGAGGACCACCTCAAGATCCTGCGCCGCATGCTCCTGGGCCGCTCCAACCAGGGCGGCCGGGTGGTGTTCACGTTCGACGGCGACGCGGCCGGCCAGAAGGCCGCGGTGCGCGCCTTCGCCGAGGAGCACGGCTTCGCCTCCGAGACCTTCGTGGCCGTCCAGCCCGACGGACTCGACCCCTGCGACCTGCGGCTCCGCCACGGGGACCAGGCGGTGGCGGACCTCGTCGACAACCCCGCGCCCCTGTACGAGTTCATGATCCGCAAGGTCATCGAGGACTACGACCTCTCCGCGCCCGAGGGCCGCATCGCCGCGCTGGACGCCGCCGCGCCGGTGGTCGCCAGCATCCGCAACGCGGGGGTGCGCAGGCTCTACGGCACCAACCTGGACCGCTGGCTCGGCATCCTGGACGAGTCCTTCGTGCTGCGCCGAGTCAACCAGCACATCCGCCGGGGAGGCGTGCAGGAGGGGCGGACGGCCGCGCCCGCGGCGCGCCCCGTTCCCACCCCCGACGCGCAGGACGCCCCGTACAACCTGAACGACCAGTCCCTGCTCCGCGAGCGCCAGGCGCTCAAGATCGCCCTCCAGTACCCGTCTCTGGCCGTCGGCTTCGACAAGTTCACCGACGAGGACTTCACCGTCCCCCAGCACAAGGCGGTGCTCCAGCTCATCATCGCCGCGGGGGGAGTGGCCGCCGCGCACGACCCCGCCGCGTGGGTGAGCGCCCTGCGGGAGGCCGCTCCCAACGAGACCCAGCGGGATTTCCTCACCCGGCTGGCGGTCGAGCAGGTGGAGTTCTACGGAGAACTCGACGAGCATTACGCGCGGCAAATGCTGAGCACAATCAGAACTCATTCCATCAACCGGCGCGAGTCAAACCTGAGGTCAGAGCTGTCCCGCCTGGGATCGGGTTCCCAGGTTGAGGAACAACAGCGGGTATTGACCGAACTCATGGCGCTCCAGCAGGAAAAACGTGCCTTCCAGGACGAGTTGGCGGACGGTATGTAGCACCGGGGTGACAATAGTAGTTCTCCCTTTTCCGGTGCCCGAAAGGGCACAATGGGATGGTGTCTCCCACGGTTGCGACCAACGAAATGCCGCCCATTCGCCAGGTGGCCGGACTGCTCCCCGACACCGGTGGCGGGGCGGTCAGCCGGAGCGAGGTCGCCTCGGCCCTGGAACGACTGGACGCGCCGCCGGAGTCGCTGGACCGGACGGTCGCCCACCTCGCCCGGATCGGCATCGAGGTCTCCGACCCCGACGAGGCCGCCCAGCCCCCCGACGGCGCCCGCCGCTCCGGATCGGACCTGGTGCGCCTGTACCTGCGCGAGATCGGCCGGGTGCCGCTGCTCACCGCCGAGCAGGAGGTCGAGCTCGCCAGGGCCGTCGAGGTCGGCCTGTACGCGCAGCACCGGTCGTGCGCCGACGGCGCGTGCTCGCCGGAGGAGCTCGCCGTCCTCGTGGAGGAGGGAGGGCGGGCCAAGAGGCGCCTGATCGAATCCAACCTCCGCCTGGTCGTGTCGATCGCCAAGCGGTACATGGGGAGGGGCCTGCTCTTCCTCGACCTCGTCCAGGAGGGCAACCTCGGCCTGATCCGCGCCGTTGAGAAGTTCGACTACGCCAAGGGGTTCAAGTTCTCCACCTACGCGACGTGGTGGATCAGGCAGGCCATCACCCGGGCGATAGCGGACCAGGCGCGCACGATCCGCATCCCCGTCCACATGGTCGAGACGATCAACAAACTCGTCCGGGTGCAGCACCAGCTCCACCAGCAGCTCGGGCGCGAACCGAGTACCGCGGAGGTCTCCTCGGCCGCCGGATGCGTCGGGGACCGGGTCCTGGAGATCCAGCGGATCGCCCGGGAGCCCGTGTCGCTCCAGGCGCCGATCGGCGACGAGGAGTCCGACTTCGGTGACTTCATAGAGGACTCCGACGCGGTCGTCCCGGTCGAGGCGGCGGCCTTCACCCTGCTCCAGGAGCAGCTGCACGCCATCCTCGGCGACCTGTCCGACCGGGAGCGGCGCATCATCCGGCTGCGCTTCGGGATGGCCGACGGGCACCCGCACACCCTGGAGGAGGTCGGCCGCGAGTTCGGGGTGACCCGCGAACGCATCCGCCAGATCGAGGCCAAGACCCTGGCCAAGCTCCGGCACCCCTCCCGGGCCGGCACCCTGCGCGACTACATCACGGGCGACTGACCGCGCCGCGCCACCCCGGACCCGAAAACCAACGCACGGGCCGCCCCCAGGGTTCCCCGCCGCGGCGGGAACGGCCTCATGTGGCCGACATGGGCCGAACCCCCGGTGCCCGCCGCCCCCGGCCCCTAACGTCGAGGGGTGACCGCCACCCCGAACCAGCCGAACACCCCGGACCTCCCCCGGCGGCGCTCCCCGCTCCTCGCGCTGGGGGCCGTCGTCACCGCCGGGGCACTGGTCACGGGGCTCTTCGCCGTCGCGACCGCGAGGAACCCCGAGCGCATCGGGTACTTCGCCGACTGGAACGTGGCCAACCGCGGATACACCCTCAAGGAGTTCGAGGACAGCGGCTCCGCCGACCGCCTGACCCGGCTCATGTGGGCGTTCGGGGCGATCAGCCCGGAGGGGCTCTGCCACATCCCCGACACCCACGACCAGCCGTGGGAGCTGTACCAGCGCAGGTACGAGGGGGACGAGAGCGTCGGCGGCGAGCCCGACGAGTACGAGCAGGAGCTCGCGGGCGGACTCAACCAGCTGCGCCTGCTGCGCGAACGCCACCCGGACCTGGGGGCCAGCCTCTCCCTGGGCGGCTGGAACTGGTCGACCCACTTCTCGGTCGCGGCGCGCACCCAGGAGTCCCGTGAGGCCTTCGCGGCCTCCTGCGTGGACCTGTGGCTGCGGGGCGACCTCCCGGTCCGCGGCGGCGAGCCCCAAGGGGGCGACGGCGCGGCCGCCGGGGTCTTCGACGGCATCGACCTGGACTGGGAGTGGCCCGGGGGAGCCGGGCACCCGGACAACGTCGAGCACCCCGACGACGCCGCCAACTTCACCCTGCTGGTCGCCGAGTTCCGCCGCCGGCTCGACGAGCTGTCCGCGGAGACGGGGGAGGAGTACGTCCTGTCGGTGTCCCTGTCCGGAGCGGCGGAGACCAGCGGGTCCTACGACCCCGCGATCTTCGGGCAGGTGGACTTCGCCACCGTGCAGGGCTACGACTTCGCCGGGCCGTGGAGCGACGGGACCGCCCACCACTCGAACCTGTTCGCGCCCGCCTCCCAGCCGGACGCCAACAGCGTCGACGCCGCGATCCGGCGCTACCTCGACGCGGGGGCGCCCCCGGAGAAGCTGGTGATGGGCGTCCCCGCCTTCGGCCGGGGCTGGCAGGGCGTGCGCTCCGACCGGGACGGAGGGCGCGGCCAGACCGCCGAGGGGCCCGCCGACGACCACTACGACGGCCCCACCATGGCCTTCGGCGACCTGGAGGAGCTGGAGGGGCGCCGCCACCTGGACGAGGAGGCCGGCGCCTACTGGGTCCACGACGGCGACGAGTGGTGGACCTACGACAACCCCGACGTGATCGCCCTCAAGGGCGAGTACGTACTCGACCGGGGCCTGGGCGGGCTCATGGTGTGGAACCTGGACATGGACCCCGACGGCACCCTGGTGCGCGCCATGGACGCGTCGCTCGGGGGCTGACCGCCGGCCCGGTCGAAGGCCCCGCCGCGGCGGACGGGCAGCCCGTCCCGCCCGCCCGGACCCGTGTCCTGCCGCCCGTGTCCCGGAGCCGGGCCGTGCCCCGCCGTCCGTGGTCCGCCGCCCGTGTGCCGTCCCGGCCCCCTGAGGCCCCGTCCCGCCGCCGTTCCCGGTCCCCCGCGGATTCCGCCCGCAGGCCCGCCCCCGCCGACACGGATCCGCGCGGCACGGTTGCGGGGCCGCCACCGGCCGCGCCACCCTGGGCACCATGGCCGACCCGCACAGCAGTACCAGCGCCCGAACCGACGTCGCCGGACTCCGCCGCGACCTGGAGAGCAGCATCCGGGGCACGGTCTCCTTCGACGCGGGCACCCGCGCCCTCTACACGTCCGACGCCTCCAACTACCGGCGCGTCCCCCTCGCGGTGGTCGTGCCCGAGACCGTCGAGGACTGCGTGGCGGCCGTCCGCGCCTGCGCGGCGCACGGCGTACCCGTCGTCCCCAGGGGCGGCGGCACGTCCATCGCGGGCAACGCCATCGGCACCGGCGTCGTCATCGACACCTCCCGCCACCTGCGCGCCATCGAGCACATCGACCCCGAGGCCCGCACCGCCACCGTGCAGCCCGGCGTCATCCTCGACGACCTGCGCGCCGCCACCGCCGAACACGGGCTGACCTTCGCGCCCGACCCCTCCACCCACAGCCGCTGCACCATCGGCGGCATGGTCGGCAACAACGCCTGCGGCTCCCACTCCGTGGCCTGGGGGACCACCGCCGACAACATCGTCTCCCTCGACCTGCTGCTCAGCGACGGCACCCGCCTCACCGTCGGCTCCTCCGACACCGCGGAGGAGTTCGAGGCCCTCACCCGGCGGCCCGGGCGCGAGGGGGAGATCCACACCGCGCTGGCCCGCCTCGTCGACGCGCACCGGGCCGAGCTGCGCACCGCCATGCCCGAGTTCCGGCGCCGCGTCTCCGGCTACGCCCTGGACCGGCTGCTCCCGGAGAAGGGCCGCAACGTCGCCGCCGCGCTCGTCGGCACCGAGGGCACCTGCGCGTTCGTCCTCGGCGCCACGGTCCGCCTCGTCGAGTCGCCGCCCGCCCGGGCCCTGGCGGTCCTCGGCTACCCGGACGCCGCCTCGGCCGCCGACGCGGTCCCCGACCTCCTCGGCCACGCCCCGCTCACCGTCGAGGGCATCAACGACCGCATGGTCGCGGCCCTGGACCTGCACGGCTCCCGCGCCCGGGTTCCCCTCCCCGAGGGCGGCGCCTGGCTCCTGGTGGAGATCGCCGGGCCGGACCCCGGCGGAGCGGCCGAGGCCGCCGACCGCATGCTCGCCGGCCTACCCCGGGCCTCCCGCCCCCAGGACGCCGGCGTCGTCTCCGACCCGGCCCACCAGAGGGCGCTCTGGCGCATCCGCGAGGAGGGCGCCGGGCTCACCCAGCGCACCCCCGCCGGGGCGGACGCCTGGTCGGGCTGGGAGGACGCGGCGGTCCCGCCGGAGAACCTCGGCGCCTACCTGCGCGACTTCGACGCCCTCATGGAGCGCCACGGCCGGTTCGGGGTGGTCTACGGGCACTTCGGCGACGGCTGCCTCCACGTGCGCATCGACTTCGAGCTCACCCACGAGCGCGGGCGACAGGAGTACCGGGCTTTCATGGAGGAGGCCGCCGACACGGTGGTCCGGCACGGCGGGTCCCTGTCCGGCGAGCACGGCGACGGCCAGGCCCGGTCCGAACTCCTGGCCCGCATGTACCCCGAGGGGCTGATCCGCGCCTTCGGGGAGTTCAAGCGCGTCTGGGACCCCGCCGGCCTCATGAACCCCGGCATCATCGTCGACCCCCTCCCGCTCGACGCCGACATCCGGGTGGCCGCCGACACCGTCCCGTCCCGGCAGGCGTCCCCGGGACGGGACGCGACACCGCTGCCGCTCCTGTCGCGGGCGACCCTGGCCTACGGCGACGACGGCGGCGACCCCGCCGGCGCGCTGCGCCGCTGCTCCGGGATCGGCAAGTGCCGCCGCCAGTCCGGACCGGGCGTCATGTGCCCCAGCTACCAGGTCACCCAGGAGGAGAAGCACTCCACACGGGGCCGCGCCCACCTGCTGTTCGAGATGGCCAGGGGCGAGGTCGTCACGGACGGGTGGCGCTCGGAGGAGGTGCGCGAGAGCCTCGACCTGTGCCTGTCCTGCAAGGGGTGCCTGAGCGACTGCCCCGTCAACGTGGACATGGCGAGCTACAAGGCCGAGTTCCTTCACCAGCACTACCGCAACCGGGTGCGCCCGGCCGCCCACTACTCGATGGGCTGGCTGCCGCTCTGGGCGAGGATGGCGGCCCTGGCCCCGGCCGAGGCCGACCGTGCCACCCGGCTGCCGGGGGTCTCCCGCCTGGCGAAGAGGGTCGCCGGCGTGGCGGCCGAGCGCGACCTGCCGTCGTTCGCCCGCACCACCTTCACCCGCGCCTTCCGCCGCCGGGCCGCCCGGGGGGAGGCGCGCCGCGGGGGGCCGAGGGTGGTCCTGTGGCCGGACACCTTCGGCAACCACATGAACCCGGGCGTGCCCGCCGCCGCCGTGCGGGTCCTGGAGGACGCCGGGTTCACCGTCGTCCTGCCCCGGGGACAGGTGTGCTGCGGCCTGACATGGGTGTCCACGGGGCAGCTCGACGTGGCGCGCGCCGTCATGCGCCGCGCGGTGCGCGCCCTGGCCCCGCTGGTCGAGGAGGGGCTGCCGGTGGTGGGGCTGGAGCCCAGCTGCACCGCGGCGCTCCGCCACGACCTGCTGGAGCTGCTGCCGGGCCCGGAGAGCGAGCGGGTGGCCGCGTCCGTGCACACCCTGGCGGGCTTCCTGGAGGAGTACGCGTCGGACTGGCAGCCGCCCCGGGTGCCGGCCTCCGCGCTGGCCCAGGTGCACTGCCACCAGCACGCGGTCATCGGGTTCGACGCCGACCGCGCGCTCATCGCCAGGGCCGGGATCGACGGGGAGGTCCTGGACTCGGGCTGCTGCGGGCTCGCGGGGGACTTCGGGTTCACCGAGGGCCGCTACGAGGTCTCCAGGGCCATCGGGGAGCGCGAGCTGCTGCCCCGGGTGCGGGAGGCCGCCCCGGAGACGCTGGTGCTCGCCGACGGCTACAGCTGCCGCACCCAGATCGCGCAGGGAACGGGGCGCAGGGCCCTGCACCTGGCAGAGGTCCTCGCCCGGGGGCTCGACCGGCGCCCGTCCCGCCCCGGGGCCGCCCCGGAGGGCGCTTCCTAAGGTGTGGTCCGTGGGTGCTTTCGGCGGGCTCGGCGCTTGCGCCGATCGCCGCGAGCGGTCGCTGGGCCATCTCTCGCAAGACGAGTAGCGAAGGTCAGCCCGGGTTTGGCTGTCCGAGCGCGGTCGGCGCAGCGAGAGGCAGCCCGGCGGACGCGAGCCCGGAACGACCCGCGGACCACGTCCTAGACGCCCATCTGGTCGTGCAGGGCCGACAGCGCCCGGGAGACGGCGTCGGACAGGCGCGGGTCGTCCGGGTCGACGCCCTCGCCCAGGTGGACGCGCCAGTCCACGTCGGCGCCGCCGGGCGGACGGCGCGCCACCAGCCGGAAACCGGTGGTGGATCCGGCGCCGGGGAACGGCACGAAGCGGTTGACCAGGATGGTCGCGGTGACGCGCTCGGCGACGGTCTCCGCCAGGCGGCGGTAGTCGACGCCGTCGGCGGCCGGGTCGGAGCGCAGGCGGACCGTGTGCTCGCCCGCCCCCTCCTCCGTGAACCTGAAGGTGTCGGGGGTCCAGCTCGCCCGGTCGATGTCCTCCCAGGGCACGGCCCGCCCGCCGGGCAGGTACAGGGCGCGCGTGGTGGTGACGAGCACCTGCTCGCCGGCGTCCCGCCCGGCCGGAACGGCGACGGGCGCGTGCGCCAGCACGCGCTCGCCCCGCTCCAGCCCGGCGCGGACCCCCGCGGGGACGCCGCGGCGGAACAGTGTCACGGGCGGTCCGCCCCGTCGTCGTCGGAGCGCCCGCTCCCGGGCTGGGTGCCGTTGGACACCCTGGTCTCCCACTCGACGAGCTCGATCTCCTCGTCGGTGGGCCGGGCGAGGAAGTCGCGCAGCGACGTGATCGGCATCTTGTCGACGGTCTTGTCGTAGACGGTGCGACCCGCGTTGCCGACCTGGGCACCGACGAGCCCGGCGACCTCCTGGACGACGGGGCTGTCCGCGACCCTGCGGGCCGTCCGTGCGAGCTGCTCGTAGCGGGCCCTGCCCGCCTTGGCGCCCAGGACGTATCCGATGGCGAGTCCGGCGACGAACGTGATCCGGTAGCGCATGGGTCCCTCTTCAGACCTTGGAGACGATCGGCGTGTTCCGTGCCTGGCACGTTACCCTGTCGCCGCTCCGCCACACGTGCCGACACCGGTCACGAGCACTCTCCGGGGGCGCTACGCTAGTGGTGTCGCCACGGCCTGCGGGTCGCGGGGGCGCACGATCCCGCGTAGCTCAATTGGCAGAGCAGCCGGCTGTTAACCGGCAGGTTATTGGTTCGAGTCCAATCGCGGGAGCGTATCGGAAAGGGCCAGTCGGAGAGATCCGGCGGGCCCTTCCCGCATGTCCGGACCCTGTGGCTGACTCCCGGCGGACGGGGCACGCGGCCCGGCGCGGGAGCCCGGAAAACACGTCGCGAGCACCCCGGGGGAGGCGCTAGGCTTGTCCTGTCGCCACGGCCCGCGGGTCGCGGGGGCGCACGATCCCGCGTAGCTCAATTGGCAGAGCAGCCGGCTGTTAACCGGCAGGTCATTGGTTCGAGTCCAATCGCGGGAGCCCACATGAAGAGGGCCCCTCCCACGGGAGGGGCCCTCTTCCGTTCTACGGACCGTTCCGGGGGACCGCCGCGACGCGGTCCCCGCGGACACTCGCCGCGCGGTGCCGGGGTCGACCAAACACACGGGTCCGTCCTGGCGCTCCGCCGCCTCCCGCCCTGCGGGGCGGCCCCCTCCCGCTGCCGGGCCGGCGGCTCCAGCGCGGGACAGGGGGAGCGGAGGCGGTCAGATCCTGCCGATGCCGCCGATGATGAGCCGCCGGTTGCGCTGCGGCATCTGGTAGCAGCCCGGGACCGGCGGGGCCACGGGGAGCGTGCGCCAGCGCTGGACCTCGATCAGACCGGGTTCGGGGACCTCCCAGCCCTCGAAGAACACCTCGATCTCCTTGCGCGTGCGCCAGCGGCCCGAACCGAGCCGGTCCAGGAACACCCTCTCCAGCTGTTCGGCCCGGGAGAAGTCCTTGGGGAAGAACGACTGGTCGGGACGGCAGTAGTGGCTGAGGACCATGTGGCTGCCGGGCGCGAGGGAGTCCCGCAGGGCCGCGATGTGCTCGGCCGGGGCGTCGGCGTCGGACGTGTGCGCGACCACCCCGGTGAGCAGCAGCCCCACGGGGCGCTCCAGGTCGAGGAACGCCCGGGTCTCGGGGTCGTCCAGGAGTCTGCGCGGGGTGGTCAGGCCGGCCCGCACCGCGGTGGTGGTGTGTCCGTCGCGGAGCAGGGCCAGGTGGTGGGTCAGTACCACGGGGTCATCGGTGGCGTAGAGGACGCGTGCGCCCGGCGCGTGCTCCTGCGCGATCTGGTGGGGGTCGCCGGGGGCGGGCAGGCCCGCGCCGACCTGGATGAACTGCCGGATTCCCTCGCTCTCGGCGAGGTGGCGGACGGCCCGTTGGAGGAAGGCGCGTTCACCCAGGACCAGGTCCTGGAAACCGGGTGCGGTGCGTTCGGCCCTGCTCGCCAGGTCGCGATCGACCTCGAAGTGGTCCTTGCCCTTGAGGTGGAAGGAGCGGAGCCGTGCCAGGCTCGGACGAGCCAGGTCGACGGCGGGCGGAGGGTTGGCCCGGACGTTTTTGCCCCCCGCCTGCCTCAGGAAATCGGGGGAAGTGAATCGAGACATCGCCGTCCTCTTGTCTGAGGTGGGGAAGTTTGGTCGACCCCTGGATTCTATTCCTGGTTGACGTGGTTGTTAACCGAGTCACGGACTCGGGTGGTAAAAAACGGCGTCCGTGTGGCTCCGGGTCGACCGGGCGTGTACGTTACGGCACACTTGGGTTGGCTAGGACATATATGCGTAATGTCCTTTATGTGAGGAATCAAGGAGGATGCTCGGTCCCCACAACCCCTGCCCCGGCGGGCCAGCGGGAGGATTCCGATCCTGATGGTGCTCCGGAGGCGTGCGGGAAGGGCCCGGGGGAAGCACTGCCGCAGGCGTCCAGGGCTCCCCGGGGCCTGTCCGGGATAAGGCATTAGTACTACGAATCGACCGCCCATTTATCGTGCGTGCCCACTGCCTGCGGAAATCAACGGAGGCGGAGAAGAATACGGCACACTTCGCAAACGGATTGCGTCGTCGAAAAGAGCACGGTGCCCGGCGGGGGCCTTCCCCCGGCGCGGGGCCCGAAACCCGATCCGCCGCCGGAACCGCCGGATGGCCTCTTCCGGCCCCGGCGGCGGCGCGGCCGCTCCCGTCGCGGCGGTGCGCCCCGGCACCGGCGTCTCGCTAGCCTGGGGGCATGGACCGTCCCCACACCATCCTGAGCTGCGCCATGTCGGTCGACGGGCGCATCGACGACACCACCCCGGAGCGGCTCCGCCTCTCCAACGAGGCCGACTTCGCCGAGGTGGACGAGTTGCGCGCGGGATGCGACGCGATCCTCGTGGGGGCCGGCACCCTGCGTGCGGACGACCCGCGGCTCCTCGTACGCTCCCCTGCCCTGCGCGCGCGCAGACGCGGGGAGGGCCGCACCGAGAACCTGCTCAAGGTCCTGGTCACCCGCAGCGGAGAGTTCGACCCCCGGGCCCGGTTCTTCTCCACCGGTGACGCCGGTGCGGTCGTCTACACAGGCGGGCCCGGGGTGGACGCCGCCAGGGCCGGCCTGTCCGGCAGGCCCGCCTCGGACCCGCCGGCCGAGGTCGTCGACGCCGGAAGCCCGCCCACCGCCGAGGCCGTCCTGGCCGACCTCGCGAACCGCGGGGTGGGCCGGCTGCTCGTGGAGGGCGGCGGCCACATCCACACCATGTTCCTCACGTCGGGCCTGGTGGACGAGATCCGGCTGGCGGTCGCCCCGTTCTTCGTGGGGGAGGAGGACGCGCCGCGCTTCGTCCTGCCCGGCGCCTACCCGTACTCCCCCGCCGCGCCGATGCGCCTCGTGGAGGCCAGGGCCCTGGGGGACGTCGCGGTCCTGCGCTACCGCCCCGACAACCGCGGCCCGCAGGAGAGGGAGGCCGGGGGAGGACGGGCCGGGGCGGACGGGAGCGCCGGGACGGGCGTGCCCCGGACCCGCGGGGAGGACCGGTGACCCCCGGGCCGCCGCCGGCCGCGGGCGGCGCGGACGCGCACTGGCTCCTCCGGACCGTCGAGCTGTCCCGGTCGTGCCCGCCCTCCGCCACCGCCTTCTCGGTCGGTTGCGTCGTGGTCGCCGGGGACGGCACGGTCCTGGGCGAGGGCTACTCACGCAGGGACGACCCGCGCGACCACGCCGAGGAGGCCGCGCTGCGCGGGACCGACCCCGGCGACCCCCGTCTGCGCGGGGCCACCCTCTACTCGTCGCTGGAGCCGTGCAGCTCCCGGGCCTCCCGGCCGACGGCGTGCAGCGCGCTCATCCTCACCACACCGATCCCGCGCGTGGTGTTCGCCTGGCGGGAGCCCGCCCTGTTCGTCGACTGCGACGGCGCCGAGCGGCTCCGGGCGGCGGGCAGGACCGTCGTCGAGCGCCCCGACCTCGCCCAGGGGGTCCGGGAGGTCAACGCCCACCTGCTCGGCTGACCGGGGCCGTCCACAGGCGGGGAAAGGGGCCGGCGCGGCGGTCGGCGGCGCGGTTCCCCTGTCACAAGGGGGCCTCGGCGCCGACCGGCCCCGGCGTGACCGCCGCCCGGGGGGCGACCCCGCCCGGGCCCTCGACGGTCACAGCCGGTTGACGTCCACCACGTGCACGACCGCGTAGCCCTCCGCGTCGGACGCGGCCAGGTCCACCTCCGCGCTGATGCCCCAGTCGTGGTCGCCGGCCGGGTCGGCGAAGATCTGGCGCACGCGCCACAGCCCGGTCTCCTCCTCGATGAGCAGCATCTTCGGTCCGCGCGCGTCGGGTCCGGTCCCGATCTCGTCGTGCTCGGCGAAGTACTCCTCCACGGCCTCGGCCCACTCCTCGCCGCTCCACTCGCCGTCCTGGGACAGCTTGCCCAGGTCCCCGTAGCGGCGGCGGGAGGCCAGCTCGACGCGGCGGAACATCTCGTTGCGCACCAGCACCCGGAAGGCCCGCGCGTTGGCCGTGACCGGCCGCACCTTCTCCTCGGCGGGCTCCTGCCCCTCCGGGGCCTCCTCCTCGGGGTTGGTCAGCCGCTCCCACTCGTCCAGCAGGCTGGAGTCGACCTGGCGGACCAGCTCGCCCAGCCACTCGATGAGGTCGCGCAGCTCCTCCGTCTTGGCGTCGTCGGGCACCGTCTGGTTGAGCGCCTTGTACGCGCTGGCCAGGTAGCGCAGGACCAGGCCCTCCGAGCGCGCCAGCTCGTAGTGGCCGACGTACTCGACGAAGTTCATCGCCCGCTCGTACATGTCGCGTGCCACGGTCTTGGGCCGGAGCGGGTGGTCGCCCACCCAGGGGTGACCGCGCCGGTAGACGTCGTAGGCGTGGTGGAGGAGTTCCTCCAGCGGCTTGGGGTAGTCGACCTCCTCCAGCAGCTCCATGCGCTCGTCGTACTCGATGCCGTCCATCTTCATCTGCTGGACGGCCTCGCCGCGGGCCTTGTTGAGCTGGGCGCCGAGGATCTGCCTGGGGTCGTCCAGGGTCGACTCCACGACGGTGAGCACGTCGAGCGGGTAGGTCGGCGACTCCTTGTCCAGCAGGTCCAGCGAGGCCAGCGCGAACGTCGACAGAGGCTGGTTGAGCGCGAAGTCCGCCTGGAGGTCCACGGTGAGCCGGGCGGTGCGGCCCTGGTCGTCGGGTTCGGGCAGGGTCTCCACGATGCCGCCGTCGAGCAGCGACCGGTAGATGGCGATCGCCTCGTGGATGTGGCGGCGCTGCGCGGGCCGGTCGTCGTGGTTCTCGGTGAGCAGGTGGCGCATCGCGGTGAAGCAGTTGCCCGGGCGGGCGATCACGCTGAGCAGCATGGCGTTGCTCACCCGGAACCGCGAGGCCAGCGGCTCGGGGTCGGCCTCGATGAGCTTGTTGAAGGTCGCCTCGTCCCAGGAGACGAACCCCTCGGGCGCCTTCTTGCGCACCACCTTGCGGCGCTTCTTGGTGTCGTCGCCCGCCTTGGCCAGGGCCTTCTCGTTCTCGACGACGTGCTCGGGGGCCTGCGCCACCACGTGGCCGACCGTGTCGAACCCGGCGCGTCCCGCCCGCCCGGCGATCTGGTGGAACTCGCGGGCGCGCAGGCGGCGCACGCGCACACCGTCGTACTTGCTGAGGGCGGTGAACAGCACGGTGCGGATGGGGACGTTCACCCCGACCCCCAGGGTGTCCGTGCCGCAGATGACCTTGAGCAGGCCCGCCTGGGCCAGCCGCTCGACCAGGCGCCGGTACTTGGGCAGCATGCCGGCGTGGTGCACGCCGATGCCGTGCCGCACGTACCGGGAGAGGTTGCGGCCGAACTTGGTCGTGAAGCGGAAGTTGCCGATCTCCGCCGCGATCGCCGCCTTCTCCTCCTTGGTGGACATGTTGATGCTGGTCAGCGACTGGGCGCGTTCGACTGCCTGCGCCTGCGTGAAGTGCACGATGTACACGGGCGCGTTGCCGTCGCGGAGCAGCTCCTCCAGCGTCTCGTGCAGCGGGGTCACCCGGTAGTCGTAGTAGAGGGGGACGGGGCGCTCGGCGGAGGCGACCACGGCCGTGGTGCGCCCGGTGCGCTTCTCCAGGTCCTCCTCGAACCGGCTGACGTCGCCCAGGGTGGCGGACATCAGCAGGAACTGCGCCTGCGGCATCTCCAACAGGGGCACCTGCCACGCCCACCCCCGGTCGGGCTCGGCGTAGAAGTGGAACTCGTCCATGACGACGGTGTTGATGTCCGCGTTCGCGCCCTCGGCGAGCGCGATCTGGGCGAGGACCTCGGCGGTGCAGCACACGATGGGGGCGTCGGCGTTGACGCTGGCGTCGCCGGTCATCATGCCGACGTTCTCGGTGCCGAAGATCTTGCACAGGTCGAAGAACTTCTCCGACACCAGCGCCTTGATGGGTGCGGTGTAGAACGCGCACTCGTCGCGGGCCAGGGCGGCGAAGAGCGCGCCCGTGGCGACCATGCTCTTACCGGAGCCGGTGGGGGTGTTGAGGATGACGTTCGACCCGGAGACGACCTCGATGAGGGCCTCCTCCTGGTGCGGGTAGAGGGTGAGGCCCCGCTCCTCGGCCCACAAAGCGAACGCCTCGAAGAGGGAGTCGGGTTCTGGTTCGGCCGGAAGCACATCGATGAGACTCACAGTCTCTATACTGCCCGCTCCCAAGTCCCCTTCGGGACGTGGCGGGCCCCCGCCGACCCGCAGCGGCGCCCCGTGCGCCCCGGCCGGCCCCTGCACGGCGACGGGCACGCCCCCGTGGGAGGCGTGCCCGTCAGCGGCCCTGCGGCCCTACACGAGGCCGAGCTTCCGGACGGTGTCGCGCTCCTCGACGAGCTCGTTGACCGAGGCGTCGATGCGGGCGCGGGAGAACTCGTCGATCTCCAGGCCCTGGACGATCTCCCACTTGCCGTCGCGGGACACGACCGGGAAGGAGGAGATGAGGCCCTCGGGCACGCCGTAGGAGCCGTCGGACGGGATGGCGGCGGAGGTCCAGTCGCCCTCCGGGGTGCCGTTCACCCAGTCGAAGACGTGGTCGATGGCGGCGTTGGCGGCGGAGGCGGCCGAGGACGCGCCACGGGCCTCGATGATCGCGGCGCCGCGCTTGGCGACGGTGGGGATGAAGTCGTTCTCCAGCCAGGCCTGGTCGCCGACGGCCTTGGCGGCGTTGCCGCCGCCGACCTCGGCGTTGAACAGGTCCGGGTACTGGGTGGCGGAGTGGTTGCCCCAGATGGTGAGCTTCTTGATGTCGTTGATCGACACGCCGAGCTTCTTGGCGAGCTGGGTGAGCGCGCGGTTGTGGTCGAGGCGGGTCATCGCGGTGAAGCGCTCGGCCGGGACGTCCGGGGCGTTGCTCTGGGCGATGAGGGCGTTGGTGTTGGCCGGGTTGCCGACCACGAGTACCCGGATGTCGTCGGCGGCGCCGGCGTTGATCGCCTCGCCCTGGGGCTTGAAGATGCCGCCGTTGGCCTGGAGCAGGTCGCCGCGCTCCATGCCCTTGCCGCGCGGCCGGGCGCCGACCAGCAGGCCGACGTTGGCACCCTCGAAGGCCTTGGTGGCGTCGTCGAAGATGTCGATGCCCTGGAGCAGGGGGAAGGCGCAGTCGTCGAGCTCCATCGCGGTGCCCTCGGCGGCCTTGACGGCCTGCGGGATCTCCAGCAGACGCAGCTTCACCGGGGTGTCGGCGCCGAGCAGCTGGCCGGACGCGATCCGGAACAGGAGGGCGTATCCGATCTGGCCGGCGGCGCCGGTGACGGTGACGTTGACGGGTGCTTTGGACATGGCGTGAACTCTCCTGACGACGATGTGCGACCCGCGATGTTACCAACGGGTCATACGCGGCGTCGGTGCCGGGCGCTGGGGTCCGTCCAGTCGCGCGCCGCACTCCACCACCCTAGACCGAGCCCCCTCGGGTCCCGGGACCCAGGTGCGGTGTTCGCGGCGCGCCCGCGCACCCGGTCCCAGCAGGGCCTGTCCTGTAACGGATTTACGGCGCGGAAACGCCGGACACACCCTGTTAGGATGACGTTTGCCGACGACGGCGGGCCGGTAGCTCAGTTGGTTAGAGCAGGGGACTCATAATCCCTGGGTCGCGGGTTCGAGTCCTGCCCGGCCTACCCCCTCCAGGCACACCAAAAGCGCCGCCGACCTGCGGATACAGGCCAGCGGCGCTTTCTTGTGCCCTACGGTCGGCTACGGACTTCCACGGTTCCGTCCGGGGGGCCGCGCCGAATACGCGTGGAAGTTTCGGGCCTCGGAAGTCGTCGAACCCGGTCCCGGCCCCGTCCAAGCACCTCGCGTAAATCCGAAGTAGGACATCAAGGCCGCGTCCGTCCTATTCTGCTACTTGTGGGGGATTAGTCCCTGTATTGGCCGGGCGATCCCCCCAGTGCCCCGGAGGGGCGTGCGGTGGGTGCGCCGGTCCCTCCTGTCCCGGTCGCCCCGTGCGCCGGTTCCGGGCTCCCGAGAGCCCCATGGGTCGGGGTGTGTCCGGTGGTGGCGGGTTTCGTGGGTATGAGTGCCGAAGATCCCGGTATCCTCGGTGGCGGTAATGCCGAGGTGCGGCCATCGGGGCGCTCGTCGGGGTCGGCCGGTCCGTGACCCGCCGGTCCCCGTTCGCGGGTCCGGGCCCCTCCGCCCTCGGCCGGTGGAGAACCCCTTCGTCCGCAGGGGGTGGGGGCGGGCCCGTGTCCGCCCTGGTGAACTTCGTGGACTTTCGGCGCATATGTCTTATTCATACGGATTCCTCTGCGTACCGTTCGGAGAGGGGCCGTCCGGTCCTGTCGTCCGTCCGGCCGCCGGGCGGGCGTCGTGCGAGACGGGGAACCCCTGTGTTCCCCCGGACTCCGGACCGCCCG
Source organism: Nocardiopsis tropica (assembly GCF_042660575.1). NCBI lineage: Bacteria > Bacillati > Actinomycetota > Actinomycetes > Streptosporangiales > Nocardiopsidaceae > Nocardiopsis > Nocardiopsis tropica. The sequence goes on from NZ_JBHSUF010000001.1 coordinate 352,878, forward strand.
GAAGTGCCCACAGACGCGGTCCGGAACATGCTCCGAACGACCGTGTGAGCGGGGACGGCTCGTCTAAACTGGCGGCCGTTCGGGGCGCAGAGGTGTCCCACGTCTCACAACCACCGTGCTCCCGGCGTCGTCCGACACGTCGGTGGAACTTCATCGGGAAGGGCGAGCGTTGGGCGCTGATGGGACCGGGGGGCGCGGCGCGCACCGCCGCAGACGTGACGACCTCGCCCCGCACCTGCTCCGCGGCGCGGCGGCAGCCCTCGTGGCGACGGTCCTCGTGACCGCCTTCTACGTCGTGACCTCGCGCGACGGGGACGCGGGCGTCCAGGACCGGCAGGAGCAGGCGGCGCCCCGGGCCATCGGCACCCCCTTCGCCAGCCTCGTGGACGAGATCGGCATCTCCCGGGACAACTCCGCCGCCAACGTCGACCTCGACGGCGCGGGCCACAGCCTCTCCTCACAGGCCCTGGCCGCCGCCGGGTGGACGCCCGGCCGCGAGGTGGTCCTCCTGGGCACCGAGCTCGAGCTCCCCGACTACGCCCCCGGGCGCCCCGACCACGTGGTCTCGGACGGCCAGCTGCTCCGGTTGGACGAGGACCGCTACGGATCGCTCACCTTCCTGGCCACCGCCACGCGGACCGGCGGCGCCGGTGGCGGCCCCGCGGTCCACGGAACGGGCCGCGTGGTCTACACGGACGGCACGGAACAGGAGTTCGTCCTCTCCGTCCCCGACTGGGTCGAGGGACCCGCGGGGGACGCGGCGCTCTCGCTGCCCTACGCCAACTCCGCCGGCATCGGCGGACCGAGCCCCACCCTCGGCTCCGTGCGCCTGTACGCGCGCAGCGTGCCCGTCGACCCGGCCCGGGAGGTCTCCCACGTGGTCCTGCCGCGGGTGGACGGGGACGGGGGCCGCCTGCACCTGTTCTCCGTGGACGGCCGCCCCTCCTCCGGCTGGACCGGCTCCTGGGCGCGGGCCACCTCCGGGTACCTGGAGGTCGGCCCCTGGCAGGACCAGACCCTGCGCCTGTCGGTCCGCACCACCGCCGGAGGGCACGTCGCCAGGATCCGCCTCGACAACACCTTCGCCGCGGAGCCCGTCACGGTGGGCGCCGCCTCGCTGGCGCTGCAGGGGGACGCCGCCGGCACGCGCGGGGCCGCGGTCCCCCTCACCTTCGACGGACGCGCCGACACCGTCATCCCGGCGGGCGGACAGGTGTTCAGCGACCCGGTGGAGATCCTCCTGCCGCCGCACACCGACGTCCTGGTGAGCTTCCACCTCCCCGAACTGGTGACCGCGGCCCCCGTGCACTACGCCGCGGTGGACACCAACTACAGCAGCGAGCCGGGCAGCGGCGACCAGACGCTCGACACCACCGGGGCTCCGTTCACCGGGCGTGTGGCGCAGTGGCCTTTCCTGACCGGTATCGAGGTCGCCGACGGGCCCGGCGCGATCTTGGCCTTCGGCGACTCCCTCACCGACGGGACGCGGTCCACCCGCGACGCCCACAGCCGTTGGCCGGACGTGCTGAGCACACGCCTCGCGGCACAGCCCGGTGTGCTCAACCCCGGTGTGCTCAACGCCGGCGTGGCCGGGAACCACGTGGTCACCGACGGGTACCCGGGGGAGGGGGTGTCCACCAACCCCAGCGGGGTCGCCATGGTCCACCGGGTCCAGAGGGACGTGTTCGCGCAGAGCGGCGTGGAGACCGTGGTCGTCTTCGCGGGGATCAACGACCTGCGCTGGGGCACCTCCCCGGACGCGGTGATCAGCGGGCTCGGCCAGATCGCCCGGCTGGCCGAGGCGCGCGGCGTCCGGGTGTTCGTGGCCACGCTCGGTCCCTGCGGGGGGGAGCGGCGCTGCACTCCGGAGGTCGAGCAGGCACGGCAGCAGGTCAACGCCTACCTGCGCACGCAGATCGGTGACCCGGCGTCGCCGTTCGACGGGGTGTGGGACTTCGACGCGGTCCTGCGCGACCCGGCCGACCCCGCCCGCCTCCTGCCCGCCTACGACTCCGGTGACCACATCCACCCCGGGGACGCGGGACTGCGGGCGCTGGCCGAGTCTGTGGACCTCCAGCAGCTCGTCGGCGGGTGAGCCCGCCCCTCACCTGGGGGAGCCCAGGTGGTGGTGGACGACCAGGTCCACGTAGACGGCGCCGAGGCCGTCCAGGCTCAGCCCCGCATCCGGGTCGTACCAGTACAGGAGCGAGTCGAGGGTCTCCAGCACCTCGTCGGCGGCCCGGCCGGGGTCGCGTACGACGAAGGCGCCCGCGGCCGCGCCGTCCTCGATGATCCCGCGCATGTGCTCCCGGTAGAGGCGCAGGAGGGAGCCGACCTCCCTGTGGCGCGCGGGGTGGACGGCCCGCAGCACCGGCAGCAGCTCGTGTGCCAGGGCTGACGCGGCCCGGTGCCGCCAGCCGGTCTCCACATGGCGTCTGACCAGCGAGGCCATGCGTTCGACGGCGGGCAGGTCCGGCCGGTCCGCGGCCAGCTGGCCGTCGACCCGCTCGTGTGCGGACCTGAGCACGACGGCGTAGGCCAGGTCGGTGCGGGTGGGGAACGCCCTGCGGAGGGAGGCCGTGTCCGCCCCGGTCTCCAGGGCGATGCGGCGGATCAGCTCGGACACGCCCGGTCCGCGCGAGCCGTGCCGGGCGAAGAGGCGCGCGGCGCAGTCCAGGACCGGGGCGGCGGCTCGGAGCGCGCGGGGCGAGGTGTGGGCCGTCATAGGGGTTCTCGTCGTCGGGAGGGCGCAGGGAAGGAGAGGGGTGCGCGGTCTTCACCCGAGGGGCCATCGCTTTCCAGGGTATCCGCGGGGTGGCCGGAAGCGGCGTGGAACGGCGGAACCCGACGGGGCGGGGAACGGCCGCGGGCGCCGAGCCCCCGCGGGCACGGCGGCCACGCGGCGGAACGGCCCCCGGCGGGCTCCGGGAACGTGCCCTCCCGCCCGCGCCCGCGCCCGCGACCGGGGCCCGGGGCTCAGACGGCCCCGACCGCCGTCGCCCCTCCCCGGCCCCGACCGCTCGTCAGCGACACGAGGTCGGCGATCCGCTCCGTGGCGAGCGCGTCGACGCCCATGCCGATCAGACGCGCCATCTCCGGGAACTCGTTCACGGCCCAGGCCGTGACGCGATACCCGAAGCGGTGCATCTCGTCGACCGCTTCCCGGGTCACGAGCGTGTGGTGCGCGCCCAGGAACTCCGGTCCCAGGGCGCGGACGGCCTCGTCCGGAGGCATGTCCGGCTGCTCCCAGACCGCCAGGAGCCGGGCGCCGGGGCTCTTGGCCCGGAGCGCGCCGAGGGTCTCGGCCGAACCGGTGAAGAGCACCTGGTCGCCGAACCCGCGTTCGCGCAGGAGCGTGTCCGCGGCCAGCGCGGCCCTCGGCGTGTCCGCGCCGACGAGCAGGGGCGGGGGCCCGTGGGCGCCGAACTCGGCCAGGACCTCCATCAGGGTGGGTATGCGCCGTTCCACGTCGTCGCGCACCCCGGCGAGTTCTGCCAGGGTGAGTCCGTCCACGGGGCGGGGCGGGGAACCGGGAAGGGCCACGAGTCGTTCGTCGACCAGGACGGAGTAGCCGTCCGAGGTCAGGTGGACGTCGATCTTGACCAGATCGGCCCCGGCGCGCCAGGCTGAACGCAGGGCCGGGAGCGTGTTGCCCGGGAAGCGGGCGGTGTCTCCGCGCAGTGCGATGGACAGCGTCATGCGGTCAAGGGTGGCAAATTCCGCCGTCCCACGTGGCGCAAACAGGAAAAACATCCACCAAGAAGGTCCGCGGCGGCGGTGGCCCGGGCCCGCCCCGGCCGGAGCGGCCGGGCCCCTTCGCCGCGATTGCGAGAGGACTCACGTCCGGAGAGCACCGTTCCGGGCGCGATGAGCTGGGAAACTTTGTTACATGGCGTCGTGATCGCACGGTGTCCCCATGGCCGGCCCCCGAGTGTGAGGCGAACGATGATCCCGGACCAGCGACGAGAGCACATCCTGAAGCTCCTCCAGGAGCGTCACGTGCTGAGTATCAACGAGCTCACGTCGATGCTGTCCGTGTCCCACATGACGGTCCGGCGCGACATCCAGGCGCTGGAGAACGACGGCAAGGTCCTGTCCGTCACCGGTGGGGTACGGCTCGCGGCGCGGCTCAAGAGCGAACCCTCCTACCTGGCCAAGGCCCAGCTGGAGGTCCCCGCCAAGCGCGCCATCGCGCGCGCCGCCGCGGAGCTGGTCAGAGAGAACTTCACCATCTACCTGGACGCGGGGACGACCACGCTCCAGATGGTGCCGCTGCTCACCGACAAGGTCGGCCTGACGGTCATCACCAGCGACTTCAACGTGGTCGGGCACCTGATGGAGTACCCGGGGATCGAACTGATCCACACCGGCGGCGTCGTCTCGCACTCCGACCACTCCTCGGTCGGCCGGTTCACCGCCGACTTCCTGCGGCAGGTGAACGTGGACCTGGCCTTCATCGCCAGCAGCTCGTGGGACGTCGACCGCGGCTCGACCACGCCCTCCGAGGCCAAGGTGGTCGCCAAGCAGGCGCTGCTGCGGATCGCCTCCAAGAGCGTGCTCACCGTCGACAGCACCAAGTACGGCAAGTTCGGCACCTTCAGGGTGGCCAGCCTGGAGGAGTTCGACCTGATCATCACGGACGACCGGCTCCCGCGCTCGGCCGTGGACGAGCTGGGCGAGCGCGACGTGCGCCTCAAGCTGGTCGAGACCGACTGACAGGGCCTTCCCGTGTGCCGGGAGGGACGGAGCCGGCGGGGGCGGATCAGTCCTCGTCGGCGTCCAGCTCCGCGGGGCAGAACAGCCCGAGCTCGGTGCCGTCCGGGTCGTAGAACAGCAGGGTGGAGCCCTCCTCGCGGTGCATGACGGGGGAGTGCTCCACGTCCATGTCCGCGAACCGCTCCTCCCACGCCTCCAGCTCGCCGAGGTTGTCGACGCCCAGGGTGAGCCGGTCCAGGCCGCAGTGCCTGCGGTCGAACCGGTTCTTGAAGTTGTCGCGGTGTTGGATGAGGGCGACCATCAGGCCCGACGCGGGGTGACGGCACTCGCTGCGCAGTGTGCCGTCGTGGTCGCGTCGTCCGAGCACCTTGAAACCCAGGACGGAGCGGTAGAAGCGCACGCTCTCGTCGCGGTCCCGTACGGAGAGGGTGACGCGGGCGAGCCCGTTGAGCTGTGGCACGGGCACCTCTTTGCGCCGGGGATTGATGCTGGTCAGTAGTTCGAGCACGGTCCACAAGCCTAGGTGGGTGTGTAGGGGGACGGGCCCCTCTTTAACGCGGGCTTAACGCCCGATGTTCCCAGGATCACCCGGCTCCGCGAGCGGCGCCGCACGGGTCCCCGCCGAGGGGGCGGCGGAGGGTTTCGCGCCGGCCCGCGGCTCGTCCCGTGCCCCGCCGGTCCGCGCGTACCAGCGGGCCCGCATCACCAGGACGGCGACGGCGAAGGAGACCAGTCCGCCGAGCGTGGCCAGGGCGAACGCCCCCTGGTGGCCGTACGCGTCGGCGACGGCGCCCGAGACCACGGACCCCAGGGCCTGGCCGAGGATCAGGCTGCTCAGGACGACGGCCATCGACTGGGAGAGGCGGCTGGGCGGGGCGGCCCGCTCGATGAGCCCGAAGAGGCTCACGATGTGCGGGCCGATCGCCGCGCCCAGCACGAAGACGGCCACCGCGAGCGTGGCCGGCCCGTGGTCCAGGTACAGGGGCAGGCTGAGCACGAACAGGCCCCCGGCCGCGACCCGCGTCCGGGCGGTCAGGGAGAACCCGGCGGGCAGGGAGGCCATCAGCAGCCCGGCCGCCGCGCTGCTGGCGCCCATCACCGCGTACATCAGGCCGGACAGGTCCCCGTACCCCGAGGCCGCCGCGAACGCGGTCACGCCGGTGGACATGCCGCCGAAGAACAGCCCCTGGCAGAACATGGGGGCGGTGAGCACGAGCAGGGCGGGGGTGGCGATCCGGCCCTCCGAGCCGCGCACCGGCGGCGTCCCGGCCGGGGCGGTCCGGTGGAGGGCGAACACGGCACCGAACACGCCGATGAGAGCGGCGGCGCCCAGCACGCCGGCCGACGGGGAGAGGGTCACGGTGAGCACGCCCACGAGGGCGGGGCCGAGGACGAACGCGGCCTCGTCGAGTACGCCCTCGACCGACATGGCGGCCGACACCGAGCGCTCCCGTTCCGCGCCCCGGTCGGGTCCCCGGCGGATCAGCACCACCCACCGGGTCCTGGCCATGGGCCCCATCTGGGGCAGGCACATGCCCGTGACCGCGGCCAGCGCCGCGAGGGCGGGGGTCGGGGTCCCGGACCGGACCGCGAGGACCAGCAGGACGATCAGGACGGCGTCGACCAGCGCCATGACGAGCACGGGGGTCCGCTGCCCGTGCCGGTCGGCGAAGCGGGCGATGACCGGGCCGCCGACGGCCTCGCCGAGGGCGAAGGCGCCGGCCACCGCTCCGGCGGCCGCCACACTGCCGGTGGTGGCGGTGACGAGGGTGAGCATGCCGATCAGGGCCATGGAGATGGGCAGGCGGGCCAGGAAACTGGCGAGGAGCAGCGGCCACCCGGCGATCCGGTGCATCCGCCGCAGTGTCTCGATGGGTGACATCCCGACCCCGTCCCGCTCGTGGTTCCCGCTCCCCGGATTCCAGCACGGCGGTCCTGCGCGGGCCATCAGTGGAGACGACAAAATTCATCCCATGATATGGCCGAGAATCGTCGTGATGCCCGGTTGCGCACCGGGTGTCCGCGGGTTCCGGCCGGTGGCGGGGCCGCCCCGGCACGGACGCCGGGGAGCCCCGCTGCGAGGCCGTGGACCCGGTGCTCGTGCACCGGTCCGCCGTCCCCGCCCCCGGGGCACGGACGGCGGACGCCTCCGACATCTGATCCGGCCGGGTGGCGACGCGCCCGGGTGGGAAGGACCGGGAGTGTCCGAGGTACCCGCGTGAACGGTGAGAGACCTTGCCACTGAACGAGGAGGAGGCGGTCCTGCTGGCCGCCGCCTGGCGGAGGCTGGCCGGGGGCGGTCCCGAGGCGGCCGCGGTCGGGGCGGAGCTCCTGGACCGCTGGAACGAGCCGCACCGCCGCTACCACACGCTCCTGCACCTGTGGGAGACGCTCCGCGCCGTCGACGTCCTCCAGGAGGAGGCGCGCGACGCCGACTGCGTCCGCTACGCGGTCTGGTTCCACGACGCGGTGTACGAGGGGCGCCCCGGCCGGGACGAGGAGGAGAGCGCCGAGCTCGCCGGGCGCCTGCTGTCCCTGATCGGCGTGGAGCCCGGGCGGGTCGGCGAGGTGGTGCGCCTGGTGGGTGTGACCGCGGCGCACCGCCCCGAGGAGGGGGACGCGGACGGCGCGGTCGTCTGCGACGCCGACCTGTCGGTCCTGGGCGCGCCGGCCGATGAGTACCTCGCCTACACGGCGGCGGTCAGGGCCGAGTACCGCCATGTCCCCGACCGGGTGTTCCGCGAGGGCCGCACCGCGGTCCTGCGGTCCCTGCTGAACGGGCCCCACCTGTTCCACACGTCGTTCGGCCGCGAGCACTGGGAGGCCGGGGCCCGGGCCAACATGCTCGCCGAACTCGACCGGCTGGCGTCGCCGGCGCCCCTGGACGCCCCGCCGCCCTGACCCTCCCGCACCCGGGGAGGGGGAGCCGTGCGCCGCCTCCCCGGGCGGGCCCTCACGGCCGCCCGCCCACCCTGGGGGCCTTGCGCCGCCGGAGCCCCGCCGCGCGCAGACGGGTGACCAGCTCGCGCCCGGTCACGTGCGCGGCGCCCAGCTCCAGCGCACGGGCGTGCAGGTGGCCCGGGATGTCGTAGTGGTCGCGGTCGAACGCCCGCGGGTCCACCCCCATGGCGCGGGCGAAGGCGTGCAGCTCGTCGAAGGAGCTGTCGCTCACCAGGTGCGCGAAGAGCAGGCCGCGCGGCCCGGGCCAGACCGCGGAGTCGATGAGGACGCTCATGGCGTACGGGGCGCGCTGACGGCCCGCCACGGGACCGGGCTGGACATGACCATGGTGCTGGAGGGGCGACCGTGCTCGGCGAGCTTGTCGATGACCTCCTCGAAGTGCTCCATCGAGCGGACCGCGATGAGCAGGACGCAGCAGTCGTCGCCGGTCACCCGGTGCACCTGCAGGATCTCGGGCAGCTCCAGCGAGGAGCCCTCCCGCAGCAGGCAGTGCGCGCCGAAGCACTCCATCCGGACCAGGGCGGTCACCGGGAGCCCGGCGGCGGCCGGGTCGACGTGCGCGTGGTAGCCGGTGATCACCCCGCGGTCGGTGAGGCGGCGGACGCGGTCGGCGACGGCGGGCGCCGACAGGTTGACCCTGCGGGACAGCTCGTTGAAGGACAGCCGCCCGTCCTGCTGGAGTTCGGAGAGGATGCGCTGGTCGACGCCGTCCAGCGGGGTTGCCAGTCGTGAGGCCATGCTTTGCGTTCCCAAGGTCGAAGCTCGTTAACCATGACGAATGCTAGGCCAATGCCCGACTTGCGTGTTCGTCGGCCATTCCTTTCGCGGTTGTGTCTGCCCGATGATGTGACCTCACGTACACGGGCCGTGTGCCGGGGCGGTTCCCCGCGCCGCGCGGTGCCCGCACAGCCGCTCAAGCAGTACCGACAAGGGGTCGTCATGCTCTCCACCGCCGCCCAGCAGTGTCCGTTCGCCCCCGGCGAGGACGCGGAAGGGGCCGAGGCGGCCCGGGCGCGCCGGGCCGCGACCGACGGGGGGCGGCCGACGCTCTCCTTCGAGAAGAACACCCCCTACGTCGACTACGTCGGGATCGACACCCTGCTCGGCCTCCGGAGACCGCGCACCGCCGAGCCGGCCGAGTCCGCGTTCATCATCGCCACCCAGGTGATGGAGCTGCTCTTCGCGCTGGTCCAGGAGCGCTGGGAGGCGGCCCGCGACGCGCTGGAGGCGGACGACGTGCCCGGTGCGCTGGCGTGGCTGCGCCGGGCGTGCAACGCTCAGGACGTGCTCAACGACTCCTGGGGCCTGCTCGGGGACATGACCCCCACCGAGTTCAACCGCTTCCGCGACTCCTTCGGCGAGGCCTCCGGGTTCCAGTCCTACGGCTACCGCAAGCTGGAGTTCCTGCTCGGCAACAAGTCGGCCGCCATGATCCGGCCGCACAAGGCCATGGCCGGAGTGGCGGACCAGCTCAGGGCCGTACTGGAGAGTCCCGGCCTCTACGACGCCGCGCTGCGCCTGCTCCACCGCCGCGGCCTCCCGGTGCCCGCCGACCGCGTCGAGCGGGACTGGACACAGGACTACGAGCCCAGCGACGGGGTCGAGGCGGCGTGGACGGCCGTCTACGCCGACGACGCGCCCGGGAACGACCTGTTCCTGCTGGCCGAGGCGCTGCTCGACGTCGCCGAGAGGGTGACGCGGTGGCGCCACCGCCACCTCGTGGCCGTCAAGCGGACGATGGGCGGCAAGCCCGGCAGCGGGGGTTCCAGCGGCCTCACCTGGCTGGCGCGCAACGCCGAGCAGGACGTCTTCCCCGAGCTGTGGTCCCTCCGCAGCTCCGTCTGACCAGTACGCCGCGCCCCGCGCACGACCAGGAAGCAGGAACCGATGACGCCCACCACCCGTGAGGACTGCGTCGCGCTCGACGCCGCCGACCCCCTCGCCGCGTTCCGTGAGGAGTTCGTCCTCCCCGAGGGCGTGATCTACCTGGACGGCAACTCCCTGGGCGCGCTGCCGCGCTCCACCCCGGGCCGGGTGGCCGACATGATCGAGCGCGAGTGGGGCCGGGACCTCATCCGCAGCTGGAACGACGCGGGCTGGTGGGACAAGCCGCGCACCCTGGGCGCCAAGGTCGCGCCGCTGGTCGGCGCCGCCGCGGACGAGGTCGTCGTCGGCGACGGCACCTCCGCCAACCTCTTCAAGGTCCTGGTCGCGGCGCTGCGGATGTCCGACCGCTCTGTCGTGCTGGGCGAGGCCGGCAACTTCCCCACCGACCTGTACGTGGCCGAGGGCGCGGTCGCGCTGGCCGGGGCCGTCCAGCGCAGGGTGGACCCCGACGGTCCCGGGCTGGAGGCCGCACTGGCCGGGGGCGACGTCGCCGTCCTGCTGCTCAGCCACGTGGACTACCGCAGCGGAACCCTGCGCGACATGCCCGGCATCACCCGCCTGGCCCACGAGAACGGGGCCCTGGTGGTGTGGGACCTGTGCCACAGCGTCGGCGCGGTCCCGGTGGACCTGTCGGGCAGCGGGGCCGACTTCGCGGTCGGGTGCACCTACAAGTACCTCAACGCCGGTCCGGGCGCCCCCGCGTTCCTGTACGCGGCCCGGCGCCACCACGCGGTGGCCGAGCAGCCCGTCAGCGGATGGCACGGGCACGCCCGCCCGTTCGACTTCTCGGGCGACTACGAGCCCGCGCCGGGGGTCTCGCGCTTCCTCAGCGGGTCGCAGCCGCTGGTCGCGGACGCGGCGCTGGAGGCCTCCCTGGACGTGTGGGCCGAGGCCGACCTGGCCCAGGTGCGAGTCAAGAGCCTGGCGATGACCGACCTGTTCCTCTCCCGGGCGGCGCAGGCGGGGATCTCCTCCATCACCCCGTCCGAGCACGCCCGGCGCGGGAGCCAGGTGGCGCTGGTGGAGCCCGAGGAGGGCGCGGGGTACGCGATCGTGCAGGCGCTCATCGCGCGCGGGGTGATCGGTGACTTCCGAGCCCCCGACGTCATGCGGTTCGGGTTCACGCCCCTGTACCTGCGCCACGTCGACGTGTGGGACGCCGCGACAGCCCTGGTCGAGGTCGTCGGGACGGGCGAGTGGCGCCAGGAGCGCTTCGCCAGGCGCGGCCAGGTCACGTGACCCCTTCTTGACACTCCGGACGGGCAACCGTCCGGAGTTCTCTTTGCCCGGAGGGGAGAGGCCCCCGTCGCCGCTGACCCCCGCCCGGGACGGGCATTGCGCGGCCTTGACCGCGCCGCCCCCGACCGCACCGCGGAACCTCGGCGCGTGGACCGTGACCTTTTCGGCCCGTACACGGCCTCCCGTCCCACCTCTCCCGCTTCGTGTCAACTCGGGCGAGTGTATGACGCGGGCCACGGAACGGCCCCTCCGCCTTCTCCGCATACGTCCGAGAACCCCTGTCCGGCAGGGGTTCTCGCGTTTCAGGGGTCCTTTCCCGGGGCACTGCGAGACGTATGCGGGTAAACACGTGCTGTCATTTTACCTGGAAGGCTTGCACACTTTGCTTAAACCTGGGTTAGTGTCCTCGTGATCGCTTCGTTATGAGTCTTTAGCGAGTCGATGCCGAGCCCTTGACCGGCCGAGTGCCGCAAGGGAGTCGAGACCCTCACCGGGAATCGGGCGGCGCGTATCCACGCGCTCACGCCGGAGGACCACCGAATTCCATCGGTGCTCCCGTTCCCGCCCGCCACTCGCCGCCAGCGACGCGGGAGATCCCTGACATGACGCCCTCGCGGGGCGCACCGAGCGTACCCGCGTGTTCTGGAGCGTCGTGCCCACGGTCTTCTCGGCCCTGTCGTCAACCTGGCCATTAATTTATGAGCAACGAAACTCCCATTCAGCACGGCGAAGTCACCGCGACCTACTTCTGGGACGACGGTTCCGGCATCAACGGGGACACCGGTGCACCCGCAGGCGGAGAGCCCATGCAGAAGGGGCTGTTCTCCAGCCCCAGCTGGCCGCTCGGCACCGAGGGCTACATCGTCTACGAGGGCGAGGAGTACGAGTTCTTCATCGGTGACCGCGGTCCCGGTGAGCCCTCTCAGGACTGCGACGTTCTGCTCGACATCGACGGCAAGACCTTCGCCGACATGATGGGCACGAGCTTCGACGAGAACTCCCTGACCGTCGGCGGCGGCAACGGCCACGCCGAGGTCGAGTACTACATCACCGAGTGGGGCGACGGGAACGGCACCGAGGGCGCCCCGCACCCCTTCCAGGAGCCCGGCAACAAGTGTGAGGACGCCGTCTCCCCCCTCCCCGAGGAGAAGACCGAGGAGCCGAAGGAGGAGACCGCGAAGGAGACCTCCGAGGACGGCGCCGACCAGGCCGCCAAGGAGGAGGAGCAGGCGAAGGAGCAGGAGCAGTCCGAGGACGCGGCCGCGGCCGAGGGCCAGGACGGGAACGGCGACGGCGGCGTGACCGCCGAGACCGCCGCGAACGACCTCTCCGGAGCCGAGCTCACCGGTGCGGACGGCGTGATGAGCGGCACGGGTCTGCTGACCCTGGCCATCATCCCGGCGATCCTGATCGCGCTGTTCTTCGCCTGGACCCGCCGTCCGGCCGGCCAGCACGCCGGTGCTGCCGACAGCGAGGGCAAGGGCCTGATGGCCGACAGCGACGGGCGCCACAGCCTGGGCTCCACGCTCAGCACCCTGTTCGACAAGCTGCGCGGCAACAAGTAGCGCACAGGGCGTCCTCCGGGACCTCCCGGTCCCCCCGACCGGTACCGGCCCGAGGCCGGACGCCCCCGCAGGAGCGGACCCCGAAGGGCCGCGGCCGACAGGCCGCGGCCCTTCGGCGTGTCCGCGCCGGGACGCGGGCGCGGAGGTTCGTGCGGAGGCGGTCGGCCCCGGCCGTGCGGTTCAGGGCATCCGGGCTCCGTCGGCCGGCTCCCTGCGCCGTCCCGACAGGGGCGGGACCGCGGGGCGGACACCCCCGGACGGCGGACGCGGGTCGCGGCCGCCCGACGGCGCCATGCGCTCGCGCACCGAGGCGGCGAACTCCTCCGCCTCGGAGCCGAGGGCGGCCAGGGCCCGTTCGGTCTCCCCGGGGTCCCCCAGCAGGCCCTCCGCCCGCAGGAGGGCCTCCACGCGGGTGACCGGGTCGCCCTCGCACCGGTGCCCGGACTCCGGCCCCTCCCGGCGGGGCGGCGCGCAGCAGGACCGCGGGTCCTCCCGGTACGCGACCGCCTCGACGACGGCCGGGCCGCCGCCGTCCCGGGCCTCGGCCAGCGCCCGGGAGACGACCGCGTACACGGCGGCGGCGTCGGCGCCGTCGACGCGGTAGCCCTTCCTGTCGTGCCCGGGGGCTCCGTGCACGGGTGCGGGGCCCCGCGGGTACGGGGGCGCACCGGCGGCCCGGTGGCCGCCGCGCACGAGGAAGACGACGGGCGTGTTCCACACGGCGGCGAAGTCGTAGGCCTCGTCGGTGTCGCCCCCGTCACCCGTCAGGGCCAGGGCCGCCACGTCCCGACCCTCGCGCCGGGCCGCGTAGGTGAGGCCGACCGCGTGTGAGGCGTTCGTGGCCACGGGGGTGCACTGCGGAGCGCACCGGTAGCGGCGGGGGTCGTATCCCGGACGCCAGTCGCCGCGGAAGAGCGTGAGGGCCTCCACCGGGTCCACCCCGTGGGCGACCAGGGCGACGCTGTCGCGGTACCCGGGGAAGAGCCAGTCCCGGTCCGACAGGGCGAGCACGCCTCCGACCTGGGACGCCTCCTGCCCCGCCGAGGACGGGTACACGGCGAGGAGGCCCTGGCCGGCGAGCGCGCGGGCCTGCCGGTCGAAGCGGCGCCCGATGACCATGGCGCGGTGGAGCCCGGCCAGCCGGGCGCCGTCGGGAGCGGTGAACCCCGGGTGCTCCACACGCAGCCCGTGCCGGTCGACGAGCCGCACGGGCTCCACCGGCGGGGGCGGAGGAGCCGGGCGAGGTCGCTCATCGGTGTGCTTCATGTCTTGAATATGCGGTGAATCACCCCATATTGTCGATGTCCCCAGGCTGATGCTGGACAAAATGGCCGGTCGTTCGCCAGAGCGCCACGGATGGTCTCACGCGGATATCGTGTGAGCGGTATGAGGTGAGACACATGGCCGTGCGGCTGGACGACACCGACCGTCGCATCATCGCCCTCCTGCGGGAGGACGGGCGCATGTCCATCCGCGCGGTCGCGGAGCAGGCCCACATCTCCAGGGCCAACGCCTACTCCCGGCTCGAACGGCTGCGGGACGAGGGCGTCATCCGCGGGTTCACCGCCGTCATCGACCCCGAGAAGTACGGCACCGCCCTCTCCGCGTACGTTTCCGTGCGCATCGAGCAGCACTCCTGGGAGAGGTTCCGGGGCTACCTGCGCGACATCCCCGAGGTGGACCACGCGGCGCTGGTGTCCGGCGACGTCGACCTGCTCCTCCTCGTCCGCGTCACCGACGCGGCCGCGCTGCGCACCTTCGTCCTCGAACGGCTCCAGCGCATCCCCGAGGTCAAGAGCACCCAGACCATGTTCATCCTCGACGAGCCGCCCCTGTGACGGCCCCGGCCGGAAGGGGCCGTTTGCCCCGCGATTGGACCTCGGCACGGCCCCCTCCGCCCCCTAGCCTGGGCCCATGCCCGAGTACCGCGTCGTCGACGCCTTCACCGACCGGCCCCTGGCCGGAAACCCCGCCGCCGTCCTGGTCCTGGACGACGCCTACCCCGACGCCTGGGCGCAGGGGGTCGCGGCCGAGTTCAACCTGTCCGAGACGGCGTTCGCGCGTCCCGTGGACGACCCCGGCGCCGACTACGAACTGCGGTGGTTCACGCCCACGGTCGAGGTCGACCTCTGCGGACACGCCACCCTGGCCACGGCGCACGCGCTCACCGAGCGCGGCGAGCCCGGACCGTTCCGCTTCACCACCCGCAGCGGCGTCCTCACCGTCACGAGGGAGGACGGGCTGCTGTGGATGGACTTCCCGGCCAGGCCGCCGAAGCCGGTCGAGGCCCCGGAGGGGCTGGCCGAGGCCCTGGGGGCGCGGCCCCGGTGGGTGGGGCTGGGCGGTGTGGAGGACCTCCTCGTCGAACTCGCCGACGAGGACGCCGTCCGGGGCCTGGCCCCCGACACGGCGGCGGTCGCGGCCCTGCCCTTCCAGCTGGTCATCGTCACCGCCCGGGCCCGGAAGGGACCCGACTTCGTCTCCCGCGTCTTCGGTCCCGCGGTGGGGTTGCCCGAGGATCCGGTGACCGGCAAGGCGCACACGGTCCTCACACCGTTCTGGGCCGACAGGCTGGGACGGGCGGAGCTGACCGCCCACCAGGCCTCCGCGCGCGGCGGCGACCTCCTGCTGAAGGATCGGGGCGGCCGAGTGCTGATCGGAGGCAGGGCGGTGACGGTCGCGACCGGGACCCTGCACCTCTGATCGTGTCCGGGAGCGGGTCCGGCCCATGTCGTCCGGCGCGGGCGCCGGGCCCGCCGGGGTGTCGGCGAAAAACGCCCGGGACCCGTCCCCCTAGGGTTCGACGGGGGCCGGTCCGGCCCCGGGAACAGACAGCCGAGAGGAGCACCCCGTGGAGAAGTGGGCCACCAGGGAAGAGATCATCGCGGTCCGGGAGCGGTTGGAGGCCGCCGACCCGCGCTGGCGGCGTCCGGCCGCCCACGCCGTCGGCGTCATCCGCGACGGCCGGACCTCGTTCACCCTGACCAACCGGGACGGCAATTACCTTCCGGCGGTGATCCTTGCCAGGGCGGTCGGCCACTCCTCCGGCAGCGGCTCCTACCCCCTGTCGGTCGAGCAGCTGGAGGCGGCGGAGGCCGAGCTGGCCCCGGCCGAGGCGTGCCCGGACTTCGAGCACCCGAACCTCCACCACTGGCGGGACCTCATCGCCGAGGTCACAGGGGAGGGCGGCCAGCTGGTCGCCGTGTTCGTGGGGGACCTGGCCGACGAGCCCGTCGACGAGCACGACCGGGCCCTGCGCACCGCACTGGAGGGGTAGGCCCGCCCCGGGGGCGCGGAGCGGCCGGACCGGATCCGGAACAACGAGCGCCCTCCGGGTCCGGGCGGCCGTCGATGGGGAACTGGGAGCCGACGGAATCACGGTTTCCCCCTCGCGGCACCCGGACTTCCGGTAGAACTGAACGCGAGGCACCTCCCCACCCCTCCCGGGGAGGTGCCCGCCACACTCCGGCCCGGGACACCCCCTTGGTACCGGGAGGACGTGTGGCCCCCCGAGAGATCGGCCCCGGCGCCCCCCGGGGCCGATCTCCACCTCCGGGCGGAGCGGCCGGGCCCTGCGCTCGCCGACGCCGAGGAGGCCCGCCGCACCCGTCACCCCCTCCCCGGGTCCTCCCGCCTCCCGGCGAGGCTCACCAGACCGCAGCCGTACCCGCGCCCACGGCCGATCCCGCGGGTGAGCGTCCGCCGGAACAGATCCGCGTCGGTGACCCGCGCCCCAGCCCCGTGGGGCCGGCGCCCCCGGACCCGATGCGCGAGGTCCGGCCGGAGGGGTCGCTGCCGGACGGGGCGCAGGTCGCTCACCCTGCCCCACGGACGAGGGCGTCCACGTGGTCGGCGGCGGCCCTGGCGCCGTCCGTGCCGGACAGGCGGTCCCGCAGCTCCTCGGCGCGCGCCCGGAGCTCGGGGTCGTGCAGCACGGCCTCGAAGGCGCGGCGCAGGCGCTCTCCCCGGGCCCGGGCCGGAGTCAGCCCGACCGCGCTGCCGAACCGCACGCAGTCGTCGATGTTCGAGCGCTGCTCCATCTGGAGGCCGATCCCCACGAACGGCCTGCCCGAGGCCACAGCGGTCTGCACGGTCCCTTCCCCGCCGTGGATCACGGAGGCGTCGATGAGGCCGCCCAGTTCGTGTGCGGGGAGCAGGTCGAACACGTGCACATGGCGGCCGAGCCCTTCGAGGTCGCCCGGTTCCAGGTAGTGGGCGACCGGGGCCAGGACGGTCACCGGCATCCGCGAGAGCTCGCCGAGGACCCGGAGCACGATGTCGCGGCGGCCGGAGCTGCCCATGGCGAAGTACACGACGGGACGGCCGGCCTCGCGGGCCCGCCCGGCCGCCAGGGTCACCTGCGGGGGTACCTCCCGGTCCAGGCGGGCGTAGATCGGTCCGACCCAGCGATAGTGCGGCGGGAGCCTGTACGGGTGCAGAAAGCCGGAGATCGAGGCGATCAGGTTGAGGTCGCCGTCCAGCGCCTCGACGGTCCGTCGGGGCAGTGCCACGCCGTACTCTCGGGCGACCCGCGCGAAGCCGCGGGGTTTGTACGAGGTGTACCGGGCAGCCTCGCGCAGCAGCACGGCCGCACCGGCGTTGACCGCCCCCGCCAGGCGGCCGCGACCGTCGAGCAGGGGCAGGGAACGCGCCTGGCGCAGGTGGGGCCACGAGTAGGCGAACGGTCTGACGTGGACCAGCGGGATCCCGTCGGCCCGCGCGGACACCAGCTGGCTGAGCGTGGAGCCGATGACGGTGGCGGCCGGGCGCACCAGGGCGTTCAGTTCGCGTTCGCTCCCGACCCTGGCCCGGACCACGTCCTCCGTGAACGGGTGGTTCGGGCTCCGCCCCTGGTCGAAGCGGATCAGCTGGTCGGCCTGGGCGTCGGTGAGCTCGGGGGAGAGGCGGTGGTACTCGAAACCGGCGTCCTCGACCACACCCGCATACCGCTCGGAGTACCCCGCGAACACGCACCGGTGCCGGTCCCGCAGGTGCCGGGCGACCTCGACCGCCCGGGTCGTCTCGGCGAGGTTGAAGGTTTCGGGGACGAACAGGACCGTGCTCATGCGGGAACTCCTCGGCGGAAGGGGTTCCCCGCAACGTAGTCCCCGGGGAGGGGCCCGGGCAAAGGCACTCTCCGCCGGGCGGGCGAATGGCGTGTGTCACGTTCGCCGTCGGAGGGGGGCTTCCCGTGCAAGAATCTGGGACAAGTGTCCCATTTGTTTGCGTGCCGGGACACGCCGCCCCTCTCACGCCCTCGGAGGCCCTGCCATGCCCCACCCCTACGCCCGCCTCTTCGCGCCCCCCGGGGCCAGGGGCTTCGCCGTCGCGGGGATCATCGGCCGCATGCCCGTGGCCATGGCCAACGTCGGCATCATCACGATGCTGGCCGCCACCCACGGCAGCTACGCCCTCGCGGGCGCCGTCGCCGCGACCTTCACCCTGTCCATGGCGTTGATCGCGCCTCAGGTCTCGCGCCTCGCCGACCGCCACGGCCAGCGCCGCGTGCTCCCGCCGGCCGCCGCGATCAGCGTGGTCTCGCTCTTGGCGATGCTCGCGTGCGTGACCTTCGGCGCCCCGTCCTGGGCGCTCTTCGCGTCCGCCGTCCCGGCCGGGACGATGCCGAGCATGTCCGCGATGTCGCGGGCGCGCTGGACCGAGCTGCACCGGGGCTCGCCCGAGCTGCGCACCGCCTACGCCTTCGAGTCGGTGGCCGACGAGCTCACCTTCATCACCGGACCCGCCCTGTCCGTCGTGCTGAGCACCGCCGCCTTCGCCCAGGCCGGACCCCTCGCCGCGGCGGCCTTCCTCGCGGTGGGGGTGGGCCTCTTCACGGCCCAGCGCGGTACCGAGCCCCCGGTGCGGGTCCCCGCCGACCGGGACGGACGGCGGACGCGCTTCCTCGGCCTGCCGCTCGCGGTCCTGATCCTCGTCCTGGGCGCCGGGGGAGTGATCGTCGGGGCGGTGGACGTCGTGGCGGTCGCCTTCGCCGAGGAGCTGGGCGCGCCCGGCGCCACCGGTCTCGTCCTGTCCGCCTACGCCCTCGGCTCCGCCGTGTCCGGTCTGGGCTTCGGCGCGCTGAACCCGAGGGGACGCCCGCACGTCCTGCTCGTCGCGGCCGTCGCCGGAACGGCGGCGACCACGGTCCCCTTCCTGGCGGTCGGCGGGATCGCCGCGCTGGCGGCCGCCGTGTTCGTCTCCGGCCTGTTCTTCGCGCCGACGATGATCCTGGTCATGACCCTGGTCGAGCGGATCGTCCCCGCCGAGCGGCTGACGGAGGGCATGACCTGGGCGCTGACCGGCCTCACCGTCGGCACGGCGGGGGGCACCTTCGCCGCCGGGACGGCGGTGGAGGGCTCGGGCACCACCGGCGGGTTCCTCGTGGCGGTGGCCGCCGGCGGCGCGGCCCTCGCCGCGGTGGCGGCCGCCGCCCCGCTGCTGGGCCGCGCGGCCGCCCGCCCGGAGGAGGGCGGGGAACCGCGGACGGAGGAGCCCCGGGCCTGCGGGGCCCCCGGCTGAGGCGTCGCGCGCCCCCGGGCCACGGTGCCGCTACCCTCGCCGTAGACCGGAGGAGGGGCCCTGAAACAGACCGACGGACGCCGAGCCAAGGGGGAACTGCGCCGGAACGCGCTGATCGAGGCCACCCTGCGCATCATCGAGCGCGACGGGGTGGCCGGCGTCAGCCACCGCACCGTCTCCCGGGAGGCGGGGCTGCCCACCTCGGCCACCACCTACTACTTCAGCGGGCTGGGCGACCTGTTGACGGCCGCCCTGACCAGTGTGATGAACGAGGACTCCGAGCGGATGCGCCGCCTCTCCGGCGGCGGCGACCGGCGGCGCGAGCTCGCGGAGCTCCTGGCCGTGGTCGCCGCCGACCCCGGACGCCTGCTCGCCGAGTACGAGCTCTTCCTGCTGGCCGCCAGACGCCCTCACCTGCGTGAGGCCACCGACGGGTGGCTCGCCGCCGTCTCGGCGTTCGCCCGGCGGTACACGGACGACCCGGTCCGGGTCCGCGTGGTCGCCGCGGTCATCGACGGGGTCCTGCTGCACAGCCTGCTCGGGGACACCGCGCCCACGGCGGACGAGTTCGCCGCCCTCCTCGCCGACGTCCTCCCGGACCCGCCGGGGGCGGATCCGGCACCGGATCCGCGAGACCTCCCCTGAGCAGCGCGGACACGGTCGTCCACAGGCCCTCTGCGACGCTGTCCCGAAACCCCTAACCTGGCCCGGAGGATCATCCGAACCCAGGGAGGACACCGATGGCGGGACGGTACGGGGGCGGCGGCCAGGGGCGCCGGTACGGCGGCGGGGGAGGCGGCCGGGGCGGCGGGCGCCGTCCCGAGCCCGAGCCCCTACGGGGGGTGCGGGACGACGCACGCCTCTCGGCGGAGCTGCTCCGCATGGACGGCGACTCCTACGGCCGCTACAAGTCCCTGCGGGGCGACTGGGACTTCGGCGACTTCACCCTGACGGTGCAGCGCGTGCAGGCCGACCCGTTCGCCCCGCCCTCGCGCGTGCGCGTGCTCGTGCCGGACGCCGGCATCCCCAGAAGCGCGTGGGGAGATCCGGTGCGCCGCCGCGCCACCGCCGACTACCTGGGCCGTCGTGCCCGCGGACTGCTCCGGGGCTCCCTGCTCAAGATCGACGCCGGGGGGCAGGAGGTCATCGAGCGCTCCTCCTGCCGCCTCACCGACGGCGGCCTCGAACTGCGCATCGGCATCGACCTCCCCGGCCACGGGCGCCGCATCGACGGCCGCACCGCCGAGCGCGAGCTGTGCACGACCCTGCCCGCGCTGGTCGACGACCTCGACTGGGAGGCGGTCGACGCGGCCGCGGCCGAGGCCTTCGCCGACAGCGTCGCCGACACGGTCGCGCTGCGCGCCGGCCTGGAGGGCCGGGGGCTGGTCGCCTTCGTCGCCGACGGCGCGGTCCTCCCGCGCCTGAGCGGTGTCAGCGACGAGCCCATGGCCGACGGGGCGGTGCCCTTCGAGGCGCCGGAGAGCCTGCGGGTGGGCGTGGACCTGCCGCACCGGGGCGCCGTGACCGGGATGGGCGTGCCGGAGGGCATCACGCTCATCGTC
This sequence comes from Nocardiopsis tropica, assembly GCF_042660575.1. Lineage (NCBI taxonomy): Bacteria > Bacillati > Actinomycetota > Actinomycetes > Streptosporangiales > Nocardiopsidaceae > Nocardiopsis > Nocardiopsis tropica. The sequence continues at coordinate 373,327 of NZ_JBHSUF010000001.1, forward strand.
GGCGGCGGCTTCCACGGCAAGTCCACCCTGCTGCACGCGCTGGAGCGGGGGGTCTACGACCACGTCCCCGGGGACGGCCGGGAGCTGGTGGTGACCAGGGACGACGCCGTCAAGATCCGGGCGGAGGAGGGGCGGCGGGTCGAGCGCGTGGACGTGAGCCCGTTCGTCCGCAACCTCCCCACCGGCGCGGACACGAGCGACTTCCGCACGGAGAACGCCTCCGGGTCCACCTCCCAGGCCGCCAACATCTGCGAGGCCGTCGAGGCCGGTTCGCGCACCCTGCTGGTGGACGAGGACTCGACCGCCACCAACCTGATGATCCGCGACGAGCGGATGCAGGCGCTCGTCCACGGCGACCGCGAGCCCCTCGTGCCCTTCGTCGACCTGGTCCGGCCCCTGCGCCGCGACCACGGAGTGTCCACGGTCCTGGTCATGGGCGGCAGCGGTGACTACTTCGACGTCGCGGACCAGGTGGTCATGCTGGACGCCTACCACCCCCACGACGTCACCGAACGGGCGGCGGAGCTGGCCCGCGAGCGCACCGACGCCGACTTCGGCGCGCCGCGGGCCCGGGTGGTCGCCCCCGACTCGGTGGACGACACCGCGCGGGGCCGGGGGAGGATCAAGCGCCGCGACACGGACGTCCTCGTGTTCGGGGAGAGCGACGTCGACGTGCGGTCCGTGGAGCAGTTCGTGGACCCGGGGCAGCTCATCGGAGCCGGGCTGGCCCTGCGCGAGCTCGTCGCGGGCCGCCACCTGGACGGGGCGCGTACCCTGGCCGAGGCGCTCGACTCCCTGGAGGAGGCGCTGGAGGCCGAGGGCGTCACCCTGCTCGGCGACGACTTCGGGGGCGACTACGTCCTGCCGCGCCGGTTCGAGGTCGCCGCGGTCCTCAACAGGCTGCGCACGCTCCGCGTCGCCGCCCAGCGTCCGGGCGGGTGAACGCGCGGCCGTTCCGGCCCCGGTCGGGGCCCCGAACGCCGACCGGGGGCGGGAGCCGCGAGGGGCGCGCTCCCGTCGCGTCCCCCGCCTGGAGGAGGGGCGCGTGCGCGCACCCGCGGGGACGCTCCGGCGGCCGGGGTGTGACAGGCGTCCCATCGCAGGCCTGAGGGGGATCCGGTCGGTATTGTGGGAAAGCAGGGCACAGCCTCCCAGGAGGTGCGATGCCGGGCCCTCCCCGGTCGCGCCCCGGCGGTCGGACCGCCGTGAGGACGCCGCCCTGCGAATCCGACCAGTCTTGGAGAAGAGAACCCGGTGCGTGACCCCGCAGATCTGTACGAACTCCATCCCGGCTTCGACGACATCGCCGGGCTGGCGATGCTGGTCTGTCTGGACGGCTTCGTGGACGCCGGACACACCGGACGCCAGGTCGCCGAGGCCCTTTTCGAGCGCTTCGAGGCCGAGGAGGTCGCGACGTTCGACGCCGACCGGCTCGTGGACTACCGGTCCCGCCGCCCGTCGATGACCTTCGTGGAGAACACCTGGACGGACTACGAGCCGCCCAAGCTCGCCCTGTACCGGATGCACGACGAGGAGAACGCCCCGTTCCTGGTCCTGTACGGCCCGGAGCCGGACCGGGAGTGGGAGGCCTTCGCCGCCGCCGTCGTCCAGCTGGTCGAGCGGTTCTCGGTGTCGCTGTCCATCAGCACGCACGGCGTGCCGATGGCGGTGCCGCACACCCGTCCGGTCACGGTCACGCCGCACTCCACCCGCCCCGAGCTGGTGGAGGGCCACACCCCGTGGATCGGCCGGATCGAGGTGCCCGCCAGCGCCGCGGCGATGCTGGAGTTCCGCCTGGGGGAGCGCGGCCACGACTTCGTCGGCTACGCCGTCCACGTGCCCAGCTACCTGGCCCAGTCCCAGTACCCGCGGGCGGCCATCGCCGCCGCCGGTTACGTGGCCGGGGCGACCGGGCTCGCGCTGCCCACCGGCGGGCTGGAGGAGGTGGCGGGGGCGACCGACGTCGACATCGCCGAGCAGGTGGCGGCCTCCGCGGAGGTCCAGCGTGTCGTGGCCAACCTGGAGCGGCAGTACGACGACATCATGTCCTCGCGGACCGATCCCGAGGAACGCCCCACACTCCCGCTGGCCGACGACGAGGCCGGCCTGCCCACCGCCGACGAACTCGGCGCGGAACTCGAACGCTACCTCGCCGAGCGCGAGGGCGACGGAAACGGATGACCGTGTTCTACCAGATTGTCTTCCGCTCGGTCCTGCGCCACATGGACGCCGAGAAGGTCCACAGGATGAGCTTCGCCGCACTGCGCGGCGTGACCGCGATCCCCGGTGTGGCCTCGGCCATGGGGAGGGTCCTCGGCCCGCGTGAGCCCGAGCTCGCCGTGCGAGCCCTGGGGCAGGAGTTCCCGGGGCCGCTGGGCATGGCGGCGGGTTTCGACAAGAACGCGGAGAGCCCGTCCGGCCTGGCCGCGCTCGGCTTCGGTTTCGTCGAGATCGGCACGGTCACCGCCCAGCCGCAGCCGGGCAACCCCGCCCCGCGCCTGTTCCGGCTGGTCGAGGACCGTGCGATCGTCAACAGGATGGGCTTCAACAACGAGGGCTCCGCCCTGGTCGCCGAGCGCCTGCACCACCAGCGGGGCGGACGCCGCCCCGTGCTGGGGGTGAACATCGGCAAGACCAAGGTGACGCCCGAGGCGGACGCGCCCGCGGACTACGCCCTCAGCGCCCGGCGCCTGGCCCGCTACGCCGACTACCTCGTGGTGAACGTCAGCTCGCCCAACACCCCCGGACTGCGCAACCTCCAGGGCGTGGAGCAGCTGCGGCCCCTGCTCGCCGCCGTTCGCGAGGCGCTCTCCGAGGCCGGGCACCCGACCCTGCCGCTCCTGGTCAAGATCGCCCCCGACCTGGCCGACGAGGACGTCGACGCGGTCGCGGACCTGGCCCTGGCCGAGGGGCTGGACGGCATCATCGCCACCAACACCACCATCTCCCGCGAGGGGCTGGCCGCCTCCGCCGAGGAGGTGGAGGCCGCCGGGGCGGGAGGGCTGTCCGGCGCCCCGCTCAGGGAGCGGTCGCTGGAGGTTCTCCGCCGCCTCCGCGCCCGCGTCGGCGACCGCGTCACCCTGGTCGCCGTGGGCGGCATCGAGACCCCCGAGGACGCGTGGGCCCGCATCCGCGCCGGGGCGACCCTCGTGCAGGGCTACACGGGTCTGATCTACGGCGGCCCCCTCTGGCCGCGCCGCATCCACCGCGGCCTGGCCAGGCTGGTCCGCGAGGCCGGATACCGCTCGATCGGCGAGGCGGTCGGCGCCGACGTCCACGGGGCCGGCCGCCCCCAGGAGTCCACCGCCGTCTGACGGCCGCCGCGTCCCGCGGGGCCGGGAACCCCTCCCCGGGGTTCCCGGCCCCGCGGTGCTTCCTGGCGGCCCCCGGCCCCGGTGCGCCCCGACCCGCGCGCTACCAGTACTCGGGGACGGTGACGCCCGCCGCCGGATAGGACTCGCCGGGCTCGGGGTCGCCGACGACCTGGCTGACGGTCGCGAACTCGTAGCCCTCCTCCCGCAGCCGTTCGATGAGCCGCGGTGCGGCGGCCAGGGTCGGCGCGAGCGTGTCGTGCATGAGCACCACCGAGCCCGGCTCGACGTCGTCCATGACGCCGTCCACGATCTCCTCCGGGGACAGGCCGGTCCAGTCCTCGCTGTCCAGGTTCCAGAGGACCTGGGCCATCCCCTGCCTGCCGATCTCCTCGATCACCGGTCCGGAGGTGTCGCCGAACGGCGGCCGGAACAGTTCCACGTCCTGCCCCGTCTGCCGCCGGACCATCGCGCTGACCGCCGCGACCTGCGCGGGGAGCTCCCGGTCGTCGAAGTACTCCGTCATGTGCTCGTGCAGGTCGTTGTGGCTGGCGATCTCGTGCCCCTCCGCGTAGGCGCGCCGGAGCACGCCGGGGCGGGTCAGCGCGGGGTCGCCGTTGAGGAAGAACGTCGCCGACACCTCCTCCTCGGCCAGCAGGTCGAGGAGGGCCGCGGTCCCCTCCGCGGGCCCGTCGTCGTAGGTGAGCGCGACGCACTCGGTCCCCGGGGCCCCGCAGTCCAGGTCCGGGTCGCCGGCGGCGACCACCCCCGGTGCGGTCGGGAGGGACTCCGGGACGGCTCCGGGCGGGTCCACCGCGAGCACGGGCTCCTCCGCCGTCGACGCCTCCCGGGCGCGCTCTCCCAGGTCCGACAGGAGGGGCGCGGCCTCCTCCGACGGCACCACCGCGAGGATCCGGCCCGGTTCCGACGAGGGCGGGTGGCCGACCACCACCGGGGAGAGGTGGCCGTCGTCGAACTCCACGAGCAGGTCGCCGTCGGAGTTGAACCCCATGGAGTCGTAGGTGCGCATGACGGGGTGCAGCCCCTCCGGGTCCACGTCCGGGTTCCCGGCCAGCTCCTCGTGCACGATCCCGTCGAGCCTTCCCAGGGCGTCGTCGTCCGCCAGGAGCTCCGTCGAGTACGCGGTGTGCCCGGTCTCCGCGTCGTACCAGTACGTTCCGTATCCCTGGCGCCGGCCGTGCAGGTCCTCCTCGGTGCGGACCAGGCGCACGCCCAGGACGCCGCTCCCGGCGCCCACGACCTCCCAGTCGACCGCCAGGCGCACGGGGTCGCGGCTGGCCCCGCGGAAGTCCCGCACCTCGCGGTCCACCTGTTCGGCCAGCCGGGAGGCGAACCGGTCGGCCCCCTCGAACACCGGATAGGAGACGTCGATCTCCACGCCGTCCGGCCGGTGGGGGTGGTCGCCGAAGTCCGCGGCGCCACCGGTCCACTCGGCGACCTCCTCGCCGGGTTCGTCCAGGAGCACGGTCATCAGCTCCGGGTCGTCGCCCTCCGCCGCGCCGCCCGTGCCGCAGGCGGTGAACAGCAGCAGCGCCGCCACCGCCGCGCCGGTCCGGTGCGCCGCGCGTCGTGCGGCCCCTCCTGGGCGCCGGGGCCCAGGCCCCCGGTCGAGGCCCCGACGGGGAGCGGTCTGGCCAGGACGGACTCGGCTCGTCGACAACACCGGTCTCCCTCATCCCTGCGCGGGTGCTTACGCGGTTGATGGGAGCAACATAGGGGACGCCGTCCGCGCGCCTGTGGCGGTGACCACATGTGGTCACCGCCACAGGAGGGGGTGCGGGTCCGCACCCGTCCGGAGCGTCGCGGCCGGGGCCGCCGGGCCCCGCGGGCCTCAGGCCGCCTCGTCCCCCTCCGGTTCCCCGCCGTCCCCTTCCGTGTCGGCGGGGGGCTCGGGGGCCCCGTCGACGTAGGCCTCGCCCGGCTCGGTGGCGCCGAGCAGCTGGGAGACGGTGACCATGGTGTAGCCGCGATCGTCCAGTTCCCGGACGATCGCGCGGGAGGCGTCGACCGTCGTGTCGTGGATGTCGTGCATGAGGATGATCGCCCCGGGGGAGGCGCCGTCGACGGCGCGGTCCGCGACCACCGACGACTTGCGGTCCTTCCAGTCGTTGGTGTCGATGCTCCACAGGATCTGGGCCAGGCCCATGTCGGCGGTCACCGAGGCGACCTCCGCGTCGGTGGACCCGTAGGGGGGCCTCATGAGGTCCATGGTGTACCCGGTCTCGCGGTACACCAGGGCCTGCACGGTTTCGAGGTCGGAACGGATCCCGCCCGCTCCGAGCCCGGCCAGGTCGGGGTGGGAGAGGGTGTGGTTGGCCAGTTCGTGGCCCTCCGCGTAGGCGCGCCTCACGGTGCGCGGATCCTCCATGACCGGGTAGCCGGTGACGAAGAACGTCGCGCGGGCGTCGTACTCGGCCAGGATGTCCAGCAGTTCGGGCGTGCGCCCGCCCGGGCCGTCGTCGTAGGTCAGGGCCACGCACTTGGACCCGGGGGCGGAGCAGTCGACGTCCTCGCCCGCGGGCGGCAGGACCCCGGGGACGGCCGTCTCACGGCTGCTCTCCTCCTCCCGGGGCGGGGCCGCGACGGCGAAGTCGCGGACGCCCCGGGTCGCCGAGCGCAGCGCGCGCTCGCCCAGGTCCGACAGCAGGGGGGCGGACTCCGAGGCGGCGACGACGGCGTGGGTCCTGCCCTCTTCCACGGGGGCGACCTGTCCCGCGTCGAACTCCACGACGAGGTCGCCGGCGGGGTTGAACCCCACGGAGTCGTACAGCGAGGCGATCGGGTGCACCGCGTCCGGAGCCGCGGTCCCCGGGAGGGCGTCCCGCACGAGGCCGTTCAGCTCCTCCAGTTCCCCCTGGCCGGCGATCAGGGCGGTGGAGGGGTGGGTCGAGCCGGTGAGGGCGTCGTACCAGTAGGTGGTGTATCCCTCACGGGTCCCCTCGGAGTCGGTCTCCTCACGGGTCACGCGGACCCCGACGATGTCGTCGTTGGCCGCCGTCAGGTTCCACGCGGACTCGAAGGAGACCGCTCCGGGGTTGGCCGCCTCGAAGGCGTCCACCTCGGCGGACAGCGCGCGGTCCAGGAAGTCGCTCAGCGGGTCGGCGTCGGGGACGACCGGGTAGGAGACCTCCGCGGCCACCCCGCCCTCGCGGGCGAGCTCGGCCTCGGCCAGGTCCACCACGTCGTCGGGGTCGACCACCGTCAGCCCGTCGGGCTCGCCGGCGGCGGGCGGGTCCGCCTCCGGTCCGCCGTCCGCCGACCCCGGGTGCGTATCGCTCACGGGTTCGGAGGCGAGCACGCCGGGCGGGGTGACGGCCAGCCAGACCAGCCCCGCGACGACCGCCAGCGCGACCGCGATCGTGGACAGGGGGTGACCGGGGGCCATGGTCGGTTGGGACTGCTTGTTCACCAGGGGTTCTCCACGTACATCTTCAGACGAACGATCGCGGGGAGCACGGGGGAGGACTCGGCCCCGCGACGCTTCATGTCGGTTGTGACGCCGGCCGCGCAACAGGGGTTCGCGCTGATTCCGGCCGGGGGCACAGGGCAGCACGCCGGGTACAGGGGCGGAGGGGTGCTCCCTATACTTGCAGGCGTGGAAGGTACATGCTCCACCCCAGAACCCGGGCCGCGCCCGGAAGGGGAGGGGTGTGTCGCAAGAGGGAACCCGGTGCGACTCCGGGACTGCCCCGCAGCGGTATGAGGGAACGAACGTCGCCATAAGCACTGGTAATCCGGTCGGAAAGGTCGGAAACCGGGAAGCGGCGGCCAGTAGGAGGACGGTGCTCGCGCCGTCCGCGCCCCCGAGTCCGAAGACCTGCCTCCACCCGGCGGCGCACCCGTGCCGCCGGTGGTCCCGTGCCCCGAGGGAGGGCCGAGGAGCGGCGGCAGGCGCACACGCCCACGGCGTGGCCCCGGGCATGCCCGCGTCCTCGCTCACCCCCGTGGCCGGTACCCGGCTTTCGACGAGGGAGAGAAGCTCATGCCCCACACCCCCGAGGCCTCCCGGCCGTCCGTGCGCTCCACCGTGCACGGCTACCCCCGGATCGGCCCGAACCGGGAACTCAAGCGCGCCTGCGAGTCGTACTGGAGGGGCGAGACCGCCGCGGAGGAGCTGGACGGCATCGCCGCCGGCCTGCGCCTGGGCGTCTACGCCCAGCTGCGCGAGGCGGGAGTCGACGACATCCCGTCCAACACGTTCTCGTACTACGACCACGTCCTGGACACCGCGGTCCTGTTCGACCTGGTGCCCTCCCGGTTCGCCTCGCCGGCCGCCGCCGGCGACCGCGACGAGGAGCTGCGCCGCTACTTCGCCCTCGCCCGGGGCGAGCAGGGCGCCCCGCCGCTGGAGATGACCAAGTGGTTCGACACCAACTACCACTACCTGGTCCCCGAGCTGTCGCCGAGCACCCGCCCGCGCCTGGTCGGTGACAAGCCCCTCGCCGAGTTCCGGGAGGCGGCCGAGGCGGGTTTCCCGACCCGCCCGGTCCTGGTCGGCCCGCTCACCTTCCTCCTGCTGGCCAAGGCCGCGGACGACGCCCCCGAGGGCTGGCGCCCCGTCGAGCTGCTCGACCAGCTCCTGGACGCCTACGCCCAGCTCCTCGCCGGCCTCTCCGCCGCGGGGGCCGCCGAGGTGCAGCTGGACGAGCCGATCCTGGCCACCGACGAGGGACGCGCCGCCGTCGGGCTCCTGGAGCGGGTCTGCCGGCGCCTGGGCTCCCTCACCGAGCGCCCCTCCCTCCTGGTCTCGACCTACTTCGGCTCCATCGGGGCGCCCGCACTGCGGGTCCTGAAGGACTCACCGGTGGAGGCCGTCGGCCTGGACCTGGTCACCGACGGCGAGGGCGTCGACGACCTCGTCAAGGTCTCGGGCCTCGGCGGCACCCGCCTGGTCGCCGGGGTGGTGGAGGGCCGCAACGTCTGGCGGACCGACGTCCCGGCCGCCGTGGCCACGCTCGGCACCCTGCTCGCCCTCACGGACGAGCTGACGGTGAGTACGTCCTGCTCGCTCCTGCACGTGCCGATCGACCTCGACGCGGAGACCTCCCTCGCCCCCGAGCTGCGCGAGGCCCTGGCCTTCGCCAAGCAGAAGGCGTACGAGACGGCCCTTCTCGGCCGCGTCCTCTCGGAGGGGGCCGAGGCCGAGTATGCGGCGGGCGGGGCCGGCGGCGGTCCTGGCTTCACGGACGCCCGCGTGCGCGCCCGCCTGGACGCCCTGGGCCCGGACGCCTACGAGCGCCCCCAGGACAGGGGCGCCCCCACGGACACGCCGCTGACCACGACCACCATCGGGTCGTTCCCCCAGACCGCGGAACTGCGCCGCGCCCGCGCCGCGCGCCGCCGGGGCGCCCTGGCGGAGGACGCCTACAAGCAGATCCTCCGGGAGGAGATCGACCGGGTCGTCGCGCTCCAGGAGGAGATCGGACTGGACGTGCTCGTGCACGGCGAGCCCGAGCGCAACGACATGGTCCAGTACTTCGCCGAGCAGCTGGAGGGCTACGCCACCACCGAGAACGGCTGGGTGCAGTCCTACGGTTCGCGGTGCGTCCGCCCGCCGATCCTGTTCGGCGACGTCTCGCGCCCCGAGCCGATGACCGTCGAGTGGATCACCTACGCCCAGTCGCGCACCGACAAGCCGGTCAAGGGCATGCTGACCGGCCCGGTGACCATGCTCGCCTGGTCGTTCGTGCGCACCGACCAGCCGCTGGGCGACACCGCCCGCCAGGTGGGCCTGGCGCTGAGGGACGAGGTCGCCGACCTGGAGCGCGCGGGCATCCGCCACATCCAGGTGGACGAGGCGGCCCTGCGCGAGCTCCTGCCGCTGCGCGAGGAGCGGCGCGCCGCCTACCTGGACTGGGCGGTGAACTCCTTCCGCCTGGCCACGTCCGGTGTGTCGCCGTCCACGACGATCCACACGCACATGTGCTACTCGGAGTTCGGCCTCATCGTCGGCGGCATCGAGGCGCTGGACGCCGACGTGACCAGCGTCGAGGCCGCCCGCTCCCGGATGGAGCTGGTGGAGGACCTGGGCCGCCGCGGCTACAAGCGGGGGATCGGGCCCGGCGTGTACGACATCCACTCACCGCGGGTGCCGTCCGTGGAGGAGATCGAGGGCTCGCTGAGGCTGGCCGTCGCGCACATCGACGCCGGGAGCCTGTGGGTCAACCCCGACTGCGGTCTCAAGACGCGCGGCTACGCCGAGGCGGAGCAGGCCCTGCGCAACATGGTGGAGGCCGCCCGCCGGGTGCGCGCCGACCTGCCCGGCGCCCGCTAGCGGGGTGTTCCGTGCCCGGCCCGGGCGCCTCCGGGGCGAGGCGGCCGGCGGTCTCCGCGAGTGAGCGGGCGCCCAGGGCCTCGGGCCGGGCACGGGGCGAAGCGGACGGGGAGGGGCCGCGGCGACGCCGCGGCCCCTCCCCGTCCCTGCGGTGGACCGGTCAGGTACCGACCACGGCCAGCGCGTCGGCGCCGGCGTTGACCATGATCTCCTCGAGGTTGTCGGGGAGGACCAGGTCCTCCGCGGAGTCCTCGCCCGTGAAGGACGGGTGCAGCTGGTACGTGATCTGGATGTTCAGGTTCGCGGTCCTGACCAGCAGCACGGCCTCAGGGATGAGGTCGCCCACGAAGTCGTACTTCGTGACGATGAAGTGGGCCTCGTCGCCGAGCTCCACCTCCTTGCTCTCCTCCACGTCACCGGCGTCGTACAGGGTGCTGTACTCGCTCTCGCCGGTGATCTGGGCGACCGTGTCCTGGAACTGGCTCGTGGCGGCCTCGACGGAGTCGGCTGCGGAGTAGGGGGTCTGGTACACGATCTCGAAGGAGGCGTAGCCGCCGGGGGGGTTGCCCTCCGGCAGGGTGGCGTCCAGGGTGTCGCAGTACGAGTTCTCGTCGCGGACGGACTTGTTGCCGCCGTCGGTGACGAGGAAGTCGGCCACGACCTGCTCGGTGAAGGCGTCGCAGGGCTCGGTGGGGACCGAGTAGGGGGGCTCGCCGGCGGGGGCCGCGTCGGGGTCGGGCTCCGGGGCCGGCTCGTCGCCGCCGGTCGCCTCCTCCGCGCTCGCGGAGGGCTCGCCCTCGGGCGGGGCCGCGACGGTCGTCCCTTCGTTGCCGTTGGTGACCAGCATGACCAGGACCGCGACCACGAGGACGACGATGACCACGCCGCCGCCGATGACGACCCACAGCCTGGCCCTGCCGCCGCCCTGGGGCGGCTGGGGCTGGGGATGGGGGTAGCCGGGGCCGCCGCCGTAGGGGGGCTGGCCGCCCGCGTACATCTGCTGCTCCGGGCCGGGGAAGCCCTGGCCGGGACCCGTGGGGGCGCCGTAGGCGGGCTGGCCGCCCGTGCCCGGGTCGCCGTAGGGGGCGCCGTAGGGGGGCTGGCCCCCGCTGTTGTCCCCGCCACCGTAGGGGTTCTGCGGTGGTTGGTTGTAAGGTCCGTTTTCGCTCATGGCTCCCCTCGCCCGTGATGTGCTGGCCGTGTTGTCTGGGACGCGTGTGCGTGCCGGTGGGTTCTCACGACTTCCGGGACCGCGCGGCCGTGCCGGAGCGCGGTCGGAGCGGTACAGGGGCCGTGCGAGGGGAGGCGCACCTACCGCCACCGCCTTCCCGCGGGCGAGGGCGGAGGCGTGGGGCCGGGCGTTCCCCGTCTCCGTGAGGAGGATCCCGGGGGACCGGGGGTGCCGATCGTGGGAGGCTCCGGGGGATCCCCGGGCCGAGGTCGGGACCTGTGCATAGTAGCCGCGGGGTATGTCCCCGCGGCAGGCCCGACCAGGGGTAACAGGGTGAATCGTCACTGTTTTGTGTCGGTTGCGTGCGAGATCATGGTTCGCGTGACGCAATCGTGACGCCGACGTCTGGATTCCGCGCCCGCGTCCGGGTAATGGGGCCGCTGTCCGCCGGGGCGCTTCGGCGCCGCGGCCGGTCGGCGCCCCGGCCGCGGCCGCCGCACGGCCTCAGAACATCGAGATGTGCACGTGGTCGAAGTGGTTCTCGGTGAGGTTGCCCCGGTCCGACATCGCGCGCCAGTCGGTGTCGCCGCGGCGCACGTCCCAGATCTGCTGCCGGTAGATGACGTACATGATCCCGTAGTCGTCGGCGTGCTCCATCGCCCACTCGGAGATCGCCCAGCCGCGGTCGACCTGCTCCTGCGAGGGCATGCCGCCGTTCGGGTCCAGCATGAAGTCGCAGGCCCGACCCAGCGGGTGCTCCCCGACGACCCAGCCGCCGACCGCCCGGTAGCAGCCCACGCCGCCCACGTCCCGGCCCTCGCCGAACTCGTCGATGACCCGCTGGCGCATCAGCTCGGTGCGCGGGGTGATGTTGTACTGGCCGCCCATCGGCTGCTCGGGGTGGTCGGCGATCAGCCGGTCCACCTCGGTGCGGCGCTCCTCCAGCTCCTCCAGGTCCGCCTCGACCTCGGCCAGCCGCTCCTCCGCGGCCTCCTGCGCGGTCTCGTCGCGGGAGAGGGCCTGGTCGAGCTGGTCGATCTTGTCCTGGTTGCTGGTGGCGAGGTAGTCGACGACCACGGCCCGGTCGATGACCGTGTCGGGCTCGTCCCCCACGAACAGCGACATCGACGGGTCGATGCCGCCGCTGGTGTAGGTGGCGACCGCCAGGGCGCGCACCTGCTCGCGCGCGGCGTCCACCTCCTCCCGGGTGCCCTCGGCGCGGTTCTCCGCGCGCTCGGCCTCCGCGATGACGCCCTCCATGTCGCGGAGCTCGCCGTTGTAGTCCTCGCTGAGGCTGTCCGCGCGCTCCCGCAGGGAGCTCATGCTCTCGGGGTCCATGGGCGCCGCCGCGAGGGCGGTCTGGGGAAGGACGAGGAAGCTCCCGACCAGGCCCGCGGCGAGCGCGGCCACGCGTGCGCGGCCGGGGCGGACGATCGCCGGGAGTACCCGTGCGAGGCCTTCGCCCCGGGCGCGGTCGGTGGGGTCGGGAGCCCAGAAGTCGGCGAAATCGTCCACTCGGCTCAGGTCGTCGGACTGCACTGTGTGGTCGCTCCTCGAGCCCGCGCACACTCCCGTCGGGCACGGGAGAGGGGCGGGCGCTGCTTCTCGTCTGTTCCCGTACGGGGTCGGGCCGCCGTCGCGGCCCCGCCCCCTGACCCCTCGCGCGTGCCGCGGAGGGGGAGTGGGAGTCACGGGATGGTCATGAGTGTAGGCACTCGCGCGGGGATTGGGGAAAGACGGGACGATTCCACCGGTGGACAAAGGTTGTCAATGTGGTCTAAATAACCTGAATTCGGATGATGATTCAGGTGAAGTGGCTGGTCCGCCATGGTTGGCTTGGGACCGTGAAGGCTCCAGAGCGCGACCAAGCGACCACCATTCCCGCCCGGGCGGACGGCACCGCGGGGTGTCCGGCCTCCCGCCGGGGCCTGTGTCGCGCCCGCACGGGCCTGCGGGCCCGCTCCGGGAACCGCTCGTAGGGAGCCGCCCGCCCGCCGCGCCGATCCGGGCCGCCCCGCGGCGCGGGGGGTGTCGGACCCTCCCGACCACACGGGGGCGCCCGCCCGCCGACCCGCCGCGCGCACCCGCACCGGCGCGTCGCCGCCGCCCGCCCGCGGGGCTCTCCGTACGCTCGGACGTGGGCGTCAACCCCACGCCGAGTCCAGCCCCCCGCGCTCCTGCACAGGGCGCCGTGAGACCACCGCTGAGACGTCGATGGGAAAACCGTGATTGACGCAGTGGGCCTGCACAAGGCCTACAGGTTGAAGAAACACCAGGTGACCGCCCTGGACGGGGTCGACCTGCATGTCGAACCCGGGGAGATCTTCGGGGTGGTCGGCCAGAGCGGCGCGGGCAAGAGCACCCTCCTGCGCTCGGTGAACCTCCTGGAGCGCCCCGACGCCGGGACGGTCGAGGTCGCGGGCGAGGAGCTCACCTCGCTGCGCGGGGCCCGGCTGCGCGCGGCGAGGCGCAACATCGGCATGGTGCACCAGCACTTCGCCCTGCTGTCCTCGCGCACCGTCGCCGGGAACGTGGGCTTCCCCCTGGAGGTCTCCGGCGTCGACAGGACCCGCAGGCGGGCCCGCGTCGGCGAACTCCTCGAACTCGTGGGCCTCGGCGACAAGGCGCGCGCCTACCCCGCGCAGCTCTCCGGCGGCCAGAAGCAGAGGGTCGGCATCGCCAGGGCCCTCGCCTCGGCCCCCCAGGTGCTGCTCAGCGACGAGGCGACGTCCGCGCTGGACCCCGCCACCACCGACTCGATCCTCGCCCTGCTGCGACGCCTGCGCGACGAGCTGGGCCTCACCATCCTCCTCATCACGCACGAGATGGACGTGATCAAGCGGATCTGCGACTCCGCGGCGATCATGGAGAAGGGCGTGTTCCTGGAGTCGGGCCGGGTCCTCGACCTGATCGGCACGCCGGGGTCGCTGCTCGCGCGCTCCCTCTTCCCGCTGCCCGCCAACGGCGGCCCGGAGACGGTGTTCATCACCTACCCGCGCTCCTTCGACGAGCCGTTCATGTCCGAGCTCACCCGCCGCTTCGACGTCGACGTCAACATCCTGGGCGGCGGCGTGGAGCAGGTCGCCGGGCAGTCCGTCGGCCGTCTGAGCGTCGACATGCGCGGCGCCCGCCGCGCCGAGGCGCTCGCCTACCTGTCCGAGCACGGCCTGCTGGTCGAGGAGGCCGGAAAGTGATGACCAACCCCACCGACGCCCCCACCCTCGCGGCGTCCGCGGCCGACGGCGGCAGCGCCTGGGACGCGATCGTCGCGTTCGTCCAGGACTGGCCGAACATGTGGCCCAGCCTGTGGCTGGGCACCCAGGACACCGTCTACATGGTGGTGTGGGCGACGCTCATCAGCGTGCTGGTCGGCCTGCCGCTGGGCGTGCTCCTGGTGTCCACGGACCGGGGAGGGCTGACCCCGGCGCCGGCCGTGCGCGCCGTCCTGAGCGCGGTCGTCAACATCGGCCGCTCGCTCCCGTTCATCGTCCTGATGGTGGCGGTGCTCTCCCTGACCCGCTTCCTGGTGGGCACCACCCTGGGCCCGACCGCGGCGATCGTGCCCCTGAGCATCGGCGCCATCCCGTTCTTCGCCCGCCTGGTGGAGACCTCCCTGCGGGAGGTCGACCGCGGCGTCGTCGAGGCCGCGCACGCGATGGGCACCCGGCGCTTCACGATCGTGGGCAAGGTGCTGCTGCCCGAGGCCCTGCCCGGCCTGATCGCGGGCCTGGTGATGACCGTGGTCGCCCTCATCTCCTACTCCGCGATGGCGGGCGCCATCGGCGGCGGGGGACTGGGGGACCTGGCCATCCGCGAGGGCTACCAGCGGTTCAACGACCACTACCTGTGGGCCACCGTCATCCTGCTGATCGTGATCGTCCAGATCGCGCAGAGCATCGGCGACCTGCTGGTGCGCCGCCTGTCACGGCGCTGACCGGGTCCCGTCCGACGGCCGGCGACCCCGGGGGCGGGCCGCGGGCCCGCCCCCTCCCGCACTCCCCCGACCCCCCGATTTTTCTGACCGACGAGGAAGGAGACAGCGATGACCGGGAGTACGAGGGCACGAGTGGCGCGGGGGGCCGCCGCCGCGGGGTTGGCCGCGGCCGTGCTGGCGGCCTGCGGCAGCCCCAGCGAGCGGGCCCAGGAGGGCACGGACGCCGAGGGGCTGACGACGCTGAGGATCGGCGCCACGCCGATGCCGCACGCGGAGATCCTGGAGTTCGTCGACGAGAACCTGGCGGCGGACGCGGGCCTGAACCTGGACGTGGTGGTGTACACCGACTACAACCAGCCCAACGCCGCCCTGTCGGAGGGCGAGCTGGACGTGAACTACTACCAGACGGCGCCCTTCCTGGACGAGTACCTGGAGGGCAACCCCGACGCGGACCTGAGCTACGTGTCGGACGTGCACCTGGAGGCGTTCGGCGTCTACTCGCAGGAGCTCACGGACCTGGCCGACCTGCCCGAGGGCGGAGAGGTGGGCGTCCCCAACGACACCTCGAACATGGGGCGCGCCCTGGAGCTCCTGGCCGCCGAGGACGTGATCACGCTCGCCGACACCGGCGGGAGCGCCCCCTCGGTCGACGACATCGAGGAGAACCCCCTCGACCTCACCGTCACGCCGGTGGAGGCCGCCCAGCTGCCGCGCTCGCTCCAGGACCTGGACGCGGCCGTCGTGAACGGCAACTACGCCCTGGAGGCGGACCTGCCCGCGACGGCCAACGCCCTCGCCTGGGAGGGCACCGAGGACAACCAGTACGCCAACGGCCTGGTCGTGCGGTCCGAGGACGCCGACGCCGAGGACGTGGTCAGGCTCGACGAGCTGCTGCACAGCGACGAGGTGCGCCGGTTCATGGAGGAGCGCTGGGAGGGCATCGTGCTCCCCGTCGGCGGCGGGGCCTCCGAGGACTGAGCCCCCCGGGGGCGCCCGCGCGCGGCGCAGGCGCCCCCGCGTAACGGTTGGGTTTCGGCCTGCATCCGGTCGATTGACATCGGGGTACTACTCTGTTTGTTTTATGGGAGCGCTCCCACAACGATGTCCCCTCGTCACGGAAGGTGCGTACCGAAGAAGTGAGCAACCGCAACGATTTCCCCGAGGGCTTCCTCTGGGGGGCGGCGACCGCCTCGTTCCAGATCGAAGGCGCCACCACCGAGGACGGCCGGGGCCGCAGCATCTGGGACACCTTCGCCGAGACACCCGGCAAGGTCCTGGGCGGCGACACCGGTGACCCCGCCGACGACCACTACCACCGCTACGCCGAAGACGTCGCGCTCATGAAGGAGATGAACCTCGGGGCGTACCGCTTCTCCGTGGCGTGGCCGCGGATCGTCCCCGAGGGCTCCGGCGCCGTCAACCAGGCCGGGATCGACTTCTACGACCGCCTCGTCGACTCCCTCCTGGAGGCCGGGGTCCAGCCCTGGGCGACCCTGTACCACTGGGACCTGCCCCAGCCGCTGGAGGACGCCGGGGGCTGGCCCGCCCGCGACACCGCCTACCGCTTCCGCGACTACGCCCAGGTCGTCGCCGAGGCCCTCGGCGACCGCGTCGGCCACTGGATGACCATCAACGAGCCCTGGTGCTCGGCCTTCCTCGGCTACCACAACGGCCACCACGCGCCCGGCCACAAGGACGCGGCCCAGGCCGTGGCCGCCACCCACCACCTGCTGCTCGGCCACGGCCTGGCGGTGGAGGCCATCCGCTCCACGGGGCACCCGGCCAAGGTCGGGCTGGCCCACAACCAGGCGGTCATCCGCCCCCACGGCCCCACCGCGGCCGACGCCCGCGCCGCGCGCCGCGCGGACGGGGTGCGCAACCGGATCTTCACCGACCCGCTCTTCAAGGGGCGCTACCCGGCGGACGTCCTGGAGGACCTCGCCGAGATCAGCGACTTCTCCTTCGTCTCCGACGGAGACCTGGAGACCATCTCCGCGCCGCTGGACTTCCTCGGTGTGAACTACTACTCGCCGGAGTTCGTCGCCGCCTCCGCCAAGGGGCTGGACCCCGAACTGGTCAGCGGCGAGGGCGGGAACGCCTGGCTGGCCTCGGACCCGGAGGAGGTGCACGTCTCCCAGGGGCTCCCCGTCACCCACATGGGATGGGAGATCGACCCCACCGGGCTGTACGACGTGCTCCAGCGCCTGGCCGGTGAGAGCGGCGGCATCGACCTCTACGTCACCGAGAACGGCTGTGCCTTCGAGGACACCGTGACCGAGGACGGGCGGGTCCACGACACCGAGCGCACCGACTACTACGAGGGCCACCTGAGGGCCGCCGGAGAGGCCGTCCGCGCCGGGATCCCCCTGCGCGGGTACTTCGCATGGTCGCTCCTGGACAACTTCGAGTGGGCGTGGGGATACTCCCGCCGGTTCGGGATCGTGCACGTCGACTACGAGACCCAGCGCAGGACCGTCAAGGACAGCGGGCTCTGGTACGCCACACTTGCTGGGACGGGCCGGTTCCCCGAGCGGTAGGCGCGGGCGTACAGGCGCCGGCGGCCCGGTGGGCCGCGGACGGCAGTGGGGCGTCCTCCGGGGCGCCCCACACCGTCGTTCCCGGCGGGACGACACCATGAGAGCGTCCGTCGAACACACCGCCGCCCCGGGGCCCGCCCCGGGGCGGCGGAACACGAACCCCAGAGGGAGCCTCGAAGTGGCCAAGAGCGGTGGCGGTCGGCAGCGTCCGACCCTGGAGATGGTGGCGGAGCGGGCCGGGGTCGGCCGCGGTACCGTCTCCCGGGTGATCAACGGCTCCGCCCAGGTGAGTCCGCACACCCGGGAAGCCGTGCACAACGCGATCGCCGAACTGGGCTACAGTCCGAACCAGGCCGCGCGCACCCTGGTCACCCGGCGCACGGACACGATCGCGCTGGTCGTCTCCGAACCGCGCGACCGGTTGTTCGCGGACCCCTTCTTCGCCGACATCATCCGCGGCGTCAGCTCGGTCCTGCACGAGCGCGACCTCCAGCTGATGCTGACCACGGCCCGTACCGAGGCCGAGCACAAGCGCGTGGGCGACTACCTCAGCGGGTTCCACGTGGACGGGGCGCTCCTGGTGTCCCAGCACCGCGACGACCCGCTCTCCACGCGCCTGGCCGAGGCGGGCGTGCCGGTCGTGCACGGCGGCCGTCCCCACTCCCCGGACCAGCCCGCCCCGTACTGCGTGGACATCGACAACTACGGCGGCGCCCGCGCGGCCACCCGGTACCTGCTGGACCGCGGTCACCGCAGGGTGGCCACCATCACCGGATCGCTGGACATGAACGCCGGCCAGGAGCGCCTTCGCGGCTACCGCGACGTCATGGCCTCGGCCGGGATCGAGGTGGACGAGCGCCTCGTGGTCCGCGGGGACTTCAGCGTGGAGGGGGGAGCCGAGGCCATGGCGCGCCTCCTGGACACCGGTCCGGCGCCGGACGCCGTGTTCGCGGGCTCCGACATGATGGCCATCGGCGGCATGCGCGTGCTGCGCGAGCGCGGGCTGCGGGTGCCCGACGACGTGGCCCTGGTGGGCTACGACGACACGGTCATGGCCCAGCACAGCGACCCGCCGCTCAGCACCATCCACCAGCCCACGGTCCAGATGGGCCGGGAGATGGCGCGACTGCTCGTCGACGTGGCGATCCCCCGCACGGTCGAGGCCGAGACGGTCACCCTCGACACCCACCTGGTGGTGCGCGAGTCCGGCTGACCCCGCGCCGCGACGCCCCGCGAAGCGCCTCTGACCCGGCGGTTCGCCCCCGGCCCGGCTGGACTCGCGTACCACCGCTGTGCAAGGCTGGTCGCGATTTCGCTGGAGACGGTGGGAGCGCATGGAGCCGATGCGGGGACCGACACACACCCGGTGCGCGATTTCGTCGTGCGGGTGGTGCGACCAGGACGGCGTCGAGTGCCGGTTCTGTTCCGGAACGGGATGGTGGCGGCCCGAGCGGCCGCACCGGGACGGGAGCGGTGTGATCGTCTGGCTCAGGGTCGACGAGCCGTGCCGGGGGTGCGCCGGGACGGGCAAGGAGCACAGCCCGACCGCTGTCCTCTGAGGCGCTTCCGCTCCCGCGTGGAAAAGGAGAAGCGCATGCGCTGGGTGACCTATCTCTCGCCGAGTGGCGGGGGCGAGCGCGTCGGGGTGCTGGAGGACGGGGACGTGCTGGGCAGTCCCGACCCCGGCGGCCTGGCGGACCTGCTCGCGGCGGGCGGCGACGCCCTGGCCGCGGCCGGCGGGCGGGCCGCCGCCGCGCCGGTCGAGATCATCGTCGAGCCGGAGGCGCGCATGTGCGCACCGGTGACCCCCACGGCCCTGGTGCCGGCCCTGGTCGGCGGCGAGGTGTGGGAGATCCACCCGGAGCTCGTGCAGGGCTCGGACGACGCGGTCCCGCCCGCCGCGCGGACGGCGCTGGTGGGCGTGGCGGCCGTCGCCGGCGGCGACGGTCCGGCGAGCGCCTACACACCCGCCTGCCTGTGGCTGGACGAGGGCGGAGCCGCGGTGCAGCTGAGCCTGGGGCCCGTCCTGACCACCGCCGACGAGGTGCCGGGGGCGCCGCTGGAGCTGAGCGCCTCGGTGGACGACAGGGAGGTCGGCCGGGGGATCGCGGACCCGGCCGACGCCTGGCTGGTGTCGGGCCCCTCCGGAGCGGGCCGGATGCGCGTCCTCCTGCCCGTCTCCACCCCGCGCCTGGACGAGGACGACGAACTGTTCGTGGACGCGGGCGTCCTGGGGACCTTCGAGGTCCGGGTCGGCTCCCAGGTCTGAGCGGCGCCGGGGCCGGGACCGCCGTCAGGGCGTGAACTCCCAGTGCCAGGGCTCGAACCCGCCGCGCGCCCAGGGCGGGTTGTCCCAGCCGTACCCGGGGGCATGGGCCAGCATCCACTCGTGTTCGGGGGACCCCGCCTCGTGCACGCCCCCGCACAGGTCCACGGCCACACCCAGCCCGTGCCGGCTGGTGCCCGGGCGCGCGGCCATGCCGGGCACCATCTCGTGGAACAGGCTCACCTGCTCGTGGTAGGGGCGGTAGGAGTCGGTCACGCACATGGGGCGGCCGAACGCCTCGCGGTAGGCGCCGTCGAGCTCTATGAAGGCCTCGGCGGCGTCGGCCCGCAGCCGTTCGCCGGGCTGGGGGAGGGGGCACAGCACCGACTCCGGCATGCGGCCGTTGGCATGGGCCGCGGCCTCCCCCCGCGCGCACCCCGTGTCCGCGGCGGGCGATTGCCGCGCTTCCCGGCCGTTTCTGTCATCGCTGGCATTGTTCCGTTCACCGTTGTCTCCATCGGTGGATGACAACGCCGCGCGCGCGTTGCGCAGGGTCTCCTCACGGCGCCGCTCCCTGCCCCCCGCGTCGCCGACCTCCGCGAGCCGGGCCTCCAGGCGGGTCTGCTCCTCCAGGAGCCATGCGGTCCGCTCCTCCTGGGCCGTGACGGCCTCCACGGCCTCCTCGCGGGCCGCCGCCGCTGCCTCCACCGCCTCCGCCTGCTCCCGCTCGGCGGTCTCGGCCAGGCCGTCGACGGTGTCGGCCACGACCCGCGCAGCCCCTGCGCGGTCCAGTTCGGCGGCCCTGTGCTCCCCCAGTACGTGCAGGAGGGCTCCGCGTTCGAGCATGCCCGAGGGGCCCTCGGACCCGCCCCACGCGTGCACCGGTCCCACGTCGGCGCCCATGTAGACGGCCGCCGCCTGGCGGGCGGCGGCGATCCTGGCCTCCTCGCCGCGCTCGCCGGCGGCGTCCGCGCGCTCGGCCGCCTCGGCGCTCCGTTCGGCCAACTCCTCCAGGCGCTCGCTCTCCTCCGCGTAGCGCTCGATCTTGCCGAGGGCCTCCTGTCGTAGGACCTCTGTGCCCGCGCGCAGTTCGGCCAGCTCGACGCGCACGTCCCCGAGGGTGGCCGCCCCGGTCGTGTCGTCGGCCGCGGCCCCCGGGGTCGCGAACAGGGTGAGAAGGGCCAGGAGACCCAGCGGAAGTGCGGCGGTGACCGAAATGGACCGGTTCCGGGAGGCGGCTTCCCTTCCTGGGACCGGACCGTCCGAATGCGTTCCGCTGCGCACGGTAGCCGCACCGGGGCAAGGCGATGCACGCATCTCCGCTTCCTCCTCAGGACCTGCGTCTACGTCTTGTCACGATGTCATGTCGGGGGAGTCTTGATGGGGAAGCTGATGGTGTGTCCAAAAAGTTACCTGGCCACCTGAGTGGGTTTCGGTCGCTATGTCTGACCTGGGGGATTAGCCATAATGCCGACATTGAGGGCATTATGCTGCTAGGCGGACGAAGATGATCTTGTCCATCGCCGTCAAACGGCGGAAGCGATACCTTCGCACGCATTGGTACGCTATCCACCGCACGCGCACCTCCTGAAGCTTTTGGGTGCGCGCAGCCTCTCCTCCCAGGCGAGTCCGGCGGACAGTCTTCACATCTCCCCACATTCCCCACCGCTCCTGGTTCGGTGGCCCACGTGGTCCCCACCGTTTTTCCCCGAAGAGTCTTCGGCCGGAGTGGTCGGCCCCTGGGGTCCAACCAACCGCTCGAGGCGGTGACACGAAAGGTTGCGAGGGTCCGTGTCGACACGAGCGACAAAAGACGGGGCCAGCGCTCAGAGCGCGGCGGCGCAGGCCGAAAACGCCGACGCCGCGCCCCAGCGCAGAGCCAAACGGTGGCAGCCACGCAACTGGCGGGTGCGCTCCCGGCTGGTGGCCCTCATCGTCATCCCCACCGCCGTGGCGCTCGCGCTCGGCGGACTGAGGGTCTACGAGGCAGCGGTCTCCACCGTCACCCACGCGCACATCGAGGACCGCGCCGAGATCGGCGTCCTCATCGTGCAGCTGGCCAACCAGCTGGGCCGCGAGCGCACCGCGAGCGCGGTGTACATCTCCGACAACGCCGACCCCGCGCGGCGGTCGGACGACCTCCGGCAGGAGATGGAGGACCAGCGCAACGCGACCCGCGACCTCCAGCAGAGCCTCACGGCCCGGCTCGACGACATCGGCGAGGTCGAGGGCTCCCTCGCCAACAACCGGCTCACCGGCATGCGGAGCCAGATCGCGACCCTGGACGCCCTGCGCACCGAGGTCGACGAGACCCGCATCACGGTCCTCCCCGTCGTCACCAAGTACCGCACCGTCTCCCGCGCGCTGACCGAGTTCAACCAGACGATCGCGGACGACACCGGCGACACCGCCCTGCGTGAGAGCGTCCGGACGCTCACCGCGCTCTCCAACGCGCGCGACCAGCTCTCGTACGAGACGGCGCTGATGAGCCACTCGCTGGCCCGCGACTCGATGACCGGCGGCATCTCCGAGGCCATCGACTCCAGCCGCGCCCGCTACGAGAACGAGATCTCGAACTTCGTCCAGGCCGCCTCCACCGAGCAGCGCGCCGTCTTCGACGAGCACTTCACCGGCCTGGAGGTCAGCCAGGTCTCCACCATGCGCATGCGCGTCATGTACCGCGCCGAGCGCGACGACCCGCTGACCGGTGTGACCGCCAACGACGGCCCCGACGCGTACAAGGACATCGCCGACGTCGCGCTGGAGCGCCTCCAGACGGTCGAGGAGGAGATCGCCGAGGGCATCGCCGCCGAGGCCAACGACCTGCGGGCCGGCGCCATGATGCGCGCCCTCACCGACCTCCTCGTCGTCGCCCTGGTGCTTCTCGCCGTCTTCGTCCTCACCTCCCTGGTGGTCCGCTCCCTGGTGCGCCCGCTGCGCACCCTGGAGGACGGCGCCCGCCGGGTCGCCGAGCGCGACCTGCCCGACGCGATCAACCGGATGCAGGAGGCCGGCTCGGTCCCCGAGGCGGTCAAGGTCACCCCGATCGAGGTCGAGAGCAACGACGAGATCGGCGAGGTCGCCCGCGCCTTCGACGACGTCCACCGCGTGGCCCTGACCCTGGCCTCCGACGAGGCGGCCCTGCGCAGCAACGTCAACGCGATGTTCGTCAACCTGTCCCGCCGGAGCCAGACCCTGGTGGAGCGGCAGCTGCGCCTGATCGACGGCCTGGAGCAGTCCGAGCAGGACTCCGACCGGCTCTCCGACCTGTTCCAGCTGGACCACCTCGCCACGCGCATGCGCCGCAACAACGAGAACCTGCTGGTCCTCTCCGGTCAGGACAACACCCGCAAGTGGGCCCAGCCCGTCCCGCTGGTCGACGTCCTGCGCGGCGCGGTCTCCGAGGTCGAGCAGTACGAGCGCGTCAACGTGCGCGCCCCCTCCCACATCTCGGTGCTCGGCCGCCCGGTCAACGACGTCATCCACCTCGTCGCCGAGCTGGTGGAGAACGCCACCTCGTTCTCCCCGCACGACACCGAGGTCCTGGTCAGCGCCAAGACCCTCGACAACGGCGGCGTGCAGGTCGACGTCACCGACAGCGGCATCGGCATGGCCCCGGAGGACCTTGCGGCGATCAACGCCCGCCTGGCCGCCCCGCCGGTCATCGACGTCGCCGTCTCGCGCCGCATGGGCCTGTTCGTGGTCTCCCGCCTGGCCCACCGCCACGGCGTCAAGCTCAGTCTCGAGGAGGCGCACGGCGGCGGTACCACCGCCCACGTCACCTTCCCGCCGGACCTGCTGATCACCCCCGTCGAGGGGCAGCACGCCCTGGGCGTGGCCGACAGCCGGCCCGAGCTCACCTCCGGGGCGCCGGACACCTTCGCCGACGCCCAGGCGGCCTTCGCCTCCAGCCCGGCGGCGAGCGAGCCCGGCGACCCCTGGCAGACCCAGGGGGCCGACTCCGGCGCGGGCGACTTCGGCGGACTGCCCAAGCGCCAGCCCGGCACCGTCCGCTCCGACGAGCACCCGCCCAGCGGCCAGGACCTCTGGCAGAGCAGCGGCTCCGACGTCTGGGGCACCGCCAAGGGCTCCGGGACCACCGGGGCGGACGCCGGCGCCAACGGCCGACCGGTCGTGGACCCCTACGACACGCCCGAGGACGACGACCGGGGCCCGAAGCCGGAGACCGGCGGACGCAGCCTCTTCGACCCGGCCCCCCGCTCCGACGCGGGGAGCGACTCGCCCTTCCGCGACAACGGGTCCGCCGACCGCTCCTCCGACACCGGAGCGTTCGGCCGTCCCGCCGACACCGGGTCCTTCCGCCGCCCCGTCACCGACACCAGCGCCTTCCGGCGCCCGGCCGGGGCCGCCGACTCCTACGACGCCTTCGGCAACACCGGGTCGGCGTCGCAGGGCGGCGGACAGTCCGAACGGAGCGTCTTCGGCAGGGACGAGGGCGCGGGCCGCGACGCGGGGGCCCACGAGCGCCCTGCGGCCCCGGCGCGAGGGGACGACACCGAGACCTTCCCGGCCGTCGCCTCCGACTGGAACGCCGGAACCCAGCAGCCCCAGGCCCCCTCGTCCAACGAGACCGGGAACTGGCGCTCGGGCGGCGGCGACACGCGCGAGGGCTACGGCTCCACCGCCTACCTCTCCCGCCGCTACGGAGGGACCCAGGGCCCGAACAACACCGTCGTGCCGCCGAGCCCGTCGGGCGAGGACAACGACTCGCTGCCGATCTTCGACGCGATCGAGTCCAACTGGTTCAAGCGCCGCACAGGCGGGCCCACCGTGGACACGACCGAGACCGGTCCGATCCAGCAGGTCGACCCGAACCAGGACCGCCGGGCGCAGCCGACCCGGTCGGCCCAGCGCCCCCAGCCCGCGGCGAACGGTCAGGACACCCGTTCCGAGCAGGAGTGGAACTCCGCGGCCGACCGCGGCTGGAAGGCCGCGCGCACCGCAGCCGAGCCGCTCGCGGGCGGCCTCACCACGTCGGGCTTGCCAAAACGGGTTCCCAAGGCAAACCTTGTCCCAGGAACAGCCCCCAAGCCGGAGAACTTCAAGCAGATGCCCACTCGTAGTGCGGACCGTGTCCGAAACCGCTTCTCTGGTTTCCAGAAGGGTGTCCGCGACGGCCGGAACCAGCTCGGCGAAGGTACGGAGGAGTGACCCCAGTGCAACCTGGTGGGACGGGGTCCCCCTTATTCGGGGAAGCCGGATGCAATAGCATCTACCGAGCTTCTCGGACGCGCCGCACCCACGGCTTGACCAGAGCAGAACACCAGACTCCCGGCCACCCCCACGGGAGGGGCCGGGCAGTTCCTAGAGGCAGTGCTGTCACATGCCGTGCCGGCGGTAGCAGTGCCGAGAGACCAAGCCGGCGAATTGGACAGGAGATCAGATGAGTCGACAGGTGAATGAACTCAACTGGTTGATCACTGACTTTGCCGACCGGGTCCCTGACGTCGCCCACGCGATCGTCGTCTCCTCAGACGGCCTTCCGTTGGCCTCGTCGGCGGGGTTCCCGGCTGACAGGGCCGACCAGCTGGCGGCGATCGCCTCCGGTCTGTCGAGCCTGACGCAGGGCGCGGCCCGGGTGTTCGAAGGTGGGGCGGTCGCCCAGACCGTGGTGGAGATGGAGCGGGGGCTGATGCT
The DNA here is from genome assembly GCF_042660575.1 of Nocardiopsis tropica. Taxonomy (NCBI): domain Bacteria; kingdom Bacillati; phylum Actinomycetota; class Actinomycetes; order Streptosporangiales; family Nocardiopsidaceae; genus Nocardiopsis; species Nocardiopsis tropica. The sequence continues at coordinate 398,499 of NZ_JBHSUF010000001.1, forward strand.
CATCATGGCCATCAGCGACGGCTCCTGCCTCGCGGTCCTGGCGGCGGCGGAGAGCGACCTCGGCCTGGTCGCGTACGAGATGACCCTGCTCGTCGAGCGGGCGGGGCGGGCGCTGACACCAACGGCGCGCACCTCGGGAATCCACTGATCCACCACCGACAGGAGGAAGTGGTGGCACCTCACAGTAGAGATGCCGGGAGCGCCTCGTGGTTCGGACAACAGCCGGGCGGACCCCCCACCGGGGGGACGCCGGCCGTGCCGGGCGGCGGAGATGTTCCTCGACCAATCCAACAACAGTACGAACAACGACCCGCGGCGGGGAGCGCGCCCAGTTCTCTGGTCCGCCCCTACGCGGTCACCAAGGGACGCACCAAGCCGAAGTCGCAGCTTCCCCTGGAAGCTCTGATCTCGGCGACCGCCGCGGCCCGTAACGAGTCTGGGACGCTGACGCCCGAATGGCAGGCGATCAGCGACCTGTGCCGGGAATGGCGTTCCGTGGCGGAGATCTCCGCGCTGCTGCGGATGCCGCTCGGCGTGGCGCGGGTGCTTGTGGCGGACATGTCCGAGCAGGGACTGGTCCAGATCAGGTCCTCGCTCAACAACGAAGCCCGTCCCAACACCAACCTGCTTGAAAGGGTGCTCAGTGGACTTCGCAAGCTCTAGCCCAGCCGAGGAAGGCGGTGCTGGGGGGAACGCGATGACGTCGGTCAAGATCGTCGTCGCCGGGGGCTTCGGTGTCGGGAAGACGACATTCGTTGGCTCCGTCTCCGAGATCGTGCCGCTGACCACCGAGGCGGTCATGACCAGCGCCAGCGTCGGGGTGGACGACCTCGCCAAGACGCCGGACAAGCAGACCACCACCGTGGCGATGGACTTCGGCCGCGTCTCCCTCGACTCCGACCTGATCCTGTACCTGTTCGGCACACCCGGACAGCACCGGTTCTGGTTCATGTGGGACGACCTGGTCAAGGGTGCGATCGGCGCCGTCGTGCTGGTGGACACCCGCCGCCTGGCGGACTGCTTCCCGGCGATCGACTACTTCGAGGAGGCGCGCCTGCCGTTCATCGTGGGGATCAACGGCTTCGACGGCTACTACCCCCACGCCGCGGACGAGGTCCGGGACGCTCTGACGCTCAGCCCGGAGATCCCCATCGTCCAGGTGGACGCCCGTGACAAGGCCTCCACCAAGTCGACGCTCATCACCCTCGTCGAGCACGCCATCACGGTGGGGGACCCCGAGGGCGCCGCAGGACAGCCCACTTCCACGGGCGGTCAGAACTCCTGGCGTTAGCCCGCAGGCTTCTGGGCCAACCCGGGCCGGGGTCCCGCACAGAGCACGGCCCGGTTCCCGCGACGCGGGAACCGGGCGTCCGTGCTGGCATCATGGCGGGATGAGCTCTTCCTCCCAGCCCGGCGCAGAGGCGATGACACGGCGGTTCCGCGAGGTGGCCGAGCGGGTGCTCGACTTCCTTCTCGACGACGCCCCCGAGTGGGCGCTCGACCTGGGCGACCCCCGGGGCGCGGCCCGCCTCTCCGACCTGTCGGCGCAGGCCGACGCGCACCGCGTCGCGGTGCTCACCGACGCCCTCGGCTCCCTGGACGAGATCGACGGCGACCTCGTCCCCGCGGGCGACCTGGTCGACCTGGAGGTCCTGCGGTCGAGGATCAGCGCGGACCTGTGGCACACCACCGAGCTGCGGCCCCGCACGTGGGACCCGCTCCTGTACTCGCCGGGAGAGGCCCTCTACGCCCTCCTGGAGCGCGACACCCTCCCCCTTTCCGAGCGCCTGGCCGCCCTGGCCTCGCGCTGCGCCGCGCTGCCCGACTACCTCGCCACCGCGCGCGCCCGCCTGTCCGAGGGACCGGGCATGCCCCGTGTGCACGTCGAGACGGCCCTGGCGCAGCTCGACGGGGCCAGGGCCATGCTGGCCTCGGGCGTGCCCGCGCTGGCCGCACAGGAGCCGTCGGCGCCCTCCCGGCTCGAACCGGAGCGCCTGGCAGCCCTGGCCGCGGTGGAGGAGTACGCGGACTGGCTCCGCGGCCGGATGGAGGGGGCCACCGCGGACCCGCGGCTGGGCGCCCGGGACTTCGCCGCCCAGCTCTGGTACACGCTCGACTCCGAGCTGTCGCCCGACGCGCTCCTGGTGCGCGCCGAGAGCGACCTGCTGGCCACGGAGGAGGCGATCGCCGAGGCGGCCGCCGAGTACGAGGGCCGGCCCCGCCGCGAGGGCCAGGTGGCGGACGTGCTGGCGGCGCTCGCCGCGGAGAACGCCACGGACGCCGACACCGTGCGCCCGGCCTGCGCCGACGCGCTCATGCACCTCGACGGGCGTGTGCGCGGGCTCGACCTGGTGACGGTGTACGACGACCCCGTCCGGATCATCCCGATGCCCGAGTCGCGCAGGGGCGTGGCCGTGGCCTACTGCGACCCGCCCGCCCGCCTCCCCGCGCCCCCCTCCAGGGACGCCTTCGGCGCGGTCGTCCCCACCCCGCTGGACCCCGCGGTCCTGGAGCGGCCGACGCTGGTGGCGGTCGCCCCGCCGCCCGCCGACTGGCCGGCCGAGCGCCGGGCGTCGTTCTTCCGCGAGTACAACGCGAGCATGCTGCGCAACCTCATGGTCCACGAGGCGGTGCCGGGCCACGCGCTCCAGCTCGCCCACGCGGCGCGCCACACCGGCGGCACCCGGGTCGGCAACGTCCTGTGGAGCGGCACCTTCATCGAGGGGTGGGCGGTCTACGCGGAGGAGCTCCTCGCCCGGCACGGCTGGGCCGAGGACCCCCGGGAGAACCTGGCCCTGCGCCTGGTGCAGCTCAAGATGCGCCTGCGGATGATCCTCAACGCGATCCTGGACGTGCGCCTGCACACGGGCGACCTGGCCGAGGCCGAGGCGATCTCCCTGCTGACGCGGCGGGGCCACCAGGAGGAGGGCGAGGCGGTGGGCAAGTGGCGCCGGGCCCAGCTCACCAGCGCGCAGCTGTCCACCTACTACGTGGGCTACGCGGAGGTGTCCGACATCGCCCGGGACCTCGCCGCCGCGCGCCCCTCGCTCAGCGAGCGCGAGCGGCACGACGCGATGCTCGCCCACGGCTCCCCGCCCCCGCGCCACCTGCGCACGCTGCTCGGACTGTAGGGGCCCGGGCCGGGGAGGACGGGCAGGACACGGCCCCTCCCGCCGGTCCGGGAACGCGACCGGGGCCGCGAACCGGGCGAGCCGGGGCGCCTCGCGGGGAGGCCGCCGCCCCGCGGCACGGCGGCACGCCCGCGCGCGGGCCCTCCTATGCTGGGGACGCGGAGAGTACGGTCAGGCGACGGAAACGGACGACCCATGAACGGTGCCGAGGACGGGCGGGACGACCAGCGGGACGCCCCCGGAGCGGGAACCGGTTCCCCCGACGGCTGGGACCGCCTGTGGACCCCGCACCGGATGGCCTACATCAAGGGCGAGGGCAAGCCCACCGGCTCCCGCCCCGAGGACGGCTGCCCCTTCTGCCGCGCCCCGGCTCTCACGGACCCCGAAGGACTCGTGGTCGCCCGCGGCAAGAGCGCCTACGCGGTCCTCAACCTCTACCCGTACAACAGCGGCCACCTGATGGTGTGCCCCTACCGCCACGTCTCGGAGTACACCGGCCTGGACGAGGACGAGACCGCGGACGTCGCCGCGCTCACCCGCGCCGGCATCCGCGCCCTCACCGCGGCCTACCGGCCGCAGGGCTTCAACGTCGGCATGAACCTCGGCACCGCGGCGGGCGCGGGCATCGCCGCCCACCTGCACCAGCACATCGTTCCGCGCTGGGGCGGCGACGCCAACTTCATGCCCGTCGTCGGCCACACCAAGGTGCTGCCCGAGATGCTGGAGCAGACCCGGGAGAAGCTGGCCGACCACTGGCCCCGCGACTAGACAGCCCCGAGCACCGACCGCGCGGCGGCCCCAGGGCCGCGACAACGCACGGCCGCGGCGCCGCCCCCGGCCCGGCACCGGGCGGTCCGGTGGCGCGCCACCCCCACCGGACGCGGTTCCCACCCCCGGGGCCGTTCCCGCCCTACGATCACAAGAAGCCATGCTGAGAATCCTTCGCCCCATCACCTCCCGGGTCACCGCTCCGCTCGGACGGAGCCTCGCCCGGATCGGCCTCACACCGAACCTCGTGACCATCATCGGCGCCACCGGCGTCGTCATCAGCGCGCTCTACTTCTACCCCCGCGGCCAGCTGTACGCGGGCTCGGTCGTCATCACCGTGTTCGCGCTCTTCGACATGCTCGACGGCGCGGTGGCGCGCGCCAACGACAGCGGCAGCGCGTTCGGAGCCTTCCTCGACTCCACCCTCGACCGCGTGGCCGACGCCTCCATCCTCGCCGGGCTGCTCTGGTGGTTCATCGGCGACGGTGACGACCCGCTGCTCGCCGGACTGACGCTCTTCTGCCTGATCAGCGGCTTCATGGTGTCCTACATCAAGGCGCGGGCCGAGGGACTGGGCGTCAACTGCGACGTCGGCGTCGCCGAGCGCACCGAACGCCTGGTGATCATCCTGGTGGCCGTGGGGCTCAGCGAGCTCGGCGTGCCCTACGTCCTGGCCGGCGGCCTGTGGCTGCTCGCCGGGATGAGCCTGCTCACGGTCCTCCAGCGCCTGGTCGAGACCAGGGCCCGCCTCAACGACCCCTCCTACGTCGACGTCACCCGGAGCACGGAAGGCACGGCGGAGGGCACCGACGACACCGTCGGCGGGGCCTGAGGAAAGGACGGGGAGCACGACGTGGACGAACGCTGGGCCGATCTGGCCTACTCCGCGGGCTGGGAGCTGGTCCGACGCGCCCCCGAGGGGGCGGGCCGGGCCGTCTTCCGGCACCTGGCCGACCGCTCCTGGCGCGCCCACGACGGCGGGACGCGCGGCCTGGAGCGCAACCTGCGCCGCCTGCTCGGCCCCGGGGCCACCGACGCCCGGCTGCGCGCGCTGTCCCGGGCGGGCATGCGCTCCTACATGCGCTACTACTACGAGATGTTCCGGCTGCCGGCGATGGACGAGCGGTACATCCTCGGCCGCACCCGGGCCACCGGCATCGAGGTCCTGGAGAAGCACATCGGGTCGGGCCGGGGCGTGGTCGCCGCACTTCCCCACATGGGCAACTGGGACCACGCCGGGGCCTGGATCACCCTCCGGGGCACCCCCCTGACCACCGTCGCCCAGCGGCTGAGCCCGGAGAGCCTGTTCGAACGGTTCACGGCCTACCGCGAGTCCCTGGGGATGGAGGTGCTGCCGCTGACCGGCGGAGGCAACACGGTCGCGACCCTGGCGCGCCGGCTGCGCGACGGCGGGCTGGTCTGCCTGCTCGCCGACCGCGACATCCACGGCACGGGCCTGGAGGTGGACTTCTTCGGTGAGCGCGCCCGCGTGCCCTCGGGGCCCGCCGCGCTCGCCCTCAACACCGGGGCCGCACTCATGCCGGTCTCGCTCTGGTACGACGGCCCGTACTGGAACATCCGCGTCCACGACGAGATCCCCGTCGCGGAGGGGCCCACGCGCTCCGCGCGGATCCAGGCCACCGCGCAGGAGCTGGCCCGGGTCTTCGAGGGCGCCATCGCCGAGCACCCCGAGGACTGGCACATGCTCCAGCCGGTGTTCAGCCTCGACCACGAGCAGGACCGACTGCGGCGCCCGGGGGCCGGGGCCGCCGACCTCCGTCCCCCCGGGCGCCGGGACGGGTGAGGCGCACATGCGGATCGGCCTGGTCTGCCCCTACGCCTGGGACGTCCCGGGCGGGGTGCAGCAGCATGTCGGGGACCTCGCCGAGGCCCTGACCGGCATGGGGCACGAGGTGTCGGTGCTCGCCCCGGTGGGCGACGCCGGGACGGCCGTGCTCCCCGACCACCTCGTCCCCGCGGGGCGGCCGGTCCCGGTCCCCTACAACGGGTCTGTGGCCAGGCTCAGCTTCGGTCCGCGCACGGCGACACGGGTCCGCCGCTGGATCTCCGAGGGCGGTTTCGACGTGCTGCACGTCCACGAGCCCTCGGCGCCCAGCGTCTCCCTGCTGGCGTGCTGGGCTGCGGACGGCCCCCTGGTCGCCACGTTCCACACGTCCAACCCCCGCTCGCGGGCGATGGCCGCGAGCTCCCGGGCCCTGCGCTCGGCGACGGAGAAGATCAACGGACGCATCGCCGTGTCCGAGGCCGCCCGGCGGACCCTGGTGGAGCACGTCGGCGGGGACGCCGTGCTCATCCCCAACGGGGTCGCCGTGCGGGCCTTCGAGCACGCCGACCCCCTGCCGGGCTGGCCCGGGGAGGGCGGCTCCCTCGGTTTCCTCGGCAGGCTGGACGAACCGCGCAAGGGCCTGGCCGTGCTGCTGGACGCCTTCGCCCTGATGGCTCCCGCGCGCCCGGGCCTGCGACTGCTGGTCGCGGGTCCCGGGGACCGGGAGGCCGCGCTGGCCGGCGTCCCCGCCGGGCTCCGGGAGCGCGTCGTACCGCTCGGCCGCCTGGACGACGCCGACAAGGCGCGCGCGTACCGCTCCGCCGACGTCTTCTGCGCCCCCAACCTGGGAGGGGAGAGCTTCGGCATCGTCCTGACCGAGGCGATGGCGTCGGGGGCGGCGATCGTCGCCAGCGACATCCCCGCCTTCTCCGCGGTGCTGGAGGGGGGCGGCGCCGGAGACCTGTTCTCCGCGGGCGACCCCGCCGACCTGGCGGAGCGGGCGGGAGCGCTCCTGGACGACCCGGAACGGCGCCGCGCCCTCTCGGCGGCCGCCCGCAGGGCGGTGCGCGCCTACGACTGGGAGACCGTCGCCGCCGACGTCGTCCACGTGTACGAGACGGTGCTCGCGGGGCAGGGGACCGGTGACGGGCGCCGCCCGGGGGTGCGCCTGGACACCGGGCCCCGCGCCACGGCTCTGCTGCGGAGGGGGTCGGTGTGAGCGGGACCGGAACCGCGGATCGGGGTGAGCGGCCCTGATCGAGGACGTCCTCTTCGCCGCCGTGGTCGCCTGGGCGGTCCTGGCCCTGGCGCTGTTCGGGTTCTACCTGTCCTGGAGGGCCACGCGCCTGCACCGCCTGCACCACCGGGTCGACGTGGCCCGCGCGGGGCTGGAGGGCGCGCTGGCGCGCCGCCGGTCCGCCGTGCTCGCCCTGGCGGGGGCCGGGTGCGTTCCGCGGGCGGGGGCCCGTGCGCTGGAGGAGGCGGTCGCGGCGGCCGGCGAGGCGGGGGAGCGGCGCCTCGACCTCGCGGAGAGCAGGCTCTCCCGGGTCCTGCGGGACGTCGTCGAGGAAGCGGGGCCCGGGGGCGCGGCGTCGGCGCCCCCCGTGCGGGCCGAGGTGGAGGCGGCGGCCAAGGGCGTCCACATCGCCCGCACCTTCTACAACGACGCCGTCTCCGACACCCGCCGGGCGCGCCGCTCCAGGATCGTCCGCGTGTTCCGCCTGGCGGGCACCGCGCCCCTGCCGGACTACTTCGAGATCGACGACCGGCCGCCCCGGACCGCGCCCCCGGCCGCCCGCCCCGACACCCTGTAGAACCCCGGTCCGGGAAACCACCGATCTGGCCAAAGCCCCCGAAAGGGGGTGGAACTAGGATGGGGGGCTGGTCGACCCGGGGTGCGCGGCACCGACGGTGCCCGCGTGCCACCGCGCGGCCGCCGCCCCCGCTGCCCGGCGACCGCAGGCCCCAGCGGCAACTCGACGAACGGGAGTCCACAACCGTGGCCAACAACGCATCGAACAGCACCGAGGCAGTGGTCGGTACCCAGCGCGTCAAGCGAGGCATGGCCGAGCAGCTCAAGAACGGCGTCATCATGGACGTCGTCACGCCCGAGCAGGCCAAGATCGCCGAGGACGCCGGCGCCGTCGCGGTCATGGCCCTGGAGCGCGTCCCCGCCGACATCCGCAGGGACGGCGGCGTCGCCCGCATGTCCGACCCGGACATGATCGACGGCATCACCGCCGCCGTCTCCATCCCGGTCATGGCCAAGGTCCGCATCGGGCACTTCGTCGAGGCGCAGGTCCTGGAGTCCCTCGGCGTCGACTTCGTCGACGAGTCCGAGGTGCTCACCCCCGCCGACGAGGCCTACCACATCGACAAGTGGGCGTTCACCGTCCCCTTCGTGTGCGGGGCGACCAACCTCGGCGAGGCGCTGCGCCGCATCGCCGAGGGCGCGGCCATGATCCGCTCCAAGGGGGAGGCCGGGACCGGCAACGTGGTCGAGGCGACCCGGCACATGCGGTCCATCCGCTCCGAGATCAAGCGCCTGGGCACCCTGGACGAGGCCGAGCTCTTCGGCGCCGCCAAGGAGCTGCGAGCCCCGTTCGAGATCGTCAAGGAGGTCGCCGGCCTGGGCAGGCTCCCCGTTCCGCTGTTCTCCGCGGGCGGCGTGGCCACCCCGGCCGACGCCGCCCTCATGCGCCAGCTCGGGGCGGAGAGCGTGTTCGTGGGTTCGGGCATCTTCAAGTCCGGCGACCCGGCCCGGCGCGCCGACGCCATCGTGCAGGCGACCCTGCACTACGAGGACCCCGCCGTGATCGCCCGCGTCTCCCGCGGTCTGGGCGAGGCCATGGTCGGCATCAACCTCGACGAGCTCTCCGACGCCCAGCGCTACGCCGGACGCGGCTGGTAGACCCGGGCGCCCCGGCGCCCCGGGCGGGAGGCGGTCCCGCGCCGGTGCCGCCTCCCGCCCCCCGTCCCCGCTCCCCCCTCAGCCGACGAGTGAGGCCGTTCGTGACCAGCAGACCCACCATCGGAGTCCTCGCCCTCCAGGGCGACGTCGCCGAGCACCTGCGCGTCCTCGACACGCTGGACGTGCACACCGCCAAGGTGATCTCCCCCGACCAGCTCGACACCGTGGACGGCCTGGTCCTCCCCGGCGGGGAGTCCACCACGATGTCCAAGCTGGCCGTCAGGTACGGTCTGCTGGAACCGCTGCGCAAGAGGGTCCGGGCGGGGATGCCCGCCTACGGCACGTGCGCGGGCATGATCATGCTGGCGGACCGCGTCGAGGGCGCCGTCGAGGGGCAGGAGACCGTCGGGGGGATCGACATGACGGTCCGCCGCAACGCCTTCGGGCGCCAGACCGAGTCCTTCGAGGCGCCCGTGGACATCGACGGCCTGGACGGCGCGCCGTTCGACGCGCTGTTCATCCGCGCGCCCTGGGTGGAGCGGACGGGCCCCGAGGTCACGGTGCTCGGCAGCGTACCGGGCCCCGACGGGGCCGGTAGGATCGTCGCCGTACGACAGGGCGGCCTGATGGCCACGTCCTTCCATCCCGAACTGACCGGCGACGCGCGCATCCACCGCCTCTTCGTCGACCTCGTGAAAGGACATGCATGAGCGGCCACTCCAAGTGGGCCACCACCAAGCACAAGAAAGCCGTCATCGATGCCAAGCGCGGCAAACTCTTCGCCAAGCTGATCAAGAACATCGAGGTGGCCGCGCGTACCGGTGGTGGGGACCCCGACGGGAACCCGACGCTCTACGACGCCATCCAGAAGGCGCGCAAGAACTCGGTGCCGCTCGACAACATCGAGCGCGCACGCAAGCGGGGCTCCGGCGAGGAGGCCGGCGGCGCCGAGTGGCAGACCATCATGTACGAGGGCTACGCCCCCGGCGGCGTGGCGCTGCTCGTGGAGTGCCTGACCGACAACCGCAACCGCGCCGCGTCCGAGGTGCGCGTGGCGGTCACCCGCAACGGCGGCAACATGGCCGACGCCGGATCGGTGTCGTACATGTTCAACCGCAAGGGCGTCGTGATCGTCCCCAAGGAGGGGACGACCGAGGACGACGTCACCCTCGCCGTGCTGGACGCAGGGGCCGAGGAGGTCGAGGACCTGGGCGAGGCGTTCGAGATCGTCTGCGAGGCCACCGACCTGGTGCAGGTGCGCACCGCGCTCCAGGAGGCCGGCATCGACTACGAGTCCGCCGACTCCAGCTTCCTGCCGACCATGGAGGTCCCGGTCGACGCCGAGACCGCCAAGAAGGTCATGCGGTGCGTGGACGCGCTGGAGGACTCCGACGACGTGCAGAACGTCTTCACCAACGCGGACATCCCCGACGAGGTCATGGCCGAACTCGGCTAGCGCGCCGGCCGCGGGCGTGGCCGGCGCGGCACACGGCCCCCGGCCCCGCTGATCCCGTACCCGTGGCGGGTCCCGGACGACGGCCCGCCACGGGTACGGGATCGCGGACCCCTCGGACCACCGCGCCGGGGGACCCCGGGCGGGCCGCGGGGCCGTCACCGCCCGTGCCCGGCCGCCCCGCGACGGCTCCACCCGTCGCGCGCGACGCGGAGGAGACCGGGACCGGGCGCGGACGCCGGTGGCCGAGCCCCTCTGCGCGGTCGCGCCGCGGGTTCAGCCGCCGCCCCTCCGGAGCAGCTCGCGGACCTGCTCCGGAGCCTCGTGGAGCACCAGGTGCCCCGCGTCCGCGACCTCGTGGACGCCGGTGTCCAGGAGCCGCCGGGCCGCCCCGCGCAGGAGCGCGGGGGAGACGACGCGGTCGCGTGCCCCCGTCGCCACGGTCACCGGCGTCCCGCGCCAGTCGCGGAACTCCTCGCCCCGCAGCAGACCGGGCACCGTGTCCGCCCGGCAGTGGCGGCCCACCAGCGTCATCCACTCCGCGAGCGGCCCCGGCCCGGCCGGCCCGCCCCACGCGCCGATCAGCCGGGCACTGGTGTCCTCACCGGGGCGGAGCCGCCACGCGCACGTCGCGCGCAGGCGCCCGGGATCCCTCGCCGGGGCGGCCAGGCCGGCCGGGTTGACCAGCAGCAGGCGGTCCACCAGCGGAGAGGGCGGCGAGGACAGCACGGCGGCGGCCCCCAGCGCGTGTCCGAGGAGGACCACCGGGCGGTCCGTGACCTGGGGCAGCAGGGCGTCCAGCCACGCGCCGTAGGCGGCGGCCCGGCCCCCGAGGGGGCGGAGGGGGGAGCTCAGCCCCGGCTGCCCCGGCAGGTCGGCGAGGATCACGGTGCGGTCCCGGGCCAGGAGCCGCGCGGCGCCGGTGAGGGTCGCCGCGCCCATACCCGCACCGGGCAGGACCAGGACCGGGACCCCGCCACCGCCGCCGAGCACGTGGACCCGGGTGCCGCGGCCGTCCGCCACGATCCGGGGCAGGGGGCGCATCCCCGGGCAGGCGGCCAGCTCCCTCTCGCACCACGAGCGCACGGCGGCCTCGCCGGATCTGGAACGGTACACGCGCACGTGTGCCGGGAACGGGGTCGACATCTCTCACCTTCGGACGGCAGGCCGCGGCGCGCACGGGACCCGGACCGGCGGGAGCCGTCCGGGGCGCGCCGGGGCACGGGAAGCGGCCCGGCCCCGGGACGGGGCGCGGGCCTGGCAGGAGGGGCGGGGCCGGGGCGGTGCTCGCACGCGCCGCGGGCCGGGGGTCAGCGCAGCGGATCGAGGAGGCGCAGCTCCTCGGGGCGCTTCCCGGTGGCGACCTGCTCGGCGAGCAGCCGCCCCGTGACGGGACCGTGGGTGAGCCCCCACATCCCGTGGCCCCCCGCCACGTACACGCCGGGCGTGCGGGTCGCCCCGACCAGGGGCGCGCCGTCCGGGGTGACCGGACGCGGGCCGACCCACTCGTCGGTACGGCCCTCCCAGTCCACCCCGGCCAGGTGGGTGCGGGCCGACCTGACGATCGCCGCGACCCGCCGCTCCTCCATGGCCGCGTCCGGCGGTCGGAACTCCATCGTCCCCGCCACGCGCATCGCGCCCCGGTACGGCGTGCACGCCACCCGTGCCTCGGGGAGGTACACGGGACCGGGGACCGGGACGTCGGTGGGGACGGTGAACGAGTAGCCCCGGCCGGCGCGGACCCCGACCCGGACGCCGTGGGCGCGGACGAGGCGGTCGAACCACGCGCCCGTCGCCACGACCGCGGCGTCGGCGGTCAGCCGCTCCCCGCCGGAGGAACCCCGGGAACCGGCGAGGTCCGCGACGACCCCGCCTCCGTCAGGGCGGAGGCCGACGGCCTCCGCGCCGCCCCGGACCTCGCCCCCGCGCTCGCGCACGGACGCGGCCAGGGCCCGGACCAGGGCGCCCGGGTCCACATGGCGCTGCCCCTCCAGGCGCACCGCCGCGGCCACGCGGCCGGAGACCTGGGGGACCGCCTCGCGCGCCTGGTCGCCGGTGAGTACGGAGCGGTCCACGGACAGCCCAGAACGGGCCACGCGGTCGAGCTCGCGCAGCAGTGCGACGGCGGCGCCGGGCGAACGGAACACCGCCGTGACGGGTGCGCGGACCCCGGTCGTCACGACGCCCCCCTCGGCCAGGAGGTCGAAGGCGTCCAGGCACGCGGAGTTCAGGGGCAGGTTGGCGCGGACCGCGCGCTCCCACGCGCCCCACCGGCAGTGCGCGGCGAAGCGGGCGAGGAAGGCCCACAGGCCGGGGTCGGGGGAGAGGGGGACCGACAGCGGCGCGGACGGGTCCAGGAGGGCGCGTGCGCCGTAGCGGAGGACGCCGGGCTCGTTCAGGGGCAGCGCGAGAGCGGGCGAGAGCCATCCGGCGTTGCCCCAGGACGCGCCGGAGCCGACGTCGCCGCGGTCGATGACGACGACCCGGGCGCCGTGCTCCTGGAGGAACCAGGCCGTGGACAGCCCGACGACCCCCGCGCCGACGACCAGCACCCTCCGTGCCCTGCCGCCGAGACCCCTGCCCGCCATGTCCGTGCCCTCCGTCCTGCGTGTGCCCGATCCCCAGACTGGTGCCTCGCCCGCACCCGGGTGTTGTCCCCAGAGGACAACACAAGGGGCTTTGGATGTCACGGCGGCACAAGGGTCGAAGCCATGACAGTGGTGCTCCGGTGTCGCCCGGCGCCGTCGCCGCCGGCCCTCCGTGCCGAGGGGCGGGCGCCCGTGGGGCCCGGCGCCGTCCTCTCCGCCACCAAATGTTGAACTATGGTACAAGTAGTACGTTGGTTCAACTACTTCTGAGAGGGCGTGGCGGGCATGGGGAAATCAGAGCGCGCCGGGTGGCGCGAGTGGATCGGTCTCGCGCTGCTGGCGCTGCCGACCATGCTGCTCGGGCTCGACGTGACGGCGCTCTACCTCGTCGTTCCGAGCCTGGCCGCGGACCTGGACCCGACCGCGACGGAGACACTGTGGATCATGGACGCCTACGGCTTCCTCATCGCGGGCTTCCTGATCACGATGGGGACGCTGGGCGACCGGATCGGGCGGCGCCGACTGCTGATGATCGGGGCGGCGGCGTTCGGCGCGACCTCGGTCCTCGCGGCGTTCGCCCCCAGCGCCCTGTGGCTGATCGTGGCGCGGGCACTGCTCGGAGTGGCCGGCGCGACGCTCATGCCCTCGACGCTGTCGCTGGTCAGCACCATGTTCACCGACGTCCGGCAGCGGGCGCTGGCGATCGGCGTGTGGGCGACGATGTTCGCCCTGGGGATGGCGGCGGGCCCGGTCGCGGGCGGGGCGCTGGTCGCCGACCTCTGGTGGGGCGCGGTCTTCCTCGTCGCCGTGCCGGTCGCCGTGCTGGTCCTGGTCGCCGCGCCGGTGCTCCTGCCGGAGTACCGGTCCTCCGCCGGCCCTCTCGACCTGTTGAGCGTCGGGCTGTCCCTCGCGGCGATGCTGCCGATCGTCTACGCGGTCAAGCACGCGGCCGCCCACGGCGTCGATGCCCCTGCGGTGTTTGCGGCCCTCGTCGGCGGTGGAGCCGCGGTCGCGTTCGTCCGTCGCCAGCTGCGCCTGAGCGAGCCGCTGCTGGACATGGGGCTCTTCACCGGCCGGGCCTTCTCCGCGGCCCTGTCCGTCCTGTTGGTCGGCCTGGCCGGCTTCGGCGGAGCGATGTACCTCGTCACCCAGTACCTACAGCTCGTCGCGGGCCTCTCACCGCTGACGGCCGGGCTGTGGATGGGGCCGCCCGCACTGGCCATGCTCGTCGGCGCCGTCGGCGCCCCGCTCGTGGCCGTTCGCGTGTCGCCCGGCGTCGTCATGTCGGCCACCCTGGCGCTGTCGCTGTCCGGATACGCCCTGCTCTCCCTCGCGGGGGCCGACAGCACACCGGGCGTGATCGCCGGATTCGCGTTCGTCTACCTCGGACTCGGGGTCATCGCCGCGCTCGGTACCGACATCGTCGTGGGCGCGGCGCCACCGGAGAAGTCCGGATCGGCGGCCGCGCTCTCCGAGACCGTTCAGGAACTCGGCATCGCGGCGGGGGTCGCGCTCCTGGGAAGCCTGACCACCGTGATCTACCGGAGCCGGGTCGAGGCCCCGTCCGGGCTGTCCCCCTCCGAGGCCGATGCCTACGGTGACAGCCTCCTCGGGGCCTCCTCCCTCGGGAACCAGTTGTCGGCCCCGGCCCTCGACCAGGCACGAGCCGCGTTCACCGGCGGACTCAACACCGCCGCCGTGCTGGCCGGCCTCGCCGTGGCGGCTGCTTCGCTGGTCTGCTTCACGGCGCTGCGCCACCTCCGGCCCCTGGGCGACACCGCCGGTGGGACGGAGCCGATAGCCTCGTCGGCAGGAACGGCGACCACTGGTGAGCGGGAAGATGGCGGCTGAACGAAAACCTGTCGACGGGCGCAGACTGCGCGGTGAACGCCGCCGGGCCCAGATCATCGAGGCGACGCTCGCGATCGTCCGCCGCGACGGGGCCTCCGGCGTCACCCACCGCACCGTGGCCAAGGAGGCGGGCATCACCACCAGCCTGACCCTCTACTACTTCGCGACCTTGGACGACCTGTTGGTGGCCGCCCTGACCAGCGTCACGGACGAGTACACCCGCCGCATCCGCCGACTCATCGAGTCCGAGGACGACCCGATCGCCGGCCTCGCCCACCTCATCGCCGAATCCGCCGGCCCGGGCCGGGAACGCGCACTCGCCGAACGGGAGCTGTCGACCCTGGCGGCCCGCCGCCCCGCCCTGCGGCCGGTGGCACGGCACTGGCGCGACAACGTCGCGGAGCTCGCCCGGACCCAGACCGACGACCCCGATGCGGTCGAAGCCGTCGTCGCGCTGTCCGACGGCCTGTGCGCGGCCATCCTCCTCGACGACCGCGAGGCCGACCCGGACCACATCCGGGGCGTCCTCGGCAGGGCGCTGGGGTGAACCCGCCCGAGGGCCGTCGACGGCACCGGCGAGTCCCGACCGGCGTCGCGGACGCCCCGCCCCGTGACGGCCGGGGTCCCGTCCCGTGGTCGCGACCGCGCCCGCCCTCCGCCTCGTGGAGGGCGGGTCCCGGCGACCGGCGGCGCGCGTCCGTCCGCACCGGCGCCCCCGCCCCACGGACGGCCCCGCCACGGGGACCGACCGGCGCGGGCGGGGCCCCGGTCCCGGGCGGGCTCAGGGGAGGCGGCTGAGCACCTCGCCCGTGAACTCGTCCGTGCCCGCGGTCCCGCCCAGGTCGGCCGTGCGCACCGGCGAGGACGCCAGGACGCCCCGGACCGCGTCCATCACCTGCGCGCCCGCCTCGGCGTGGCCCAGGTGGTCGAGCATCATCGACGCCGACCAGATCGCGCCGAGCGGGTTGGCCAGCCCCCGGCCCGCGATGTCGGGGGCCGACCCGTGCACCGGCTCGAACATCGACGGGAACTCGCGCTCCGGGTTGAGGTTCGCGGACGGGGCCACCCCGATACCGCCCGCGACCGCGGCGGCGAGGTCGCTGAGGATGTCCCCGAACAGGTTGGAGCCGACGATCACGTCGAACCGGGCCGGGTCCAGGACGATCTTGGCGGCCAGGGCGTCGATGTGCTCCTGCTCCCACGACACGTCCGGGTGCTCGGCCGCGCGCTCCGCCACCAGCTCGTCCCAGAACGGCATGGTGTGCACGATCCCGTTGGACTTGGTGGCGGAGGTCAGCCGTCCGCCGCGCCGGCCGGCCAGGTCGAAGGCGTACTCCAGCACCCGTTCGACGCCCCTGCGGGTGAACACCGACTCCTGGACGACCGTCTCCTCCGGGGTCCCCTCGAAGATACGCCCGCCGACCTGCGAGTACTCGCCCTCGTTGTTCTCGCGCACGACCACGAGGTCGACCTCTCCGGGGAGCGCCCGGGAGACCGGGCTCGGCACCCCCTCCAGGACGGAGATCGGGCGCAGGTTGACGTACTGCCGGAACCCCCGCCGGATGGGGATGAGCAGTCCCCACAGCGAGACGTGGTCGGGCACCCCGGGCCGGCCCACGGCGCCCAGCAGTACGGAGTCGTGGTGCCTGATCCGGTCGAGGCCGTCCTCGGGCATCATCGAGCCCTCGGCCAGGTAGCGCTCGCAGGACCAGTCGAACTCGTCGTAGGCCAGCGAGAGGCCGTGGTGGCGGCCGACCCGGTCCAGGACGGCGCGGGCGGCGGGCAGGACCTCCTTGCCGATCCCGTCGCCGGGGATCGTGGCGATGCGGTAGTGCTTCATGTCGTCTCCCGTGAATGAGGGCCGGTGTGCCCGGCGGGGGCGCGGGGCGCCCGGCGGAGGGGAGCTGTGGGCCCGGGGGCACGCGGGTCCCGCGGCGTGCGCGGGAGCCCGGCGGACGGCGGCTCGTTCCTGCACCGATCCCAGCAGCCGCCGGGGCGCGCGTCCAAGACCGTCTGCCGATACCTTTGATAGGCCAGGCCTATAAGGAGACGGGAGTTCGCTGTGGACGTCCGGCAGTTGGAGTACTTCCTGGCCGTGGTCGACCACGGCGGCGTGAACCGCGCGGCCACCGCCCTCCACCTGGCCCAGCCCTCGCTCTCCCAGGCGCTCCGGTCGCTGGAGCGGGACCTGGGCAGCGACCTCTTCCACCGGATCGGCCGCAGGGTCGTCCTGACCGGGGCCGGGCACGCGCTGGTCGGACCGGCCCGCGAGGCCGTGCGCGGCCTGGACCTGGCCCGCTCCGCCGTCGAGGCGGCCCAGGGGCTGAGGCGCGGCAGGGTGGACGTGGCGACCCTGCCCACCCAGGCGATCCAGCCGCTGACCGGCCTGGTCTCGGGGTTCACGGCGCTGCACCCGGAGATGTCGGTGTCGGTCAGGGTGGCCCTGACCGCGCGCGACGCGGTCGACATGGTCCGGACCGGGGCGTGCGAGCTCGGCGTGGTGGCCACGGCGGGACCGCTTCCCGAGGCCGGGGTCCGCGTGCGCCCGCTGGTCCGGCAGGCCTTCGTGCTCCTGGCCCCGCGGGACGGCCCCTTCCGCGAGGGGGAGCCCGTGCCCGTCGAGCGGCTGGCGGGCCGGAGGCTGATCGTGGGCCAGCAGGGGTCGGGCATGCGCCGGTTCGTCGACGACCTGGTCGCCGACGGGCTGGAGGCCCACATCGCCGTGGAGACGGAGGACCGCCTCTCCGTCCTGCCGCTGGTCCTGGCCGGCTCGGGACTGGCCGTGGTGACCGACGCCTGGCGCGACCTCGCCGAGAGGGCGGGCGCGCTGGTCCTGGACCTGGTCCCCACCGGTCACCTGGACGTGGCGCTGATCAGCAGGCGCGGGCCCCTCACCGCGGGGGCGGAGGCCTTCGCCGCCCACGCGGTCGGCTGAGCTGGCCCCCGGCCCTCAGCCGGTCATGTCGAAGGCGGCGAGCACCTTCGTGGGGCGCACGCGCACCACGAGTTCGCCCGGGGTGCCGTTGCGCCGGCCGAACTCCTCCGCCTGGTCGGGCCCCATGTAGCGCCGTGCGATCACCGTCGCGGTCCGGACGAGTTCGCCGGGGTCCTCGGACACGGCGGCCTCGCCCTGGACCTGGACGAAGCCGAACGGCGCCTCCTCCAGGTCCACGACCAGCGTCAACCGCGGGTCGCGGGCGATGGCCCGCCCCTTCGCGGTCTCCCTGCCGGTGTTGAAGACGAGCTCGTCGCCCTCGACGGTGAACCACACCGGCGCAGCCAGGGGGCGGCCGTCGGCGGCGACGTAGGCGAGCTTGCCCGTGCGGGTGCCTTCGAGCAGGAAGTCGCGGACCCGGGGATCGGAGATGGAAGTCACGGCGCAACGCTAACCCGGGTCCGTCCGTGACCGCCGTCGCGACACGTCCCACGCGTGTGCCCGCGCGCTGAGGAAACCACTGATATCTGTACGATCCACGCAGAGAAGGCGTCCGTGGTGGGCGGTCGGGCAGGGGAGAGGGGTCGTCATGAGCGAGGTCGTGCCGGACGGCGGGACGTGGCGGATCGGGGCCCGCGAGGGCGTCGCGCTCTCGGCCCGCTGGTGGAAGTGGGTGTGGTCCGCGCCGGAGGGGTGCGATCCCGTCAGGGACGCCACCGGCCGGCACGCCGCGCTCAACCAGCCGGAGGACCTGTGGTTCCTCGCCGGCACCTACGGGGGCAGGGTCGTGCGCCGGTGCGAGGTGCCCTCGGGGCGCCCCCTGTTCTTCCCGGTGCTCAACCGGCAGCACACCTTCGAGTACTCCCCGGAGCCGGCGGCCATCCCGGTCGCGAGGGCCGAGGCGCACCTCAACGGCGTGCCCCTGCCGCTGGAGGAGTTCCAGGGGGTGTTCCGCAGCCCGCTGTGGGTCCGCAGGCACAGCTGGGGGCTGTGGGGAGCGGTCGCCCCCCTGAGCCCCGGAGGGTACGTGCTGGAGATCCGGGCGGACAGCGGCCGGGGCTTCCGGGTGGACACCACCTACCACCTGACCGTGGTCTGAGGCGCGGCGGCCGGCGCCCCGGGCCCCGTGCGGCGCCTACCGCCGGATCCGGTCCCGCCCCGACCGGCGCCGCCGTCCGGGCGGGGACTCCACCGGTGTCCTCCGGACGCCGGTCCGCCCCGGCCCCGCGGGGAGGCCGGTCAGACGCCCGACGGGACGAGGGCGTCGGCCCGGGTGGGGCCGGAGAACACCGCCTCCAGCGGAGGGCCCAGCGCCTCGGCGAGCGCCTCCGGTGCGGCGGGGGCGGCGGAGAGGACCGGGTCGGCGGACTCCAGGGCCCGGGTGAGCCGCTCCTGCCGTGCCAGGCGCTCCGCGGCGCGGGTGGCGTCCGCGGGACCCCCGCGGCGCCCGCCGGGCTCCCGGAGGGCGGGGTGGTCCGGCGCGGGCGCGTCGCCGGGGGCGATCTCCAGCGGGGCCCCGTCCGGGCCCGTGTAGGCGGTGCACCAGCGCAGCCGGCCGCCGGCACGGGCGGGGGCGTCGGCGTGCGTGACCACCAGCGAGTCCACCCCGCCGGTGGCCGCGAGCGCGTACCGGTGCGCCACGAGGTCGAGGTGGCCCACCCGGAACGGCCCCTGCCAGGGGTGTGTGCCGTTGTGCCGCTCCACGAGCCGCTCGCCCAGCGCGGGGTCCTCCGCCACCAGCGGTCCGGCGCCGTGCCGGGTGGTGAAGGTGCGCACCACGCCGATCCGGCGGGCGTCACCCGGCCGCCCGGCCTCGGCCAGCAGGGCGAGCGGGTTCGCGGTGGTCGTGGTCGACCAGGTGGTGTAGGGGTGGAACCCGTGCCACTCGTCGAGGAGCACGCCCTGGGCCCCCTCGAACACCACGGGGGAGCGGGCCAGCAGGCCGGGCAGGTACTCCTCGTCCACCAGCCGCACCCGCCGCGCGAACGCCAGGTACGCGGACACGCACTCCTCGACGTCCGGCACCGGACCGGCCTCCCGCGGAGCACCGCCCGAGCGGGCGGCCTCCCTCCGCACCGCGTCGAGGTGGTCGGCCAGGCGGCGCAGCTTGCGGCGCAGCCGCTCGGGGCGGTCGCAGTCGCCGGCGGTCGGCGCGTCCTCCGGGCGGGCCAGGGCGTAGGCCATGGCCTCGCCCACGCCCATCCCGCAGGAGCCGTGGCGGCCGGCGCCGCGCGCCCGCTCCCGCACCCGGTTCGCCTCCTGGTGCCAGGGCGTGCTGACCAGCGCCCGGCGGTCGACCGTGACCAGCGAGAACGGATCGGGGACCCCGAGCTCCGCGAGGTGCCGGGCCTCGGCGGCCAGCGCGAAGGGGTCCACGACCACGAGCCGTGACAGGTGGGTGGGGACCGGCCCGCCCGGGGCGAGGGTTCCCGCCCCGAACTGCGCGAACGTGTGGTGCCGGCCGTCGGGGGCGACGACGTTGTGCGCCGCCTGCGCGCCCCCGTTGGCGCGCACGACGGCGCCGAAGCGCCGCCGCGCGCACAGCAGGTCCACCGTCACGCCCTTGCCCGCGTCGCCGAACCCCAGGTCGACGACGACCGCGTTCCCGTCGGACCACCGCGGAGGAGTGCCCGTCACAGCCGGCCCACCCCGCCCTCGTCGGCCCCCGCGGGGAGGCCGCCCGGGGCCGGTGCGACCACCACCGAGCCGCGCGCGGAGGACAGGGGGCGCAGTGCCTTGCCGACCGCCTCCCCGGCGTCCGACCCGGCCTCGGCCAGGTCCGAGAGCCCCTCCTCCAGGTCGATGGCCTCCTCGGCCAGCCCGACGGTGACCGCGATGGTCTCCGACACCGCTTCGAGGTCGTCCAGGTAGATGACGTTCTGGCCCAGGTGGGTGTCCCAGAACCCCCTGACCTTCGGGTCGCCGTAGTAGTGGCTGCCCGTGGGCATGATGAAGAAGACCTCGAAGCTGCGCCGCAGCTCGGCGAGGATCTGCGGGAACGGGATGTTCTCGGTGACGTCGTCGCCGATCACCTCGCGCACCTCGCGCGCCTTGACCGACCCGTAGGCCATCTCGTCGCCGATGACGAACAGGTAGCCGCGCCGTCCGCGCTTCTCCAGGCAGTCCATCGCGGTGTGCCGCGCCATGAAGTACATGGCCAGCTCGTAGGACTCGGTGGCCTGGCCGCCCCCTCCGCCCTCCAGCAGGATGTTGCCGAGGTCGTCCTCCAGCTCGTTCCCCGACTCGAACTGGCCGACCTGGAGCGGCGCCCGGTCGCAGGTGGCGTCGCCGATCCCGCCGAACAGGATCTGCGGGTCCTCCACGTACCCCTTGCGCAGCAGGAGTCCGAACAGGTCGGGCAGCTTGGTCTGGAGGACGCGGGGCACGGTGCCCATGGAGCCGGTGACGTCGAACAGCACGGAGATGGCGAGCGAGTTGGGGTGCTCGTCGGAGTCGCGGCTCTCCCGGACGCCGACGTCCCGGGGGTCCAGGCTCGGGTGGGTCTTCCACTTGCTGCGGGGGGTGGAGGCGAGCACGTCGTCGGTGTAGCCGAAGCTGCTGGACCCGACGGAGGAGTTGTACGCCTGGCGCGCGTGGTAGGCGTCGGTGGACCAGTTGCTGTTTCCCATGGGTGGGTCTCCTTCTGAGGGGACGGGGGCGGCCGGGAGGGGCCGCGGGGTCGGTGCCCTAGCGGGCGGGGGCGGTGGGTGGGGAGGGTTCCGGCATGTGGAACGGGCGGAACCGGCGCGGGCCGAAGACGCGCTCCAGCACGTCGTCGAGTTCGCAGAGCAGGGCGAACCCGTCGCGGGGCCGCCGCTCGGGCGCCGGCAGGGTGCATCCGCGCGCGAAGGAGCGCAGTTCCCGGGGCAGGCGCCCCCCGGTGACGAACTCGACGCACCGGGTGGCCATGTGGATGTCGGTCTGCGCCAGGGCCGGGCGTCGCGCGGCCACCTCGGGCGGGTAGAAGTCCTCGCGGCCCGGCACCACGGCCGGGACGTGCGGTGCGGTGCGCGAGGCGTGCGAGGTCACCGAGTAGCACCAGTCGACCAGCACCAGCCCGTGCTCGGCGGGGTGGACCAGCACGTGCTCCGGCACGACCGCGCCGTGCACGACCCCTGCCCGCGCCGCGTTGCCGACGGCCACCAGCAGGCGGCGCCACATCCACGCCGCGTCGCGGGGGTCGATCCCGTCGGGGTGGGCCCGGCGCACGTCGGCGAGGGTGTGGAAGCCGTGCAGCCGCCCCAGCACGTTCGCGCGCCGCTCCACCCCGGTCGCGGAGTCGCGGTGCTTGAACGAGTCCACCAGCTCGGGGACGAACGCCCGGTAGTGCTCGTGGCCCTTCTCGCGCATGCGGCGCAGGGCGGTCGCCTCGGCCTCCATCAGGTCGTTGTCGCGGGGGGACCGGGGGAGCTTGAGCACGGCGTCGTGCCACTCCCCGTCGCGGTAGCGGACCGGGTGCAGGTCGGCGACGTCGCCCCGGGCCAGGCGTCCCGCCGCGACGCGGTAGGCGCGCGTCCGGGTGGCGAGGGTGAGGTCGTCGAAGCGCAGGTCCCCGGCGGCCATCTCCCGGTACAGGGCCCACAGCCGTGTGAGCCGGGTGAAGGCCTCCGAGGCCTCCGCGCGACGGCTCCCGGGCGCCGGGTCGGGGTGGACCAGGCGGGCCAGGCGGCGGTACTCGGCGGTGGCGGCCGGGGGGACGGCTCCGCCGCCGACCGGCACGGGGCCGAACAGCGCGGCGGGGTCCTCGGCCATGGAGACCGTGCGCAGGGCCGTGTCGAACGCCGCGGTGTCGTGCTGTTCCGTGCTCATCGGTCCCTCCCTTCCCGTACGTGGCGCGCGGCCCCCGGCGCGGGGACGGTGGGGCGGCGCCGGGGCGGTCGGACCGCCCCGGTCACTGGGTACTCCTCAGCAGGGGCGGGTGCAGGAGCGCGGCGCCGCCGGCCCGGTACAGGCGGGCACGGCGCCCGCCTCCGGAGCCGCCGTGCTCGGCGAGTTCCCCGGTGTCCTCCACGAACCCGGGGGTGGCGAGGATCTTGCGGTGGAAGTTGGCGGCGTGCAGGGTGCGCCCCCACACCGCCTGGTACACCTCCCGCAGTGCCGTGATGGTGAAGGCGGACGGCAGGAACGCGGTGGCCAGGGCGGTGTACTCCAGCTTGGAGCGGGCGCGTTCGACCGCGTCGGCGAGGATCCGCCCGTGGTCGAACGCGAGGTCGCGGCCGGCCCGGGAGCCCTCGCCGTGCCCGAGCTCGCTCCACGGGACCCAGGCGGCCTCCTCGGTGTCCCTGCCGCTGTGGGGGTCGGGCAGGTCGGGGGCCAGGAGCATGTGGGCGACCGAGAACACGCGCATGCGGGGGTCGCGCCCCCGCGCCCCGTAGGTGCCCAGCTGCTCCAGGTGCAGCTCGGTGGGGAGCCGGGTCTTCTCCGACAGCACGCGCAGGGCGGCCTCGGGCAGGTCGGGGTCGGCGGGGCCGTCCGGCCCGTCCTCCGCGCGGACGAACCCGCCGGGCAGCGCCCACCGGCCGCGCTGCGGGTGGGCGGCGCGCCGTGTGAGCAGTACGTGGGGGGTCCCCGTCCGCCGGGCCCCGGTCTCCCCGGTCCCGGCCTCCGGACGGATCGTGAGGGCGACGACGTCGACGGTGACCGCGGCGGGGGCGAAGGCGTGGGGGTCGTAGCCGGAGAGGAACCTGCTCTCCGGCTCGTCGTGCTGGGGCGTCCTGTCCTCGGTCACGTGCGGGTCCTCGTTATTCTCAACCTGAGTTTTTCTCTGACTGAGATGAACTTAGCACGCAGTCCGACCCCCGTCCACCCCTTTTCCACCTCCCGCGTCCGGGGCCGGGTCCTTCCGGGCGGTCGAGCGCAGGAGCAGCCATGCCGCGGCCGCGAACCAGGTCAGTCCGACCGTCAGGACGACCCGCTGTCCCAGGCCGTGGAAGCCGTGCTCGGCGGACGCCATGAAGGCCGCGAAGAGCGGCGGGACGAGGGCGCCCGCGGCGCAGCAGTACGCCACCCACGCCCGCCGTCCCGGCTCTGCGGCCAGGCGCCACGCCATCGCCAGGGGTGCCGCGGTGAGGGCGGCGTGGAAGGGCAGCACGTTGACCGCGTGGACCGTCCCGGCCGGGGTGGCCGCGCCCGCCGTCCCGACCCCCACGGGGTCGGTCGGGAACACGCCGGCGACGACCAGGCACGCCCCGGCCAGGGCGGTCAGGGCCGGCAGCGCGAACGAGCTCCGGCCGGTGGGCGCCGCCCTGCGCACGCCGACGGAGAAGGCCAGCAGGAGGAGGCCGGTGGCGATGAAGTTGGCCGTCTGTATCCAGCCCCTCTCCCCGAGGGCGAGTTCGCTGCCGAACCGGTGGAGCGGCTCGTAGTCCGGGCGGTACGCCCCCTCGGCGAGGAGCACCGGGACGAACAGGGGGGCGGCGGCGCCGCAGGCGAGGAGTGCGCGGGTGAAGCGGTCGGCGGGGGGTGCCATGCCTGTCTCCTTGGCGTTGGTAAGTCCTTATCACCGCTAAACTACCTTAGCGGTGATAAGCTCCCTGTTCCGGAGACACGGGACAGAGGGCGGTGTGAGGGTGGACCGGCGGACGATCGTCGAGGCGGCACTGGGACTGCTCGACGACGAGGGGCTGGACCGGTTGACCGTCCGGCGGCTGGCCGAGCGCCTGGGCGTGAAGTCGCCGGCGCTCTACTGGCACTTCCGCGACAAGCGGGAGCTCCTCGACAGGATGGCCGAGCACCTGCGCCCGCCCCAGAGCCCCCCGGGCCCCGGGGAGGACTGGCGTTCCTGGTCGCTGCGCCGGGCCCGGGAACACCGGGCCGCGCTGTTGTCCCACCGCGACGCGGCCCGGGTCGTGGCGGGCAGCCGCGCGGGGGCGGCCACCCTCGCCGCCTTCGACGCCGAACTCGCCGTCCTGGTCGGCTTCGGCTTCGGTCCCGTGCGCGCCGTTCGCGCCGCGGTCCTCGTCGACCACTACGTGGTGGGCTCGGTCCTCCAGCAGCAGGCCGACGCGCAGCGCCACGCCGACGCGGGGGAGACACCTCCCGAGGACCTTCCCGAGGAGGCGCGGGCCGCGCTGACCGGAGCGACGCCCACCCTGGCCGCGGCGCTCGCCGGAGGAGGGGACCCCGGTGGGGACGAAGCCTTCGAGGACGGCCTGCTCATGATCGTCGACGGCATCGCGGCCGGCCTCGAACGGGACCGGACCGCCTGATCCGCAGGGGGATCGCGCGGGGCGTGCCGGTCAGGCGGGGGAGGCGACACGCCCGGGCGGACGGACGGCGGGGGTCGGCGCCCACCGCTAGCATGGTGCGAACGGACGTTCGAGGACATGCGCGAAGACGGGCGAGGGTGGGCGGAGTGCGAGTGTTGGGGATCGACCCGGGGTTGACCCGGTGCGGGGTCGGTGTCGTCGAGGGGGCCATCGGCAAGCCGCTCACCCTCCTCGGGGCCGACGCCGTCCGCACCAGCCCCGACACCGAGCTGCCCCAGAGGCTCGTCGGCATCGAGCGCGGGATCGAGGAGTGGCTGGACCGGTTCCGGCCCGACGCGGTCGCCGTCGAACGGGTCTTCGCCCAGCACAACCTCAGCACGGTCATGGGCACGGCCCAGGCCAGCGGCATCGCCCTGGTGTGCGCCGCGCGCCGGGGCCTGCCCGTCGCCCTGCACACACCGAGCGAGGCCAAGGCCGCCATCACCGGCAGCGGCCGCGCCGACAAGGCGCAGGTCGGCACCATGGTGGCGCGTATCCTCGGACTCGACGGTCCTCCCAGGCCCGCGGACGCGGCGGACGCCGTCGCCCTCGCCATCTGCCACATCTGGCGCGGCGGGGCGCAGGCCCGGGTCGCCCAGGCCGCACAGGACTTCGCCCGCAAGGTGGAACTCGCCCGCCGCACCCGCGGCCGCTAGCTCCCCGCCCCCAGGAAGGAGAAGGGCACCGCCCCCGGTGCCCGCACGAGATGATCGCGTTCCTCACCGGCCGGGTGGCCGCACGCGGCGCCGGCAGCGCCGTGATCGACGTCGGCGGGGTCGGCATGACCGTCCAGTGCACCCCCTCCGCCCTGTCCCGGCTCCACGTCGGCGAGACCGGCACCGTGTCCACCAGCCTCATCGTCCGCGAGGACTCCCTGACCCTGTTCGGGTTCGCCGACGACGACGAGAGGCACCTGTTCGAGCAGTTGCAGACCGCGTCCGGGGTCGGACCGCGACTGGCCCTGGCGATCCTCTCCGTCCACAGCCCGGCCGGCCTGCGCCAGGCCGTGGCGACCGAGGACACCGCTGCCCTGACCCGTGTGCCGGGCATCGGGAGGAAGGGCGCGCAGCGCATCGTCCTGGAGCTGGCGGGCAAGCTGGAGTCGCCCGTCCTCACCGACGGCACGCTGCCCCCCGCGGAGGGGGCCCCGGCGGGGGCGTCCGACGCCGCCCGGCGCGCGCAGGTCGTCTCCGGCCTCGTCAACCTCGGCTGGTCGGCCAAGGACGCCGAGGCCGCCGCGGCCGCCGTCACCGCCGAGTCCGCGAGCACCGACGTCGCCGTCCTGCTGCGCACCGCCCTGCGCAGGCTCAGCCGCGCCTAGGAGGAAGGCACCCCATGCACGAACCGTACGAGTCCGGCGAGGCCCACGGGGCCGCCCCGTACGAGCGCGAGGCGGTCTCCTCCGACGCCAGCCTCGACGACCGCCAGGTCGAGGGTGCCCTGCGCCCCCGCGCCCTGGACGAGTTCGTCGGGCAGGAGCGGGTGCGCGAGCAGCTCTCCCTGGTGCTCGACAGCGCCCGGAGGCGCAACCGGGCCCCGGACCACATCCTCATGTCCGGGGGCCCCGGCCTGGGCAAGACCACCCTGGCCATGATCATCGCCGCCGAGATGGGCGCCCCGCTGCGCATCACGTCGGGCCCGGCCATCGAGCGCTCCGGCGACCTGGCGGCCGTCCTCTCCACCCTCCAGGAGGGCGAGGTGCTGTTCCTGGACGAGATCCACCGGATGGCCCGGCCCGCCGAGGAGATGCTCTACGTCGCGATGGAGGACTACCGGGTCGACGTCGTGGTCGGCAAGGGCCCCGGCGCGACCGCCATCCCCCTGGAGATCGCCCCGTTCACCCTGGTCGGGGCCACCACCCGGGCGGGCATGCTGCCCGCCCCGCTGCGCGACCGGTTCGGTTTCACCGCGCACATGGACTTCTACTCCCCGGACGAGCTGGAGCTCATCCTGCACCGCTCGGCGGGTCTGCTCGGGGCGCCCCTCGCGGAGGACGCGGCCCGGGAGATCG
This sequence comes from Nocardiopsis tropica, assembly GCF_042660575.1. Classification (NCBI taxonomy): domain Bacteria; kingdom Bacillati; phylum Actinomycetota; class Actinomycetes; order Streptosporangiales; family Nocardiopsidaceae; genus Nocardiopsis; species Nocardiopsis tropica. Next base: position 425,180 of record NZ_JBHSUF010000001.1, read on the forward strand.
CCGGGCGCTCGCGCGGGACGCCCCGTATCGCCAACCGGCTGCTGCGCCGGGTGCGCGACTACGCCGAGGTCCGGGGGGACGGGCAGCTGTCGCTGCGGACCGCCCGTGCCGCGCTCGAGCTGTACGAGGTCGACGGCCTCGGCCTGGACCGGCTGGACCGCGCCATCCTCGACGTCCTCATGCACCGCTTCCGCGGGGGCCCCGTCGGCCTGTCCACGCTCGCGGTGTCGGTGGGGGAGGAGGCGGAGACCGTGGAGGTCGTCGCCGAGCCGTTCCTCGTCCGGTCCGGCTTCCTGGCGCGCACCCCGCGCGGCCGGGTGGCCACGCCGCAGGCCTGGGCGCACATGGGCCTCACCCCGCCGCCGGACGCCGCGTTCGGCGCGGGGTCCGCCGGTCCCGCGTCCGCCGGGGCCTCTGCGCCCGGCACCGCCGCGGGGGCCGGCGCCGGGGGCGGTGTCTCCGGGACGACGCCCTGACCGGACGGTCCGCGGCGCCTCCTGACCGGGCGGGCTGACAGGGGGCGTCGCACCGGGCACAATGGGTCCCGCGTGTGTGAAACGGGGCTGAACCGTTAACACTCCGATCTCCGGCGGTGGGGGATCGGTGACCGGCGCCACGTAAACTTTGGACGAATCAGCCGATACGGGGCAGGGCTCCGTACGTGTTGTCCGACACCGGCGGAACGACTCGGCCGCCCCGCGCGTTGTACGTGCCGGGTGTGGTCCGGATCGTTCCGGGTTCGGGCGACACGAAGAAGGTGGCCGCCGGAGTGCCCCACCGGCACCCGCGGACCACATGACGAAACGTCAGGAAGGACGCCCCCGTGCAGGGCCTTTACCATCTCGCCGACGCAGCAGAGCCCACGGGCGGGCTTCTCGGCATGCTCTTCCCGTTCCTGATGATCATCCTGGTCTTCTGGCTGCTGTTCTGGCGCCCGAACCAGAAGCGCCGCCAGCAGGAGGCGCAGATGCAGAGCGCGCTGGCCCCGGGCGTCGAGGTGATGACCAAGGCTGGCATCTTCGCGACCATCGTCGAGATCCACGAGCAGGACGTCCTGCTGGAGATCGCCCCCGGCACGCGGATCCGCATGCTCAAGGCCGGTGTGGGCGAGGTCATCACCCCCGCCGTGGACGACACCCCGGTCGAGGACCGTCCCGACTTCGGCGACGACGACAAGCCCAAGGGCTGAGGCCCCCGGGCCCCGGCGGGTCCACAGACTTCGGTACCGGCCCCCCTCCGGGGCCGGTACCGCCGTGTCCGGCCCGGACGCGACCGCCCCGACACCACAGCAGAAGGTTCCACCGAACATGCCCCACGACACCGCGACCGCGGACGGCGCCCCGAGCACGGAGCTCATCGAGGCGCAGATCCGCGACATCCCGGACTTCCCGCACGCCGGCATCCTGTTCAAGGACATCACGCCGCTGCTCAACCACCGGGAGGCCTTCGCGGCCGCCGTGGACGGCCTCTGCGCGCCCTACCGCGGGCTCGGGGTGGACCACGTGGTCGGGCTGGAGGCGCGCGGCTTCATCTTCGGGGCGCCGGTCGCCATGGAGCTGGGCGCGGGCTTCGTCCCCGCCCGCAAAGCGGGGAAACTGCCCGCGCGGACCATCGACCAGTCCTATGATCTGGAGTACGGGACCGCGACCGTCGAGATCCACGCCGACGCGATCGTCCCGGGCAGCCGCGTGCTCATCGTCGACGACGTCCTCGCCACCGGGGGCACCGGCAGGGCCGCGGTGGACCTGGTCCGCAAGGCGGGTGGTACGGTCGTGGGATTCTCCGTCCTGATGGAGCTCTCAGCGCTCCACGGCCGCGAGAAGTTGCCCGACGTGGAGCTGCACGCCCTCCTCTCGGCCTGACCCCGAGCCGCGCCGAGCCAGGCGCCGCCGCCGCGGGAATGCGCGGCGGTTCGTCACCGTTGACGTACTCCACCACGGGATGTGACGCGTTTGGTGACCCGGGTCACCCGTTGTCGTACCTGGTGGGGTGGGGTCGGGGGCCGAACACTAGACTGGTGGGAGAGGTACCGCGGCGACCATGTCACGACTGGCCCTGATGACACGCACGTGCACCGGTGGAGCCGGGCGGCGCTGACGGCGCCCGCGCCCCCGGGCGAATCCGCGGGAGGTAGGCATGCCAAGCGAAGTGGTTTCGACCGGGGCGGTATCCGCGAGCGAGCCGCGGCGGCCCGCCGTGCCGGGAGGGCACGCGGACGGCACCGGTGTGCCGTCCGCGGACGCAGGACCACAGGAGGGCCGTCCGGAGGGCGCCGCGAACGGAGCGGCGCCCTCCGACGTCTACGGGGAGGGGACGCCGAGGCATCCGGCGCCCTCCGCGACGCCCTCCACCGTGCGAGTACGCAGAAGGCTCGCCCGACTCGGCGCCCAGCGGGGAGTGACGATGAACCCGGTGCTCGAACCACTGATCAAGACCGTGCGGGCCACCCATCCCAAGGTGGACGTGCGGCTGATCGAGCGCGCCTACGAGGTGGCGGCCCACCACCACCGCGAGCAGAAGCGCAAGAGCGGCGACCCCTACATCACCCACCCGCTCGCGGTCGCCACGATCCTCGCCGAGCTGGGGATGCAGGAGGCCACCCTCGCCGCCGCGCTGCTGCACGACACCGTCGAGGACACCGACTACTCGCTGGACGAGCTGCGCGCCGACTTCGGCGACGAGATCGCCGAGCTCGTCGACGGCGTCACCAAGCTCGACAAGGTCAAGTACGGCGAGGCCACCCAGGCCGAGACGGTGCGCAAGATGGTCGTGGCGATGGCCCGCGACATCCGCGTCCTGGTCATCAAGCTGTGCGACCGGCTGCACAACATGCGCACCCTGCGCTACCTGCCGTCCAAGGCGAAGAGGGAGAAGAAGGCCCGCGAGACCCTGGAGATCTTCGCCCCGCTGGCCCACCGGCTGGGCATGAACACCATCAAGTGGGAGCTGGAGGACCTGGCGTTCGCCACCCTCTACCCCAAGCGCTTCGACGAGATCGCCCGCCTGGTGTCCGAGCGCGCCCCCCGGCGCGACGTCTACCTCCAGGAGGTCATCGAGGCGGTCTCGGGCGACCTGCGCGAGTCCAAGCTCAAGGCGACCGTGCGCGGGCGCCCCAAGCACTACTACTCGATCTACCAGAAGATGATCGCCCGCAACTGCGGCTTCGACGAGATCTACGACCTCATCGCCGTGCGGGTCCTGGTGGACAGCGTCCGCGACTGCTACGCGGCCCTCGGGACCATTCACGCGCGGTGGAACCCCGTGCCCGGGCGGTTCAAGGACTACATCGCGATGCCCAAGTTCAACATGTACCAGTCGCTGCACACGACGGTGATAGGGCCCTCGGGCAACCCGGTCGAACTCCAGATCCGCACCAGGGCGATGCACCGCCGTGCCGAGTACGGAATCGCCGCGCACTGGAAGTACAAGGAGGACCGCAACAGCGGCCCCGAGGCCAGGCCCAAGGGCAGCACGGACATGCAGTGGCTGCGCCAGCTCATCGACTGGCAGCAGGAGACCAAGGACCCGGGCGAGTTCCTGGAGTCGCTGCGGTTCGACCTGTCGGTGCAGGAGGTGTTCGTCTTCACCCCCGACGGCGACGTCATCCCCCTGCCCCAGGGCGCCACCGCCGTCGACTTCGCCTACGCGGTCCACACCGAGGTCGGCCACCGCACGGTCGGGGCCAGGATCAACGGCCGCCTCGTCCCGCTGGAGAACGAGCTGCACAACGGCGAGACCGTGGAGATCCTCACCTCCAAGACGCCCGACGCCGGTCCCAGCCGGGACTGGCTGAACTTCGTCAAGAGCGCGCGCGCCCGCAACAAGATCCGGCACTGGTTCACGAAGGAGCGCCGCGAGGCGGCGATCGACCAGGGCAAGGACGAGATCGCGAAGGTGATGCGCAAGCAGGAGCTCCCGGTCAAGCGCCTGTTCAGCGGCGAGGCGCTCATCGCCCTGGCCGGCGACCTGCGCTATCCGGACGTGGACTCCCTCTACGCGGCCGTGGGCGAGCACCAGGTCAGCGCGCAGAGCGTGGTGGCCAAGCTCGTCGACTCGCTGGGCGGGCTGGAGAGCCACACCGAGGACATCGCGGAGTCGTCCCTGCCCACCAAGGCGCCGCGCCAGCGCCAGGCGGGCAACCCCGGCGTGGTCGTGGAGGGCGACGCCGACGTGTGGGCGCGCCTGTCCAAGTGCTGTACGCCGGTCCCCGGCGACGAGATCGTCGGTTTCGTCACCCGCGGGAACGGCGTGTCCGTGCACCGCGAGGACTGCGTGAACGCCGCGACCCTGGACACCGAGCGCATGGTCAAGGTGGACTGGTCGCCCACCGAGGACTCGATGTTCCTGGTGGCGTTGCAGGTGGAGGCGCTGGACCGGTCCCGCCTGCTCTCCGACATCACGCGGGTGCTGTCCGACCAGCACGTCAACATCCTGTCCGCGACCGTCCAGACGAGCCGCGACCGGGTCGCCCAGAGCCGGTTCACGTTCGAGATGGCCGACCCCGCCCACCTGGGCAGCGTGCTCCGCGCCGTCCGCGGCGTGGACGGCGTCTACGACGTCTACCGGGTCCGCAACTAGGGGCCGGCAGGTCCTCTCGCGGGCCGGTGCCGCCCCGGACGGAGGGAGGCCCCGGCCGTGCCCTCGCGGGCCGGCCGGGGCCTCCTCGTGTTCCCGCGCCCGGTGTCAGATCCGGATCGTCGTGGAACGCACGATCTCGAAGACCGGGTGCCGGTCGGCCTCCTCCGCGAACGCCTCGTCCGGGGCGTCCGGCGGCGCGTCGAAGTACGGCCCCACGACGGCGGCCCGCGGGTGGTTGACGTACTCCTTGAGCAGGGGTCCCGCCTCCTCGTGCCCGAGTTCGCGCACGCTCACCAGTTCGATCCAGCCGCCCTGGCGCAGGGTCGCGAACCCGTCCTTGCGGATGTTGCGCACCCAGTCGACCTCGCCGTACGGGGAGACCAGGAACCTGCCCCGGTCGCTGTCCAGCACGTCGAGCGGGACGGTCCGCAGGAAGCCCGACTTGCGCCCGCGCGTGGTGAGCAGGTGGGTCGCGGGCGTCCCCAGGCCGTACTTGACCAAGCCGCTGACGAAGGCGTTGGCGACCCGCCGTACCCGCGTCATCTCGAACCGCTTCGTCGGTTCGTTCACCATCTCGGCAACTCCCTCGATCGGATGCTCCCCATTGTGGTGGTTCCGGGCGGCCGACGACACCGGCAGAGGGCCGTGATCCCGCCTCCTGGCCGCTCCGCCCGTGCCGCGGGCCCCCTCTCCGCCCCGTCTCCCGGGGCGCCGTGCGGACCGGGGGGCCCGGAGGGTCCGGGTCAGCGGAACGCGGAGATCCCGGTCACCGCCTGGCCGATGCTGAGCGCGTGGATCTCCTCGGTGCCCTCGTAGGTGGCGACCGTCTCCAGGTTCACCATGTGGCGCATCACCGGGTACTCCAGGGTGATGCCGTTCGCGCCGTGGACCCCGCGCGCGGTGCGCGCGACCCGCTGGGCCGCGGCCACGTTCGCGAACTTGCCGAAGCTCACGTGGTTGTGGTGGCAGTCCCCCCGGTCCTTGAGGCGGCCGATCCGCAGCGCCGTCATGCCCGCGTGGTTGACGTCCACGACCATGTCGGCGAGCTTGCGCTGGGTGAGCTGGAACCCGCCGATCGGCTGCCCGAACTGCTCGCGTGTCGCCGCGTACTCCAGGGCCGCCTCGTAGCAGGCGCGCGCGGCGCCGACGGCGCCCCACACGATGCCGTAGCGGGCCTCGTTCAGGCACGACAGGGGCGCCCCCAGGCCCTTCGACGCGGGCAGCACCGCGTCGGCGGGCAGGCGCACACCCTCCAGGACGAGTTCGGAGGTGATGGACGCGCGCAGCGACAGCTTCCTGTGGATGACGTTGGCGGAGAACCCGGGGGTGTCGGTGGGCACCACGAACCCGCGGACACCCTCCCCGGTGGCCGCCCACACCACGGCCACGTCGGCGACGGACCCGTTGGTGATCCACATCTTGGTGCCGTCGAGCACCCAGTCTGTGCCGTCCCTGCGGGCGCGGGTGCGCATGGAGCCCGGGTCGGAGCCGGAGTCGGGCTCGGTCAGCCCGAAGCAGCCGACGACCTCGCCCGCCGCCATCCTCGGCAGCCACGCGCCCTTCTGCTCCTCGGAGCCGAACTTGTGGATGGCGGCCATGGCCAGCGAACCCTGCACTGACACGAAACTGCGCAGACCCGAGTCGACGGCCTCCAGTTCGCGGCAGGCCAGCCCGTAGGCCACGGCGCTGGAGCCGCCGCAGCCGTACCCCTCCAGGTGCATGCCCAGGAGCCCGAGGTCCCCGAAGGCCTTGGCGAGCCCGCGCGGGTCGGGCAGGGTGCCCGCGTCGAACCACTCGGCCACGTTCGGCAGCAGTTCCCGCGAGGCGAAGCCGCGCACGGCGTCGCGGACGTCCCGCTCGGTGTCGGACAGTTCGGCGTCGAGGGCCAGGAAGTCGTGCGGGTCCGGGGCGGCGGGCCTGCGGGAGTCGCTCATGGGTGGGTGTCCCTTCGTGGTGCGTCGGCCGGTGCGGCCTGGGGCGGGGTTGCGGGGGCGGTCCGGCGGTCGGCCGCCGGCGCGGGGCCGGGCTCCTGGACGGCCCCGCGCCCGATCATCGCGTCCACGCGCGCCGCGTCCACGCCGAGTTCGGCGAGGATCCGGCGGGAGTGCTGTCCCAGGAGCGGCGGGGCCGTGAGCGGCGGTGGGGCGCCCTCCAGCCGGAACCCCGCCCGGACCTGTTCGATCGGGCCCGCGGTGGGGTGCTCCACGGTGCGCAGGACGTCGTCGCCGGCGGCGTCGGCCGTGCGCAGCGCGTCCAGCACCCCGCGCACCCGCCCCACCGGGACCCCGGCCCCGACCAGCAGGTCCATCCAGTGGTCGGCCGGCTCGGCGCGCAGGACGGCCGACAGCTCCCCCACCAGTTCGTCGCGGTGGGCCACGCGTCCCGGGTTGGTGGCGTAGCGCGGGTCCTCGGCCAGGTCGGGGCGGTCCAGTGCCCGGCACAGCCGCTGGTACAGGGCGTCGTTGCCGGCGGCGACCACGATCTCGGCGTCGGAGGCCGGGAAGACCTGGTAGGGCACGATCGTGGTGTGGGCGTTGCCGACACGGGCCGGCTCCGCCCCCGTCACGAGCGCCTGCTGTGTGAGGTTGACCAGGCCGGACAGCGTGGAGTTGATCAGCGACGCGCTGACGTTCTCGCCGCGGCCGGTCGCGCGGGCCCTCGTCAGCGCCCCGAGGATGCCGACGGCGGCGTTGAGCCCGGTCAGCACGTCGGTGAGGGCGACCCCCACCTTGCTCGCCGGCCCCTCGGCCGGGCCCGTGGTCGCCATCAGGCCGCTCTCGGCCTGCACGACGATGTCGAACCCGGGGCGGGCGGCCGGCTCGTGCTCCGGGCCGAAGCCGCTCACGGAGCAGTAGACGACGGCGGGGTTGCGCGCGCTCACCGCCTCGTAGCCGAGCCCGAGCCGGTCGATCACGCCGGGACGGAAGTTCTGGACGACCACGTCGGAGGACGCGCACAGCTCCTGGACGGCGGCCAGGCCCTCGGGGTCCTTCAGGTCCACGGCCAGGCTGCGCTTGTTGCGGTTCACCGACAGGAAGTAGGCGGCCTCGCCGGGGCCCCCGCCCCCGTCGGCGGGGCCCGCCCAGGGCGGGCCCCACGCCCGGGTGTCGTCGCCGCGGCCTGGCTGCTCGACCTTGACCACCTCCGCGCCCATGTCGGCGAGGAGCATGGTGGCGTACGGGCCCGCCAGGACGCGGGAGAGGTCGGCGACGCGCACCCCCGCCAGGGGCAGCGGGACGGCCGGGCCGGCGGGGTCGGGCGCGGGGCCCGCGCCGGATCGGATGTCTGTCACGGGGATGTCACTCCTCGGCGTCGGCGCCGCCGGGCAGCTGGTCGCCCTCCCGCAGCTGGTGGTAGGACTCCAGGCAGCGGCGCAGGGCCGTGGTCAGCGCGGCGCCGGACTGGCCGGCGTACCGCGTCTGCACCCGGCCGACCAGCTCGGCGATGTCCTCGGTGACCGAGGCCCCCTCGACCAGGGCGCGGAAGAAGTCCTTGCCCAGGTCGGTGAGCAGGGTGGTGTCCGCGGCGACGATGCGGCCGTCCGCGGTGTCCACGGCGAGGACGACGCCGAGCCGCTGGTACTGGGAATGGCTGGCCACGGAGTCGGGAAGACGGGCGTAGCCGGAGATGAGGACAACCCTGGGGTTGCGGAGAACCTGCTGGATACGGTCGTCGCCGTGCAACGGACACACCTCTCGCTCGCGGGCATGCGAAAACTCCAACGCTCTGGAGTCTCGCGCCTGGAGGGCGGCCGGGGGAAACCGGGCGCCCGCGGCGTGAGGGCAGGCACCCCAAGTATGTCCTGACCGGTTCGGCGGCTGTCAAGCGGGGCGCGGCCCGTACGGCGGACCCGCGGGGGCCGGCCCGTTCCGTACGCCCCCTCGGCCCCGCGCCCTCCGGAGCGGCCGTGAGCCTCGCACCCGGCCGCCCGTACGGATCGCTCCGCCGGTCCTCCCGCGTGGTCGGCCCTTGCACGCCCCGGTCCCGCCGGTGTGCGGCCCGGGCCACAGGGGATCCCCTGGTCCCTCCCGGGGCGCGTGTGCTAGCCTGCCTCGCAGGTCACGAGTACCAGCGCTAAGCCCCGGCTTGCTGGTCGGCAACCCTCCTTCCGCGGTGGGGTGCCCCGGGTGAGGACCAGGTCCCGACACGACCGTGTCGGACAAGCGCGGACCCCTGTGGTGTAGCCGTGACGGCGCCCCCGCGGGTCCCACGACCCGCAGAAGAGGTGCCCCATGACCGTCGTCAGCCCCATCCACACCGCGCGCTCGTTCCGTTCCGCCGCCCCGTCCGCACACCCCTCGGGCGGCGCCGCCGGGTGCACGGTCGTCGCCTCGGGCGAGGGCGTCCCCCTGGTCACCGGCGAGCGCGTGGAGTACGCGAACTTCGACTACGCCGCCAGCGCCCCCTGCCTGACCCCCGTCGCGGACGCCCTGGCCGACGCGCTGCCCTACTACGCGAGCGTGCACCGGGGCGCGGGCCACCACTCCCAGGTGAGCACCGACGCCTACGAGCGGGCCCGCCGCAGCGTCGCCCGCTTCCTCGGGGCCCGCTCGGAACCCGCCGACGCGGTGGTGTTCGTGCGGGGCACCACCGACGCCCTCAACCTCCTGGCCCGCTCCGTGCCGGAGGGCTGCACGGTCGTGGTGTTCGAGACCGAGCACCACGCAGCCCTCCTGCCCTGGGAGCACCCCGCCGCACGGGCCGGGAGAGTGGTCCGCCTGCCGCTGCCCGCCACCCCCGAGGCGGCCGTCGAGGCGGCCCGCACCGCGCTGCGGGAGTCCCCCGAGGGCCCCAGGCTCCTGTGCGTGACCGCCGCCTCCAACGTCACGGGCGAGATCTGGCCGGTCAGGGAACTGGTCGCGGCCGCGCACGCCGAGGGCGCCCGCGTGGTCGTGGACGCAGCCCAGTACGTGCCGCACCTGCCGTTCGGCCTGGAGGAGACCGGCGCCGACTACGTGGCGCTGTCCGCGCACAAGCTCTACGCGCCCTTCGGCTCCGGGGTGCTGGCCGGCCGCGCCGACTGGCTGCGCGAGGCCACCCCGTACCTGTCCGGGGGCGGCGCCACGCGCCTGGTCACCGAGCACGAGGTGGTGTGGAACGACCTCCCCGCGCGCCACGAGGCGGGCAGCCCCAACGTGCTCGGCGCCGTGGCCCTGGCCGCCGCCTGCGACACCCTCACCCCCGACGTACAGGGACTCCTGCACATCCGCGAGTCCGCTCTGCTGGAGCGGCTGCGCGCCGGGCTCGCCGACGTGGAGGGCGTCACCGAGCTGACCCTGTGGGGCGACGAGCACCCGAGGGTCGGCATCGTCTCGTTCACGGTGGACGGCCTGCCCGCCGACCTGCTGGCCGCGGCGCTTTCCGCCGAGCACGGCATCGGGGTGCGGGACGGGCTCTTCTGCGCCCACCCGCTCACCCGGCACCTGCTGCCCGAGGGCCACGCCCAGGCGGTCCGGGCGAGCCTGGGGATCGGGACGACCCCGGAGCACGTGGACCGGCTCGTCGGCGCGATCGCCGACCTGGTCGCCCACGGGCCGGCCTGGGAGTACGCCGACTGCGACGGCCGACTGGCCCCGGTCCCGGACCCGCGCAACGTGCTCTGACGCCGGAGCGGAGCCCGGAAGGAGGCGCCCCGGCGGCCGGCAGGCCGCCGGGGCGCGACCGTGCCCGGCACCGCGGGCCCCGCAGGCGGGCCCGGCGCCGCGATGGTGGTGCTGGCTGTAGCTCCCGTCGGCCAGCGCGCAGCATGGTGCGCCTGTACCGGGCTCCGTAGTGTCGTCAGGGACGTGGACGGCCCCTCCCGAGCCACGTCCTCCCCGACGCCGACCTGCGAGGACTCGCCATGCCCGCCCCTTTCCGCACCCCCACGCGCACAGCTCCGGGCGGCCGGACCCCCGCACCGGGCGCCGTGGGCGGCCCCGCCGGGGCCGCGGTCGCCCTCACGGCGGTCCACCGCTCCTACACCGACGGCGACGGCCGCGTGTCCGCCCTGGACGGGGTCACCCTCAGGGTCCCCCGGGGGACCTTCCTCGCCGTCATGGGGCCCTCCGGCTCCGGCAAGAGCACCTTGCTCAACTGCGCCTCCGGCCTGGACCGCGTCACCTCCGGCACGGTCGAGATCGGCGGGAGGGACATCAGCGGGCTCCGGGAACCGGACCTCACCGTCTTCCGCCGCGACCACGTGGGGTTCGTCTTCCAGTCCTACAACCTGGTCCCCACCCTCACGGCGGAGGACAACATCACCCTTCCGCTGCGCCTGGCCGGGGTGCGGCCGGACGCCGCGTGGATCGACGAGCTCGTCCGCAGGGTGGGTGTGGCGGACCGGCTGGGACACCGGCCCTCGGAGCTGTCCGGCGGCCAGCAGCAGCGGGTCGCCATCGTGCGCGCGCTCGCCGCCCGGCCCGACATCGTCTTCGCGGACGAGCCCACCGGCGCCCTCGACGGCGCCACCGCCGACCGGACGCTGTCCCTGCTCAGGGGGATCGTGGACGACCTCGGCCAGACCGTCGTCATGGTCACCCACGACCCCGCCGCCGCGGCCCGGGCCCACGACACCGCCGTGATGGCCTCGGGGCGCGTCGTGGACCTCCTCCACGCGCCCGCCGCCGCGGACCTCGCCGGACGCCTCGCCTCCCTGGGGGCGGACCGATGACCGGGACGCCCGACGTACGTCCCGCCCCCGGCCGCGGGGGCCGCGGGTCCCTGGCGCTGAAGCTGGCCCGGGGCCGCGCCGCGTCCCTGGCCGCGGTCGCCGTCGCGGCCCTCGGCGGGTCCGCGCTCATCACGGTCGGCGGGGTCGTCGCCGACACCGGTGTCCGCTCCGTCCTCCCGGCCGGCCGGCTCGCGGGCGCCGACGTCGTGGTCACGGCCCCCCAGAGCGTGGAGGTGCCCGAGGACCTCGACATCGCCCTTCCCGAACGGGCGCCCGTCCCCGGGACCGTGGTGGACGCGCTGGCCGAGCTGCCCGAGGTCGGCCTGGCCGTCGGCGACGTGGGTTTCCAGGCCGCGGTCCTGGGTGAGGACGGGCCCGTGGCGGGCGCCGATCCGCGCACCGCCGGGCACGGGTGGTCCTCGGCCTCCCTGGCGGGAGGGGGCGTCCTGACCGGCGAGCCGCCGGGCGCCCCCGGCGAGGTGGTGCTGGACCGCGCCTCGGCGGGGGCGTCGGGCGCGGAGGTCGGCGGGGAGGTCCGCCTCGTGGCAGGAGGCCGGACGGCCGCGTATCGGCTGACCGGCGTCCTGGACACCCCGGCGCCCTTGATCCTCGTGGACGACTCCACCGCGGCGGACCTGGCCGGACGCTCAGAAGGCCCCCGCGAGGGCACCGTCGACCTGGTCGGCCTGCACGCCGCGGAGGGCGTCACCGACACCGAACTCCGTTCCGCGGTGGAGGCGAGCGCCGTGTTCGGCGAACACGGCCTCGTCGCCCTCGGCGGCGACCGGCGCGGCGACGCGGAGTCGCCGGGGGCGTCGGCCGCACGGTCGGAGCTGGTCGCGATCGCCGCCTCGCTCAGCGGCACCGTCCTGATCGTCGTCGGTTTCACGGTCGCCGGCGCCCTCTCGGTGTCCGTCGCGGCCCAGCGCCGGGACCTCGCCCTCCTGCGGGCGGTCGGCGCCACCCCGCGCCAGATCCGCCGCCTCGTCGCCTTCCCCAACCTGATCGCCACCGCCCTGGCCCTGCCCTTCGGGATCGCCGCGGGCTACCTGCTGGGGGACGGTGCGCTCCGGGGCCTCGCCGCACTGGGGATGACGCCCACGGGCCTGCCCGCCGTCCTCGGGCCCGTGCCCGGTCCGGTCGCCGCGGTCCTGACCCTCCTCGCGGTGTGGGCGGCCTGTGCGGGAGCGGTCCGCCGCACCGCGGGGGCCGCCCCCGTCGACGCCCTCGCCGAGTCCGTCGCCGAACCGCGTGCCCCGGGCCGCGCGCGCACCTGGGCGGGGACCGCCCTGCTGGTGCTCTCGGTGGCCGCGTCGGTGCCCGCGCTGGTCCTGGACGCCACGGAGGCGGTGGCCGGCGCGGCCGTGGCGTCACTGGTGGCGGCGGTCGGCCTGGCCCTGGCGGGACCGGCCCTGGTCCGCCGGGTGAGCGGGATCGCCGTCCGTCTGCTGCCCGCCCGGGTCTCCCCGCTGACCTGGCTCGCCGTGCAGAACCTGCACGGGCACTCCGTCCGGGTGGCCGGCGCGGCGAGCGCCCTGGCCATGACGGTGGCCTTCACCCTGGGGCAGACCTACGCGCAGACCTCGCTCTCGGCCGCGGGCGGCGCCCAGCGCGCGGCCGGGGAGAAGGCCGACCTGGTGGTGACCGCACCCGGCCTGGGCGGGGTTCCCGCAGACCTCGCGGAGGAGGTCCGCCGGTCGCCCGCGGTGGAGGAGGCCGTCGCGGTCACGCCGACCGCGGTGGTGGGCGCCGGCGGCTTCGCCCTGCCGGGGGAGGAGCCCGGGACGACGCACATGGAGGCGGCCGCCCAGGTCGTCGGCCCGGGGGCGCAGCGGGTCCTGGACCTGGACGTGGTCGAGGGGGACCTGGGGAGGCTGTCCGGGAGGACGGTCGCGGTGAGCGCCTCGGCGGCGCGCCACTTCGGCACCGGTCTGGGGGAGACGTTCGCGTTCCGGACCGGCGACGGCGCGCGGGTCGACGCGGAGGTCGTCGCCGTGTACCGCAGGGACCTGGGATACGGGTCGGTCACCCTTCCGTCGGACCTGGCGCGGGGCCACGTCACCGGCGACGTCGACGCGCGGCTCCTGGTCCTGGCGGCTCCGGGGCAGGAGGACGAGGCGCGCCGTGTACTTGAGGCGGCGGCCGAGGGCTACCCCGGGGCGGAGGTCGCGGAGGCGGGCGCCGCGGAGGAGGGCGAGCGGGGGCCGGACGCCGGCGCCGTCCTCAACCTGGTCGTCCTGCTGGCGCTGGTCGGCTACATGGTGCTGTCGGTCGCCAACCGGCTCGCCGCCCAGACCCTGCAGCGGCAGGGCGAGGTGGACGCCCTGCGGGCGATCGGGGCGACGCCGGGACAGACCAGGTCGGTACTGCGCAGGGAGGCCGCGATGATCGCCCTCGGCGCCAACGCCGCCGGGCTCCTGGCCGTGCTGTTCCCGCTCCTCTGCGTGGGCGTGGGCCTGCTCGGGAGGCCCTTCCCCGCAGGTCCGCTCTGGCCGGTGCCCGTGGCGGTCCTGGGCGTGTCAGCCGTGGCCTGGCTGTGCGTGGCGGTGCCCGCCAGGAGGTTGACCACCTCCCCGACGCGCCGTTGAGCCGAGGCGGGCGGACGGGCGGAGAAGGGGGCGCGGCGGCGCCGGAAGAGCCGTCGCGCCCCTGGCGTCCGGGGCCTCCGGCGGCGCCCGTCAGGGCTTCCGGCACGGATGTTCCGGAACCTTGCGTCGCACGAGGCAACAAACAGTACAACAGGGCATATTTCACTCCAGGGTGTGCCGGGGATCACTTTCCCAGCCTGTAGCATCGGGCCCTGACGGCATGGCGCGACGCCGACGGGCCCGACCGGTCCGCTCCTCGGCGCGTCCTGCCTCCCACGAGCGAACCGGCTGGGGGAGCGTGACCGTGACGGACGTCCGAGGACCCGAGGCAGGCCCGCTCGCGGCCGTGTCCAGGCAGCGGCCACCCGCGCAGGTCCCCGGACGGCGGTCGCGCGTGGTCAGCCTCGACCCGCGCGGGGCCCAACCCCCCGCCTCCCGCCAGGGCGAGGCCACCCGCCTGCACCAGGCCTTCCTCGGCAGGGTCATCGACTACCTGCGCGTCGACGCCGGCGTCCGCCAGTTCGTCGACTGGGGGTGCCCGGTGCCCGGCACGGCCGAGCGCGTGCACGCCGGCGACCCCGGGGCCACCGTCGTCCACCTGGTCCCGCACGGGGCGGCCGGCATGCTCCCCACCGCGGGTGCGGCCGTGCTCTCCGGGGACGGCTCCGGACCCGACGGACTCCTGCGCCGCCTGGGCGCCTCCGGGCTCGTCGACTTCGACGAGCCCGTCGCCGTCCTGATGACCCGCCCCTTCACCGCCGACGACCCGCCCGGCGGCGTCGCGGGCCTCCACGCCCTCATGCGCGGCGGCGGCTACCTCGCCCTCGCGTCCCCCGCTCCCCGGGCCGTGGTCGAACGCGCCTTCGGCCCCTTCCGCCCTGTTGAACCCGGGGTGGCCGACCTGCGATGGTGGCCCTATCCGGACGAGGACGTCTCCGACAGGGGGACCGGGACCCTGGCGGGGCTCGGCCGCGCGCCGGGGAGCGGAAGGGGGGACCGCCGATGGCGGTGAACTGGACGGGCGAGGTCCTGGCACAGCTCCAGTTCTACTGGGAGTACTCGCTGTGGCCGCGGCTGGAGGGGCTGACCGACGCCGAGTACCACTGGCTCCCGGCGCCCGGGGCCTGGACCGTGCGGGAGGGGGAGGACGGGCGGTACCGGCCGGACTCCGCGGTCCCCGAGCCCGAGCCCCCGCCCGTGACCACCATCGCCTGGCGGCTCGGACACCTCGTCGTGGACGTCCTGGAGACCCGCGTCAACTGGCACTTCGGCGACCGCACCTACACCCGGGAGAGCGTCAACTGGCCCGGCGACGCGGCCGAGGCCAAGCAGCGTCTGCGCCACGCCTACGAGACCTGGTCCGAGAACATCCAGGGCCTCGACGAGGACGGCCTCGCCGCGCAGGTGGGCGGCACCGAGGCGCGGCAGTGGGAGGACTTCCCGATGGTCGCCCTCGTACTGCACGTCAACCGGGAGATCATCCACCACGGGGCGGAGATCGCACTGCTGCGCGACCTCTACCGCGCCGGGCCCGCCCGGGGCTGAGCCGGGTCGGGCGCCTCCCGGCTGCCCGTCGACGGGTCAGAGCACCTGCAGCGGGTCCACCCGTACCTGGGCGAGGTGCTCGTCCCCGCGGGCGCTGCGCGCCGACGCCGCGGCCTTCAGCGAGCGGGCCAGCGCGCCCACCCCCTCGCGGGGCACCCGGAGCAGCGCGCGCTCCGTGGGCGGCGCGCCCTCGGCGACGGGGCCGCGCTCCGAGGCCACCGGCACGGGCCCGAGCACCTCGGCGCCCTCGGGCAGCTCCACCTGGGCGAGCAGTTCGCGCACGTCGTCCACGGCGCCGGTGATCGACGCCATCGTCACGGCGGGGGGGAACCCCAGCTCCCTGCGCTCGGCCAGTTCCCGTGCGGCGAAACCGCCCGGGTCCCAGCGCACCAGGGCCTGCACCACCGGCAGCGACGCCTCCGCGGACACCACCACGGTGCCGCCCGGCCGCACCAGCGCTGCGGCGTTGAACCAGCGGCGCAGCGTCTCCTCCGAAGCGCGCAGGTCGGCCCTGTTCAGCAGGGCCCAGCCGTCCAGGAGCACCGCCGCCGCGTACCCGCCGCCCCTGACCACCGGTTCGGCCCCGGGGGTGGCCACCACCAGGGACGGCTTGTCCGGGACCTCCGGCAGCACCTCGTCGCGCCCGGACGTGCGCACGGTGAGGGAGGGAAAGGCCCGGCCCAGCTCCTCGGCGGTGCGGCGGGCCCCCACCACCACCGCGCGCATCCGGGAGGCCCCGCAGTCGGGACACGTCCACTGCCCGGCCACCCGTCCGCACCAGCCGCAGGAGGGCAGGGCGTTCGCCTCGCGGATCGCGAGCGGCCCGCGGCAGCCGTCGCAGCGCGCGGGTTCGCGGCAGCCCGCGCAGGCCAGGGTGTTGAGGTAGCCCCGGCGCGGAACCTGGAACAGCACCGGCCCGGTCCTGGCCGCGTCCCGCGCCGACTTGAGGGCCAGGCTCGGCATGCGGGCGGTGCGGGCGGCCTCGTCCCGGGCGAGTTCGCGGTCGTCCCCCGCGGGCTTGACGAGCGGGGCCCGGCGGCGCAGCGTCGCGCGGTCCGCGACCAGCGGGTGCGCCCAGCCGGACTCGACCAGGAGCTGGGCGTCCGTGGTGCGGGTGTGCCCGCCGAACAGCGCCCCCGACCCCGTCTGGTGCGCCCGCATGGCCAGCACGGTGCGGGCGTGCGGATAGGGGGTGTGCGGGTCGGCGTGGACGTCGTCGCCGTCGTCCCAGAGCACGACCAGCCCGAGGTCGCGGACGGGGGCGAAGATCGCGGTGCGGGTCCCCACGACCACCCGGACCCCTCCGCGCAGGACCGACAGCCAGCGCCGGTAGCGCGGGGTCGGTCCGAGGTCGGCGGGCAGGGCGACGTGCCGCCCCCCGCCCAGGCGCCGGACCATCGCGGCGTCCACCGCCTCGACGTCGCGGCTGTTGGGGAGCACCACCACCGTCCCGCGCCCCGCGGCGAGGGCGGCCCCGGCGGCCACTGCGATCGCGTCCGGCCAGTCGTTCCCGGGGAGGGCGTTCCACACCGCGCGCGCCGCGCGTCCCTCGCGCAGGGCCGCGACGAAGGCGGGCCCCTCGGGGTAGTCCGCCCAGGGACCCGTGTCGGCCCCAGGGGCCTCGAGGGAGGGTCCCGCGCCCCCGGCCCCGGGCTCCGGCGCCCCGGGCTCGGCTGTCCCGGTCCCGCCCGGGGGCTCGGCGGAGGGTTCCGCGATCGGTTCCGCGGGGCCTGCCTCCCCGTCCTCCGCGTCCCCCGCCGGGGCGTCCGCGTCAGGGACGGCCTCGCGCTCGACCCGCGCCCGGCGCGGCGGGACGGCCAGCCTGACCACGTCGTGCAGGTTGCCCGCGTACCGTCCGGCCACGGCCCGGGCCAGTTCCAGGATCTCCGGCGTGAGGACCGGCTCCGGGGAGACCACCTCGGACAGGTAGGCGAGCCGGCCGTCGAACTCCGAGCGCTCCACCCGCTCCGCGATGAACCCGCCGAGCAGCCGGTGGCGGAAGGCGACCTTCACCCTGCAGCCTGGGACGGCGGCCTCGTCCAGGTCGGCGGGGACCCGGTAGTCGAAGAGCCGGTCCAGGTGGGGCAGGGGGGTGTCCACGATGACGCGCGCGACGGACAGCCGCCCGGCGGGTTTCCTCGGCGCCGGACGGGACGCCTCCTCGGCCCTGGCCCTGGCCGCGGCTCTGGGGTCCACCAGCTCCGACACGTCGAAGAGGGCGTCGCCGGGTGGGTCGGACTGCGCTGTCATCACCACTGGTCTACCAGAACGGTCCGACACCGCCGCTCCTCTGCGGCGGGAGCCCCCTCCGTGACTGGTAGAACAGTGTCCCGTACGCGCAGCGGAGGGGGATCCGAACATGAAGCTCGTCTTTGCCGGAACACCGGAGGTGGCAGTGCCCTCGCTCCGGGCGCTGATCGGCTCCGAGCACGAGGTCGCGGCCGTGGTCACCCGGCCCGACGCCCGCTCCGGCCGGGGCCGCCGGATCTCCGCGAGCCCGGTGGGCGAGGTGGCCGAGGCCGAGGGCATCGAGGTCCTCAAACCCGCCAGGGCCGGTGACCCCGAGTTCCTCGCTCGCCTGGAGGAGATCGCCCCCGACTGCTGCCCCGTGGTCGCCTACGGCGCGCTGCTGCCGCAGCCGGCCCTGGACATCCCCCGCCACGGCTGGGTCAACCTGCACTTCTCCCTGCTGCCCGCCTGGCGCGGCGCCGCCCCCGTCCAGCACGCGGTGCTGCACGGCGACGACATCACCGGGGCGTCCACCTTCCGGATCGTCAAGGAGCTCGACGCCGGGCCCGTCTACGGGACCCTGACCGAGGCCGTGCGCCCCACCGACACCAGCGGGGAGCTCCTCGGACGGCTGTCCGTCTCCGGGGCCGAACTCCTGAAGCGCACCGTCGACGGCATCGCGTCCGGGCAGCTCGAACCGGTCGAGCAGCCCGCCGACGGGCTGTCCTACGCCGCCAAGCTCACCCCCTCGGACGCCGAACTCGACTTCACGCTCCCGGCGCTGCGCGTCGACAGGGTGGCCCGCGCCTGCACCCCCGCCCCCGGCGCCTGGACGACCTTCCGCGGGACCCGCCTCAAGCTCGGCCCCGTCACCCCCGTGACCGACGCGGACACCCCCGACCTCGCCCCCGGTCGGATCCACGCCGGCAAGAAGCACGTCCTGGTCGGCACCAGCACCCACCCCGTCGCCCTCGGCGAGGTGCAGCCGCAGGGCAAGCGGTCCATGGCCGCCGTGGACTGGGCGCGTGGCGTGCGTCCCACCGAAGATGACCGCCTGGGCGCGTGAGCTGCCGTAGTCTCGACCTGGCGGACCGAACGGACGTCCGCCAGGCCCCGTCCCCGGTTTGTTGAGGCAGCACAGTTGAGCGAGCAGTCCCGATCCCCGTACCGCCGGCCCCGCAGGGGCTCGAAGCCCGTACAGGGCGGTGGACAGGGCGCGTCGGGGCCGCCCGCGCCCCGTGACCCCGCCCGCCGGGTCGCCTACGACGTGCTGTGCGCCGTCGAGCAGCGCGACGCCTACGCCAACCTCCTCCTGCCCGCGCTGCTCACCGAGCGCGGCATCAGCGGGCGCGACGCGGCCCTGGCCACGGAGCTGACCTACGGCACGCTGCGGCTCCAGGGCACCTACGACGCGATCCTGGAGGCGTGCGTGGACCGCACGCTCGCCTCCGTGGACGCCGACGCGCTGCCGGTCCTGCGGCTGGGTGCCCACCAGCTGCTGTCCACGAAGATCCCGCCGCATGCCGCCGTCAGCGCCACCGTGGACCTGGCCCGCCGTGTGGTGGGCCACCACCGGGGCCGTTTCGTCAACGCCGTCCTGCGCAAGGTGTCGGCCCGCGACCTGGACGCGTGGACCGCCGTGGTCGCCCCCGACCGGGACCGCGACCCCAGCGGGTACCTGGCGGTCGTACGGAGCCACCCGCGCTGGGTGGTCAAGGAGCTCGCCCGCGCACTGGGGGAGCACTCCTCCACCGGCCTGGTCCGCACCGAGCGACTGCTGGCCGCCCACAACGAGCGGCCCCGGGTGACGCTCGTGGCCAAGCCCGGCCGCTCGACCGTCGAGGACCTGGTGGCCGCGGGCGCGGAGGAGGGGCGCTACTCGCCCTTCGCCGCCTACCTGCCCCAGGGGGACCCGGCGGGGATCCGCGAGGTCCGCCAGAACCGGGCCGCCGTGCAGGACGAGGCCAGCCAGCTGGTCGCCCTCGCCCTGAGCCGGGTCGACGCGCACGGCGACGACGCCCTGTGGCTGGACATGTGCGCGGGCCCCGGCGGCAAGGCCGGCCTGCTGGCCTCCCTCGCCGGGCAGCGCGGGGCCCGCCTCCTGGCGTCCGAGGTCCAGCCGGCCCGCGCGGGGCTGGTCGCCACGGCGGTGCGCCGGGCCCCCCGCGACGCCGGGCGCGTGATCGCGGCCGACGGCACCAGGCCCGCCTGGCGCCCGGGCGTGTTCGACCGGGTGCTGGTGGACGCGCCGTGCACGGGCCTGGGCGCGCTGAGGCGCCGCCCGGAGTCGCGCTGGCGCCGCACCGAGACCTCCGCGGCCGACCTGGCGCCCCTCCAGCACGGTCTCCTGGCCCGCGCAGCGGACGCCGTGCGCCCCGGCGGCGTGGTGGCGTACGTGACGTGCTCCCCGCACCTGGACGAGACCGACGGCATCGTCCGGCGGATCCTCGCGGAGCGGGACGACCTGGCGCTGCTGCGCGCGGCCGACCACCTGGACGAGGTGCCGGACCTGGCCGCGGGCCCGGACGGGAACTACGTCCAGTTCTGGCCGCACGTCCACGGCACGGACGCGATGTTCCTGGCCCTGTTCCGCAAGGCGGCCCGGGACTGACCCCGGCCGGCGCCGCGCGCCTCCGGGCGCCCGGTCTGCCCGTGCCCCACGAGGGCCGTCCCGGCCCGCCGACGGGCGCGGGCGGCCGTCTCCGGGCAGCAGGACAGCGCCGTGCCGGGGAGCGCGCGGCCACGGGGCCGCGGGGCCCGGACGGACGCCGCGCGGGATCCACCGGTGTTTTGTTCGAGGACGAGAGCGCACGGGCTGTTCTCGCACCTCAAGGGCGGGAAGAGGAATCGTGAAGGCCGGGTGTCGCGAAATACGACACCCCCGGACGGTTCAGTGACCACGACGCCGCGCGGGTCAGAGCGCCGGTCCCTCCGGCACCGCGGCCGAGGGGCCGGAGGGACCGGCGGGAGCCGCCGGTGCGGGGACGGGCGGCGGCGGGGGCATGCTGGCCCTGAGCCGCAGGGTGAGCCGTTCGCCCAGGTCACGGTCGAAACGCCCCCCGTGCCCGACCCCCGCCCGGTCGGCCAGGTCGGTCGCGTACAGCCGGACGGAGGCCTCGACCAGCGCGGCGTAGGCCTCCGCCGCCGCCCTGGTCCGCACCCACGCGATCGCGGCCAGCACCGCGGAGGCGAGCGCGGCGGGATACCACCACGCGGCCATCGGCAGGTACAGCAGCGCCCACGCGGCCAGGCCCGTGGAGCGCGACAGCGCGTCCCGCGCCTCGGCGACCTCCGTCCGGGCCTCCTCGGGCAGGACCAGCCACAGGTGCGGCCACAGCACGGCGAGGTCGGCGTCGTGGTCGCGGTCCAGGCGCGTCCGCGCCGCCCCGATACGGTCCCCGGCCCAGGTGGGGCGCTCGGGCCTCTCGGGGGAGAGCCGCGCCATGCGGTCGTAGGCGGCGGCGAAGGCGGCCTCCGCGCCCTGCCCGCCGCCCGAGCCGTCCCCGGCCGCACGGACCCGCTCCACCTCGCCGCGCAGGACGTCCCACCTGCGTCGGCGCGACTCCACCCACCGACCGGTCCAGCCCCGCAGCGGGGGCGGCCACCGGTGCCAGTCGGCGGCCGTCCACAGGCGCTCGACGACGCGCCCGGTCCCCCGGGCGAGCAGCCCCGCGGCGGAGCTCCCGGCCAGGATCGCGGCGAACACCAGGGCCTGCCCGCCGAAGGTGTCCACCCGCGGGTCCTCGGCCAGGCGCGTGATCTCCGAGACCAGGTGGCCCACGTCCCAGGCCCGGCCCCAGCCGAGCGCGTAGGCGGCGGTGGCGACCGCCAGGTACAGGGCTCCGGGCAGGGCGAGCGCGGTCACCCACCGCTCGGCGAGCCTGGTGCCCAGCTCCGACAGGAAGGCGCCCACGGCCTACGCCCTCCTGGGGGAGCGGAGCGGGAGGCCGGCGACCAGGCAGGTCGGGGGGTCCTCCGCCGGGTTCGGCTCCCAGGTCCGTTCGCACAGGCCCCGCGGGCAGCGGTACACGGCGGACGCGGGCCTGGGCAGGCCGAGGCCCGAGGGCGCCGGGTCGCGGGCGCCCACGCGGTGGGCGGCGTTGGAGTAGCCGTACAGCCCCGCCCCGTCGCCGAGGGCGACCAGGGCGCCGTGCAGCTCGTCCAGGGCGGCCAGCGCCCCGCGCCCCTCGGCCGCGGCCCTGAGCACGGCGTCCACGAGGGAGGGGCCTCCCTCCACCGCGGCGAGGCGGCCGCGGATCTCGGCTGCGTGCTCGCAGACGCTTCCCAGACGGGTCTCGGCGCCGTCGCCCATGGGGGTACCTCCGGTCGCTGGGGGGCCGACTGCGGTGAGCGTACCCCCGCGGGGCCCGGTGACGCCGGGCTTTCGCAGCTTCCCTCCCGGGCGTCCGCCACCGGCCGCGGCGAGACTGTGAATCTACGTCGTAAAGCCACGAGGGGTGGGGTCCGGCTCCCACGTGAGGAGAGGACACGGGAGAGGGGTCCGGCCCGCCGGGAGCCGCGTCCGCCCAGCTCGTCCTCCCTCTCCGGGGCGAAGCCGGCGGCCCGTCTGGCTACACTGCTGGCGTGGCAATCCAGATCTCACCCAGCATCCTGAGCGCCGACTTCGCGCATCTCGCCGACGAGGCCGCCGCGGTCTCCCCGTCCGCCGACTGGCTCCACGTGGACGTGATGGACGGGCACTTCGTCCCCAACCTCACGCTCGGCCTGCCGGTGGTCGAGTCGCTGCTCAAGGCGACCGACACCCCGCTGGACTGCCACCTGATGATCGAGGAGCCCGACCGGTGGGCCCCGGCCTACGCCGAGGCGGGCGCCGGCAGCGTCACGATCCACGCCAAAGCCGCCGCCGCCCCCGTGCGCACCCTGCGCGAGATCCGCCGCCTCGGCGCGCGGGCGGGCCTGGCCCTCAACCCGGCCGAGCCCGTCGAGCCCTACGCCGACATCGTCGGTGAGATGGACATGCTCCTGCTCATGACGGTCGAGCCCGGCTTCGGCGGCCAGAGCTTCCTCGACGTGGTCCTGCCCAAGATCCGCAGGGCCCGCGAGATCCTCGACACGCGGGAGGCCTCCGTCTGGCTCCAGGTCGACGGCGGTGTCAGCGCCGAGACCATCGAGCGCGCGGCCGAGGCCGGGGCCGACGTCTTCGTGGCGGGATCGGCCGTCTACGGAGCCCAGGACCCCGCCCAGGCCGTCGACCGCCTGCGCGCCCTCGCCGCCGGGGCGGCCGGGGCCGAGTGAGTCGGACCGGGGCCCCGGCCCCACCCGGCCCAGGGGCCGCGCACAACGATCCCGGCCCGGCCCCGTGCACGCCTGGCCACGCGGGGCCGCGGCCCCTATGCTTCCGGTCCGTAGTCGTCAGTCGAAGAAGTCGAGGATTCCGCTTGGTCGCGGCTCCGTCTTCCCCTCCGCGTACGCGCGCCCGGGGGAGCGGCGCGGCGTGAGCGCGTTGCCAGGCGCCGACACGTGGAGTGCGCGTTGAACGCTCGGACGGCCGGTCACCTGGCCATGGACGTGCTGTGGGAGCCCGAGTCCACCGCCATCGGGTGGCTCCAGGGGCTGGGGGACTGGCTCGCCCATCCGCTGGTGGCGGTCACCCAGCTCGGCTCGCAGTTCGTCCTGATCCCCCTCACCGCCCTCGTCTTCTGGTGCGTGAACCCCGGCTTCGGGGCGCGGCTCTTCGTCGCCCTGGCCGCGTCCGGGGTGCTCAACTACCTGGGCAAGGCCGTGTTCCACGGGGCGCGCCCCTACTGGTACAGCGCCCACGTCACCGCGTACGCGAGCGGATCGAGCTTCGGCATCCCCTCCGGGCACGCCCAGGCCTCCACCGTCTTCTGGGGGTACCTGGGGTTCAGGTCGGGGCGTCGCACCCGGCTCTGGGCGGCCCTCGCGCTCATCGCCGCGATCTGCGTGTCCCGGATCTACCTGGGCGTGCACTTCTTCAGCGACGTCCTGGCGGGGCTGCTGGTGGGCGGCGCCGTCCTGTGGGCGGCCCTGCGCTGGGAGGACCGGCTCGTGGCCTGGTGGCTGGGCCTGGACACGGTCCGCTGGGTCGGCTGCGCCCTGGCCGTCTCCGTCGTGCCCTGTCTGGCGGCGGCGCTGTGGCAGGCGCTGGCCATGGGGGACTGGTCGGTCCCGGCGGACTGGATCGGCTCCACGCCCACCGATCCGGCCGGGCACACCCTCGCCGGTCTGTTCACCGTGGCCGGCGGTCTGCTCGGCGCGCTCGTCGGCTTCACGCTGCTCGCCCGACGCGGCTGGTACAGCGCGGAGGGGAGCCTGTCCGCCAGGGCCGCCCGCTTCGTCCTCGGCCTCTCGGGGATCGTGGTGGTCCAGGTGGTGGTCCACCTCCTGGCCGGGGGCCTCACGGGCCTCGCGGAGGCGGTCGTGATGTTCGCCGCCTACGCCGGGATCGCCCTCTGGGCGGCCTTCGGCGCGCCCGAGATGTTCATCCGCAGCGGTCTGGCCCACCGGCCCGGGGAGGGCGGCGGCACCCCGCTCGCGGGCGGTCACGAAGGCCTTCCCGGCGACGGCCACGCCCGTGACGACGGGAAATGATTCCGGTCACACCAACTATGCGGCCGTGCTACCGACGCGTTAAGATCCGAACCGTTGAGACAACAGTCAAACGCGTGCTCCGGGGTCGGTGTAATTCCGAACCGGCGGTGACAGTCCGCGACCCGGCCGAATCCATCGGCCGGTTGAACCGGTGAGATTCCGGTACCGACGGTGAAAGTCCGGATGGGAGGCAGCGCGTGTTGGGCCGGTCTGTCCGCCGTGGCTCCCCGTGACCCGCGGCGTCCAGCCCCGGCCTTGTCGTGGACCCGTTCCACACCCCTGCCCCGGAGCCTGTCAGGCGAAGGGAATGCACAGGCGTGTTCACCGGAATCGTGGAAGAACTCGGCAAGGTCGTCTCCATCGAGCCAGCGGGCACCACGGGCGAGTCCCTGCTGCTGACGCTGCGCGGTCCCCTGGTCAGCTCCGACGCGGGGCACGGCGACTCCATCTCCGTCAACGGCGTGTGCCTGACCGTCGTCGCCCGGGGTGAGGACACCTTCACCGCCGACGTGATGAAGGAGTCGCTGGACCGCTCCTCCCTGGGCGGCCTCTCGGTCGGCTCCGAGGTCAACCTCGAACGCGCCGCCCGCGTGGACGGCCGCCTCGGCGGGCACATCGTCCAGGGCCACGTCGACGGCACCTCCCGCCTGCTCTCCCGGAATCCCGGTGACAACTGGGACGTTCTACGGTTCAGCCTGCCCGCGGAGCTCTCCCCGTACGTGGTCGAGAAGGGGTCGATCACGGTCGACGGGACCAGCCTCACCGTCTCCGCGGTCAGCGCGCCCGGTGCGGACGAGGAGTTCTTCGAGGTCAGCCTGATCCCCGAGACCCTGAGGGCCACCACTCTGGGGGGCCTCCCGGCCGGCGCCACCGTGAACATCGAGGTGGACGTCGTCGCCAAGTACGTCGAGCGCATCGCCTCCGTGGCCGCGAGCCGGCCACGGGCCTGACCGCCGGCGCGCGGCGCCACGGGACGGACCCGCACGCGCGGGCCGTCACCACCACACCACCCACACGCACGATCCACCTCAGGGAGCGGTAATGACCGTCACCGACGCCACCCCGTCCACCTCCGACACCGGGAAGGCCGTGGTCCTCGACCGTATCGAGGACGCCATCGCCGAGTTCGCCGCGGGGCGGGCCATCGTGGTGGTGGACGACGAGGACCGCGAGAACGAGGGCGACATCATCTTCGCCGCCGAACTCGCGACGCCCGAACTGCTGGCGTTCATGATCCGCCACACCTCCGGCGTGGTGTGCGTGCCCCTGGAGGGGGAGGACCTCGACCGCCTGGACCTGCCGCTGATGACCGCGCGCAACGAGGAGAGCCTGCGCACGGCGTACACGGTCACCGTCGACGCGCGCGAGGGCGTGAGCACCGGCATCTCCGCGGCCGACCGCGCCCGTACCGTGCGCCTGCTGGCCTCCGCAGGGAGCCGGCCCGTCGACTTCGTGCGTCCCGGCCACATCCTTCCGCTGCGCGCCCGTCCGGGCGGCGTCCTCGCCAGACGCGGGCACACCGAGGCGTCGGTGGACTTCGCCCGCCTGGCCGGCCTGCGCCCCGCCGGGGTGCTCGCCGAGGTGGTCAACGACGACGGCACGATGGCCCGCCTGCCCCGGCTGCGCGAGTTCGCCGACGAGCACGGCCTCAAGCTGGTGTCGGTGGAGCAGCTGGCGGCCCACCGCGCGGCCCTCGGCGAGACCCTCACCGAGGAGGAGGCGCACCCGCCCCTGGTCACACGCATGGTCGAGACCCGTATGCCCAACCGGCACGGCGAGTGGCGCGCGATCGGCTTCAAGGGGACCGCCGACGGCGCCGAGCACGTCGCGCTGGTCCTCGGCGACCTGGCGGACGGGGCCGGTGTCCTGGCCCGCCTGCACTCGGAGTGCCTCACCGGGGACGCGTTCGGCTCGCACCGCTGCGACTGCGGGGCCCAGCTGGACGCGGCCATGGCCGACATCGCCGCGGAGGGCCGCGGGGTGGTCGTCTACCTGGGCGGCCACGAGGGCCGCGGGATCGGGCTGCTGCACAAGCTGCGCGCCTACAGCCTCCAGGACCGCGGCGCGGACACGGTCGACGCCAACCTGAGCCTGGGCATGCCCGCCGACGCACGCGAGTTCGGGGCCGGGGCCCGGATCCTCGCCGACCTGGGCGTGTCCTCGGTGCGGCTGCTGTCGAACAACCCCGACAAGGCGGAGAGCCTGGAGCGCCACGGCATCCGGGTCGAGGAGCGCGTCGGCATGCCGTCCTTCGTCACGGAGGACAACATCGACTACCTGCGCACCAAGCGGGACCGCATGGGCCACGACCTGGCGGGCGTGTCCGACTGAGGCCCCGGCCGGGGCCGTCCCGGCGAGAACAAGCCCTGCCCCTCCCCGATCCGGCGCACGCCGGCCCGCGGGAGCCGCACATCTCACACACAGGAGACCCTCATGAGTGGTGAAGGACGCCCCGACCAGCACAGCGTGGACGCCTCCGGGCTCTCGGTGGGCATCGTCGCGACCCGGTGGAACGGGGCCGTGGTGGGCCCGATGCTCGCCCGGGCGCTGGAGGTCGTGAAGGCCTCCGGGGCGGCCGACCCGGTGGTGGTCGAGGTCGCGGGCGCCGTCGAGATCCCCGTGGTCGCCCAGGAGCTGGCCCGCAAGCACGACGCGGTGATCGCGCTGGGCGCGGTCATCCGCGGCGGCACCCCGCACTTCGACTACGTGTGCCAGTCGGTCACGCACGGCCTCACGGAGGTGGCC
This sequence comes from Nocardiopsis tropica, assembly GCF_042660575.1. Lineage (NCBI taxonomy): Bacteria > Bacillati > Actinomycetota > Actinomycetes > Streptosporangiales > Nocardiopsidaceae > Nocardiopsis > Nocardiopsis tropica. Next base: position 452,090 of record NZ_JBHSUF010000001.1, read on the forward strand.
CTGCGCGAGTCCACCCCCGTGGGCAACGGTGTGCTCACCTGTGACACCCTGGAACAGGCGCGCGACCGCGCCGGCCTGCCCGGCAGCATCGAGGACAAGGGTGCCGAGGCGGCGCTGGCCGCACTGGACACGGCTGTGGCCCTGAAGGGGCTGCGCCGCTGACCGGACCCCGTCGCGCGCACGGGTGTCATCCCGGCCAGGTCTGGTGGAACGGTGGAGCAGTCGGTGCGGACGAAGGAACAGCCGGTGGACGAGGCGTCGAAGCAGCCGGTCCTGCCGAGGACGTGGCGGCCCCGGGCGGTGCGGATGGTCGCCTACGGCCTGGGCCTGCTGATCGTGGCCACCATGGCGGTGCTCGCCGCGATCCTGCCCGGGGACTGGCGGATCATGGACAGGCTCCTGCTCGTGGGCCTGGGCGTGGCGATCGCCGCGGGCCTGCACCTGATCGCCCGGCCCAGGCTCGTCGCCGCGGACGGGGGCGTGACCGTGGTCAACGGCATCCGCACCCACGTGCTGTCGTGGGCCGAGGTCGTCGACATCCGGATGCCGGTCGGCGAGCCCTGGCCCTCGGTGGACCTGTCGGACGGCACCACCCTGGCGGTGATGGGCATCCAGAGCGCCGACGGCGAGCTCGCCCTGCGCAACCTGGAGGAGTTCCGGTCCCTGCTGCACGACCGCGGTGAGGCACAGGAGCCCGGCCGGTCGTAGGTACCTCCAACGGGAGTCCTCGTTTCTTGACGGAACGGGGACTCCCGTCGTGTTGCGTGGGGCACATAGTTTGGTACCGAGAGCCACTCGACCGAACAGGAAGAGGTGCCGCGTGCGCGACATCCGAACGGCGGTGTCCGACCTCTACGCCTCAGGAGAGGTGTTCGCCCTGGCCACGGTGATCGACACCGACAAGAGCGCGCCCCGGGACCCGGGCGCGGCGATGCTGGTCAGCGCCTCCGGCGAGGTCGTCGGCAGCGTGTCCGGCGGTTGCGTGGAGGGCGCCGTCTACGAGGAGGCCCTGGAGGCCATCCGCACGGGCGTCCCCGTGCGCCGCACCTACGGGGTGAGCGACGAGGAGGCCTTCAGCGTCGGCCTGACGTGCGGGGGCACCCTGCACATGTTCGTCGAACCGGTCAGCCGGGCCTCCTACGGGCAGCTCGGCGCGGTGCTCGGGGCCATCGACGGGCACCGGCCGGTCGCCGTCGCGACCGTGGTGTCCGACCCGTCGGGGGCCGGGCGGACGGGTCGGCGCCGCGTGGTCTGGCCGGATCACGCGGAGGGGGACCTGGGTCCCGGCGGCACCCGGCTGTCCGACGCGCTGGACGACGACGTGCGGGGGATGCTCGCCCAGGGCAGCACGGGGCTGCTGCGCTACGGATCGGACGGGCAGCGGCGCGGCGACGAGCTGGAGGTGTTCGTCCAGTCGTTCGCGCCGGCCCCGCGCATGCTGGTGTTCGGCGCGATCGACTTCGCCGCGGCCGTGGCCGACCTGGGCTCCTACCTCGGCTACCGGGTGACGGTCTGCGACGCCCGGCCGGTGTTCGCGACGGCCAAGCGGTTCCCCACCGCGGACGAGGTGGTGGTGAAGTGGCCGCACGTGTTCCTCGACGAGATCGCCCACGAGATCGACGAGCGGACGGCGGTGTGCGTCCTCACCCACGATCCCAAGTTCGACGTGCCCGTGCTCAAGGCGGCCCTGGGCACCCGCGCCGGGTACATCGGGGCGATGGGCTCGCGGCGCACCCACGAGGACCGGCTGGAGCGGTTGCGCGAGGCCGGTGTGGGGGAGGAGGCGCTGGGGCGCCTGCACTCGCCGATCGGCCTGGACCTGGGCGCGCGCACCCCGGAGGAGACGGCGGTGTCGATCGCCGCCGAGCTGGTGCGGTCGCGCTGGGGCGGGACCGGGCGTGCGCTGAGCGAGACCAGTGGGCGAATTCACCGGGATGTCCCCGGTACCCCCCTGGTTCCGGCCGGATTCGGTCGCGCGGCGACGTGAACCGAAATGGTGCTCGTGCTGATGTGCCTGGTCACGGCCGGTGCCGTGCGGACGGAGTGAGAGGTCACCCGACCGTCTGCTCCAGGTGACCTGCCCCGTGGCCGCACGCGTGGCATCATCGCGTCATGGAAACTGGGGACGCGCAGGACAAGGAGCGGGAGCGAGCGGGCCGGGTCGCCGGCCTCCTTCTGGCTGCGGGCTCCGGCAGCAGACTGGGGCGCCCCAAGGCACTGGTGGAGGTGGGCGGCGAGCGCCTGGTGGACCGGGGCGTGCGGACCCTGGGAGACGGCGGGTGCGCGCCGGTCATGGTGGTGCTGGGCGCGGCCGACACGGTCGTCCGCGACGCCCACACGGTGTACAACCCCGACTGGGAGAGCGGGATGGGGTCCTCCGTGCGCGCGGGGATCGACGCCCTGCCCGACTCGGTGGACGCCGTCCTGATCGCCCTGGCCGACCAGCCCCTGGTGACCCCGGAGGCTGTGCACCGGCTGGTGGAGGCCCACGACGAGGGCGTGCGCGCGGCCGTGGCGACGTACAACGGCAACCAGCGCAACCCGGTGATGCTGGGTCGGGAGTACTGGTCGACGGTCTACGGCCTGGCGGTGCACGACGTGGGCGCGCGCCCGTTCCTGCGGGCCTACTCGCACTTGGTGACCGCTGTGGCCTGCGACGACATCGCCAGCCCGGAGGACATCGACACGGCCGAGGACCTGGAGCGGCTCACCGGGCTGCTGGGCGGGGAGGCCCCCGGCCCGGTCTGAGCGCCGGCGCCGCGGTGGGACGCGGGCCGCCCGGGACCGGCCCGGGGCGACCCCGGGGCCGCGGCGGTGCGGTCCCGGGGCGGCGGGGGTCAGGGGCGGGGGAGGGCTTCGGCGGTGATGCCGAAGGTGTGCCGGGTGGCGCCGCCCGGGGGCAGCACGATCAGGTCGGTGCCGGAGGCGAGCGCGTTCGCGGGGCAGGTCATCGGCTCCGCCGCAAGGTAGGCCCGGCGGTCGGACCCGCCGAGGGTGTCGGAGCTGAACACCTGCAACCAGTCGAAGCTGCGGTCGCACCACACCGACACCCGGTGCTCCGGGCCGCCGACCCGTACCCACGCGCGTCCGTCGCCGTCGCGCTCCAGGGACGTGAAGGCGGTGTCCAGCACCGTGTCGCCCAGCTGCCTGCCCGGGGTGCGGAAGTCGAGGCGGCCGTCCTCCACCGGGACCGGGTCGCCGGCGGGCAGCAGGCGGTCGTCCACGGGCAGCCTGGTGCCGGCGGTGACCTCCAGCGTGAGGTCGCCGCGCTCCGCGAGCACCGACAGGGGCTCGCCCAGGGTGAGGTAGGGGTGGAAGCCCAGGCCGAAGGGGGCGGGGGTGTCACCGGTGTTGCGGGCCTCGGCGGTGAGCGTCAGGCCGTCGCCGCCCAGCCGGTAGGCGAGGACCAGTTCCAGGGGGAACGGGAAGCCCGGGGCGCCCCCGAAGTCCAGCCGCAGTGTGGCCGCGTCGTCCGAGACCTCCTCGACCGACCACTCGCGGTCGTGGACCAGGCCGTGTATCGCGGTGCCCGTCGCTGCGTCGTTGACCTCCAGCCGGTACTCGGTCCCGGCGAAGCGGTAGACGCCCTCGCCCACCCGGTTCGGCCACGGGGCCAGGACCTGGCCCTGGAAGGCCCGGGGACCCTCGTCGCCGTAGGGCCACACGATGTCGCGGTCGCGCCAGGCGAGCGCCCGCAGGCCCGCCCCGGTGCGGTCGACGCGGGCCAGGAACTCCCCGGCGCGCAGCTCGATCACCTCGCCCACGTGTACCCCTGCCTTCCCGTCACGGTCCGGCCGTGCGCCGAACCGGCCGATCATAGCCCACCGGACGTCCGCCGGCCGCGTCTCACCGGCCCCGCCGCTCCCGGAGCGCGGGGCCGGGGGACGGGCCCGACCCCTCCAGGGCGCGGGCCCGGGAGAGCCGGTCGGCGAACAGGGCGGCGTCGACGTCCTCGGGCGAGCGGAGCCTGACCTGGGCCGTCCCCCTCGCCCCGGGCTCCGGTCGGCCGGAGGGGGCGGCCGGCTCCTTCCCCCTCCAGAGGCCGAGGGTCACGTACGAGGAGCAGCCCCTGACGTAGCAGGCGGGGGACAGGCCGGGCTCCGCGCCGAGGCTCCATGCGGGGTGGCCGTGCCAGAGGGCGCCGGTCCCGGGCAGGGCCTCCTCGACGACGGCGACGAGGGCCCGGGCCGCCGCCCGCAGGCCGTCAGGGAGGGCGGCGGTGTGGTCGGCGACGGTCGTGTGCGCTGCCACGGTGGTTCCCTGTCCGTGTTCGGGTTGGTGGCGGAGGAGCGGTGGGGAGGGTGCGGTGCGGACGGTCAGACGGTGCGCAGGCACCGGGCGGCGACCAGGGAGATCCACAGCATCGCGGTGACGGCGCCCACGGCCAGGGTCAGGGACCCGCCCTGTCCCCCCGTCATCGCCCAGCCGTTGCCGAGGAGCAGGGCGGTGCCGGCGACACGCGAGGCCGCGGCCGTCCCCCGGCGCCCGTTCCGGGAGAAGTGGTGGCCCAGGACGTAGCAGGCGGCGATCAGGGCGGAGAAGGAGACCGTTCCCGCGGCCATGTGTCCGAGGGCGTGCCCGCTGAGCGCCGCCGGAGTGTCCAGGGGCGTGCCGGAGGGGAAACCCGCGGCCGGGTCCATGACGAACGCGCCGGCGGCGATCATCCCGGCGCCGTGGACCAGGATCAGACCCGGGATCCAGGAGCCCCCGGGGGTGCCGCGCAGGACGCGCCGCAGGCCGAACGCCCCGGCGACGGCCAGCGCTCCGGCCAGGGTGAAGTTGGCGATCTGGAGCCAGCCCAGGGAGCCGTTGCTCAGCATGCTCAGGGGATGCCTGGTCAGGTCGAAGCCCTCACGGGTGGCGGCCTGGACGAGGGAGACCACCGTCCAGAGGGGGGCCGAGGCGATCGCCGCGCCCAACAGGAGGCGGGTGCTCGCCGCGGTGCGTCCGACGGGGGCGGGGGCGGTTTCCAGGGCGACGGCCATGGTGGTTCCTCTCTCGGTGTGCTGCTCTGTTCTCACCGACACGTCGAAGCGCCGATGTGACAGGGAACGGCCCCGTTCCCTGTCACATCGGTCTGATCGACGTCCCACCGGAAGTACCGGAAAACCCACGAGGGAGAACGACCGCATGCGCTTTCTGATGACCACCAAGCCCAGTGACACCGCCGCCGACGAGAACCTCTACACCGAGATGGCCGCGTTCGTGGAGGAGCTCACCGCCTCCGGCGTCCTGCTGGCCACGGGCGGGCTGGAGCCCGGCGGCCTCCGGTTGACGTCGGCCGGGGGCGAGATCACGGTGACGGACGGCCCGTTCACCGAGGCCAGAGAGGTGGTGGCCGGGTTCGCCCTGGTCGAGGTGCGCTCCAGGGAGGAGGCGCTGGAGGTCGCCCGCCGCTTCCGCCGCATCGTCGGCGACGGCGAGAGCGTGGTCCAGCAGGTCTTCGGCCCCTGACCGGCCGGTGCCGGACCCGGCGCCCCCGCGCGGGGGCGCCCTTCCGCACCGCACGGCACCGCCCCGGTTTGCGTTCGTCCCGGGGCGGTGCTGTCATCGTGCCCGTGACCGATGCCCACCGCACCGTCGACGCGGTCTGGAAACTGGAGTCGGCGAGGATCGTCGCCGGGCTCACCCGGATGGTGCACGACGTGGGCGCCGCCGAGGAGCTGGCCCAGGACGCCCTCGTGGCCGCGCTCGAGCAGTGGCCCGAGAAGGGCGTGCCCGACAACCCCGGCGCCTGGCTGATGGCGATCGCCAAGCGCCGGGCTGTCGACCGCATCCGCCGCTCCCGGAACCTGGAGCGCAAGCACGAGCTGATCGCCCACGGCATGGAGCGCGGAACCGGCCCCGAGCCGGAGCCGGACGGCGACGACGTCCTGCGCCTGCTGTTCGTCACCTGCCACCCCGTACTGGCCACCGCGGAGCGGGTCGCGCTGACCCTGCGCCTGGTCGCGGGGCTGACCACGGAGGAGATCGCCCGCGCCTTCCTCACGGGCGAGGCCCGCATCGCCCAGCGCGTGGCGGCCGCGAAGCGCACGCTCGCCGAGCAGGGGGTGGGCTTCGAGCTGCCCTCGGGCGCCGAACTCTCCGAGCGGCTCTCGTCCGTGCTCGGCGTCGTCTACCTCGTCTTCAACGAGGGCTACACGGCGACCTCGGGGGAGGGGCTGACGCGTCCCGGGCTGTGCCTGGAGGCGCTGCGCCTGGGCCGGACCCTGGCCGAACTGGTGCCGGACGAGGCCGAGGCGCACGGCCTGGTGGCGCTGATGGAGCTCCAGCAGGCCCGTGCCGGAGCCCGGACCGGGCCCTCCGGCGAACTCCTGAGGCTGGACGAGCAGAACCGCGGCCGCTGGGACCCGCTGCTCATCCGGCGCGGGTTCGCCGCCATGCTCCGGGCCCGCGACGCGGGCGGCCCTCCCGGTCCCTACACGCTCCAGGCGGCCATCGCGGTCTGCCACGCCGGGGCGGCCACGGCCGAGGACACCGACTGGGAGCGGATCGCCGTCCTGTACGACCTGCTGGCCGAGCGGCTGCCGACGCCGGTCGTCCTCCTCAACCGGGCGGTGGCGGTGGGGCGGGCGCGCGGCCCCGCCGAGGGGCTGGCGCTGGTCGACGCGCTGGCCGACGATCCGGCGCTGCGCGACTACCACCTCCTCCCCGGCGTGCGGGGCGACCTGCTGCTCCTGCTGGGGCGGGAGGGCGAGGCGGGGAGGGAGTTCCTGCGCGCCGCCGCCCTGGCCGGCAACGCCGTCGAACGGGCGTTCCTGCTCGGCCGCGCCGAGACCGTCGCCGGGTCACGGCCCGAGGGCCCGACCCTGGGGAGCCTCTCCCGGGACTTCCTCGGCCGCCCCGACCTGGACGCCGCGACCGTCCGCTCCTACGGGCAGACCCTGGGGCGCCTGTGCCGGTCGCTGGGAGAGGACCTGCCGGCCGCCGACCTCGACGCCGGGGCCGTGGCACGGGTGTTCGCCGCGGCGTGGGGGGAGGCGGCCCCGCGGACCTGGAACCGCCACCGGTCGGCGGTCCGCTCGTTCGGGGCCTGGGCCGGACTGGAGGGCCTCGACGCGGGACTCGGGCGGCGCGCCGAGGCCCGGACCGGGGCGCCGCCGCTCGACCCCGCGCAGCTCGCCCTGCTGTGGGACGGGGAGGGCAGGGCCCTGCGGGAGCGGGTCCTGTGGCGGCTCCTGCACGAGTCCGGTGCGGGGGTGGGCGCGGTGCTGGCGCTGAACGTGGAGGACCTGGACCTGGAGGACCGCCGCGCCCGCTCGGGCGGCTCCTGGGTGCACTGGCGTTCGGGGACGGCCCGGCTGCTGCCCCGGCTCGTGGCGGGGCGGGAGCGGGGGCCGCTCTTCCTCGCGGACCGGCGTCCGGGCCCCGCCCGCAGACCCGCCGAGGCGGACCTGTGCCCGGTGACGGGGCGCGGGCGCCTGTCGTATCCGCGTGCCGAATACCTGTTCAAGCAGGCCGGCAGGGAACTGGATCCGGCGGGGGAGGGGTACACCCTGCGCCGGCTCAAGGGGTGAGGCCGCGTGCGCGGGCCGGCGCCCGCAGACGGGGTGGGGTCGCGCACGTGCCGTGGGGACCGCCCGTGTGCCGGAACCCGGGCCGCGGTGCGCGCGGCCCCTCGGCCCGGCGGGGAACGCGGCGGCGGGGTCCCGCCGCCGGGGGCGGGCGCGGGCCCGTCCCCGACGGCCGGGGACGTCAGCCGAGCAGGCCGTCGAGCGGGATCAGCACGCCCGAGCCCAGGGCGACCAGCCCCGTGGAGAGCAGGACCACCAGCATGAACAGGGACCCCGCCACGGCCAGGCGGAACGCCGCCAGGCGGCGGCGGGCACGCGCGCTGGGCTTCTTGCTGGCGGCGGACCGGCCCAGCGCCACCAGCACGACCGCCAGCAGCACGGGGAACCACCACGCGTCACCCGCACCGCCGGGCAGCAGGCCGGTCACCGACCCGGTCACCTCGGACAGCCACCCCAGGAGGCCGCCGCCGCCCGCCTCCAGCAGCCCCGTGTACGCACCGGTCACGAACTCGCTCTCGGGGTAGAAGCCCTCCTCCGGGCGCATCACGCGGCCCAGGCCGTCGACCAGGCCCAGCAGCGCGGCGGGGTAGGCGAAGCGGCGGCAGCGGCCCGCGGACATCGCCCGCTGGATCTGGCTCATGGTCCGCTCGACCCGGCGGGTGGCCCTCTCCTGGTCGCGGCGGTTGCGCGCCGGCTCCCCGGCGCCCGAGGGGTCGTAGGGGTTGGGGACGGCCTGGTTGTCCGGCCGGGTGGGAGCCGTGGCGGCCTCCGCCCGGCGCTGCCGGGCCGTCGACACCTTCCCCCGGGCCTCGGTCCAGCGGGCCCGGGCCGATCCGGCCAGCGCCGCCCACCGGTCCTGGCGGCGCGCCCTGCCGTCGGCCCGCTCCCGGGCGGCGACGGCCCCGCCGACCCGGGCGGCCTCGGGCAGCAGCAGGAGCGCCGTGAGCACGGCGCCCCTGGTGGCGACGGCGTCGCCGCCGGCGCCGTCGCGCAGCGCCTGGCGGCGCAGCTCCGCCCACCACGGGGCGTGCGGGGCGTCGCTGCGCTGCTTGGGGTGCCAGGACTGGCGGCGCAGCAGCGAGCGGTGGCGTGAGGCGGTGTCGGGGACGAGCACCAGTTCGACGGCCCGCGCCCACGCGGTGTCCGTCTCGTGGGCGTCGGGGCGGCGCGGGGCGTCGGGCCCGGAGCCGACCAGGCGGTCCACGTTCTCGGTGACCCGTCGCATGAGCAGCGGCACCTCGTGCTGGACGCGCTCCAGCAGGGCGCACCGGCCCGAACCGCCCGACCGGCAGGCCGGATGCGGGCACCAGTGCTGGGATCCCAGGCCCACCGCGCCCGACTCCACGGCCTCGCGCACCACCGCGTGGCGGCTCGCGTCGCCGGTGGCCAGCGCCAGGAGGCCGTCGGCGCTGATCTCGTGGCCCCGGAAGCGCGGCGGCATACCGGGCACGTAGCGGGCGGCCAGGGCGCTGATCGCCACGTGGGCGAGCTCGGGCCGGGCGTCCAGCCCGGTCAGGTAGGCGCGGTCGAAGGTGTAGTCGTTGACCTCGCGGTCGAGCCAGGTGCGCAGTTCCGGCCAGTGGCTGCGCAGCCACATGGCCCCGGTCTCGGAGCGGTCCAGCAGGTCGAAGGCCAGGCTCGGGGGGTCCTCGTGGCTGGCTCCGGCGAAGTTGACGGGCCGCAGGCGGCGGGCGGTGCGGATCTGCGGGCGCTCGCCGGCCAGCCACTGGGCGACCTCGTCGTAGCCCCACCGGGCGGACGGGGCGGGTGCGAGCAGGCCGCGGACGAGCAGGCGCCAGCGCTCGTCGGTGATCGCGGAGATGTCCACCTCGGTGTTGCGGGCGGTCAGCCAGTTGCCGCCGCGCTCGGGGCGGCGCCCGGTCACGAGCTCGTGCACCATCACGCCCAGGGACCACCAGGAGGCGGGGCCCTCCCGGCGGCCCTCGACGACCTCGGGGGCGGCGTAGTCCTCGGTGATGGCGAGTCCGCCGTAGACCCGGCTCATGGTGGCCCGCACGGCCCCGCCGAAGTCGGTCAGGGCCACGACCGGCGGGTCCAGGGAGCGCACCAGCAGGTTCTCGGGCTTGACGTCGGTGTGGTTGTGCTGGAGCTCGTCCTGCCAGTGGTGCAGGCACTCGGCCACGGCGGAGAGCACGGCGCGCGCCCGGTCGTCGTCCAGGGGCGCCTGGTCGATGACGGCGCGCAGCGTCCCCAGGGAGAAGTACTCCTGGGCCTCCCAGGCCAGGTCCTCCCCCCAGGAGCTGGCCGCGGTGCCGTACCCGTGGATGGCCGGGGTGTGGGGCGAGGCGGTGCCGCGGGCCCGGAGCCGGTCCAGGAGTTCGCGGTTGATGTCGTGGCCGGGCCGGTACACCTTGAGGGCGAGGCGGCGCCCGGGGGAGTCGGTGGGCTCTGCCAGGTAGACGACGGCCTCGCCGCCCGCGCCGACGTGGTCGAGCACCTGGTACCGGCGCCGCAGCTCGGCGGGCACGGCGTAGTCGAGGTCGCCGGCCGGGCCGACCACCACGCGGGAGACCAGGCGGGCCATCCAGTCCAGGAGCGGGCCGAACAGCGTCCTCCACCACGGGGTGCGGCCGTCGTCGCGGCCGTCCCCGGGGATGGTCCGCGCCGGGCGCCGTCCGCCGGGGCCGGCGGGCGCGGTCGGTCCGGCGGGCGGACCGCCGCCGGGCAGTACGCCGGTGCGGTCCGGTGAAGGAGGGGCGACGCGGGTGGGAGCCGGCCCGCCGTCGCGGTCGTCGGAGCCGGGGCGGAGGACACGCGTGACCCAGCGCGTGGCTCCCGCGCGGTCCGGGCCGCTCCGTGCGGTGGTCGCGGTGGGGTCGATCCGTTGGGTCGGCGCGTTCTCGTCACCGGGGTCGGGCGTGACCATGGAGGTCGGGGCCATCCTTCGGATAGGCGGTGGTGTCGTCGGTGTCCGGGGGGATCGACGGACCCTTCCAGGGTAGGTCCCGTGCGGCACCGTCGCCGGTGCCGCGGAACCGTCCGCGAGCGGGTCCGCCGTCTCCCTCCTACCCCGTTTGACTCCTCACGCCTCCGTGGAGTTCCGCCCGGTTCCCGCCGCTCCGGCGCCGCCCGGGTGCTGCTCCCTCGGGACGAGGCCGAGTGCGGAGCAGGCCTCCCGGTACAGGCGCACGACCTCGGCGCGGATCTGCGGACGCTCGGTCAGCGGCCGCTCCCAGGGGACGCGGACGACCCGCTCGGCGCCGTCCTCCGTCACCGCGTAGTCGCCCCCGTCACCGTCCAGCCCGGTCATCCGGGCGGCGGTGGCGCCGGGCGCTCCCCCGAAGGCCCGGCAGATGAGGAGGGTGTCCTCCGGGTGGTCGCCGTTCATGTGCGCGGTGACCGCGGCGACGACGTCGGGGGAGAAGGGGTTGGGCGGGGACAATGTGCCTCCTGGAGGTGGGCGGTGTCACGGAAGGACGAAACGGGGGAGGGCTGTGCGCCCTCCCCCGCCGACGATATCCGAGATCCCCAGGATGATGACAGGGTGTCGTCACCTTGGCCGGGCGGTGTCCGTGTCCCGCCGGGGGGCCTGTCCGGCGCCCCCGGCTCCCGGCCGTCCCGGGGCGGCCGCCCGCCGCCGCACCGGGTCCCGCGGGTCTCAGGCCTGGCGGGTGAACTCGGCGTCGATCTCGATGGTGATCTTGTCGCCGACGACCACGCCGCCGCCGTCCATGGGCATCTCGATGTCCACGCCGAACTCCTTGCGGCTGATCTGCGTGCTGGCGGCGAAGCCGGCGCGGTCCAGGCCGTACGGGTCCAGGGTGGAGCCGTTGAACTCCAGGGCCAGCTCGACCGGGTTGGTCCTGCCCTTGATGGCCAGCTCGCCCTTGAGGACGAAGTCCTCGCCCCTGGCCTCGATGCCGGTGGAGCGGAAGGTGAACTGCGGGTTCTGGTCGACGTCGAAGAAGTCGGCGGACCGGATGTGGTTGTCGCGGTCGCCGTTGTCGGTGTTGATGGAGCCGGCGTCGATGGTGGCCTCGACGGAGGACAGGGCGGGGTCCTCGGGAACCGTCAGCGTCGCCTCGAACTTCTCGAAGCGGCCGCGCACCTTGCTGACCATCATGTGGCGCACCGAGAAGCCGATGACGGAGTGGGTCGGGTCGATCGTCCAGGTGCCGGGCTTCAGTTCCTGAGCTGCCATGGTGTGTCTCCCTGTCGGGTTCGGCGGACCCGCGGGTCGGGTCCGGTGGTCTCTACTGAGGAACAAAGTACCTTAGAAGATTCTTCCTGGGAAGGATTCTAGGGTCTCCGCCGGAACCGTGCAAGGGGCGCCCGCCCGCCACGGCCTAGGCTTGGCGCATGGAGAACGCTGCGTGGCTCGACGGAGGCGAACAGCGCGTCTGGCGCGGGTTCCTCAGGATGAACGCCTGGATCTACGACGAGCTGGAGAAGGACCTGCGGGACCGCACCGGGCTCTCGCTCGTGGAGTACGGCATCCTCGTCCACCTCTCCGAGGCCCCCGGCCGCCGTATGCGCATGCGGGTGCTCGCCGACAGCGTCATCGTGTCCAAGAGCAGGCTCTCCCACCAGGTCGCGCGGCTCGAACGCGACGGCTACGTGCGCCGCGAGCACTGCGACGACGACAGGCGCGGGCTCTGGGCGGTGCTGGAGGACGAGGGGGCGGCGGTCCTCGACCGGGCCGCGCCCGGACACGCCGTGCGGGTCCGCTCCCTGGTCTTCGACAAGCTCTCCGGGGAGCAGGTGCGGCAGCTCGCCGCCGTCATCGACGCGCTCGAGGGTGACGAAGCCGTTTCCCGGGGACAGGACTCCGTGTGACCGGAGTACGGGCAGCCCGGGCCCCGGGTAGAGTCGGAGCCCGTGAGCAGACCATCGATCATCGGCGCCCAGAACTTCCGTGACGACGACGGCGGAGCCGACCCTGAGGTCGAGTCCTGCCTGCGCCGGCACGCGGCGGGCGAGATCGGCGACCGCCAGGTCCTCGCCGCCCTCAGCCGGTCCCGCCTGCTCATCCCGGTCGTGGCCGTGGCCACCGGGACCGAGGAGGGGGTCGGCGGACTGACCAAGGACAAGAGCAGCGAGGTCGCCGTCCCCATCATGACGGGCAGGGACGGGCGCCGCGGAGTGCTCGCCTTCACCTCGGTCGACGCGGTGCGGCGCTGGCGGCCGGACGCGCGCCCCGTGCCCTTCACGACCAAGGACGCCTGCCAGGCCGCCGTGGAGGAGGGCGCCGACGCCCTGGTCGTCGACGTCTCCGGCCCGGTGACCCACACCGTCCAGGGCCGTTTCCTCACCCTGCTCGCCGAGACCGGCACGGTTCCCGAACCCAAGGACGACCCGCAGGTCCTCGCCCTCGTCTACCGGGTGACCCACGGCGAGTTCGGCATCGAGCGCGTGCGCATCCACCCCTCCGAGCGGGGCGAGATCGGCATCCGCCTCGAACTCGAGGAGCGCGACGACGAGGCGCTGCGCCGCGTGGCCGAGAGGCTCGCCTCCGAGCTCGGGCACGTGCTGCCGGGGGGCATCGAGCTCAGCGCCGTCGTACGGGCCAGGCGCGACTAGGGCGCGGCCCGCGGGGCCCGGCGCCCGCGCCGATCGCCGCGAGCCCGGAACGACCCGCGGAACACGGCCGGGGGACCCCGCCGCGGGCGGGGTTGTCCACAGGGGGGACCGGGTTGTGTCGCGGTGGGCGGCGGAAGGGTAACTTCCCACCATGCCCACCCCCGCGGTGCTCGCGTCCTCCCCGTACCTGTGGACGGTCCTCGTCGCCGTCCCCCTCGTCCTGCTCGGCCTGGCGGTCGGCCGGCTCAACGGCCGGGTCGTCCCGCTGTTCGGGCCCGCAGGCCCTCCCCGGCCGAGGGGAGGCCCCGGCGCCGTCCCGGTGCCCGCGGAGGGCCCGCCCGGGGCGGGCCGCGACGACGCCGGGGCGGAGCCCGGGGCCACCGGGGGAGGTCCCCGCCCCGGGACCGCCGAGGAGGAGGACGAGGGACCCCCGCCGCCGCGGTGCCCCCACTGCCTGGCCGAGATCCGTTTCCTCCCCGTGCTCCCCGCCGTGGAGGCCCGGGCCTTCCGAAGACGCGGGGCCTGCCCCCACTGCGAACGGGCCATCCGCTCCGACCCCGCCGTGATCGCCGCCACCGCGGTCCTCTTCGGGCTCGTGGGCGCCGTGTGCACCCTCGGCCCCGACCTGTCGCCCTTCGGCCTGCTCGCCGTCCTGTGGCTGGTCTCGGTGGGCGTCCCGCTGTCCGTCATCGACCTGCGGGTGATGCGCCTGCCCGACGCCGTCGTCGCCCCCGCCTACCCGGTCGCCGCCGCGCTGCTGGGGGCCTCCGTCCTCCTCCCGCCGAGCGGACCCGATCCGGGGCGGGCCGCCGATGCGCTCCTCAGTATGGTCTTCGTCACGGTGGTCTACTGGCTGCTGTGGAGGGTCCACCGCGGCGGGATCGGGTTCGGCGACGTCAAGCTCTCCGGCCTCACCGGCCTGTACGCGGGGTGGGCGGCGGGCCCGCTCGGAGCGCTCGTCGCGGTCTTCTGGGCCTTCGCCGCGTTCTCCCTCGTGGGACTCGCGCTCATGGCGCTGCGCCGCCTCACGCGCAGGGACCCCTACCCGCTCGGCCCGTTCATGCTCGCCGCCACCCTGGCGACCGTCCTCGCCGGGCAGCCCCTGCTGCCGTAGGCCGTCCCGGCCCGCGTGCGCCCCGAGCGGGGCGGACGCCCTCCCGGGCGGCCGGGCCCCCGCACCGCCCCGGATGCCACCCCGGCCCGCGATCCGTGGGAGGATCGTGCACATGTTGCGTTGGCTGACCGCGGGGGAGTCCCACGGACCCGCACTCGTCGCGATTCTGGAGGGCCTCCCGGCCGGTGTGTCCGTCACCTCTGACGACATCGCCGCCGCGCTGCTCCGCCGCCGCGCCGGGTACGGCCGTGGCGCCCGGATGAAGTTCGAGAAGGACCAGGTCTCCGTCATCGGAGGCATTCGCCACGGCCGCACCCAGGGGGGTCCCGTCGCGATCGAGGTCGGGAACACCGAGTGGCCCAAGTGGGAGAAGGTGATGTCGCCCGACCCGGTTCCCGCCGAGGAGCTGGAGGGCCTGGCGCGCAACGCGCCCCTCACCCGCCCCCGCCCGGGGCACGCCGACCTGGTCGGCATGCAGAAGTACGGGCACGTGGAGTCGCGCCCCGTCCTGGAGCGCGCCAGCGCCCGTGAGACGGCGGCCCGCGTCGCGATCGGCGAGGTGGCCCGGCAGTTCTGCCGTCAGGCCCTCGGCGTCGAGATCGTCAGCCACGTGGTGTCCATGGGACCGGTCGAGGTGCCCGAGGGCTCCCCGGAACCGCGCCCCGAGGACCTGGCCGCCGTCGACGCCGACCCGCTGCGCTGCTTCGACGCCGAGACCAGCGCCCGCATGGTGGCGGAGGTCGACGACACCAAGAAGGCCGGCGACACCCTCGGCGGCGTGGTGGAGGTCCTCGCCTACGGACTGCCGCCCGGCCTGGGCAGCCACGTCCACTGGGACCGGCGCCTGGACTCCCGGCTCGCCGGGGCCCTCATGGGCATCCAGGCGATCAAGGGCGTCGAGGTCGGCGACGGGTTCCGCACCGCCGCCCGGCGCGGGTCGGTCGCGCACGACGAGATCGAGCCCGGACCGGACGGTGTCCGCCGCCGCACCAACCGCGCGGGCGGGGTCGAGGGCGGCATGACCACCGGCGACCCCCTGCGCGTGCGCGCGGCGATGAAGCCCATCGCCACCGTCCCCAACGCGCTGGACACCATCGACATCGGGACCGGCGAGCCCGCCCGGGCCGACCACCAGCGCAGCGACGTCACCGCGGTCCCGGCCGCCGGCGTGGTCGCCGAGGCGATGGTCGCCCTGGTGCTCGCCGAGGCCGCCGTCGAGAAGTTCGGCGGCGACTCGGTCGCCGAGACCGCGCGCAACCTCCGCGGCTACATGGAGTCGCTCGACATCCGCTGATCCGGCGGCCCGCGTCCCGCCCCTTCCCGGGGCGGGGCGCGGGCCCCGCACGCCCCCGATCCCCGGCTCCACGGGGCAGGGGCGGGCCCCGCGGGCCCCGCCTCCCGGGCGGCGCGCCCCGCGCCCGGCGGGACCTCCGTGACGCGGCCCCCCGCCCCCGGCACGCCGGGTTTCTGCTAGACAGGAGGGCAGACGCACCCGCCGGCGGCCCCACGGGCACGCGACGGCCGGGTGTGCTGACAGCACTCGCAGGGTCCACCGGACAACCCGCGCACGCGGGCGGTGGCCCGGATCCCACCTAGGCAGGCAGAGCGTGGCAAGAGCGATCGCGGTGCTCATCGGTTCGCCCGGATCGGGCAAGTCCACCGTCGGCGAGGCGCTGGCCCGACGGCTCGGGGCGGACCTGCTGTGCACCGACACCGAGATCGAGCGGCGTGCGGGCAAACCCGTCGGCGACATCTTCATCGAGGACGGCGAGGAGCGCTTCCGCGCCCTGGAGCGCGAGGTCGTCGCCGAGGGCCTGCGCGCCTGGGAGGGCGTGATCGCCGTCGGCGGCGGCGCCGTACTCGACCAGGACACCCGCACCGACCTGGCGGACCACCACGTGGTCTACCTCCACGTCGAGTTCGGGGAGGCCGCCAAGCGCGTGGGCATGGACGCGGCCCGGCCACTGCTCTCGGGCAACCCCCGGACGCAGCTGCGCAAGCTGCTCAACGAGCGCCTGCCCGTCTACGAGGGGCTGGCCACCGTCACCGTCCCCACGACCGGGTTCCACCCCGAAGAGATCGTCGACTCCATCCTGCCCACGCTGACCGGGCAGAGCACCGGAAGGGCCCAGCAGTGACCGTGACCCGCATCGGCGTCGGCGACCCCTCCGGCCGCTACGACGTGGTCGTCGGCAGCGGCGTCCTCTCCGAGCTCCCCTCGCTGGTCGGCGACGCCGCCCAGGTCGCCGTCATCCACCCCGGTGGCCTGGACGGGATCGCCCGCCCCGTGGTCGGCGCCCTGGAGGCCGCCGGATACCGCGCCCACTCCCTTCCGGTCCCCGACGGCGAGGCCGCCAAGACCGCGGCCGTCGCCGCCGACCTGTGGTCCCGGCTGGGACGGCTCAACTTCACCCGCAGCGACGCGGTGGTGGGCGTCGGAGGGGGCGCCGCCACCGACCTGGCCGGGTTCGTCGCCGCCACCTGGCTGCGCGGGGTGCGCTCCGTGCTGGTGCCCACGACCCTGCTCGGCATGGTCGACGCGGCCGTCGGCGGCAAGACGGGCATCAACACCCCCGAGGGCAAGAACCTCGTCGGCGCCTTCCACCCCCCGGCCGGCGTCCTGTGCGACCTCGCCACCCTGCCGAGCCTGCCCAGGGCCGACTACGTGGGCGGCCTCGCCGAGGTCATCAAGGCGGGGTTCATCGACGACCCCGTCATCTGCGACCTGGTGGAGGAGGACCCGGAGGGCGCCGCGAGCCCCGAGGGCGCCCACACGCGCGAACTCATCGAGCGCGCCATCCGGGTCAAGGCCGACGTCGTCTCCGGGGACCTCAAGGAGAGCGGCCGCCGCGAGATCCTCAACTACGGCCACACCCTCGGGCACGCGATCGAGCGGGCCGAGAACTACACCTTCCGGCACGGCTACGCGGTCGCCATCGGCATGGTGTTCGCCGCGGAGCTGGCCCGCCTGGACGGGCGCATCGGCGCCGGCCTCGTCGAGCGCCACCGCTCCCTGCTCTCGTCGGTGGGCCTGCCCACCTCCTACGCGCAGGAGTCGTGGCCGGAGCTGCGCGCCGCCATGAGCGTGGACAAGAAGGCCCGGGGGGCGACCCTGCGCTTCGTCGTCCTCGACGGCCCGGCCTCCCCCTCCATCCTCAGCGGCCCCGCCCCCGAACTGCTGGACGAGGCGTACCGCGCGGTCACCGGCGACGCCCGGGTCCCGCACAGCCACTAGACTGCACACAGGTGATGTGCGCACTGGTGCACTCGGGGAGCTCCCCGAGGTGCCCGCGCACCGCCCCACCGACCACCGACCGGGCCCCGCCCGGTCCCCGACGTGTCACACCCCTGGAGAGACGACCGAAGTGGCCTCGACGAACGACATCAAAAACGGCACGACCCTGCGACTCGACGGCGGCGTCCTCTGGAGCGTCCTCGAGTTCCAGCACGTCAAGCCGGGCAAGGGCGGCGCGTTCGTCCGCACCAAGCTGAAGAACGTGCTCACCGGCAAGATCGTCGACAAGACCTTCAACGCGGGCGCCCGGGTCGAGTTCGCCAGCGTGGACCGCCGCGACATGGAGTACCTGTACCACGACGGCGAGTCCTTCATCTTCATGGACACCCAGACCTACGACCAGATCCCGGTCTCCGCGACGGTCGTCGGCGACAACAGCGACTTCCTGCTGGAGAACACCAAGGTCACCGTCGCCACCAACGAGGGCAACCCGCTCTACGTCGAGCTCCCCGCCGCCGTCGAGCTGGAGATCACCCAGACCGACCCCGGCGTCCAGGGCGACCGCTCCACCGGCGGCACCAAGCCCGCGACCGTCCAGACCGGCGCCGTCATCCAGGTGCCCCTGTTCATCACCGAGGGCGAGCGCGTCAAGGTCGACACCCGTACGGGCGACTACCTCGGGCGAGTCAACTGATGAGCGGAGCACGGCGCAAGGCGCGGCGGCGCGCGGTCGAGGTCCTCTACGAGGCCGAGGTGCGCGGCACCTCCGTGGAGGACGTCATCGGGCGCCGTCGGGCCCAGCCCGAACCTCCGATCAACGAGTTCACGGAGAACCTGGCCCGCTCGGTCGACGGGCGGCGCGAGCGCATCGACGAGCTCCTGGGCGCCTACGCCATCGGCTGGACGCTGGAGCGCATGCCGGTCGTCGACCGCAACATCCTCCGGATGGGCGCCTACGAGCTGCTCTGGGCCGAGGACATCCCCGACGGCGTCGCGATCGCCGAGGCCGTCGGTGTGGCCAAGGAGCTCTCCACCGACGAGTCGCCCAACTTCATCAGCGGACTTCTGTCACGCTTGATGGAGAACAAGGCGACGCTCTCGCTCTGACACCGCCGAACGGGCGGGACGGTCGGGGCAACGTGCTTGAGGGGACGCAAGTGACTGACAGGACCGGCGTGAGCGCGACCACCGGCAGCGGCTCCGGCGCGGGCTGGGCGACCGGCCCGGCGCGGGCCGCCGGCGCGGCCCGGACGGCGGTCGTGTGGGACGCCCTCTCGCAGCTGCTGGAGGGCCTCGCGGACGACGGTCCCCTGGAGATCGTCGACGCGGGCGGGGGCACCGGCGGAGCCGCGGTCCCGCTCGCCGAGCTGGGCCACCGCGTGACGGTGGTCGAACCCAGTCCCGACTCCCTCGCGGCCCTCGAGCGCCGTGCGGCCGAGCAGGGCGTCACCGTGCGCGGCGTGCAGGGGGAGACCCGCGACCTGGCGTCCCTGTTCGCGCCCGGCAGTGCCGACCTCGTGCTGGTGCACAACGTGCTGGAGTACGTGGAGGACCCCGTCGCGGCGCTGCGCGACGTGGTCGGCATCACCCGTGAGGGCGGCGCCGTGAGCCTCCTCGTCACCAACGCGGCGGCAGGGGCGCTGCACCGCGCCCTGGCCGGGCACATCGCCGAGGCACGGCGCCTGCTCGGCGACCCGGACGGTCGCTGGGGCGAGGCCGACCCGATGCCGCGCCGGTTCACCCGGCAGCAGCTCCTCGAACTCGTCGACGGGGCCGGCCTGACCGGGGGGAGCGTCCGCGGCGTCAGGGTCTTCGCCGACCTGGTGCCCGGGCACGCCTGGGAGGGCGACGCCCAGGCCGGACAGCACCTGGTGGAGCTGGAGCGCTCCGCCGCCGAGCACCCCGAGCTGACCGGGATCGCCACGCAGCTGCACGCCATCGCCCACCGCCCCTGAGGGGCCCGCCCCGGACCCCCGCTGACGCCCTCCCGGGCGCCGCTCGCGGGGGCGGGGTTCCGCCCACGCCCGCCGCTCCGGGGCCCGGGCGTGCGGGGTTCCTGAGTCGGGAACCCGGGGGCGCACACGCCTGGGCAGGGCATAACCTGGTCCTATGAGCCGACGTCAGCTGGAACGCGGTGCCGCGCTACGGGGCATGGTCTCCCCCGACGGCATCGTGCCGTTGGGCGCCGACTTCCCCGCGGACGGGTCCGGTCCCGACTCCGACTGCCACATCCTGCACCTGGACATGGACGCCTTCTTCGCGAGCGTCGAGCAGCTGCGCCACCCCGAGGCGCGCGACCGGCCCGTCATCGTGGGGGGCACGGGTCCCCGCAGCGTCGTCTCCTCCGCCGACTACCTCGCCCGCTCGCGCGGCGTGCACTCGGCCATGCCGATGGCCCGGGCGCTGCGCCTGTGCCCCGACGCCGCCGTCTTCCCACCCGACGGCGCCGCCTACCGGCAGGCGTCGGAGGCCGTGATGGACATCCTTCGCTCGGTGACCCCGCTGGTGCAGCCGCTCTCCCTGGACGAGGCCTTCCTGGACGTGTCCGGGGCCCGCCGCCGCCTGGGCGGACCGGTGCGGATCGCCGCGATGATCCGTGAGCGCGTGCGCTCCGAGCAGCGGCTGACCTGCTCCGTCGGGGTGGCCGCCAACCGCTTCACCGCCAAGCTCGGCTCCACCCACTGCAAACCCGACGGGCTGCTGCTGGTGCCCACCGCCCACGTGCGGGGGTTCCTGGACCCGCTGCCCGTGGGCGCGCTGCCCGGGGTGGGGGACAAGACCGAGCAGACCCTGGCCAGGCTGGGCCTGCGCACGGTCGGCCAGCTGGCCCGGTACGAGCCGGACCTGCTGCGCATGGAGCTGGGGAACAAGGCCGGCACCCGCCTGGCGGCGCTGGCGCGGGGCGAGGACGACAGCACCGTGGTCGCCGAGACCGCCGACAAGAGCGTCGGCGCCGAGGAGACCTTCGACGACGACGTCGCGGACCCGGACGTGGTGGACAGGGAGCTGTTGAGGCTCGCGGAGAAGGTGGGGCGACGGCTGAGGGCGTCGGGCCAGGTGGGGCGCACGGTGAGCGTGAAGCTGCGCCGGGCGGATTTCTCCACGATCACCCGCTCCAGGACCCTGGCCGAGAGCACCGACGTGGCCCGTGAGATCAGCGCCGTCGCCCGCGATCTGTACGCGGCCTCCGGACTGCGGCGTACACCGTTGCGCCTGATCGGCGTACGCGTCGAGGGGGTCGCTCCTGCGGACCGGGCCCATCGTCAATTGGCGTTGGGAGAGGAGGACTCCGGTTGGCGGGACGTTGAACGGGTTATGGACCAGGTGACAGCTCGTTTCGGTCCAGGCGCGATACAGTCGGCTGTGTTGGCCAAGCGTGACGAAAACGACGTATGATGCGGCAACTTCCGGGGCCCTCGGAGCGTTCTAAGGGTACGACCGGAGTCAGGGTAGAAGAGAGGCATGGAAGCCGGTGTTTCCGATACAGGGCGAGGGTATCGTGGCCGTTGTGGGCCAGGTGCGCGCGCAGCTTTTCTTTCCACCAGGCGCTAGTGCAACGTATTCTGGGCATACCACTGACCAAGAGACTGTTCATCAGTACCCGTCACCCCAATCGGGGACTGTCGTAGGGAGGCGCCGTGCCGCTCTCTGAACACGAGCAGCGCATGCTCGACCAGATCGAGCGGGCGCTGTATGCCGAGGACCCGAAGTTCGCGAACACAGTTCGGCAGACGAACCCCGCGGTCCATTACAAGCGCTGGATCATCAAGGCAGGGCTCGGTTTCGTCGTCGGCGTGGTGCTGCTGATGACGGGGCTGATGCTCCAGTCCACCGCTGTCCAGGTCACCATCAGCGTCCTCGGTTTCCTCGTCATGCTCTCGTGCTTCCTGTGGGGGGCCAACGCATGGCGGAAGGCGTCCGGCGGGGGTGCCGAGGCCGCGGCCGCCGCGGCGGAGCCCAAGCAGAAGCGCAGGGGCGGCAGCCGCCCCGGCATGATGAACCGCTTCGAGGAGCGCTGGCGCCGTCGCCAGGAGGGCGAGGAATGACACCGCTCCTCCCCGGCCGCCACCGGCGACCGGGCGGAGCGCGTTAGCAGCCGGTGCGCGCCGGTCCCCGGGCCGGGGGCGCACCGACACGTGGTGGGGTCCCGCAGGGTATCGCGGGGCCCCACCACGGTGTTGTGGGGCACGTACGAATCGCCCGTCGTGGAATAGTTCAGACTTCTCTTTGGTCTGCGCTCGTTACGCGCCTTCGAGGCTGGCCGAAACCCCGCCCCCGGGGTCCTGTTCATGGGCCCGGAGGAGGCCGGGACGGGCCCGTGGACGGTGCGCTGCCGCGGCTCCCGGCCGCCCCGCTCCTTCACCCGCGCCGGGACGTCCGGGCCCGCCCCGCCCGTCGGCGGGGAAGGGCCCTGCGCCCGCCCGCGCAGACCGGCGCGGGCGGGCGGGCGGGGAACTCCTAGGGCGTCGTGGCCGCGAGGTCCCGCGTGGGCCGGGGCCTGTGCCAGGGCGCCAGGGACCGGGGCAGCAGGGCCGCGCGGACCCGGGCCCCCCTCCCCGCCGCGGCGGCCAGGCCGGCACAGGCCGCCGCCAGGTCTGCGCGCAGCCCCCCGGCCCCGGTCGGCGCGGGCGCGTAGCGGGCCGACTCCTCGGCCAGGGCCAGCCGCCACAGCGCCGCCACGGCCTCCGCGGGCACGGGAGCCGGAACGCCGTCGGGGCGGGGGACGTCCGTCCCCGCCCCGAAGCGGGACAGCCGCTCGGCCGTGGCACGCGGGCTCTCGGTCGGCGCCCACGGGCCGCCCAGGTCCAGGCAGGTGTCCCGGAGTTCCCGCCAAGCGGTGTGCGCGGCCGCGGCCGGCTCGCCGCCCGACAGCGAAGTCGTCCGGGACCAGCGCAGGAAGGCCCGCGCCAGGGCGGGCAGAGCCAGAAGCAGCAGTGCGCCGACCGCACCCCCCGCCGCGGGGAGCCAGGACAGGTCCGGTCCGGCGTCGGAGCCGCCGCCGGAGGCCGAGGCGGGCTCGGTCTCCCGGTCCTCGGGCGCCTCGTCCGCCCCGGGGGAGGCGTCGGGCTCCTCGGCGTCCTCGCTCGGCTCCGTGCTCGGGGAGGACTCCGTGTCGGGGCCGCCGGGCTCCTCGGCGGGCCGCTCCCCGGCGCCGCCGTCGCCGGACGCGTAGTCGGGCACCGTCGCCGAGCCCTGCCCCTCGCCGCCGCTCGCGGCCGGGGTGGGCTCGAACCGCACCCAGCCCGCACCCTCGAAGTACAGCTCCGGCCACGCGTGCGCGTCGCCCACCGTGACCGCCCACCGGCCGTCGCCCATGCGCTCGCCGGCCGTGTAGCCCACGGCCACCCGCGCGGGGATGTCGGCCTGCCGGGCCATGACCGCCATGGCCCCGGCGAACTGCTCGCAGTAGCCCACCCGGTCCTCCAGCAGGAAGTGGGAGAGCGGGTCGGCGCCCTCGGGCACCCCCGGCGGGGACAGGTCGTAGGTGAACAGGCCCCCGGTGAAGTACTCCTGGATCGCGAGGGCCCGCTCGTACGGCGACTCCGCGCCCTCGACGAGGCCGTCCGTCAGCGCCTGCACCGAGGGGTCCAGGCCGCTCGGCAGGTTCCGGTGGTCGCCGGGGAGGGAGACGGGGGCCCCGGAGCCGGCCAGTTCGTCGCCCGTGGGGACGCGGTCCACCGTCTCCACGGAGAAGTTCAGGCCCGTGGGAGGGCTGTCGGTGGTGAACACCATGAGGCTGTCGGGGTCGGCGTACCACTCCCCGGGGGCGTCCACCGCGCGCGCCCAGTACGGCAGCGGCAGGAAGTCCATCCGGGGCGAGTCGGAGTCCAGAGAGATCCGCGTCGTCACCGGGCCGCCGTCGGGCTCCCCGTCCCACCCGGCGGGCAGCGGGAGCTCCCCGCTGACCAGGGTGTCGCCCGAGGCGCTGACCGGCGTCATCGTCCAGTTCTCGCCGTCGAACTCGTTCAGCACGTACGTGCGCAGGTAGTCGGGCTGCTCGGCGTCGGTCCGGTAGGTCAGCACGGTGCGGTCGGAGGAGGCCCCCAGCTCCCGGCGGAGCGAGACCAGCGGGTGCGTCGTGGTGAGGACGTCCCCGCCGGTGTAGGCCCCGTCGGCCATGGCGTAGAACGCGTCGCTGCGCAGTGAGGGCACCGCCAGCGGCACCGTCAGGGCCAGCAGCACGGCCGCGGCCGAGGCCGCCGACACCGTCGCCACCCGGAGCACCCGGCCGAGCAGGCGGGCCGAGGGGTCGCGGCCGTCGGGGACGCGCGTGCCCCACTCGCGTCCGCGCACCCACATGTCCACCGCGAGGAGGAACAGGAAGCCGAGGGCGCAGGAGGCCGCGGCCACCGCTCCGACGCCGGCGTCGTCCACCACCAGCGGGACGGCCACCAGTGCCAGCAGCAGGCCGCCGACCATGCCGGGGCAGCGCGCGGTCACCGCGAGGAAGTCCGAGGCCATCGCGAACACCGCGAACACCAGCGCGATGATCATCGTCACCCCGTAGGAGGCCGCCACCGGCGGCGCGTTGCCGTCGATGCTGGCGACGCCCTCCCCGAACACCTGCGCCAGGTGCTCCAGGGAGTCCCAGGTCGGGAGGAGGCCCAGGAGGGCCTCGTGGGGGGCGAAGAGGGGCGTGCTGAGGAACGCGACCGCGAACAGCTGGAGGAACGGCACGGGCAGGGAGTTCCACCCGCTCAGCCGGTACAGCGCGGAGATCCCGCAGACCGCGGTCGTCACGAAGGCCGCGGGGACCCACCAGGTCTCGCCGCGCACGACCGTGCCCAGCAGGGGCAGCGCCGACAGCAGGCAGACCAGGGACGCCAGGGGCATCAGTGCTCTCAACGCGGACCCTTTCCGGGGGTGCGGGGCGCGGCGGCCCGGACGGGGCCGTGCGTTCCGGTGCGGACGGCCGCGAGGGACCACAGCCGGGGCAGGTCCGCGAGGGAGGAGAGGACGAGGACGCGCCATCCGGCGGACGCGAGGATGTCGCGGACGCCGGCCGCGGCGTCCGGCCCCTCCCACGCGGCGTGGGCGCACAGCACGGCCACGCGCGCCCCCCGTCCTCCGCTCCGGGCGAGGGCGGCGGCCTCGTCGGGGGACAGCGCCCCCAGGACCGCCACGACCAGGCTGGACGTGCCGCGGGATGTGCCGAGCAGACCGATGCCGCCGAGCAGTCCCGGGGTGTCGGAGGGTTCCACGACGGCCAGGCCGTCCAGGACGCCCGCGGCGCTCATGGTCGGCACCCGCCCGCGCTCGGTGTGGAAGCGCAGGTCGTGGCCGCCGTCGAGCAGGCCCAGCGCCACGGAGGCGGCGACGCTGACCGCCGTCTCCAGGGACCCGGCGGGGCCGTGCCCCCGGTGGGCGGACCACCGGGTGTCCAGCAGGATCGTGCTGTTCTCACGCCAGTGCTGCTCGTCCCGGCGCACCATCAGCTCACCGTGCTTGGCGGTGGAGCGCCAGTGGACCCTGCGCAGTTCGTCCCCGTACTGGTACTCGCGCGGCACCGGGTCCTGCTCCCCGGCCCCGGTCACCGAGCGGCGGGGGCTCTCCTCGCCCTGCGAGCCGTCGGCGGACCCCGGCGACGCCAGGGGCACGGTCACGGGGGTCACGAGCAGGTGGGCCGGCGCCCCGACACGGCGTCCGACGCGCACGCACCCCAGCGGGTCGGTCACCGCCACGCGGAGCGGGCCCACCGGGTAGTTGCCGCGTGTCGCCGGCCTGACCAGGTAGGAGACGTCGCGGACGGAGCGGGGGCCGAGGTGGCCTACGGTGTACCGGGGCTCGGCGCCCAGCGGGACCGGCAGGGTGTCCTCGACCGACAGCGAGGCGACCGGCCAGACGGGGGAGGAGTTGCCGATCCTGACCAGGATCCGGGCGTCGTGGCCGGCCGGCACGCGGACGGGCGCCACGGTCCGGCTGTGCACGACCCGGGAGGCGGCTCCCAGGACCGTGAGGGCGGAGAGCGGCGGCACCGCGGCCAGGAGCACGCCCACGGCGACCAGCTCACGCTGTCCGACGAGGAGGCCGGCCACGAGGGCGATCGCGCCGAACACGAGCATGAACACCCCGCGCGGGGTGAGGGTCCGGCGGGGGCGCTCCTGCGGGTGGAGGGTGTCGGGCGGCGGCGCGGAGGGAGTCCCGCGGCTGACGCCCGGTGCGGGGGTGTGCGCGGGAGGCGCCTGGTGTCGGACGTCGGGCGGACGCATGGACCCTCTCTCGGAGCGGCCCGCACCCGGCGGGCGGGACAGGCGGGGAGGCGGGAGGAGCGGGACGCCGCGCCCCCGCGGGGGCGCGGCTACTGCGGTCCGGGCACGGGCAGGCGTGCGACCAGCTTGGCGACGATCTGCTCGGGGGAGAGGCGCTCCATCTGCGCCTCGGGCGCGGGCAGCAGGCGGTGCGCGAGCACCGGGACGGCGAGCGCCTGCACGTCGTCGGGGACGACGTAGTGCCTCCCGTCCAGGGCGGCGTACGCGCGTGCCGCCCGCACCAGGTGCAGGGTCGCGCGCGGTGAGGCCCCCAGGCGCAGGTCGGGACTGGTCCGGGTGGAGTTGACCAGGTCGACGACGTAGCGGCGCATACCGGGGGCGACGTGGACCGCGCGCACGCGGTCGGTGAGGTCGCGGATCTGTGCGGCGTCGGTCACCGGGACGAGGGTGTCCAGGGGGGAGCGGGAGCTGTGCGAGTCGATCATGTCGAGTTCGGCCTGCGGGGCCGGGTAGCCGACGGACACGCGGGCCATGAACCGGTCCCGCTGCGCCTCGGGGAGCGCGTAGGTGCCCTCCATGTCGGAGGGGTTCTGCGTGGCCACCACCATGAACGGGCGCTCCAGCGCGCGGGTCTGCCCGTCCACGCTCACCTGGCGCTCGGCCATGCACTCCAGGAGGGCCGCCTGGGTCTTGGGGGAGGCGCGGTTGATCTCGTCGCCCAGCACGATGTTGGCGAAGACCGGACCGGGGTTGAACTCGAACTCGCGCCGGTCCTGGTGGTAGACGCTGACGCCGGTGATGTCGCTGGGGAGCAGGTCCGGGGTGAACTGGACGCGCTGCACGGAGCAGTCCACGGCCCGTCCCAGGGCCTTGGCCAGCATGGTCTTGCCGACGCCCGGGACGTCCTCGATGAGCAGGTGCCCCTCGGCGAGCAGGACCGTCAGGGCGATGCGCAGCACCTCCGGCTTGCCCTCGATGACCGTCTCGATGGCGCCGCGGACGCGGTCCGCCACGGCGACGATCTCGCCGACGTCCTCCTGGACACCGCCCCCGCGACCGCCGTGGTGTGTGCCGAGTGACACGAGACCCCTCCCGCTCCGTATGGCTTCGTGTGTCGGTGTTCGGAACCGAGGCTAGGCCCAATCGGAGCGATTGCAAACCAAAGTGCCGGAATCGGCGGCCGATTGATTCCACGGGCAACCAAAGAGGTCAAAGGGCCCGAATCGCTCTTCCGGGCATTGGCGGCGCCCACGCGGCACACCCTGCCCCCTCCGTGCGCCCGTGCGCGTGGAGGGGTCGTTTTCGCAGGTCGGCGGGTATGTGGGGGGAGAGTGCCGGACGACACCCGGCGGCATCCGCGCGAGCTTCGCCCGCCCCACCCTCCTGACCTGCGCATTTGTGGATTCTTCGGGGTGTGAATCCCGATTGGAGCTGTTGACGGTGGGGAAGAGTGGAGTAAGGTGGAGCATCGTGGAGAGGGTGAATTCTCCACTTCGGGGAGTGAGGGGGTGGGAGTGTGTTCCTCGGCACCCACACGCCTCGCCTCGACCAGAAGGGACGGCTGTTCCTTCCCGCGAAGTACCGCGACGAGCTGTCGGGGGGTCTGGTGGTCACCAAGGGCCAGGAGCGCTGCCTCTACGTCTTCCCGACGGAGGAGTTCCGGCGCATCACCGACGCGCTCGCCAGCACCCCGGTCACGGCCAAGTCCGTTCGCGACTACAGCCGGGTCCTCTTCGCCAGCGCCTCCGACGAGACCTGCGACAAGCAGGGCAGGGTGACCATCCCGTCGAAGCTGCGCGAGTACGCGGGTCTCGAGCGCGAGTGCGTCGTCATCGGCGCCAACACCCGCCTGGAGATCTGGGACGCCGACGCGTGGTCCGAGTACGAGGCCGAGCAGGAGCAGGCCTTCGCGCAGCTCTCCGAGGAGGTGCTGCCCGGGGTGCTGTGAACCCGGCGGAGCCACCGCCGGAACGAGCGGCACGACAGTCCACACCCTTGCAGACCGGGGGTCGGCAACGGCCTCCGGACACGGCGCACACGAGCTGGCGCGACTTCCCCGGTGCCAGGTCGTGAACACGGGTCCGCCGAACGGTGGACAATAGCGGCCGTGTCCGGAAGGCCTTGCCGAAACCCGGCCGGGCCACGCGAAGGACACCGCGGAGCGCACCATCGTGGCGCTACCGCGGCGACCAGGGGGAGACGGCGAAAGCGTGGAGGAACAGCACCGCATGGGGGACACCCGGCAGCACGAGCAGCCCGAAGGGGACGGCCCGGCCCGCGAACACCAGGACACCGGGGACGGAGCCGGGCGGGGAAGCGGCATCGGGGACCGCATCGCCGCGGCCCGCGCCGGGACGGACCCGCTGCACGTACCGGTCATGCTCGACCGGATCATCGAACTCCTGGCCCCCGCGCTCACCGAGCCCGGGGCCGTGCTCGTGGACGGCACCCTGGGGCTGGGCGGCCACTCCGAGGCCCTGCTCAAGGCCTGCCCCACCATGCGCCTGGTCGGGGTCGACCGCGACACCACGGCCCTGGAGCGCAGCGCCGAGCGCCTCGCCCCCTACGCCGACCGCACCCACTTCGTGCACGCGCTCTACTCCGACATCCCGCGCGCGCTGGACGAGGCGGGCGTCTCCGGCGCCGACGCCGTCCTGCTCGACCTGGGGGTGTCCTCGCCGCAGCTGGACGAGACCGACCGCGGTTTCGCCTACGCCCACGACGCGCCGCTGGACATGCGCATGGACCGCACCCAGTCCCTGACCGCGGCCGAGGTCGTCAACACCTACCCGGTCGGCGAACTCACGCGGGTCCTGCGCACCTACGGCGAGGAGCGCTTCGCGTCCCGCGTCGCCAGAGCCATCGAGCGGCGGCGCGCACAGGGCCCGATCGACTCCACGCGCGAACTCGCCGAACTGGTCCGCGAGGCCATCCCCGCGGCCACCCGCCGCACCGGCGGGCACCCCGCCAAGCGCGCCTTCCAGGGCCTGCGCATCGAGGTCAACGCCGAACTCTCCATCCTGGAGCGCGCCCTGCCCGCGGCGGTCTCCCGCCTGGGCGTGGGCGGGCGCATCGCCGTGCTGTCCTACCACTCGCTGGAGGACCGGATGACCAAGAGGGCCCTCGCCGCGCTGGCCACCGACACCACGCCCGCGGACCTGCCGGTCCCCCTCCCGGACAGGCAGCCCGAGCTACGGCTCCTCACCCGGGGGGCCGAGCTCCCCACGGACGAAGAGAACGAACGCAACCCGCGCGCCCAGTCGGCCCGCCTCCGGGCGGCCGAACGGGTTCGGCCGCCGCGGCAGTAGGGAGACCAGATGAGCACGAGGACGGACACGCGCCGGGCACCGGCCCGCAAGGGCGGGAGCGGGAAGGGAGGGGGAGCCGCCCCCGCCTCGCCCGGGCGCGCCCCCGGGCGCAAGGCCGGGGCGGCGCGCGCCCGCCCGGCGCCGCGCATCCCCTTCGTCCTCCTCGTCCTGTGCCTGCTGGGCGGAGCGCTGGTCGCCCTGCTGGTGCTGCGCAGCGTCGTCGCCCAGGAGGCCTTCACCATCGCCAGCCTCCAGGCGGAGAACCGGGAGCTGGCCTACGAGGAGCAGCAGCGCCGCAACACGGTCGCGGGCCTGGAGGCCTCGGAGCGGATCGCGGAGGAGGCCGAGGCCATGGGCATGGAGCAGGGTGAGGCCCCGCTCTTCCTCGACCCCGAGAACGGTGAGATCACCGGGAGCGCCGGGAGCGGTGAGTGAGCGCGCCGAGGGACCGGCGTCCCCGGGACCCCCGCAGGCCCGGAGCGGCGGGCCGTTCCGGGGCCGGGCCCAGCAAGCGCCCCCAGCGTGAACCGCGCCGCCCCGACGGCGGCACCCGCGCACGCTCCTCGGCACGGTCCGAGGGGCGTTCCGCGCGCGGTGGGCGAGGCGGGGAGCGGGGCTCCGCGCGCCGCAGGTCGGGGCCGCCCCCGCCCCCGCCCCTGCTGCGCCGCACCTTCCGGCGGGGGGAGCCGCGCAGCCGGATCAAGTTCGGCGGCGTGCTGATCGTCGTCATCATGCTCCTCTTCGCCGGTCGCCTGGTGCAGATCCAGGGCCTGGAGGCGGAGCAGTACGCCGAGGCTGCCTCGCAGACCCGTCTCCAGACCATCGACATCCCCACCCTGCGCGGCGAGATCACCGACGCCGAGGGCAACCCGTTCGCCCTGTCGGTGGAGGTGCGCAACGTCTTCGTCGACCCCGAGGAGGTCGAGGAGGACGAGCGGGACCAGCTCGTCGACGAGCTCGTCACCCGGTTCGGCCTGGACGAGGCCGAGGTCACCGAGAAGGTCGACGCCCGGCCCTCCCGCTACCAGGTGGTGGCCACGAAGGTCCTGCCGCGCGACTGGGAGGGGCTGCGCGACCTGGGCCTGTCCGGTGTGGGCGCGGAGGTGGCCTACGACCGGGTCTACCCCGAGGAGACGGGGGCCGCCGACCTGGTCGGGTTCGTCGGCTCGGAGGGACACGGCCTGGAGGGCCTGGAGGGCTACCTCGACAGCACCCTGGCGGGCGAGTCGGGCCGGCGGCAGGTCGAGGTCGGCATCGACGGCACCCAGATCCCCATGGCCGGGGGCCTGGTCAGCGAGCCCGTGCCCGGACAGGACGTCCGGCTGACCCTGGACCAGGACATCCAGTGGTACGCCGCGCAGACCCTCGCGAACAGGGTGGAGGAGCTGGACGCCGTCGCCGGCAGCGTCGTCGTGGAGCGCGTCGGCACCGGGGAGATCCTCGCGATGGCCGACTTCCCGACGTACTCCCAGGCCGACATCGACTCCACCGGACCCGAGCAGTGGTCCAACGGGGCGGTCGCGGAGACCTTCGAGCCGGGCAGCACCAACAAGGTCATCACGGTCGGCGCGGCGCTGGAGGAGGGGCTCACCGAGCCGGAGACGGTGTACACCGTGCCCTACTCCCTCCAGTACTACGACCAGACCTTCCG
Organism: Nocardiopsis tropica; assembly: GCF_042660575.1. NCBI lineage: Bacteria > Bacillati > Actinomycetota > Actinomycetes > Streptosporangiales > Nocardiopsidaceae > Nocardiopsis > Nocardiopsis tropica. The sequence goes on from NZ_JBHSUF010000001.1 coordinate 482,663, forward strand.
CAACTCCAGCAACAACGGCACGCAGCGCCTCACGGTCAACGGCATCATGGCCCAGTCCAGCAACGTCGGCACGATCAAGATCGCCGACCAGGTGGGGGCCGGGGTCCTGCACTCCTACATCGAGGACTTCGGGCTCGGCCAGCCGACCGGGCTGAACCTGCCGGGGGAGGAGGCCGGCGTGCTGACGGCGCCCGAGGACTGGTGGGGCACGCAGCTCCCGTCGGTCTCCATCGGGCACGGCCTGACGGTCAACGCCGCCCAGATGGCCTCGGTGTACGCCACCGTCGCCAACGGGGGCGTGCGGGTGGCGCCGACGGTGGTCGCGGGCACGGTCGACACGAACGGGGAGTTCACCCCCGCGGAGGAGCCCGAGCAGCGCCGCGTGCTCAGCGAGGAGACCGCCGAACAGCTCGCGCTCATGCTGGAGGCGGTCACCGGGGACGAGGGCACGGCGCCGCAGGCCCGCATCGACGGGTACCGGGTCGCGGGCAAGACGGGCACCGCCAACCGCATCAACCCGGAGACGGGCACCTACGAGGACGGCGGGTACACGGCGTCCTTCTCCGGCTTCGCGCCCGCCGACGACCCGGAGATCGTGGTCCAGGTGGTCCTGCACAACCCGCAGGGCACCTACTACGGCGGCGAGGCGGCCGGCCCGGTGTTCAACGACATCATGTCCTTCGCGCTGAAGTCCCTGAAGGTCCCGCCGACGGACACCGACCCGCCCGCCATCCGGCTGTTCGAGGAGGACGCGGGCTAGCGCGCCGGCCCGCCGGGGGCGTCCGCGCGACGCGCCCCGGCCCGGCACGCGGACCGCCGCGCCCGGCCCCGGGCCCCGGAACCCGCGGGGTCAGGGGCGCCGGCCGGCCCCGCGGCCCAGGTGCGCGTCCAGGCGGGCGCGCACGGAGCGGACGTGCTCGGGGCCGGTGCGGCAGCATCCGCCCACGAGCACCGCTCCGGCCTCGTACCAGGACACCGCGGCCCTGCCGAACCCCTCCGGATCGCCGACGCCCGTCCACCGGCCGAGGGACGCGTCCCAGCTCTCCCCCGAGTTGGGGTAGGCGACCGCGGGCAGGCCCGCCGCGGCCACCGTGCGGACCAGGGAGGGGACGTGGCGGGGAGCGGTGCAGTTGACGCCCGCGGCGACGAGCCTCCCGGCCGCGTGCAGCGGCGCGAGTTCGGCGACCGCCCGGCTCAGGGGGGTGCCGTCGTTGAGGTGCCCGCCGTCGCGGCAGGAGAAGCTGATCCACGCGCGCGGCCCGGGAACCTCGGCGAGGAGCCGGCCCAGGGCACGGGCCTCCGGCAGGGAGGGGATCGTCTCGCAGGCCATGAGGTCCGCCCCGGCGCCGGCGAGCACGCGCCACCGCTCGCGGTGCCAGGCGTACAGGCCGTCCTCGTCCAGGTCGTAGTCGCCGGTGTACTCGGACCCGTCCGCCAGGGCCGCACCGTAGGGCCCCACCCCGGCGGCGACCAGGCCCGAGCCGAACGCGTCGCGCTCGGCCCGCGCCAGCTCCACGGACCTGGCGAGGAGCCCGGCGGCCTTGCGCCGCGAGTGCCCCCGCGCCTCCAGGGCCGGGATGCTCGCTTGGTACCCGGCGGAGATCGCCACGTCGGCGCCCGCCTCGAAGTAGTCCCGGTGCGCGCGGCGGACCAGTCCGGGCCCGTCGGCCAGCAGCCGCGCCGACCACAGGCCGCCGCGCAGGTCGGCGCCGTAGGACTCCAGGCGGGTCGCCAGCCCGCCGTCGAGCACCAGCGGACGGACGCCGGGCGCGCCCGGCACCGTTCGGACCACTCCACCCTCCCCCGTGAGACTTCCAGGGTAGGCGCGGCGGGGCGCGGCCGCCGGTCCCCGGGAGCCGCGGTTCCGGTTCCCGTCCTCCGGGCACGGCCCTCGGCCCCGAGGTGTGCCCCGCCCGGTCCCGGCGCCGACCGGGGGCGGGAGGGCCGGGGAGCCTCGGGGCCCCGCCGGAGAATCCCCGCCGCACGCAGCGTGGAAATTACCGACCGGTCGTCCGCAGCGGTTAACCTCCACACGTGCCACCGGTAATGCGACCTGAACACACGCCACTTCGTCCCCTGTCCGCCCTCGCAGCGCTGCTCGGGCCGGACGCCACACTCCTGCGCCCGGACCTCGGCGCGGACCACACGGCCGAGGTGCCCGGCAGGGAGGTGCACGTACGCGGCATCACCCACGACTCACGGAAGGCGGGTCCCGGAGACCTGTACGCGGCGCTGCCGGGAACGCGCGCCCACGGCGCCGACTTCGCCGGGCAGGTGGCCGAGGCGGGAGCCGCCGCCGTCCTCACCGACCCCGCCGGGGCCGAGCGCGCCGCCGCGACCGGCCTGCCCGTGATCGTCGTCCCCGACGCGCGGGCCGCGCTCGGAACGGCGGCCTCCTGGATCTTCAAGGAGCCCGCGCAGGACCTGCTGCTGATCGGCACCACGGGCACCAGCGGCAAGACCACGGTCACGTACCTGGTCGAGTCCGGGCTCCGCCGGGCCGGCATGACCACCGGCCTCGTCGGCACGGTGGAGATGCGCGTCCGGGACGAGCGGGTCGCCTCCTCCCTCACCACCCCCGAGGCCACCGACCTGCACGGCCTGTTCGCGCTCATGCGCGAGGAGGGCGTCACCGCCGCAGCCATGGAGGTCTCCAGCCACGCCCTCGCCCTGGGCAGGGTCGGCGGAACCCGCTACGACGTGGCGATCTTCACGAACCTGTCCCAGGACCACCTGGACTTCCACTCGGACCTGCGCGACTACTTCGACACGAAGGCTCGGCTGTTCACCCCCGAGTACTGCGACATCGCGGTCGTCAACGCCGACGACCGGTTCGGCCGCGCCCTGGTGGACATGGTGCAGGCCGACGGGACGATCCCCGTCACCACCTTCGCCGTGGACGGCTGCACCGACGCCGACCCGGCCACGGCCATGGAGGCCGACTGGCGGGCCGTGGACGTCGACCTGGGGGCCACGGGCAGCAGGTTCCGGATCGTCGGTCCGGGCGGCATGGAGGCGGAGGCCTCCGTCGGCCTGCCCGGGCCGTTCAACGTCTCCAACGCGATGGCCGCCATCGTCGGCCTGGTCGAGGCGGGCCTGCCGCTGGAGACCGCGATCGCCGGCGTCGCCGCCGCCCCGGGGGTGCCCGGACGCATGGAGCCCGTGGTCGTCGACGACGTGCCCCGCGCCTTCCAGGACTTCACCGCGCTCGTGGACTACTCCCACAAACCCGGTGCCATCGAGGCGGTCCTCACCGCGCTCCGCTCCACCACCGACGGCTACGTGACCATGGTGCTCGGCTGCGGGGGCGACCGCGACCGCGCCAAGCGCCCCCTGATGGGCGAGGCCGCCGCGCGCCTGGCGGACCAGCTGGTCATCACCAACGACAACCCCCGCACCGAGGACCCTGTCTCCATCGCCGCGGCGATGCTCGAAGGCGTGGCCAAGGTCCCCGAGGACCAGCGCGCCCACGTCACGGTCGAACTCGACCGGGCCGAGGCCATCCGCATCGCGGTGGACCGCGTCCGCCCGGGCGACGTGATCGTCGTCGCGGGGAAGGGCCACGAGACCGGCCAGTACGTCAAGGGCGAAGTGCTGCCCTTCGACGACCGGGAGGTGCTGCGCCGGGCCATCGGCGACCACCTCGCCGTGAGCTCCCGCGAACGGCTGGGAGTCGCCCTCCAGGACATCCACAGGGTCCCTGACGAGGGATGACCCGACAACACTCCCGGGCGGCCTCCGTTCGGGACGAGGGGCGCGGACACCGTCCGCGCCCCTCGTGCGTCCCCGCCGCCCGGGGCGCGCGGATCACTGGTCACACGGACACTGCCGGTCACGAAGTGGACCATATTGCTCCACACAGGGCCCGGCGGGACCCCGGACACCGCAATGTGTTCTAAGGTAGGTCCGGCAATCGCAGCCCGACCGCCCACGGTGGCGCCCATGGCGTAGCCCGCCGACGCGGCCCCGGTGAGCCGGCGCGGCACCGCGCGCACGGCATCCGCGGTGCCATCCCCTGACCTGACTCCGGCCGGTGGCCAACAGCCCCTGTGGTGCCGTGGGCCGGGCCTGACATGAGGAGTGGATTTGATCGCGCTCACGCTCGATCGGATCGCTGAGATCACCCAAACCGCCATCGGCGGATCAGCGCGCCCCGACGCCGTCGTCGACGGTCCCGTAGTCATCGACTCGCGGCAGGCAGCGCCAGGCGCGCTCTTCGTCGCCCTGACCGGGGAGCACGTCGACGGACACGATTTCGCCGGACCCGCGGTCGCGGCCGGGGCGACGGCCGTCCTGGCCTCCCGCCCCGTCGCGGCCCCGCACCTGCTGGCGGAGGGGGGCGACGACGGGGTCGTCGCCGCCCTGGCCCGGCTCGCACGGTACGTGGCGCGGGAGCTCGGCGACGTCCGGCGCGGAGCGGAAGCGGCCGAGGTCGTCGCGGTCACCGGGTCCTCCGGCAAGACCACCACGAAGGACCTCATCGCCCAGGTCGTCGGCGGGCTGGGCCCGACCGTCGCCCCGGCCGGCTCCTTCAACAACGAGATCGGCCACCCGCTCACCGTGCTGCGCGCCGACACCGGTACCCGCAACCTGGTCCTGGAGGTCTCCGCGCGCGGTGTCGGGCACATCGCCCACCTGTGCGAGGTCGCCCCGCCCAGGATCGGCGTGGTCCTCAACGTCGGCAGCGCCCACATGGGCGAGTTCGGCGACCGCGACACCATCGCCAAGGCCAAGGGCGAGCTGGTCGAGGCACTGCCGCCCGGCTCGGCGGACCGCGGTTCCGGCGGTGTCGCGATCCTCAACGCCGACGACCCCCGGGTGAGCGCGATGGCGTCGCGCACCCGGGCCAGGGTCGTCACCTACGGACAGGGCGAGGACGCGCACGTGCGCGCCACCGACGTGGTCCTCCGGGACTCCGGCGCCCCCTCCTTCACACTCCACCTGGGCGGTCGCACCGCCCCGGTGAGGTTGGCGCTCGTCGGCGCGCACCAGGTGCACAACGCCCTGGCCGCCGCCGCCGTCGCCGACGAACTCGGTATGGACATCGACGCCGTCGCCGCCGCCCTCGGCGCCGCGACCCCGGTCAGCCGGTGGCGGATGGAGGTCACCGAACACGACGGTGCCACACTCGTCAACGACGCCTACAACGCCAACCCCGAGTCCGTGCGGGCCGCGCTGACCACACTCGAAGCGCTCGCCCGCAACCGCCGTTCCATCGCGGTGCTCGCCCACATGGCGGAGCTCGGCGAGGACGGAGGAGCCGAACACGAGCAGATCGGCGAGCTGGCCGCCCGCACGGGCGTGGCCCACCTGATCGTGGTCGGAGAGGCGGCCGAGGGCATCGCCGTCGGCGCCGAACGCGCTGCCCGGCAGGGGCAGTGGCGGGGTGAGTGCATCCGGGTCGCGGACGCAGGGGCGGCCGCGGCGGCGCTGCGCGAACGCATGCGCACAGGAGACGTCGTCATTGTGAAGGGATCGCGGGTGGCAGCGCTCGAAAGGGTTATCGACCTCATCACCAAGGGTGATGTCCAGTGATCGGCATCTCCATCGCGGCGGCGCTGTCGCTCATCGTCTCCATGGCGTTGATGCCGCCGCTCATCAAACTGCTGTACCGGTTCAAGTTCGGCCAGGAGGTCCGCGACGACGGACCCGAGGGCCACAAGACCAAGCAGGGCACGCCCACCATGGGCGGCATCGTCGTCATCCTCGGCGCGGTGGTGGGCTACTTCGGTTCCCATCTGGTGCTGTGGCTGGTGCAGCCCTCCTCGACGGGGCCGACCGCCTCGGGCCTGCTCGTGATGTTCCTGTTCGTCGGCATGGGCTGCGTCGGCTTCCTCGACGACTTCATCAAGATCTACAAGCGCCGCAGCCTCGGCCTGCGCAGCGGCGCGAAGATGGTCGGCCAGGCCGTCATCGGCATCGGCTTCGCCTACGGGGTCACCCAGTTCCCCAACGGGTACGGCTACACCCCCGCGGCGCCCAGCCTGTCCTTCCTGCGCGACTTCGGGCCCCCGCTGATGCTGGGCCTGTTCATCCTGTGGGCGCTCTTCCTCATCGTCGGCTTCTCCAACGCGGTGAACCTGACGGACGGCCTGGACGGCCTCGCGACCGGCGCCACCATCCTGTCCCTGGTGGCCTACGTCATCATCGGCAACTGGCAGCTGCGCCAGTCGTGCGTGTCCTACCTCTCGGACAGCTGCTACACGGTCCGCGACCCCCTGGACCTGGCCGTGGTGGCCGCCGCTGCGCTCGGCGCGTGCATCGGCTTCCTGTGGTTCAACGCACCGCCCGCCAAGATCTTCATGGGCGACACCGGCTCCCTGGCGCTGGGCGGCCTCATCGTGGGCCTGGCCATCACCACCCGCACGCAGCTCCTGCTGCTGCTCATCGGCGGCCTCTTCGTCATCATCACCATGTCGGTGATGATCCAGATCACGTCGTTCCGCCTCACCGGCAAACGCGTGTTCCGCATGGCGCCGCTCCAGCACCACTTCGAGCTCAAGGGGTGGGCCGAACCCACCATCGTGATCCGCTTCTGGATCATCCAGGGCCTGTTCGTGGCGATCGCCATCGGACTCTTCTATCTCGAATGGATGCCAAGGTAGAAGGCATGCCGCACCACTCTTCCGACACACAGCCCGGTCCCGCCGCCGACCCCGCTCCGAGCGGGGCCGGCCTGGAGGGACGGCTCGTCTGCGTCGCCGGTCTGGGAGTGTCCGGGCCCCCGGTCGCCAGGGCGCTCCTGGCCCGCGGGGCCCGCGTGGTCGTCGTGGACGGCCGCGACGACGACACCGTCCGGACGGTCGCCGCCGAACTCGCCGACGCCGGGGCCGAGGTGGTCCTCGGCGGGACCCCGCTGCCCGAGGGCTGCGACCTGGTCGTCACCTCGCCCGGCTGGCGCCCCGACTCCCCGCTCCTGGTCCGGGCCGCCGAGGCCGGGACCGAGGTGATCGGCGACGTCGAGCTGGCCTGGCGCCTCAAGCCCGCGGACCAGGTGTGGCTCGCCATCACCGGGACCAACGGCAAGACCACCACCGTGCGGATGCTGGAGGCGATGCTCCGCGCGGACGGCCGGGACGCGCTCGCCGTCGGCAACGTCGGCACGCCGATCGTCGACGCGGTCCTGCCCGACGCCGACGGCCACGTGCACGACGTGCTGGCCGTGGAGCTGTCCAGCTTCCAGCTCCACTGGTCCAGCAGCGTGCGCCCGCACGCCGCCACCGTCCTCAACGTGGCCCCCGACCACCTGGACTGGCACGGCGGCCTCGACCCCTATGCGCGGGCCAAGGGCAGGGTGTTCGCGCCCGGGACGATCCGGGTCGCCAACACGGCCGACGCCTGGTCGGTCCGCCTGGCGGAGGAGGACGGCGACCCGTACGCCCCGCTCGTCGGCTTCCGGCTGGACACCCCGAGGGCCGGCGAACTGGGAGTGGTCGAGGACCTGCTCGTCGACCGCGCCTTCTGCGCCGACCCCGGCAGCAGCGCCGAGGAGCTGGCCACCCTCGCCGACGTCCGCCCGGCCGCGCCGCACAACGTCGCCAACGCCCTGGCCGCGGCGGCGCTGGCCCGCTCGATCGGCGTCGCGCCGGCGTCGGTGCGGGCCGGCCTGGCCTCGTTCCGGCCCGAGCCCCACCGCATCGCGCACGTGGCCTCCGTCGGAGGCGTCGACTACGTGGACGACTCCAAGGCGACCAACCCGCACGCCGCGGCGGCCTCGCTCGAGGCCTACGCGTCCGTGGTGTGGATCGCCGGCGGCCTGCTCAAGGGCGCCGCGGTCGACGACCTGGTCGCCGCGGCGGCCGGCCGGCTGCGGGGCGCGGTGCTGATCGGCGCGGACCGGGCCCGGCTGCGCGAGGCCCTGGCCGAGCACGCCCCCTCCGTCCCCGTGGTCGAGGTCGAGGGCCCGGCCCCGGACGCGCCCGAGGGCCACACGGTGATGGACGCCGTGGTCGCCGAGGCCGCGGCCATGGCCCGCGCGGGCGACACGGTGCTGCTGGCCCCGGCCGCCGCGTCCATGGACATGTTCACCAACTACCCCGAGCGCGGACGCCTGTTCTCCGAGGCCGTGAACCGCCTGCCCTGAGTGACCGGACGCCGCCCGTACGTGACGAAGTCCGCGCGGGCGGCGTCCGCTGTGCCCACCGCCACCCGGCCGGCCGCCAAAGATGGCCAACACGCGGGAAATGTCCACGGTTCCCGACCCGGGCGTGCGCCAGTATTGAGGCGCGAATCGTGCGGAGGGTGTGGATGGCGACGACAGCGGTTCCAGGAATGGCCCGGGCCAAGGCGAGGACGGACGCCGGAGGGCGCGGGCACGCCCTGTGGCGTGAGTGGGCCAGGTCCCTCGACCGCCCCCTCACCTCCTACTACCTCATCCTGGGCACGGCGGTCCTCCTGATCGCCCTCGGCCTCGTCATGGTGCTGTCCTCCACGATGGTCAAGTCCATCACCGAGACCGGCTCCTCCTTCTCGCTCTTCCAGAAGCAGCTGGTGTCGGCCGTCGTGGGCCTGCCCCTCATGATCCTGGCCTCGCACATGCCCCAGGCGCTGTTCCGCCTGGTCGGCTACCCCACCATGATCCTCTCGGTGGCCCTGCTGCTGCTCACCGTCTTCCAGGGCGTGGAGGTCAACGGCGCCACCCGCTGGCTGGACGTCGGCGGCCTGGTCGTGCAGCCCTCCGAGCCCGCCAAGCTCTCCTTCGCCCTGTGGGGCGCCAACATCCTCGCCCGCAAGGACGAGCTGCGCGAGCTCACCGAGTGGCGGCACCTCCTCATCCCGCTGCTGCCAGGGTGCGGGCTCCTGGTGCTCCTGGTCCTCCTCGGGTCCAACCTCTCCACCGCCCTGGTGTTCCTCATTACGTTCCTGGGCCTGCTGTGGGTGGTGGGGGCGCCGGGCAGGCTCTTCGTCACCATGTTCGGCCTCGTCCTGGCCCTCGCCGTGATCGTCATCGCGATCGAGCCCTACCGGATGGCGCGCGTCACCTCCTTCCTCGACCCCGGGGCCGACCCGCTGGGCTCGGGCAACCAGTCACTGCACGGCCTCTACGCGCTGGGCACCGGGGGGATCTTCGGCGTCGGCATCGGGGCCAGCCGGGAGAAGTGGGGGTTCCTCCCCTTCGCCGAGTCCGACTTCGTCTTCGCGATCATCGGGGAGGAGTTCGGCCTGATCGGGACCCTCCTCGTGCTCGCCCTGTTCGGCGTGCTCGGCTACGCGGGCCTGAGGGTGGCCACCCGGGTCAAGGAGCCGTTCCCGCGCCTGGCCTCCTTCGCGATCGTCACCTGGCTCATGGGACAGGTCATGATCAACGTGGGCGCGGTCATCGGGCTCCTGCCCGTCACCGGCGTCCCCCTGCCCCTGGTCTCCTACGGAGGTTCGTCGCTGATCACCACCATGGTCGCCCTCGGCGTGCTCCTCGCGCTCGCCAAGGCCGAGCCCCAGGCCGCCAGGGCGCTGGAGGCCCGGGGTCCGAGTCAGGTACAAAGGGCTCTAAGCTGGCTGGGCCTGGAGAACTTCGTGGCCTCGATGAACAACCGGGGCGGAACGGCCTCCAGGCGCGTCGCCGCAGGACGGGGTCCGCGTACGCCGGGCCCCCGTGGCGGCAGGACAACGGCCAAGCACAGGAACGGACCGGTCCCGGCGGGTGACCGGCCAAGGAGGAATCGGCAACGATGAGGGTAGCCCTCGCCGGAGGCGGCACGGCCGGGCATATCGAGCCCGCGCTCTCCCTAGCGGACGCGCTTCGACGCATCGACCCCAGCACGGAGATCCTCTGCCTGGGAACCGAGCGGGGTCTGGAGACCCGGCTGGTGCCCATGCGCGGCTACGAGCTGGGCCTGATCCCGGCGGTCCCGCTGCCCCGCAAGATCACCCCGCAGCTCCTCAGCGTCCCGGGCAAGCTCGCCGGCGCGCTGAGCGCGGCGGGCGAACACCTGGACCGGTTGCAGGCGGACGTCATCGTCGGCTTCGGCGGCTACGTGGCCACCCCCGGCTACCTGGCGGCGCGCCGGCGCCGGATCCCCATCGTCGTGCACGAGGCCAACCCCCTCCCGGGCCTGGCCAACCGGCTCGGCGCGCGCATGACACCGCACGTGTTCACCGGACACCCCCACACCCAGATCCGCAACGGCCGCTTCGTCGGCATCCCCCTGCGCCAGCAGATCACCACCCTCGACCGGCTCGCCATGGGCGACAAGGCGCGCACCTACTTCGGCCTGCGCCCCGACCTCCCCACCCTGCTGATCTTCGGCGGCTCCCAGGGCGCGCAGCGCCTCAACGAGACCGCGTTCGCCTCCCGTGACGCCTTCCGCGACCGGGGCGTGCAGGTCCTGCACGTCGTCGGCCCCAAGAACGCGGAGGAGCCCCAGGACCTCACCCAGGCGGGCGTGCCCTACGTGGCCGTCCCCTACGTGGACCGCATGGACATGGCCTACGCCGCCGCCGACGTCGCCATGTGCCGCTCCGGTGCGATGACCTGCGCCGAGCTGACCGCCGTCGGCCTGCCCGGCGCCTTCGTCCCGCTGGCCATCGGCAACGGCGAGCAGGCACTCAACGCCGAGCCGATCGTCCAGGCGGGCGGGGGCCTGATGATCAACAACGCGGACATCTCCGTGGAGTGGATCGTCGACCAGCTCATCCCGCTGCTCACCGACACCGACCGGGTCGTGGCCATGTCCGAGGCCGCCGCCCGGATGGGCCGCCGCGACGCCGACATGGCACTCGCCCGCGAGGTCATGGCCGTCGCCCGCGGCGACCGCCCCACCCCCGAGATCCCCCTGTCCGACGACGACGGCGAGGACGCGTTCTACGACGACGGGAAGGACGCCCGATGAGCCTGGTCCGCCCGACCGAGCCGGTTCCCGTCGACAAGCTCGGCCGCACCCACTTCATCGGCCTGGGCGGGGCCGGCATGTCCGGCATCGCCCGGGTCCTGCTCCAGTCCGGGGTGGAGGTGTCCGGCAGCGACGCCCGCGACAGCGACACCCTGCGCGAGCTGGAGCAGATGGGCGCCGACGTCCACGTCGGCCACGCCGCGGGCAACCTCGGCGCCGCCGAGACCCTCGTGGTCTCCTCCGCGATCCGCGAGGACAACCCCGAACTCGTCGAGGCCCGCCGCCGCGGCCTGCGCGTCCTGCCCCGGGCGGCGGCCCTGGGGGCGCTCCTGCTGGGCCGCGAGGGCATCGCTGTCTCCGGCACCCACGGCAAGACCACCACGACCTCCATGGTCACCGTGGTGCTCCAGCACCTGGGGGTCGACCCCGGCTACGTGATCGGCGGAAAGCTGGTCACCACCGGCCTGGGCGCCGACGCCGGCCTGGGCGAGGTCATCGCCGTGGAGGCCGACGAGAGCGACGGCTCCTTCCTCATGCTCTCCCCGAAGGTCGCCGTGGTCACCAACGTGGAGGCCGACCACCTCGACAACTACAGCGGCATCGAGGAGATCCACGCCAACTTCGCGGCGTTCGTCGACCGTGTCGGACGCACCCTGATCGTCGGGATCGACGACCCGGGCGCCCGGCAGGTCGCGGAGCTGGCCCGCGAGCGCGGCAAGAAGGTCCTGACCTACGGCGAGGCCGAGGACGCCGACTACCGGGTCACCCGGGTGCGCGCCCGCGGTTTCACCACCGAGTTCACGATCCGCACCGCCGGGGGCGAGCCCATCGACGGCACGCTCGCCGTCCCCGGTCGGCACAACGTGCTCAACGCCGCCGCGGCCGTCGCCGTGGCGGACGAGCTCGGCCACGACCTGGAGGTCGCGGTGGAGGGCATCGCGGACTTCGCGGGGGCCGCGCGCCGCTTCGAGATCAAGGGCGAGGCCGGTGGCGTCGCCGTCTACGACAGCTACGCCCACCACCCGACCGAGATCGAGGCCGACCTGAGGGCCACGCGCGCCGCGCTGGACTCGTTCGCCGAGGACGCGGGCGAGGCGGGGGGACCGGCGCCCGGGGGCAGGGTCGTCGCCCTGTTCCAACCGCACCTGTACAGCCGTACCCGCATCTTCGCCGAGGAGTTCGCGACCGCGCTGGGCCTCGCGGACGAGGTCGTGGTGATGGAGGTCTACGCGGCCAGGGAGGACCCCGAGCCCGGGGTCACCGGCGAGCTGATCACCTCCCGCGTCCCCCACGACCGGGTGCGGTACGTGCCGGGTCGCGAGGAGGTCGTGCGGACGGTGGCCGAGCTGGCCCGGCCTGGCGACATCGTCCTCACCATGGGCGCGGGGGACGTGACCGAGCTGGGGCCGCTGATCGTGGACGCGATCGCCGAGGCGGCCGACGAAGCGCCCGGAAGCCGGTAGGCGCAGGAGAGAAGAAGAGGACACGGGTGAGCGCGGACGAGGGCGGGGCGGCGGACGGGGCCGCACCACGGGGAGGATCCGATCCGTGGAAGGTCGCCTTCGTGGCGCTGCTCGTGGTGGCGCTGGTCTGCGTGGTCACCTGGGTGCTGCTCGGCTCCCGCCTGCTGGTGGTCCGCGACGTCGCGGTCACCGGGCTGGACCGGATGTCGCCGCAGGAGGTGGTGTCCGCGGTGGACGTGGCCACCGGAACCCCCCTGGTCAGGGTCGACCTCGACCGGAGCCGCGCCCGCGCCGAGTCCCTCCCGCTCGTGGAGGAGGCCACGGTGCGACGCGGCTGGCCCGCGACCCTGGAGGTCGAGGTGGTGGAGCGCCAGCCCGTGCTGGCCGTCCCCGTGGGGGAGGAGTACCGGCTCGTGGACGGCGACGGCGTGCGCATCGAGGACTCGAAGACCCGTCCCGGCACCCACCCCGTGGTCAGGGTCACGGGGGAGGTCGAGGGCAACGAGGCGGTCCGCGCCGCCGCCGACATCGTGGAGGCGGCGCCCGACTCGCTGATCGCCCAGATCCAGCTCATCGACGCCACCGACCCCGGGGCGATCACCATCGCACTCGGCAACGGCTCCACGGTGGAGTGGGGGACGCCCGAGGGGACCGCGGACAAGAGCGACGTCCTGCGCGTGCTGCTGCGCGAGCACCCGCCCGAGGAGGGGCGCGTCTACGACGTCGGAACCCCCGATCTCGCCATCGTACGGTGAAGAAGTACCCAGCTCCAGGCAAAGGAAGAGGCGTGGCACGGAAAGTCGAACCGCCGTCCGGCGGGCCGCGCAGCGCGCCCGTGAGGGGGTTCCGGACGGACTCCCGGGCATCCGGCGGGGACATTCCAGACGCGACGCGCCGAGTGCGCACATCGCTTCCTTGCGTTATACGCCGTTAGGCTGACCTCGTCATCGGTTGCCCGTGGTCGGCGGTCCGCTTACTGTCGGGAAGCACAGCCAACGTCAACAAAGCAGCAAAACACGCTTTTCGGGGTACGCAGGAACCGTTTTGCTCCGCTCCTACAGCGGATCGCGCCAGCCCTCCCCGGGCAGGATCGCAACGGCTCCGGTGACCCCGGGTCCCCGGACAAACGCGTCGAGAACGCCGTCGCAGGGACCCGAAACGCACACTGTAGAACCGGATGCCGGTCCGGAGGCGTACCCGGTGGCGAGAGCCACCGGAGCGTTCACGGAACGGCGTATGCGAGCGGAAAGGCCCCTCGTCGTGGCAGCACCGCAGAACTACCTCGCGGTCATCAAAGTCGTCGGCATCGGCGGCGGCGGTGTCAACGCCGTCAACCGAATGATCGAAGAGGGGCTCAAAGGCGTCGAGTTCATCGCCATCAATACCGACGCCCAGGCGCTGCTGATGAGTGACGCCGACGTCAAGCTCGACGTCGGCCGAGAGCTCACACGCGGCCTGGGAGCCGGAGCCAACCCCGATGTCGGCCGCCAGGCGGCCGAGGACCACCGGGAGGAGATCGAGGAGGTCCTCAAGGGGGCCGACATGGTCTTCGTCACCGCTGGTGAGGGCGGCGGCACCGGTACCGGGGGCGCTCCCGTCGTCGCCAACATCGCCCGCTCCCTGGGAGCCCTCACCATCGGAGTGGTCACCCGCCCCTTCGGCTTCGAGGGCAAGCGGCGCGCGACCCAGGCCGAGTCGGGGATAGCGATGCTCCGCGAGGAGGTCGACACGCTCATCGTGATCCCCAACGACCGGCTGCTGTCCATCTCCGACCGCCAGGTCAGCGTGTTGGACGCCTTCAAGGCGGCGGACCAGGTGCTGCTCTCCGGTGTGCAGGGCATCACCGACCTGATCACCACGCCGGGCCTGATCAACCTGGACTTCGCCGACGTCAAGTCGGTCATGTCCGGGGCGGGGTCGGCGCTGATGGGCATCGGTTCCGCACGCGGGGACGACCGGGCCGTCGCGGCCGCGGAGATGGCCATCTCCTCGCCGCTGCTCGAAGCGAGCATCGACGGCGCCCACGGGGTGCTGCTGTCCATCCAGGGCGGCTCCGACCTGGGTCTGTTCGAGATCAACGAGGCGGCGCAGCTCGTCGCGAACTCGGCGGCCCCCGAGGCCAACATCATCTTCGGCGCCGTCATCGACGACGCCCTGGGCGACGAGGTGAGGGTCACCGTCATCGCGGCGGGGTTCGACGAACCCGAGGTCACCGGACCCGTGGTCCGGGAGCGGCAGCCGGTGGACCCTCCTGAGGCCGTCGCCCACACCGCGGGCTCCGCGTCGCGCAGGGAGCAGCAGCCCACCAGGGTGACGCCCCCCGCCGGTGACGCGGGCGGGACGGCGGCCACCTCCATGCCGTGGATCACTCCCTCCCGCCCGGAGCGGACCGAGCCGGAGGCGGCGTCCGCGCAGATGCCGCCGGTCCGGTTCCCGTCCGAACCGGAGCCCGTCCGCCAGGAGCAGGCCCCGGTCGAGCAGCCGCGCACGGAGACCCCGGCCCACGGCTCGGAGTCCCACGCCTCCTACGAGGCGCCCGCCCCGGCGGGGTCCTCCGAGGAGGGGCGGCCCGCGGGGGAGCGGGAGGAGCCCTCGCAGCACGGCGAGGTCCAGTCCGGCCCCGTCCACGCCGTCTCCGACTCCACCGCCGAACGGCGGGGGGACGTGCCCACGCCCCGCCGCCGGGTCATCTTCGACGACCCCGACGACCTGGACGTGCCCGAGTTCCTGAAGTAGCGCACCACCGTCCCGGTACCATCGACGTGTCAGCGGCCCCGACCCATGCGGCGGGGCCGTCGCCGCCCCCGGGGAAGCGCGCGCCGGCCGCGCCGGCGCCGTCCCGGCGGGCCGAGGGAAGGACCGCGGTCACACGGATGGGCAACGTCATCGATCTGGGGCACGGCGTGCGTGCCGCCGTCACCGAACGGCACGGCGGGGTCAGCGCCCCGCCGTACGACTCGCTCAACCTGGGGCTGGGCTCGGGCGACGTGCGGGAGGCCGTCCTCGCCAACAGGCGGACCGCCGCCGCCGGCCTGGGGTTCGACATCGACCGGGTCGTGTGGATGAACCAGGTGCACAGCGCCGACGTGCTCGTCGCGGACGAGCCGGGTGGGGCGGGTACCTGCGACGGGGTCGTCACGACCCGCCCCGACCTGGTCCTGGCCTCGATGGCCGCCGACTGCCTGCCGGTCCTGGCCGCCGACGGCGAGGCGGGTGTCCTGGGGGCCGCGCACTCGGGCCGCCTCGGGACGGCGAACGGCGTGGCGGCCAACCTCGTCGGGTCGATGGTCGGCCAGGGGGCCCGTGCCGACCGCATCACCGTCTTCCTCGGTCCGGCCATCTGCGGCAAGTGCTACGAGGTGCCCCCGGAGGTGCAGGCCGAGACGGCCAGGGACACCCCCGAGGCCGCCTCCACCACCCGGAAGGGCACCACGGGGGTGGACATGCTCGCGGCCGTCACCGCCCAGCTGCGGCGGGCCGGTGTGACCGACGTCCGGGCCGACGGCCGCTGCACCCTGGAGAGCCCTGAGCTGTTCTCCCACCGGGGCGGCGCGCCGACCGGAAGATTCGCCTCGTTCATCTGGCGTTCCTGACTGTCGTACCGGGCCGCCAGGATGGATTTCGGAACCCGCCGGAACCGCCAGGGACCTCCCCTCCTGCGGTGACGCGTCCGAAACGCGGGCCCCACGACCCCCGGAGACCGCATCGGACCCCGGGGACCCACCCGACGGGGAAAGAGAAGGAGCACCGTGCCACACGTCGACCCAGCTCGCGTCGAGCAGGTCCGCGCCAACCTCGCGGCCGTGCGGGCCAGGATCGAGCAGGCCTGCGCGCGCGCCGGCCGCGCGCCCGAGGAGGTGTCGCTGGTCGCGGTCACCAAGACCTATCCGGCCGACGATGTGCGGATTCTCGCCTCCCTGGGTGTCCGCGACGTCGGCGAGAACCGGGACCAGGAGGCCGCGCCGAAGGCGGCGGAGACCGCTGACCTCGGCTTGACCTGGCATTTCGTCGGGCAGTTGCAGACCAACAAGGCACGCTCCGTGGCCTCCTACGCCGACGTCGTGCACTCGGTGGACCGCACCAGGCTGGCCCGTGCGCTGGGGGAGCGGGCGGCGGCGGCCGGACGTGGTCTGACCTGCCTCGTCCAGGTGAACCTCGACGACGACTCGCGGGCCGGCGTCATCGGACCGCGCGGCGGGGTCGACCCGGAGGACGCGCTCGCGCTCGCCGCCGACATCGAGGCGCACGAGTCGCTCACGCTCGGGGGCGTGATGGCGGTGGCCCCCCGAGGGGGCGACCCGGCCGAGGCCTTCGCCCGCCTCCACGGGGTGGCGAGTCGTGTCCGTGATCGTTATCCTCTGGCGACGGTGATCTCGGCGGGAATGAGCGCGGACCTCGAATCGGCGATCGAGCGAGGAGCGACACACGTGCGACTCGGTACGGCGTTGCTCGGCAACCGCGGACCGATCGTGGGGTAATGTCCCCACATAGACCTTGGAACCCGTCTGTGGAGTTCGCCCGAAAGGGCGCCCCACCCCGTGGAACGCGGGGACGACGGGCCAGTACGGAGGAGTCGGCTGCGGTGAAGGCCGCGGGGACGACGGAGGACATGAGATGGCCGGCGCGATGCGCAAGATGGCGGTCTACCTCGGCCTCGTGGAGGACGACCGTTACGATCACCGCTATGCGGACGAATATGATGAGTTCGACGATTTCGACGAGGCCGTGGAGGAGCAGCGCGATCGCGCTGCGGATTCTCCGCGTGGCGAGGAAACACGAGGCACCGCAGTGACGGACACCGGCGACTACCTGAGTACAGGTGAACGACGCGGTGGAACGACCACGACTGCCTCAACCGCCGACCTCGCTCGGATCACAACGCTCCATCCGCGCACCTACAACGAGGCGCGTACGATCGGAGAGCACTTCCGGGAGGGCACACCGGTGATCATGAACCTGACCGAGATGGTCGACAGCGACGCCAAGCGTCTCGTCGACTTCGCGGCTGGTCTGATCTTCGGTCTGCATGGCAGTATCGAACGCGTGACCAACAAGGTGTTCCTGCTGTCACCGGCCAACGTCGAGGTCACCGCCGAAGACAAGGCCCGGATCGCCGAGCGAGGGTTCTTCAATCAGAGCTAGACCATCACACTTGTCCAGAGATTGGGTCGGGGAACGACCGTGAGTATCGTCGTTGCAGTGCTGCTCTTCGCGCTACAGCTGTTCGTTTTCGTGCTGATCGCGAGGGTGGTCCTGGAGATGGTGCAGTCCTTCGCCAGGACGTGGCGGCCCACCGGGTTCGTCCTCGTCCTCGCGGAGATCGTGTACACCGTCACCGACCCGCCACTGAGGTTCCTGCGACGGTTCATCAAGCCGGTGAGACTGGGGAGCGTCGCACTCGACCTGAGTGTCCTCGTCCTCTTCATCATCGTGTGGATCTTGATGGCTCTCATCGGGAGCCTCGCCTAGCAGGGAAGGGGCGCGGGGGCAAGTATCAGGTCCCCGGTTCCGTTATGTGGTCTTGGTCATGATCTGGATTGCCGTAAGGTCACGATCAGGTAGCGTCCCTACGGACAGACTCCAAGCGCGCCAAGGAGACGAACATGCCGCTGACACCCGCCGATGTGCGGAACAAGCAGTTCAGTACGACCCGGCTCCGGCCAGGGTACGACGAAGAAGAGGTCGACGCCTTTCTCGACGAGGTCGAGTCCGAGCTCGACCGCCTGATCCAGGAGAACGAGGAACTGCGCGGCAAGCTGGCCGAATGCCTGCGGGGCAAGGTGCCCAACGCCGGCATGCAGGACTTCCAGCAGCCCCAGGACCAGGCGCCGGAGCCCCAGCAGCACGAGCAGATGCGCCCGGAGCCCGTCCAGCAGCCGCAGGCCGTCGAGCCGCAGCCCCCGGTCCAGCAGCAGATGCCGATGACCGGCGCGAACATGGGGATGGGCGGTGAGGAGAACATGGACACGGCCGCCCGCGTCCTCGCCCTCGCCCAGCAGACCGCCGACCAGGCGATCTCCGACGCCCGCCGTGAGGCGGACGAGACCCTCGGCCGCGCCCGCCACGAGTCCGAGGACATCCTCGGCAAGGCCCGCCGCCAGGCGGACCAGATCATCGGTGAGGCCCGGGCACGGTCGGAGAACCTCGACCGCGACGCCCAGGAGCGCCACCGCCAGGTCATGGGCAGCCTGGTGCAGCAGCGCGAGGAGCTGGAGCACAAGGTCAACGTGCTCAAGGACTTCGAGCGCGAGTACCGGAGCCGTCTGAAGGACTACTTCGAGCGCCAGCTGCGCGAGCTGAACGAGGAGGGCAAGCCCGTCGAGCCGAACCCGAACACCACGGGCGGCTTCCAGACGATGGCTCCGCAGGCCGGTGGCGCCCCCGCTCTCCAGCACGGCCCCGGCGGCAACCCGTTCGGTCAGCCCGAGCCCGCCCAGCACGGTGGATTCCACCCGGGTGAGGCTCCGCACGAGCGTCGCTAGACCAGCGGCATTCGGCTCCGAACAACTGAAGACTCCGGATACAACACGTGTAAAGGCCCTGGTCGACCCGTGATCCTTAGCATCCTCGCAACCGTGGCGGTGCTGGCGGCCATCGCCGTCATCGCGGCTGCCCTGGCCCTCGCCGAGACTGTCCTGGTGTACATCGCACTCGGACTGGCCGGCGCCAGCGTCCTCCTCCTCCTGGGGGGCATGGTCCAGGGACGCATCGCCGAGAGCAGGACGGGTCGCCCCGGAACGGACGGTTTGGGGAAGTCGTCCGTCCCGACCGGCGCCGCCACCCCGGCGGCGACGGCAGCGGGCCCCCACGTCGTGCCGGAGTACTCCGGGCGCGTTCCCGTACCGGCCCAAGGGCCGGTACGGGAAGCCCCCGCGCAGGACACGCCCGTCTGGGCGGCCGCGGACGACGCCGGGCACGGGGAACCGGAGTACGACGTCCCCCGCTGGCAGACCCCCACCGCGCACGAGTGGCCGGAACCGGACACGACGCCCGCCGGGGGCACCGTCCACGCGGGATCCCCGGCCGAGGCCGACCCCGCGGCTCCCGCCTCCGAGGCGCGGACGGACGGGGAACCGGCCGACACGGCGGTCACCGCCGACATCCCCGAGGCCCGTGAACGGGCCGGTGAGGACGGAGAGGCACCCTCCCGCCTCCACACGGGGGACGACGGGCCCGAACCGGACCCCGCCCCCTTCACCTACAGCATTCCCGGTCAGGGCTCCTCCCACGAGGACGGGGCCGCTCCGGTCGACGCGACCGCGGACCCCGACGACGGGGTCGCGGGCGCCGGGGCCCCCGAGGCGGACGCCTTCTCCTACCGGATCCCCGGCGAGGCGGACCGGACCGAGCGGGCGGAGGACGACCCGGAGACCGGGGCCCCGGACACGGAGCAGGCCCCGGCGCCCGACGTCTCCGCGGACGGAGACGGGGAAGCCCGCCCGGACGCCGACGAGGCCCTGCGCGCCGAGCAGGCCGTGGAGCACGCGGAGGCCGACTCCGAGCGCGGCGAGGACGAGCCCGCGACCGGCGGGGACGCCGGACCCGGGTCCACGGCCGACGGCGAGGGCCCCGACCCCGAGCCCGACACGGACGACACCGCGGCGCAGGGGGAGCGCGAGCACGCCTCCTCCGAGGCGGAACCCGTACCCTCGGCGCACACCGACACCGACACCGACACCGACACGAACGTGTCGGCGGAGGCCCGCGCCCCGGAGGCGCAGGACGCGGACGCCGACCCCGTGCCGGAGGACGGCGGGCGCGTCGAGGACGCTCCCGCCGCCGGTACGGGCGGCGCAGCCGAGGCCGCGGACACCGGGGACCCCGCCCCTGAGGCGGAGTCCGCAGACGACGCGGACGGGGCCTTCACCTACCGCCTGCCCGGCCGGGGCGACGCCGCGGAAGAGGGGGCCGACGAGGCGGAGAGCGACCGGGAGACCGCGGACGCCGGGCGGACGTCGGCGTTCAGCTACCGGCTCCCACAGCCCGAGGACGGCGGGGCGGTCGCGGAGCGGTCCGACCGGGACGGCGACGATGACGCGGAGGGCGCCCCCGCGGCCGACGGCACCGCCGACGCGGGCGACCCCGACACCACCCCCGCGCCCACCCGTCCGGAGTCGGAGGGCGATGCGGCCGACGGCCCGGGGGACGGGGCCGGGGACGCGGAGCCGGACGGGAGCGAGCGGCCCGCCAAGGCCGAGGACGAGGACGCCGAGGACGACCACGCCGTCGCCTACGCGGCCGTTCTCGACGGGGACACCGACCTCGACGGCGGCAAGGACCCGGACAAGGACCCCGACAAGGTCCACTGACCCCGACGCACGCGAACGGGCGCCGCCCCCAGGGGGGACGGCGCCCGTTCGCGTCGGGGCCCGGTCCGGCGGCCCCGGGGCCGCCGGACCGGAAGAGGCCTAGGCCTTGCGGAAACCGAAGGCCACGCCGAACTCCTCGGAGGAGGCGGTGTGCAGGTCCCGTGCCATCTCCCCGGCGGTGAACGCGTCGGCCAGCACCTCGCCGGCGATCGCCTCACCGTGCTCGGTGAGCGCCAGTTCGGTGGTCTCGTCCGTGGCCGTCCACCACACCTCGATGCGGTCGGACACGTCCAGGCCGCTCTTCTTGCGGGCGTCCTGGAGCATGCGGACCATCTCCCGGGCCAGACCGGCGCGGCGCAGCCGCGGCGTCAGCTCCAGGTCCAGGGCGACGGTCTCACCGGCCTCGGACGCCACGGCCCAGCCCTCCCGGGGCTGCTCGGTCACGAGCAGCTCGTCGGCGCTGACCTCGACGGGCTCGTCCTCGACCCGCACCCGCGCCCAGCCGCTCTCGCGGACCTGTTCCACCAGGGAGGCGGGGTCGGCGGCCTCGATGGCCTTGGCCACCAGCGGGGTGCGCTTGGCGAACCGCTTGCCCAGCGCCCGGAAGTTCGGCTTCACGATGAAGTCCACCAGGTCGCCGCCCACGGAGGACAGCGCGTCCAGCGACTCCACGTTGAGCTCGTCGGACACCTGGTCGCGGAGCTGCTCGGGCAGACCGGCGAAACCGGCGGCGCCCACCAGGGCGCGGGCCAGCGGCTGCCGGGTCCGCACGGCGGAGTCCACCCGGGCCGACCGGCCCAGCTCCACCAGGCGGCGGGCCAGCGCCATCTGCCGCGACAGGTCCGGGTCGACGAGGTCCTCGCGCACCTCGGGCCACGACGCCAGGTGTACCGACTCCGGCGCGTCCGGCCGGCGTACCGACGCCCACACGTGGTCGGTGAGGAACGGCACGATCGGCGCCATCAGCAGCGTGACGGTCTCCAGGGCCTCGAACAGCGTCGCGAACGCGGCGGCGCCCTCGGGGGTGTCCGCACCGCCCCAGAACCGGCGGCGGGAACGGCGCACGTACCAGTTGGACACGTCGTCCACGAAGGCCGTCAGACGGCGTCCCGCGGTCGTGGTGTCGAACGAGTCCAGCGCCGCCGTGACGTCCCTGACGACCTCGTTCAGCTCCGAGAGCAGCCACCGGTCCAGGAGCGGGCGGTCCTCGGGGGCGGGGGCGTCCGCCAGCCGGGAGTGGTCCCAGCCCCCGCCGGCGTTCGCGTACAGGGTGAAGAACGAGACGGTGCTGTAGTAGGTCAGCAGCACCTTGCGGACGATCTCCTCCAGGGCGGAGTGGCCGACCCGGCGGGCGGTCCACGGCGAACCGCTCGCCAGCATGAACCAGCGCAGCGCGTCGGCGCCGTGCTTGTCCATGACCGCGATCGGCTCCATGACGTTGCCCAGGTGCTTGCTCATCTTCCGGCCGTCCTCGGCGAGGATGTGGCCGAGCACGACCACGTTCTCGAAGGAGTTGCGGCCGAACACCAGGGTGCTCACCGCCAGCAGGGAGTAGAACCACCCGCGGGTCTGGTCGATCGCCTCGGAGATGTACTGCGCCGGGAAGTTGTCCCGGAAGGTCTCCTCGTTCCGGTGGGGCGCCCCCCACTGGGCGAACGGCATGGAGCCGGAGTCGAACCAGGCGTCGATGACCTCGGGGACGCGGCGGGCGACCCGCTGCTCCTCGGGCAGGGACGGGTCCGCGTCCGGGTCGGGGATGACGATGTCGTCCACGAAGGGGCGGTGCGGGTCCAGGGAGGACAGGTCCCGGCCGCTGAGGCGGCCCAGCTCCTCCAGGGAGCCCACGCAGATCTGGCGGCCGTCGGGGAACTCCCAGATCGGCAGCGGGGTGCCCCAGTAGCGGTTGCGGGACAGCGCCCAGTCCACGTTGCCGCGCAGCCACTCGCCGAAGCGGCCCTCCTTGACGTTCTCCGGCACCCAGTTGGTGACGTCGTTCTGCGCCAGGAGTTCGTCCTTGACCGCGGTGGTGCGGATGTACCAGGACGGGACCGCGTAGTACAGCAGCGCCGTGTGGCAGCGCCAGCAGTGCGGGTAGGAGTGCTCGTAGCTCAGGTGGCGGAAGAGGAGCCCGCGGTCCTTGAGGTCGCGGACGAGCGTCTTGTCGGCCTCCTTGAAGAACACCCCGCCGACCAGCGGCAGGGGGGACTCGAAGGTGCCGTCCGGGCGGACCGGGTTGACCACGGGCAGGCCGTAGGCGCGGCCCACGAGCATGTCGTCGGCGCCGAAGGCGGGCGCCTGGTGGACCAGGCCGGTACCGTCGTCCACGGTGACGTAGTCGGCGAGCACCACGTAGTGGGCGGGCTCGTCGAAGGGCACCAGGTCGAAGGGGCGCTCGTAGGTCCAGCGCTCCATCTCCTCGCCCCCGTAGCTCTCGCCCGTGAGCTCCCAGCCCTCGCCGAGGACCTTGTCGAAGAGCGGGCGGGCCACCACGAGGCGCTCGTCGCCGTCGGTGGCCACCACGTACTCCACGTCCGGGTGCACGGCCACGGCGGTGTTGGACACCAGCGTCCAGGGGGTGGTCGTCCAGACGAGCAGCGAGGTCGGGTGCTCGGGCGAGGCGAGCGGACCGGAGGTCACGGGGAAGCGGACGTACACCGACGGGTCGGTGACGGTCTCGTACCCCTGCGCGAGCTCGTGGTCGGACAGGGTCGTGCCGCAGCGCGGGCAGTACGGGCTGATCCGGTAGTCGCGGACCAGCAGGCCCTTGTCCCAGATCTGCTTGAGGGCCCACCACACGGACTCCACGTACTGCGGGTCCATGGTGCGGTAGGCGTCGTCCATGTTCACCCAGTAGCCCATGCGCTCCGTCATGGTGGTGAACGCGTCGACGTTGCGGAGCACGGACTCGCGGCAGCGCTCGTTGAACTCGGCGATGCCGAAGGCCTCGATGTCCTTCTTGCCGGACAGGCCGAGCTCCTTCTCCACGGCGACCTCCACGGGCAGGCCGTGGCAGTCCCAGCCCGCCTTGCGGTCCACGTGGTAGCCGCGCATGGTGCGGAACCGGGGGAACACGTCCTTGAACGCGCGGGCCTCGACGTGGTGCACGCCGGGCTGGCCGTTGGCCGTGGGCGGGCCCTCGTAGAAGACCCAGTTGGGGCCGCCGCGGGTCTGGTCGAGCGAGCGCTGGAAGACGTCCTCCTTCGACCAGCGGCCGAGGACGTCCCGCTCCATGGCCGGCAGGTCGATCTGCGCGGGGAGCTGGGGCAGCGGTCGGGATGCGGGCCGGGGGTCGTTGGCCACGGTCGTACCTTTCCATCAGGGTCGTTCCTGACGGAGGGACGAGGCACGGGCCCCGCGGTACCACCCTCCTTGGACCGCGAGCGCGCCGCAGGGCGCGCGTCGGTAGGGTCCCACTTCGTTGCTCTGTGCCGGTTCTACTGGAGCCGCCCGCGCGGGCGGGCCCGTTCTTCCGGCGGTTCCGGGGTGATCTTCGCGCTGGTCGTGCCCCCGGGCTCGCACCGCCCCCGGGTCGCTTGGGCGGGCCAGGCCTTCTAGGCTGTGATCCGTCCGGTCGGGGCCAGCGCTACTCGTCCCCATCGACACCTGGAGCCAGGATAACGCAGTGCGGCGCTTCCGCCGTGCGCTCTTGTGACGGAGGGGGCCGCTGTGGCGGAGGACGTGAGGGGTGCGGTCCTCGTGACCCTGTCCGACCGGGACGACGCGGTGGAGCTGGCGGAGCAGCTCCTGGAGCAGGGCTACGAGCCGTGCCGCGTGCACCGGGACATGCTCGCGGGCGAGGACGACGCCGAGGACGCGGACTGGGTGATCGAGGTGCTGACCGGTCCCCACGGCGGGCCGGCCGTCTTCGACGAGCCGCACCTGGCCGCGCTGGCCGAGGACTACGGCGGTTTCGCGGCCGCGGAGTAGGGCCCGCCGCCCCTGTCGCGCCGGGGCGGGGGCCGCCGCAGCGGCGCACCGTCCCGATCATTGCCTTGCACCGTGGGATTGCCTAGGCTTCGCGGCACCGATCACGGCACCGCCCGGGGGAGGACCCGCAGGTCGGCGAGGTCCGGGGTGTGCCGAACCATCTGGGAGGGGAATGCGATGAAGGCCACCGAAGCCTCCATGCTGCCGGTCCTGCCGGGGGAGGACCCCTGGACCACGGAGGAGCTGACCGGGATCCGGCGAAGGCTGGAGGAGGAGATCGCGGTCGCGCGGCGGGAGATCCGCGAGGCGGAGGACGCGCTCGCCGACCGGCTCACCGACCCGGTGGACGGCGCCGGGGACGACCCCGCGGACGCCGGGGCGAAGACCTTCCAGCGCGAACATGATCTGGCGTTGGCCTACAATACTCGTGACCTGCTCTCCAAGAGCGAGCGGGCGATCGAACGGATGGACGCGGGAACATACGGGGTCTGTGAGTCATGCAGCCTGGCCATCGGGAAGGCGCGACTTGAGGCCTTTCCGCGCGCCACCCTGTGCGTCACCTGCAAACAGCGCGAGGAGCGTCGCTGACTGAGGTAGAGCCCTCCGGGGACAGCAACATGACCACGTCCGACACGACCGGTGCGCGCCCGCGCAGGTACCTTCTCCTGCTGCTGGTCGCAGCCGCCGCGATCGTCGCCGACTTCCTCACCAAGGAGTGGGTCCTGGCGACCTTCTCCCAGGGCGAGCGCGTCGACGTCGTCGGCAGCCTCCTCCAGTTCACGCTGGTGTACAACACCGGCGCCGCGTTCTCCATGGGCACCGACTTCACCTGGGTGTTCACCTGCATCGCCAGCCTCGTGGTCATCGCCATCGGGTACATGGGGCTGCGGGTCCGCAGCGTCTGGTGGGGAGTGACGCTCGGCCTGATGATGGGCGGCGCCGCGGGGAACCTCGTGGACCGGTACTTCCGGGAGCCGGCGCCCTTCCACGGCGCGGTCGTCGACTTCATCAGCGTCGGGAACTTCCCGGTCTTCAACATCGCCGACTCGTGCGTGGTCGTCGGGGCGTGCCTGGTGGTGGCGCTGACCTTCAAGGGCCTCAACCTGGACGGCAGCGTCGTCGAGGAGGAGTCCTCGAAGAAGGACGACAAGGGTTCCGGGCCCCACCCGGACGACACCACCGAAGGGAAGGGCCAGTGAGCGACACACGCAGCCTGCCCGTGCCCGACGGCCTGGAGGGCGACCGGCTCGACGCGGCCATCGCCCGCCTGTTCGGCCTGTCCCGCACACGGGCCGCCGAACTCATCCTCGACGGCAGCGTCCTGGTCGACGGGTCCGAGGCGGGCAAGTCCGACCGGGTCCAGGCCGGGGCCTGGCTGGAGATCACCCTCCCGCCGCCGCCCACGGCGCCCGTGCCGCGCCCCGAGGCCGTCCCCGGCATGCGGATCGTGCACGAGGACACCGACATCATCGTGGTGGACAAGCCCGTCGGCGTGGTCGCCCACCCGACGGTCGGCTGGACCGGGCCCAGCGTGCTGGAGGGCCTGCTGGCCTCCGGCGTGCAGCTGGCGACCAGCGGCGCCGCCGAGCGCCAGGGCATCGTCCACCGGCTGGACGCCAACACCACCGGCCTCATGGTGGTCGCCAAGAGCGAGACCGCCTACAGCGTGCTCAAGCGGGCGTTCAAGGAGCGCACCGTGGACAAGCGCTACCACACGCTGGTGCAGGGGCACCCCGACCCGCTCCGCGGCACGGTGGACGCGCCCATCGACCGGCACCCCGCCGGCGACGGCCGCTGGGCCGTGGTCGCGGGCGGCCGTGCGTCGGTGACGCACTACGACACGCAGGAGGCCTTCCGGGCCGCCAGTCTCCTGGAGATCCGGCTGGAGACGGGCCGCACCCACCAGATCCGGGTGCACATGGCCGCGCTGCGCCACCCGTGCGTGGGCGACACGCTCTACGGGGCCGACCCCACCCTGGCCGAGCGGCTGGGCGTGCGGCGGCAGTGGCTGCACGCCGTCCGTCTGGGCTTCGAGCACCCCACCGAGCACCGCCCGGTGGAGTTCTCCAGCACCTACCCCGCCGACCTCGAAGCGGCGATCGACGTGCTCCGCGAGGACTGACGGCGCCGTTCACGCGAAGGGGCGGCGGGCCCGGGCCCGCCGCCCCTTCGCGTGCGGTCGGGGCCCGGGCCGCGGCGGCGCGACGCGGCGGACGCGGACGACGCCCTGGCACAGGGCGGCCCCCAGGACGACGACCACCGCGCCCAGCGGCTGGTTCCAGGTCAGGGTCTCGCCCATGAGCACGATCCCGGCGGTGATCGCCACGACCGGCGCCACGTAGGTGACGGTCGTGGCCACGGTCGCCCCCGCCTCCCGCACGATCGCGTACTGGAGGATGTACGCCACCCCCGTGCCGAGCACGCCCAGGACGGCCACCGACGCCACCACCTGCCAGGTCACCCCCGTGGGCGCCTCGGTGAGGAACGGGACGAGCAGCGCCAGGGGCAGGGAGCCGAGGAGCAGCTGGAGCGAGCTCAGCTCCAGGGCCCCGTGGGAGCTGCCCGCGACGAAGCGGCGCAGGTAGGGGGTGCCGATGCCGTAGCAGGCCGTCGCGCCCACGACGAACAGCATGCCGACGACGGCGTCGCGGTCGCCGGCGGCCACCTCGCCCAGCGTGTTCCACACCCCGAAGACGGTGAGCACGCCGAGGAAGCCGATCCCGAGCCCGAGGATCCTGTCCCGGTCGGGGCGCTCGTCCGAGAGCAGCGCCATCGAGAACACCACGCCGAACAGGGGCGTCGCGGCGTTCACGATCCCCATCAGGGCGGAGGGGATGAGCTGTGCGGCGTACCCGAACAGGGTGAAGGGGACCGTGTTGAGCAGCAGCGCCGCCACGAACATGTGGCCCACCAGGCGAGGAGAGGTGGGGAGGCGCCCGCCGCGCAGCAGCACGAGCGCCAGCAGGGGGAGCGCGCCCGCGGCCATGCGGCCGAGCGCGAGCTGCGCGGGGGACAGCGCGCTCGCCCCGACCTTGATGAAGACGAAGCTCATACCCCAGATCAGGGCGAGGAGGGCGAACTTGGCGCGCCAGTCGGAGAGCGGGTGCGGCGGGGGGCCGGACGTGGTCGCGGCGGAGGGGACGGCGGTCATGGGATGTTTCTATCCTGCACCGACGCATTAGGACTACTTCGTATTTCTTAAGGCGGAGGTTAGGATTGCTTACATGCTCAGCGTCGACCGACTCCGGGTCCTCCACACCATCGCGACGCACGGCTCCCTCACCGCCGCCGCCGAGGCCCTCCACGTCACCAACTCCGCCGTCTCCCAGCAGCTCACCAAGCTCGAACGCGAGGTGGGCCAGCCCCTCGTCGAACGCAACGGCCGGGGCGTACGCCTCACCGACGCCGCCGAGCTCCTGGTCGAGCACACCGCGAAGATCCTCTCCCTGGTCCACCGGGCCGAGGCGGATCTGGAGGCGCACCGCGACGACGTCACGGGCCACCTGCGCCTGAGCGCCACCCCCACGGCCGTCCGGGGACTCCTGCCCCACGCGCTCACCTCCCTGCGCGAGGCGCACCCGGGCCTCCAGGTGGAGCTCCACGAGGAGGAGCCCCACGAGAGCGTGCCCTCGATGGCCCGGGGCGACGCCGACCTCGCCATGGTCATCGACTGGGTCGGCTCCCCGCTGGCCCTGCCCGCGGGGATGAGCCGGGCGCCGCTGCTGGAGGACGTCGGCGACATCGCCCTGCCCGCCGACCACCCCCTCGCCCACCGCGAGCTCCTCGAACCGGAGGAGATCCTCGACCTGCCCTGGATCAGCTGGTCGCGCGGGTCGATCTGCGACGACTGGCTCCACGGCATGATCCGGGCGCGCGGAGGCGAGCCCCGCGTCATCCACAACGTCGAGGAGCACCAGACCAAGCTGGCGCTCATCGCCGCCGGGATCGGAGCCGCCGTCATGCCACGGCTGGGCCGGGGGCCCCTGCCGGACGGGGTGCGGGTGGTGCCGGTGCAGCCCGCGCTGGTCCGGCAGGTGTACGCGTTCTGGCGCACCGACGCCTCGCGCCGCCCCGCGATCCGGGCCGCCGTCCGCGCTCTGCGTGAGGCCGCGGCCGCCTACGCGGACTGAGACCGGGGCCTTCCGGCGTCCGGGCGGAACGCGGACCGGCCGCCCCGCCGCGCGGACGCGCCGCGCGACGGGGGACCCGCTACCGGTCCCCGGCCAACAGGCCGGCCAGGGTCGCGGTCGGGCTGATCACCTCCGGGTCGGTCCGGACGTCGACCAGTGTCGGAAGGTCCGCGCCGACCGCCTCTGCCAGCGCCTTCTCCAGTTCCTCGCGGGTGTGGGCGGTAGCGCCCCGCGCCCCCAGCGACCGCGCGTACCCGGCCAGGTCGAGCGGGCCGCTGATCCGTGTCCCCGCGATGCGCCCCAGATCCCGGGCCTGGTGCATGGCGATCGTGCCGTAGAGCCCGTTCTGGAACACCACCACCGTCACGGCCGCGCCCTCCCGCACCGCGGTCTCCAGCTCCTGCCCGGTCATCAGCGCGCCGCCGTCGCCGGCCACGGCCACCACGGTCCGGTCGGGAGCGGCGATCTTGGCCGCCACCGCCGCCGGCACGGCGTAGCCCATGGCCCCGCTGGTGGGCGCCAACTGGGTGGAGGGGTGCCGGAACCACCAGCCCCGGTGCAGGAACGTCGCGAAGTTGCCCGCGTCGTTCGTGATCAGGGCGTCCTCGGGCAGGGCCGCGCGCATGGCCGAGACCACCGCCCACGGGTGCAGGCCCCGGCCCGCGTGGTCCGCGGCGTGGGCGGGCGGGACCGTGCTGTCCACCCACCTCCGGCGGGCCGCGCTCCAGTCGCGGTAGGGAGCCTGCACGGGGGACCCGGCCAGCTCGCGCAGAGCCTCGCGGGCGTCGGCCACCGCACCGAACCACAGGTCGGCGGTGGCGCCCACCTGGCCGGGGTCGATGTCGATCTGCGCGATCCGTGCCCTCGCCTGATCGGGCAGCCGGTACCCCTGCGTGGTGGTCTCGCTCATCCGGCAGCCGACCACCAGCACCGCGTCCGCCTCCGACAGGGCGTTGAGCACGGGCTTGGGGCACCCCAGTCCCAGGTGGCCGAGGTAGAGCGGGTGGTCGTTGGGGAACACGTCCTGGCGCCGCCACGAGGCGTACACCCCGGCGCCGAAGCGCTCGGCCACCCGGACCAGGTCCTCCCGGGCCGCGCGGGCGCCCCCGCCCGCGACGATCACCGGCCGGACCGCCCGGGTCAGCCAGGTGGCCAGCCGGTCACGGGCCTCCCCGCCCAGGGGAGGGCGGGGGACCACGTGCGGGCGCGGCGGATCCTGCGGTCCCACCCGGTGGCCGAACAGGTCGCCGGGCACCGCGATCGCCACCGGCCCCGGACGGCCGGTGGTGGCGACGCGGACCGCCCTGGCGGTCACCTCCGCGAGCCGGTCGGCCCTGTGCACGGTGGTCGCCCACTTGGTGATGGGGGCGTAGAACGCGGTGAGGTCCACCTCCTGGAAGGCCTCCCGGCCCAGCCGGTCGGTCTCCGCCTGCCCCAGGAACACGATCATCGGCGTGGAGTCCTGCATCGCGGTGTGCACGCCTACCGCCAGGTTGGACGCCCCGGGCCCCCGGGTGGCCGCGGCCACGGCCGGTGTCCCGGTCAGCTTGGCCTCGGCCTCCGCCATGAACCCGGCGCCGTTCTCGTGCCGGGTCGACACCAGCCGCATCAGGGGGTGCTGGTCGACGGCGTCGGCGAGTTCGAGGAAGCTCTCCCCGGGGACGGTGTAGCACCGTCTGATCCCGGCGGAGGCGAGGACCTCCACCACCGCGTGAGCGGCGGTGTCGGTGGGTGGTGGGGTGCGGTCGGCGGCTGTGGCCATGGGGGTGGGATCCCTTCCATCGTCGCAAGGTCCACTCGGCGCGCCCGGGATCGGCCGGGCGCATGCGGCCGACTCTGACAGGCGGTCACGGGACGGTCAAGGACGGGCGCGGAGGCGGGAGGCGGTGGTGCGGGCCCGTTCCGCCGGTGGGGGAGGGCCCGGGCGCGGAGCGGTGGCCGGGCCGCGGCGACGGGGCGGCGGAGGCCGGGCCGGGGAGCGCCCCCCGGCCCGGCGCGTCAGAGCCCCAGCGCGCGCAGGCCGGCCGTGGCGGCCGCGGCCGCGACGATCACGACGAGGAACGGCGCCTTCAGGACGAGGGCGAGGACGGCGGCGCCCAGACCGCCCATCCGTGCGGTGTCCCAGGCCAGGGACTGGCCCTCGCCGCGGAGCGCCTCCACCGCGATCAGCGCGGCCAGCAGGGCGAGGGGGACGGCGGTCGCGAACCGCCGCAGCCACGGGTTGTCGAGGAGCCGCCGCGGAGCGGCCAGACCCGCGTACTTGAGCAGGTAGCAGCCGGCGGCGGTGGCGACGAGCGCGATCCACAGGGTCATGGGCGGGCCTCCCTCGAGGCGGGTCCGGAGCCGGACGCGGGCTCCGCGGCCGTCGGGGCGGGCGGGTCGGCGGAGGGACCCGCGAGCGCGATCAGCGCGGCCGAGGCGGCCAGCAGCACCGGTACCCCGGCGGGGAGCAGCGGGGTGGCGGCCAGGGCCAGCCCGGCTCCGGCGCCGGCGATCAGCCAGTTCCGGCCCCCGCCCTCGCGGAGACGGGGCCACAGCAGCGCGAGGAAGATCGCCGGGCCCACCGCGTCGAGGCCGAACGCGCCGATGTCGCTCACGCGCTCCGTCGCCAGCGCCCCCACCAGGGTGGTCACCACCCAGAAGGAGCCCAGCACCGCGTAGGTCGTGGCGAACGCGGTGCGCGCCGACTCCCGGTCCGGCTGGGCCAGTGTGACCGCGGTGGTCTCGTCGATCACCCCGTGCGCGGCCAGGGCGCGGCGCGCGCCCCGCCATCCGAGGACGTCGGCCAGCCGCAGTCCGTACAGCGTGTTGCGGGCGCCGAGGAGCAGCGCGCCCGCCACCCCGGCGACCAGGCTTCCGCCGCCCGCGACCACCCCGACCAGGGCGAACTGCGAGGCTCCCGTGAACATGAACAGGCTCATGAACACGGACTGGGCGGGTGAGAGGCCCGCGGCCACCGCCGCGGTCCCGAACGCGAGACCGGCGGCGCCCACGGCCACGCCGATCCCCATGCTGTCGCGTACCGCCGCCGAGCGGAGGTACGAGCGGAGAGAGAAGGATTTCACGGCGCCCACGCTAGGGGGGCGGGCGCGCGCCGTCTTGAACGTTCTTGCCCGCGAGGAGCGCCCCCGCGGTCGCGGGCCGCGAAACCGGCATGCCCGTCGGGCCCCTGCTCCGACGGGCGCGCCCCCGCGGCGGCGCGCGGGCCGCGAGGGTCCGGGGCAGAGGTGGCGCGCGGGGCCGGGGAGAGGGCACAGGGTCGACGGGAGGGGCGCGGGCACCGGCGTTCGGGCCCCGCCGGGGCGGCGGGCGGCCCGGGGCGCGGACGGAGGGACCGGGGCGAGGGGCCGGTCGGGTCCACCGCCCTCCGGAGCGCCGGAGGCGGGCGGCGGAGCCGCAGGTCAGGGGGCGAGCAGGGCCCGCTGGTAGGCGCCGGGCGGCACGCCCAGGTGGCGCTTGAAGTGGCGCGTCAGGTGGGCCTGGTCGGCGAAACCGACCTCGGCCGCCACCTCGGCCGCCCGGCGGCCGGCGAGGAGGAGCTGCCTGGCCCGGTCCACCCGCACCTGGTTGAGGTAGGCGTGCGGGGGCAGCCCGTACGCGGCCCGGAAGGCGCGGGACAGGGAGAACGGCCCGATCCCCAGCTGGGCGGCGAGCTCGTCCAGGGTCGGCGGGTCGAGCAGGCGGGAGGAGAGGACCTCCCTGGCCCGTGCCACCTCGGGGCGCGCGGCGTGCGGGACGGGATCGGCGGCCCGTTCACGGCCGTGGGAGCGCAGCAGCATGCCCAGGCCCCGCCGGACGAGGGCCGAGGACGTCAGGCGGTCGCCGTGCTCGGCCGCCACGTGGGCGGAGGCCAGGACACGGGCGGCCTCGGGCGCGTGGATGCCCGACTCCGTGAACCCGGGGGTGCCGCGCATCCCCAGTTCGCGGGCGATGTCCACCATGACCTCGGGGGACGGGTAGAACACCCGGTACCCCCAGCCCTCGGGGACGCCGGCGTGGCCGGTGTGCACCTCCCCGGGGCCGACCACCGCCAGGCCGCCGGGGCCCACGCGCGCCTTGCCGCGTGAGTGGGAGTACTCCTCGATGCCGCCGGTGATCACCCCGATGGTGTAGGTGGGGTGGGTGTGCCGGGTGAACGTGGTGGTGACAAAGCGCGCGGTGAGGAGTTCGGTACCGGGCAGTCCGGAGAAGCGCCAGTAGCGCGCGCTCTCCGTGCCCGGGTCGTCCACGCCGGGGTGTGTGGTGCTGGGCATGCCCATACCCACAGGTTAGGGGGCCTCCCGGCAGGGCGGGCCGGGCCCGGGGCTAACCTTCGGGAATGACTACGACCGAGATCCGACCGGCACGGGACGAGCGCGACCGTGCCGCCGTGTTCGTCATCCGGGGCGCCGTGTTCGTCTCCGAGCAGCAGGTTCCCGTCGAGGAGGAGTGGGACGAGCGCGACACCGCCGCCGTCCACCTCCTCGCGCTGGCCGACGGGGTCCCCGTCGGCACCGTCAGGCTGGTGGACCAGGGCGACGGCGCGGGCCTCCTGGGGAGGCTGGCCGTGCTGCCCAAGGGGCGGGGGAACGGAACCGGGGCCGCCCTGGTCAGGGCGGCGGAGGAGCGGGCGCGCGAACGCGGGTTCGTCCGGGTGGAGCTGCACGCGCAGACCCACGCGCTGGGCTTCTACGCGCGGCTCGGCTACACGGCCCACGGCGACGAGTTCCTGGACGCCGGGATCCCCCACCTGCACATGGTGCGCGACCTGGCCTGACGCCGCGAGGGTGCTCCCCGTCCCGCTGCGGTGTGACGGGGAGCGCACGGCCGACGGGGGTGCGGCCGGAATACTACCGAGTAGGATTCGGTTCGACATCGGTGCCCCCTCCACCCGCGCACCCACCGACCCCACGAGGAACACATGACGGTCAACACGCAGCCGGCGACCGAGCGGCCGGACCCCCGGGCCTTCGGCCTCCCCGTGGTCGAGCAGGCCGAGATCCCCTCCGAGCTGCGCTCCCTGGTGGCGCGTGTCCACGACCTCATCGACGCCGTCGCCAACACCGAGGCCGACGGCGACACCCTCGCCGAGGCCGCGGCGACCGTGGAGGGCCTCACCGGCAGGCTCAACGTCGCCCGCAGACAGATCGGCACCATGGTCCTGCGCGAGCTGCCCGGCGGCGACACCGAGTACGGCACCATCACCAACGTGGTGTCCGGTGACACCAACCCCGCGGCCCCGCCGCTGTTCCTGGACGCGACCGAGGAGGGGGTGCGCGGCGAGGTCACCCTCAACACCGTCTACCAGGGCCCGCCCGGACTGGTCCACGGCGGCTGGATCGCCGCCATGCTGGACCAGGCCGTCGGCTCCGCGTCCTCGCTCGCGACCTCTCCCGGCCTCACTGCCAGGCTGGAGGTCGACTACCGCAGGCCCACGCCGCTCTTCACGCCCCTGGAGGTCGTCGCGCGGGTGACCGGCACCGAGCGGCGCAAGGTGTACGTCACCGGTGAGATCCGCGTCAACGGCGAGGTCACGGCCGAGGCGACCGCCCTCATGGTGCGCGTCGAGGTGCCCTGACCGGCGCGCGGGACACAGCTCCGAGGGCGGTCCGTACCCCGGTACGGGCCGCCCTCGCCCGTGCGCGGGACGGACGCGGTAGGATGGCGCCCGTGACCCACCGCATGCACGTGTTTAGCAGGCCGACGAGCCCGTCGGCCGCTTCCACGTAGGCGGAACAGGGAACGTCGGCAGCAGAGCACCCGGGCGGGAGCCCCGGTGCTCTTTCGTTTTCCAGGCGGCCGACGCCCCCGCACGTGTCACACCCGTTCCCGCGGGACGTACGGCCGCACCGCATCCGCGTCCGTGGACGCATCCCGTCGGAGGCCACCGTGAACCACCCGTCCGCCACCCCCGAGCCCGCGCCCGCCGTCCCCCCGACCGCGCCGGAGGAGCAGATCGCCCTCCTGCGCGGGCGCATCGACCGCCTGGACGCCGAGCTGGCCGCGCTCCTCGAACGGCGGGCGCTGGTCGCCGCCCAGGTGCAGAGGCTCAAGCCGGTCGGGTACTTCGCCGGCCGCGACACGGGCCGTGAGCGGGCGCTGGTCGAACGGATGGCCCGCCACGCCCCGCGCCTGGGCCCCGACCGGATCGCCGAGATCATGGACAGCGTCATCAGCGCCGGGCTCTCCGCGGCCGAGGAGGAGGCGGGGGCCCGGAGGGCGGACTCCCCCCGGGCGTGAGCGGGCGGGGCCGCCCGCCCCGGACGCCCGCGCCCGGGGCGGCGGCTCAGGGACGGAGCAGGTCCACCCAGACCAGGCGGTGGTCGGAGCTCGGGAACGGGTAGTCGCCGGTCAGGCGGAAGAGGCTGTCGTCCACGGTCGGCCAGAACACCCCCGACCCGCGGACCGGGACGGTGCGGGAGGGCAGCACGTAGTCCACGCGCAGGTTCCCCGGCCCCGGCTCGTCCGTGAAGTCGGCGCTGTCGAGGCCGGGGTCGCCCGCGTGGCCCTCGTTGGCACCGCCCTGGCGCTGGGCGGCGCCCCTGCCGCCCTGGCTGGCGGGGCGGGGGTCGGTGATCCCCGGGTGCTCCAGGAGGCGGGCGATCGCGCCGGGGTGGCTGGTCCCGTCGTCGGGATCGGCGTTCAGGTCGCCCGCGACGACGAAGGGGGCGCCGACCGGCAGGCCGCCGCGCCGGCCCTCGTCGTCGTAGATGTAGGAGCCCGCGCGCGGGGTGACGTAGTCGGCCCAGAAGCGGATCTCGTCGTGGTTGCGCAGGACGTTGCGCCTCTCGGGCCCGTCGAAGGCCGGCGGCGTGGGGTGGCTGGCCAGGAGGTGGATCGGACGCCCCCTCCCCGTGTCGACCGGGATGTCCCAGTGGCTCTTGGACGAGAGGCGGAGGACCTCCAGCGCCTCGTCGGAGTAGTAGGGCCCGCCGGTCGCCGGGTCGGTGGGCAGCAGCGCGTCCGGCATGTCCGCCCAGCGGAAGGTCTGGAAGGTGCGCACCCGCTCGGTGACGATCGGGTACATCGAGTACACGACCATCCCGTACTGTCCGGGGAAGGCGCCGTAGCCGAACGCGTCCTCGGCATAGCCGGGGGTCCCGGGCTCCGTCACCGCCCGGCCGTCCCCGTCGAGGTCCGCGCCGGAGGGCACGCCCGTGTTGACCGGGGCGGTGTACACGTACGGGTAGTCGATGGCCTCGGCGTCGTTCTGGCCGACGGAGAGGTAGTTGTCCTGGAACAGGCGGGCGCCCTCGCCCTCCTCGTCGTGGTCGAACTCGTTGACGAGGAGCACGTCGGGCCGCACGTGCTGGATGATCTCCGCGACGTTGCGGGCCTGCTCGCTGTCCGGGGTGGCGAGCTCGGCCGCGAGCGCACCCTGCTCGGGGCGCTCGAGGGCGGTGTTGAACGTCGCGAACCTGACCTGGTGCGGGCCGGGCGGCCCGGGGACGGACGGCGACTCCGCCGCGGCGGCGGGCGCCGCCACCAGGGCCGACGCCGCGAGGACGAGCGTGGCGGTGGAGGCCACGCGGCGTCGGGCCGGGCGGTCCGGGGGACCGGGCCGGGCGTCGCGGTTCACGGACGGGGGCATGGAGGCATCCTCTCACCGGGGGAGCGGGGGGCGGTGCCGCCACCCCGACCGCGGGAGGGTAACAGGCGGGGGTGAACCGGAGGCGGACCCGGGCCGTCCACCGGGCGCGGGTGGCGCGGGTGGCGCGGGTGGCGCGGGTGGCGCGGGTGGCGCGGGTGGCGCGGGTCCTGGGCCCCGGCACCCGGAAAAGCCCTTGGCGACACGGTCGGCGGTTGGTTCCATGGGGCCATGGACCAGATCGAACCGAACCGCCCCTTCCGCTGGAACGTGGCCGGCGGCGACCGGCTGGGGTCCCTCGTCGGAGACGGGTCCGAGGAGTACGACCCCGGCTACGCCGCCGAACTCACCGACTGCGCGGCGAAGGTCGTCGCGCGCAGCGCCGACGGGGACCTGTTCTTCGTGGGCCGTTCGCCCGACAGCCTGTACGACCTGCTGGGCGGGGTCCTCGCGGGGACGGCCGACGCCGAGCGCCTGAACCGGCTGCCGCTGTCCCTCTACGGGTACGAGGGGCGCGGGACCACCCCGCGGGAGCGGCGGCAGCTGCGCGTCAACCTGGCCGACGCGGGACTGTCCCCGGCGGGGCTGGCGGGCCGCAAACGCCCCGTGGTCCTCGTCGACCTGGTCGCCGCGGGCTCCACCTTCGGGAACCTCCACCGGGAGCTGCGGGACTGGATCGACGACGAGCGCGCCGCCTGGAACGTGATCCGGACGAAGGTCCGCTACCTGGGGGTCACCGCCAGGGGGAAGACGAGCCCGAAGACCTGGCGCTGGCAGCAGCACGCCGACTGGGTGGAGGAGCTTCCCGCCCGCGCGGTGCGCAACGTGTCCGTCTCCGGTTGGCTGTGGGGCTATCTGGGCAACACCCAGCCCAAGGCCGAGGACTCCTTCCGGCGCCACCGCTGGGCGGATCCGGGTGTGACCGTGCCCCGGCGGGACGAGGAGGCCCGCGCGGCCCTCGGCAGCGCGGTCGCCCTGCACAGGTACGGGCGCACCCCCGAGGCCAGGGAGCGCTTCCGCCGGGTCCTGGCGGGCGAGCCCGGCTTCCGGGAGCCCTGGCTGCGCGCCCTCGCCGGCCGCGTCCGCGACGCCTGAGCAAGGGACGGGTCCGACCCGGAACGACCGCTACCCCTCCGGTTCGGGATCCACCCAGGCGACGTGCAGCGGGGCACCCAGTGCTCGGCACACGCGCAGGGCGGACCTGACGGCGGAGAAGGTGTCCCGGACCGGTACCGCGTCGCCGACGAGGGTGACGCGGCCGTTGCGGAACGCCTGGCCCCAGGCGAGGACGACCGCGTCGGACTCGTCGTAGTCCATGGCACACACGGCGAATCGGCGGGGCGCCGCCTCGGCCGCCTTGAGCTCGGCCTCGGCGCGCAGGGCTCCGGGGGCCAGGACCGGGGACAGGATCGGAACCGCGGTGGTGTTCTGCATGCTTTGAGCCTGGATCCCGGTGTCCGCCCTGTGCTACTGATTCCTGTTCACGGTGCGAGCTGTGGCTTCGTGTCCCACATGCCGGAGGGCCCTGTGGTTCGGAGTGGCCTGGGAACGGTCCGCTGTGACCGGGGCGCGAACGACTGTGGACCTCGTGGCCGAACCAGGTCAGTGGAAAGCCTCCACCGGTGGTGAGTGCGGAACTACGCTGGGCAAGCTGACTTCTGCTGGTCGGCACCGTTCGTTCTCCCCTCGCCCACTCCGGAGCGTTCGCATGACCGACCTGCACCTCGTCCCGGAAGAGGAGCCCGAGGCCGAGCAGCGCCCGGCTTCACTGGCTCTGAGGTACTACGCCACCGAGCTCAAGCGTCACCGCGAGGCCGCCGGGCTGACCCAGGCCCAGCTCGCAGAACTCATCCCGTACTCGAAGTCCATGGTCTCCATGGTGGAGACCGCCAAGCGCTCGCCGGTGGAGAGCCGGGAGGGGGACAAGGTCACCTCCCGGTTCACCGAGTGCTGCGACGAGGCGCTGAACACCGGGGGCGCCCTGAGCCGGATACTGCCCCTGCTGGAGAGCGCCAACGACCTGTATCCGCCATGGTTCAGGCCCTACGCGGTCCTTGAAGCGGAAGCTACGGTGATTCACAGTTATGACGCTCAGACCGTCCCAGGACTGCTCCAGACGGAGGCGTATGCTCAGTCGCTGACCGAGTGCCTCTTCCCCGCACCGCGTGAAACGGAGATAGCCGGGCTCGTGGCCGCACGCATGCGGCGGCAGAAGATTCTCGACCGGCAGCAACCTCCCCACCTGTTCTTCGTGGTGGACGAAGCGGTGTTCAGGCGCCGTATCGGTACGGCCGCCGTGATGGCACAGCAGATGCAACGACTGATAGAGGCAGCGAGCCAGCCAAGGGTGAACCTGCTTGTCATGCCGTTCGAGGCAGGTGGACATCCGGCGATCGACGGTTCGCACTCGATTCTCGATCTGCCGGAGGGGGAATCCGCCCTGTACGTTGAGGGCCCGGGCAACGCGTCGATCACCATGGTGACCGACGAGGTGCGGCCGGCCCGGTTGCGCTTCCTTGCTCTCTGCGGTGCGGCGCTGCCCCCGTCGTGTTCGGTCGACATGATCAAGAAGTACATGGGAGATGCATGAGCGAGACCCCCTTCACCACGGAGCCGCAGTGGTGGAAGTCCTCGTACAGCAGTGCCCAGGGCGGTAACTGCGTGGAGGTTGCCGAGACCGGCCGCCACATGCACCTGCGGGACTCCCAGAACCCCGGGCTGGGCCACTTCTCCTTCGGCTCAGGGGAGTGGAGAGCCTTCCTCCGGTCCGCCGGGCGGAGCTGACCCCTTCCGATACCCCGGTGACCGGAGACATGCGGCCGTCGGACGGTCTGCGTCGGTTTTCCCAGGAGGCTCATGTCAGCCATCGGGGACGCGGGGCCGGAGCGGGGGTTCCGGTCACAGCCGTCCTGTGAGCAGGCGGCCGAAACGCCCGAAACCCCTGTGCTCGACCGTGTTCTCGGATCCCTCATTGTGAGCGGTTCGCCGGTGTCCGCCGCTTCTCGCCCGGGCATCGTTACGGCAGCCGTGAGTACGAATCTTCCTACGCCCTCACGGTGATCCGACTGTGGACCTGTGGGGCCGACCTTCATGGCGAACCTCACCCGACCTGAGAATTGGATGGGTTTCCTATGAGAGCTTCTGGAGAAGTCTGCCGAGACTGTGATGAGCACCAGTCGGACTGCCAGTGTCCGGGTGGACCCAACACCTGACAGGACGTGCCCCGGGCAGTTCCCATGCCCGGGGCGCGGTTGTCCACAGGGGGGCACGAGCGTCGTGGGAAAGTCGTAGGCTCGGGAGATACCACCCGACCTACGACCCTCATGGGGGCACCCGAACCATGGCCGACTCCTTCGCACATCTGCACGTCCACACCGAGTACTCCATGCTCGATGGGGCCGCGAAGCTGAAGCCCCTCTTCAAGGAGGCGGCGAGGCTGGGGATGCCGGCGGTCGCCATGACCGACCACGGCAACATGTTCGGCGCCTACGAGTTCTACCAGCAGTCCAAGGGGACCGGGGTCACGCCGATCATCGGCATCGAGGCGTACGTGGCGCCCGAGTCGCGGTTCCACAAGAAGCGTGTGTTCTGGGGTCGCTCCAGCGGGTCGGACGACGTGTCCTCCGAGGGCGGCAAGGACATCTCCGGCGGCGGCCGCTACCTCCACATGACGATGCTGGCGCAGAACGAGACCGGGCTGCGCAACCTCTTCCGGATGTCCTCGCTGGCGTCCATGGAGGGCTACTACATGAAGCCCCGCATGGACCTGGAGCTCATGCAGGAGTACAACGAGGGCATCATCGTCTCCACGGGCTGCCCGTCCGGCGGCGTGCAGACACGGCTGCGGCTGGGCCAGGAGAAGGAGGCCATCGAGTACGCTGCCGGCCTCCAGGACATCTTCGGCCGGGACAACGTCTTCCTGGAGCTGATGGACCACGGTGTGAGCATCGAGAAGGAGGTCCGCGACGGCCTCCTCAAGGTCGGCCGCGAGCTGAACATCCCGCCGCTGGTCACCAACGACTCCCACTACGTGTACGAGAACCAGGCGGCGGCGCACGACGCCCTGCTGGCGGTGGGCGTGGGCAAGAACCTGGACGATCCCACCCGGTTCCGGTTCAACGGCTCGGGCTACTACCTCAAGACCGCCGACGAGATGCGCGGCATCCTCGACTTCGACGAGTGGAAGCAGGGGTGCAAGAACACCCTGCTCATCGCCGAGCGCGTCGATCCCAACGCCTACGACAACGTTTTCGCCGAACGCGACCTGATGCCGGTCTTCCCCGTGCCCGACGGCGAGACGCAGGCCTCCTGGCTGGCCAAGGAGGTGGAGCGGCTCATCCCCACCCGTTTCCCGGGCGGCGCTGACGAGGAGGTCCACAAACGGATCCAGTACGAGCTGGGCATCATCAACGAGATGGGCTTCCCCGCCTACTTCCTCGTGGTCGCCGACATCTGCCAGTACGCGCGCAAGAGCAAGATCGCCCTGGGGCCTGGACGTGGGTCCGCCACCGGGTCGATGATCGCCTACATCCTGGGCATCACCGATCTCGACCCGATCGAGCACAGCCTCCTGTTCGAGCGGTTCCTCAACCCCGAGCGCGTGTCCATGCCCGATGTCGACCTGGACTTCGACGAGCGTCGGCGCGGGGAGATGATCGAGTACGTCACGCGGCTGTACGGCGAGGAGTCCACCGCGCAGATCCTCACCTTCGGCACCATCAAGGCCAAGGCCGCGATCAAGGACTCCACCCGTATCCTGGGCATGCCCTACTCGGTGGGCGACCAGATCACCAAGGCGTTCCCGGCCGCGGTCGGAGGCAAGGAGATCCCGCTCGAAGCGGTGTTCAACACCGAGCACGAGCGGTACGGCGAGACCACCGAGCTCCGCAGCCTGGTCGACAACGACCCCCAGGTCGCCAAGGTGATGGAGACCGCGCGCGGCATCGAGGGACTGACCCGCGGCACCGGCGTGCACGCGGCGGGCGTCATCCTGTCCAAGGAGCCCCTGCTCGACGTCATTCCGCTGCACAAGCGGGACAACGACGGGGCCATCATCACGGGATTCCCTTTTCCTCAGTGCGAGGAGATGGGCCTGCTCAAGATGGACTTCCTGGGCCTGCGCAACCTGACGGTCATCGACGACGCGGTCAAGAACATCAAGGAGGCCGACGGGATCGACATCGATCTCCCCACGCTCCCCCTGGATGACCCCAAGGCCTACAAGCTCCTCGCACGCGGTGACACCCTGGGCGTGTTCCAGCTGGACGGCGGCGCGATGCGCAACCTGCTCAAGCGGATGGAACCGAAGAAGTTCGGTGACATCGCCGCTGTACTCGCCCTGTACCGTCCCGGTCCGATGGCCGCGAACGCGCACAACGACTACGCCGACCGGTCGAACGGGCGCCAGGACGTCACCCCGATCCACCCGGAGCTGAAGGACGCCCTGGAGCCGATTCTGGGAGAGACCTTCCACCTGCTC
Source organism: Nocardiopsis tropica (assembly GCF_042660575.1). Lineage (NCBI taxonomy): Bacteria > Bacillati > Actinomycetota > Actinomycetes > Streptosporangiales > Nocardiopsidaceae > Nocardiopsis > Nocardiopsis tropica. The sequence goes on from NZ_JBHSUF010000001.1 coordinate 524,367, forward strand.
GTCTATCAGGAGCAGGTCATGGCCATCGCCCAGCAGCTGGCCGGCTACACGCTGGGCGGCGCCGACCTCATGCGCCGCGCGATGGGCAAGAAGAAGAAGGAGGCCCTGGAGAAGGAGGAGGTCAAGTTCTTCGAGGGGGCCAAAGAGCGGGGCTTCTCACAGGAGGCCATCCAGGCCCTGTGGGACGTCATGCTTCCCTTCTCCGGCTACGCGTTCAACAAGTCACACACCGCCGGGTACGGGCTCGTCTCCTACTGGACCGCCTACCTCAAGGCCAACTACCCCGCTGCCTACATGGCGGCGCTGCTCACGTCCGTGGGTGACGACAAGGACAAGATGGCGGTCTACCTGGCGGAGTGCCGGGCACAGGGCATCAAGGTGCTCCCCCCGGACGTCAACGAGTCGGGTCTGCGCTTCACACCGGTGGGCAAGGACATCCGCTTCGGCATGGGCGCGGTCCGCAACGTCGGCGCCAACGTGGTCAACTCCATCGTCAAGACCCGCACGGAGAAGGGCAAGTACACGTCCTTCACCGACTTCCTGGCCAAGATCGAGCTGGCGGCCTGCAACAAGAGGGTCATCGAGTCGCTGATCAAGGCGGGCGGGTTCGACTCGCTCGGCCAGCCGCGGCGTGAGCTGTACCGCCACCACGAGACCGCGGTCGACGGCATGATCAGCTCCAAGAAGCAGGAGGCGCACGGCCAGTTCGACCTGTTCGGCGGTGCGGAGGAGGGCGGCGACTCCACCCCTATCGGCCTCAACATCAACTGGGGGGACGAGGAGTGGGACCGCAAGACCAAGCTGGCGTTCGAGCGGGAGATGCTGGGCCTGTACGTGTCCAGCCACCCGCTGGCGGGGGCGGAGCGCGTCCTGGCGCGGTCGCGGGACACGTCCATCGCGCAGATCGTCGCCGGTGACCTGGGCCGCGAACGCGGTGAGGTGCGGATCTCCGGCCTGATCTCCAAGGTGGACAAGCGCACCAACAAGGCGGGCAACCAGTGGGCCATCGCCACGGTGGAGGACCTGGACGCCTCCATGGAGGTGCTGTTCTTCCCCAAGACCTACCCCCTGTACGTGGAGGCCCTGCTGGAGGACACGGCGGTCACGGTCAAGGGCCGCCTGAACGACCGGGACGGCACGTGGTCGATGTTCGCCTCGGAGATGTCGATCCTGGACATCTCGCACATCACCGAGGGTGAGCCGCCGGTGCTGCTGACCGTGGACGAGAAGCGCCTCACCCCGGACCTGGTCGTCGACCTGCGCCAGGTGCTGGCCAGCCACCAGGGGGCGACGCCGGTGCGGATCAGGGTGGACAACCCGGTCCGGTCGAGGATCTACGCCGTGGACCGCTACTCGGTGCGGATCTCCCCGGAGTTCAACGGCGAGGTGAAGAGCCTGCTGGGGGCGTACGCGGTCGACTACTGACCCCGAGCGACCAGGATCCCCGTGAGCCGCGCTGTGCGGCCCACGGGGATTCTTCTGTGTCCGGGACTTGCCGGAAGAGAGTTAACGATATATCTTTGAGCTATCAGAACAGAGTAGACAGTCTCTCTGTATCGATAGAAGGAGAACAGCATGAGCGCCATGGCACTTCCCGGCCCCTGGTCCTGGAACGCACGCGGCGGACGCTCCGAGCGTGCGCGGCGTCCCTGGGACCGGCACCCGGCCGACGCACACCAGGGCCCCCACCCGCACCCCCACCCGCACGAGTACGGACACGAGCACGGCGGCGACCGGGCGCAGTTCGGACCGCCGCCGCCCCCGCCGCCTCCCGGAGTCCCGCCGGGAGGCGGACCCTGGGGAGGGGCGGGAGTCCCCTTCGGGGGCCCGTTCGGCGGTTTCGGGCACGGTCCCGGCGGCCACCGGGGCGGTCGCGGCGACGGGCGCCGGGCCCGGCGCGGCGACGTCCGCACCGGCATCCTGCTGCTCATCGCCGAGGAGCCGCGCAGCGGCTACGAGATCATCCGCGAGGGCCGCGACCGCAGCGGCGGCATGTGGCGGCCCAGCCCCGGGTCCGTCTACCCGATGCTCCAGCAGCTGGAGGACGAGGGCCTGGTCGCACAGGAGGAGGGGGAGGGGCGCCGCCGCCCCTACCGGCTCACCGAGGAGGGCATCGCCTACCTGGACGAGAACGGCGCCGGGCTCACCCCGCCCTGGGAGGCGGGTGCGGACGCCCATGCGGACAGCCGGTCCCGCTACGAGGAGATCGGCGGCCTGGCGTACCAGCTGGCGGCGGCCGCCGCCCAGGTCGCCCAGGCGGGCACCGACGACCAGCTGGACCGCGCCAAGCGGCTCCTGGCCGAGGCGCGGCGCAACCTCTACCTGATCCTGGCCGAGGAGGACACCGCCCCGGAGCCGGACCCCGGGGAGGACGCCGGCCTCTGAGCCGGGGACGCCGGGGGCCCGTGGACACGACCCTGGGTTTCCAGCGGTCGGCACGGGCCCTCCGCGGTCCGGCCCCGGCCCCGCACTACTCGCCGGTCACCCCGTCGGCGAGTTCGCGCAGCAGGTCCAGGTGCCCGTTGTGGCGGGCGGTCTCCTCGATCATGTGCACCAGGACCCAGCGCAGGGTGGTGGGCTCCTCGTCCTTCCGGGCGGTGGCGGCCACCGCGTCCAGGTCGAGCCCCGCGGTGATCTCGCGCGAGCGCGCGCACTGCTCCTCGTACTCGTCGAGCAGCAGGGACAGGGGGAGCTCACTGCCGCGCCGCCACTCGGCGTCGGGGTCCCCGGGGGTCGCGTGCCCGTTCTCGGGCAGGCCCATCAGGAGCTTCTCGAACCAGGCGTGCTCCACCCAGCGCAGGTGCGAGACCACGGCGCCGACGCTCATCAGCGGCGACGTCGGAAGCGGGGTGGCGGAGGCGTGCCCGGGGGACAGGCCCACGCACTTGGCGTGCACCGTGGCGCGGTGCCACTCCAGCCACGTCGTGAGCATGGTGCGTTCGTCGGCCGCCATGGGCGGATCGACGCGGCCGGGGGCGGTCAGGGGGACGTTCTCGTCGTTCATCCCCGTATTGTCCGGTCGGCGCCCCTCGCGCGCCAGCGCATTTCCGGAGGCGCCGGCCCCGGTTCGGGTGACCGGGGACGGGGTGGGCTCCGGGGGCGCGCCCCGGCCCTGTCCTACTGCCCGGTCACGCCGTCGGCGAGTTCGCGCAGGACGTCCAGGTGCCCGTTGTGGCGGGCGGTCTCCTCGATCATGTGCAGGAGCACCCAGCGCAGGGTCGGCTGCGGCCGCGAACGGCGGGCCGACGCCCCCAGCTCCAGCCTCGCGGTGATCTCGCGCGAGCGCGCGCACTGGGCCGCGTAGTCGTCGAGCAGCCCCGTGAGCGGCAGCTCGGCGCCGACGCGGAACTCGGCGTCCGGGTCCTCCAGCGAGTACGGCGCCCGGTCGGCCTGGTTGAGCATCACCACCTCGAACCAGAACGCCTCCACCCACCGCAGATGGGACACGAGGCCGCCCGCGGTCATCAGCGGAGAGGTGGGGAGGGGAGCCGCCCCCGACAGCTCCGAGGCCAGACCGGCGCACTTGAGGTGGACCGTGGCGCGCTGCCTGTCCAGATAACTGGTGAGCATGGTGCGCTCGTCGGCCGCCAGGGGAGGATCGACACGCCGGGGCGCGGGTGCGGCCGGAGGGCTGTTCTCGTCGCTCATGCCGGTATTCTCCGTTCCGGCTATGCCCTGTATCCACTGGTTTTCCGGGGTGGGACCGGGACGGGGTGAGGAGAGTTGGGGAGATGACGGAGCAGAACCGCGCGGACGGGGCGGCGCCGCTACGACAGCTGGCCGTGGGGGCGTGCGTCTTCGGGGCCCTGGTTCTGCTGGGCGCGCTGCTGGGCCTGGTGTGGTGGCAGTTCGCGCCCCGCGCGGAGGGCACCGCGCTGGGCGACGGGCAGGTCTTCACCGGCACCACCGAGGACGTGTTCGCCGGTGAGGGCTACTTCGTCGTCATGACCGCGCTCGCCGGCCTGGCCACCGGGTACGCGGCCTACATGGTCCAGTTCCCGCTGGCCCGGCGACGCCTCCAGGACCTGCGCCTGGCCGTCCTGGTCGCGGGTTTCCTGGGCGCGGTCGCGGGCGCCCTGCTCACCTGGCGCGTCGGGGTGGCACTGGACGGCGGGGTCCACGCCGCCGTCGGGGCGGCGGAGTCCGGCGCGACGGTCGTGACCGGGCTCCACCTGGACGCGACCGCGTTCCTGGTGGCCTGGCCCTTCGTGTTCGTGCTCCAGTACGGCCTGCTCGACGCGGTCAGCATCGTGCGCCGCGACCTGCCCGGCGTCCCCCCGCCCCCTCCCGCGCCGCCCGAGGGGGCGGCGGAGGGGGCCGTCGGGCAGGAGGGCGGGGACCGGACGCCGCAGGACGGCGGTCGGCCCCCGGCGCCCCCCGCCCGCGGTGCGCCGGTCGCGGTCGAACGCGACCCGTCCGGACCGGAGGGCACCGGGCGCTGACCCCCGGCCGCGTGCGCCTCAGAGGGGCCGGACCGAGTCCTCGTACATGGCGTCGAGGAGGTGCCGGTACTTGGCCTCGATCGTCCTCCGCCTCATCTTGAGACTGGGGGTGATCTCGCCCTCCTCCACGGTCAGGTCGTGGGGGAGGACGGTGAACCTCTTGACCGTCTCGTGCCGGGGCAGACCCCTGTTCAGCTCGTCGACGGCCTCCTGGACCATCTGCCGCACCCGGGGCTCCGCGGTCAGTGCCGTGTAGTCGAGGTGGCCCAGTCCGTTCTCGGCCGCCCACACGCCGACGGCCTCGGGGTCCAGGGCCACCAGCGCGGTGCAGTAGGGGCGCCTGTCGCCGTGCACGACCAGGTTGCTCACGTAGGGGCACAGCGCCTTGAAGCGGCTCTCGATCCCCTGCGGCGCGACGTACTTGCCGCCGGACGTCTTGATGAGCTCCTTCTTGCGGTCGGTGATCCGCAGGTGTCCGCCCTCCAGGACGCCGATGTCGCCGGTGGCGAACCATCCGTCCGGGCCGAGCGCCTCCTCGGTGGCGCCGGACAGGTTGTGGTAGCCGCGCATCACGCACCCGCCGCGGATGAGGATCTCGCCGTCCTCGGCGAGCTTGACCTCCGTGCCGGGCATGGGCAGGCCCACGGTGCCGAACCGGACCGAACCCGGCCGGTTGAGGAACGTGCCCGCACTGGTCTCGGTGAGGCCGTAGCCCTCCAGGATGAGGATTCCGGCCCCGTAGAAGAACCGGCCGATCTCGGGGGAGAGCGGGGCGCTGCCGGAGACGAAGAACTTGAGGCGCTCCCCGAAGCGCGCCCGCAGCCTGGAGAACACGAGCCGGTCCGCCACCCGGTGCTGGACGGCCAACAGGCCGGTGGGCGTCCGCCCCTCCTCCTTCTCGCGGGCGACCCGGTCCGCGACCCCCGCGGCCCACCGGAAGATCCGGTACTTGGCGGCGCCGCCCTCCGCGGCCTGCATGACGACCCGGTTGTACACCTTCTCGAAGATGCGCGGCGCGGCCGCCATGAAGGTGGGCTGCACGATCGCCAGGTTGTCCACGATCTTGTCCACCCGGCCGTCCACGGCGGTCCTGAAACCGATCCGCAACTGGCTGACCTGCATGAGCTTGCCGAAGACGTGGGACAGGGGCAGCCACAGGTACTGGACGTCGTCGGGGGTGAGCATCTCCCAGCCCTGCCCGCGCAGCTCCTCGTCCAGGTCCTGGACCGCCTGGGCCTCGTACAGCCAGTTGGAGTGGTCCAGGCGCACGCCCTTGGGCCTTCCGGTGCTGCCGGAGGTGTAGATGAGGGTGGCCAGGTGGTCGGGCCGGACCGCCGCGACGAGTGCGTCGAACAGGCCGGGTCTCTCCTCCCGGAGCTCCGCGCCCAGGGCGGACAGCTCGTCCAGGGTGATGACCCAGTCGCCGTCCCCGTCGCCGTCGAAGACGACCACCTTGGACACGCCGGGGATCTGCGCCCGCTGGTCGACGAGCTTGGCGACCTGTGCGGCGTCCTCGGCGAAGACCACCATGCTGCCGGAGTCGGAGAGGATGTAGGCGCAGTCGGGCGGGGTGCTGGAGGGGTAGACGGTGGTGGAGGCGCCGCCGGCGCAGAGGATGGCCAGGTCGGCGAGGATCCACTCCATCCGGGTGCCGGAGGCGATGGCGCACCGCGCCTGGGAGGTCACTCCCAGGGAGTGCAGGCCCAGCGCGAGGTCGCGCACGCGGTCGAGGGTCTGGGACCAGGTGAGGGTCTCCCACTTCTCGGGAGCGCCGCTCGGGTCGGGGACGGGATGGCTGAACGCCACGGCGTCACCGGACTCGGCGACGCGGTGGGTGAACATACCGGGAACGGAGGAGAAGGGGGATGTGTTGCCCATTTCACAAAGCTACCCTCGGGTAGGTAGCCCGGCAACAGCCCCTCCGCGGGCCTTCCCGGACGTCGGCCCCGGCGGGGAGGGAACGTGGCAGTCCGCTGCGGTGCGTCGCCGCGCCCCGCCCCCGCGCCGGCCGCCGCCCGTGGCCGGACCGGTGTCAGCCGGCGCAGATCGGGGCGGTGACCGCCTCGGTGAGCGCGATCAGGTCGTTCGGGCGCAGCTCCATCTGCAGGCCGCGCCTCCCCGCCGAGACGTAGACGGAGGCCAGGTCCGTCACCGAGGAGTCGATCACCGTCCGCAGCCGCTTGCGCTGGCCCAGCGGGCTGATCCCGCCCCTGACGTAGCCGGTGATCCTCTCGGCCCTGTCGGGGTCGGCCATGGCGGCCTTCTTGCCGCCGACCGCGGCGGCGAGCGCCTTGAGGTCGAGCGAGGTGCTCACCGGGACGACCCCCACCGTGAACACCCCGTCCACCTCGGCGATCAGAGTCTTGAAGACGTGCTCGCGGGGCACCCCGAGCGCGTCGGCGGCGTCGGCGCCGTAGGAGCTCCCCTCCGAGCCGCCGTCCACCTCGTAGGGGTGCAGGGTGTAGGTGGTCTTGGTCCGCCCGGCGGCCACGGTCGCGGGTGTGGCTTTTCCGCTCATCGGAATTCCTGGTTCCTGTCTGCGCGCGAGCGCGCGGATGTGCGTCGACGGTCCGCGCGAAGCGTCCGGGCCGGTCCCGGGCGGGCCGCGCCGGCCGCACCTGTCCGTACAGCAGGCTAGACCCGGACCCGCGCGCCCCACGAGGGGACCTGCGGGGAGGGGCGGGCCCCGGTGGCGGGGTGCGGATCGCCCCGCCCCGGGTCAGTTGAAGGAGACGCCGTTGCTGAGGAAGGGGCCCGCGGGCAGGTTGGGGAGGGTGGGGGCCGCCACGATGCGGTTCTCCCGGCGCAGGAACCTGGCCGCCACCGCCAGCCGTGTCGCGGCGTCCTCCGCCTCCAGCATCCGCTGCTTCTCGGACTGGTCCAGCACGACCGACGCGGCCACGGAGTACGACAGGGCGATGGGGTCCTTGGGCAGTTCCGGCGCGGAGTCCGGCGACATCCCGATCGACGCCAACCGCTGGGAGTAGGTCCCGAACAGGTCCCGTACGTGCTCGGCGTGCTCGTCGGCGTCAGGACCCAGGGGCTCGGGCAGGAACGACACCGAGGCGGTCGAGTACACCTCGGGGGAGGAGGCGTCCACCTCGGCCAGGTCGGTGACCGCGAACCGGGCGCCCCCCTCGACCACCAGGTCGTAGCGCCCGTCGTCGTAGGTGCGCACGTTGCGCAGCAGGGCTGTGCAGCCGGTGGCGGCCACCCTGGGGAGCGAGGTCCCCGGACCGCCGATCGTCGGCACCCCGGTGTCGGCCCCGCCCGCGCCCTGGCCCGACTCGGCGGCCACCTCGTGTCCCAGCTCGATCCACACCACGCCGAACCGGCGCGGTCCCCGGTCGTGCCCGGTCACCTCGCTCTGGGCGAGGGCGGGGCCGAGCAGCTCCGAGACCAGGGCCCGGTACCGCCGCTCGAAGACGTGCAGGGGAACGGTCATACCGGGGAACAGGACGGTGTTCAACGGGAAGATCGGCAGTGCCACGGGCATGCCCCCAGTATGCCTCCCTCCCGGCGGGGCGACGGCGTCGCGCGGGTCGGCGCGTCCGGGCGCGCGTACGGCCCGGGGGAATCCCGGCTCGGCCTCGGCCGAACACCGGAACGCGTCCGGGCGCGCGTACGGCCCGGGGCCGGCTCCCGGCTCCCCCCTCGGGAACGGGCGTCCGGGCCCCGGGCCGCACGGGAGGCGGCCGCCCACCGGGCGGCCGCGTGGCCGGAGGGCCGCGCCGGTCAGGAGACCGCGGGGCCCGCGGTGCCGGGAGCGCCCTGGCTCCCGTTGTCCTCGCTGGGCATGTCGCGGGCCACGAAGGTCTCCACGTCGAACAGGTTGCCCTGGGCGCGGTCCACCACGTTGAGGAGCGTCGACATCTTGGCGACCTCCTCGGTCTGCTCCTGGATGAACCACTGGAGGAACTGCTCGCCCGTGTAGTCGTCCTCGTCGCGGGCGACCTTGGCCAGTCTCTGGAACTGGTCGGTCACCTCGCGCTCCTGGCGAAGGGCCAGGGCGACCAGGTCGCGGGGGGTGGAGAAATCGGTCTCGATCTCGTCCACGGAGGGGAGCGCGAACTGGATGTCGCTGTCGAGAAGGAACCGCACGATCATCATCGCGTGGTCCCTCTCCTCCAGGGACTGCTCGTAGAAGACCCGCGCCAGCTGGGGCAGGTCCTGGTCGTCGAACCAGGCGGCGATGGCGACGTACTGGTGCGAGGCCGTGAACTCGTGCCGTACCTGGTCGACCAGGAGGCGGTGGAACTTGGAAAGGCCGATATCGCTGCTCTTGTTCGAAGTCATGGCCCTACGATAACTCATCGATAAGAGTTTTACGAAACGCGCCAAAACGTGTCGCTCATTGTTAGGCAAGCCTTTCTGAAGTCAAATTAGGTTAGGTGTCCCAAAGTTAGGCGACACTTATTCGCGGTATTTGCGGTGGTTGTCGGCCCGGGTCGCCGCGATCGCGTACCCGCCGGTCGCGAAGGTGTGGTGTCCATCATCCGGACGCCGCAGCCCACCGAATGCGCGAGGCCCCCTAGACTGGGCCCGTGATCAGTCGAATCGACCTCCGAGGCACCCAAGGCGACCCGCGCGAAGCCCTTCCGCGCGCGGAACTGGACGTGGCGGCCGCCGCCGACCGCGTACGTCCCATCTGCGAGGACGTGCGCCATCGGGGGACCGAGGCGCTGATCGAGCTCACCGAGCGCTTCGACGGCGTCCGGCTCACCGACATCCGCGTGCCCGCCGAGGCGATCGAGGGGGCCCTGACCGGTCTCGACCCGGCCGTGCGCGCCGCGCTGGAGGAGTCGATCCGCCGCGTCCGCAAGGTCCACCGGGACCAGCGCCGCTCCGACCACACCACCCAGGTCGTCCCGGGCGGCACCGTCACCGAGAAGTGGATCCCGGTCGACCGCGTCGGCCTCTACGTGCCGGGCGGCCGGGCCGTCTACCCCTCCAGCGTCATCATGAACGTCGTCCCCGCCCAGGAGGCGGGGGTGCGCTCCCTGGCGGTCACCTCACCGCCGCAGAGCGACTTCGGCGGGCTGCCGCACCCGACCATCCTCGCCGCGTGCGCCCTGCTGGGCGTGGACGAGGTCTACGCGGTCGGCGGCGCCCAGGCCATCGCCATGTTCGCCTACGGCGCCGAGGGGTGCCGGCGCGCCGACATGGTCACCGGTCCGGGCAACATCTGGGTGGCTGCGGCCAAGCGCCTGCTCAAGGGCGTCATCGGCATCGACGCCGAGGCGGGCCCCACCGAGATCGCGATCCTGGCGGACTCCACCGCCAACGCCGACTACGTCGCGGCCGACCTCGTCAGCCAGGCCGAGCACGACGTCGTCGCGGCCTCGGTCCTGGTCACCCCGGACGAGGCGCTCGCCGACGCCGTCACCGGGCACCTGGAGCGGCGCGTCGCCGCCACCAAGCACAGCGGCCGCGTCCGCGAGGCCCTGTCCGGTCCGCAGTCCGGCATCGTCCTGGTGGACGACCTCGAACACGGGCTCGCGGTCGTGGACGCCTACGCCGCCGAGCACCTGGAGATCATGACCGTGGACGCCCCCGCGCGGGCCGCGCGCGTGCGCAACGCGGGGGCTGTCTTCGTCGGCGACTTCTCACCGGTCTCCCTCGGCGACTACGCGGCCGGGTCCAACCACGTGCTGCCCACCGGCGGCTGCGCCTGCCACTCCGGCGGCCTGAGCGTGCAGACCTTCCTGCGCGGGGTGCACATCGTGGACTACGACCGCGACGCGCTGGCCGACGTCGCCCACCACGTCATCACCCTGGCCGACGCCGAGGACCTGCCCGCGCACGGCGAGGCCGTCGCCGCGCGCACGAACCCGGTGACGGCCTGAGCCCTGCGGCCGACCGCCCGGCGGGAGGGGACAGGGGGACCGCGCGGCCGCACAGGCCGCGGGAGCCCCGCACACCCGCCCGCCCACAACCGACCATGAGCGTGGAACCCGTGAGCTTCACACTGAACGACCTGCCACTCCGCGACGACCTGCGGGGGCGCTCGCCCTACGGGGCGCCCCAACTGGACGTGCCGGTGGTCCTCAACACCAACGAGAACCCGCACGCGCCCTCGCCCCGCCTCGCCAGGGCCCTGGCCGACGCCGTGGCCGCCACCGCGCTGGGCCTCAACCGCTACCCCGACCGGGACGCGGTCCGCCTGCGCGAGGGCCTGGCCTCCTACCTCGGCCACGGTCTGACCGGCGCCCACGTGTGGGCTGCCAACGGGTCCAACGAGGTCCTCCAGCAGATCCTCCAGGCCTTCGGAGGGCCGGGCAGGACCGCCATGGGCTTCGAGCCGTCCTACTCGATGCACCCGATCATCTCCCGGGGCACCGGGACGGGATGGGTGTCCGTGCCGCGCGACGCCGACTTCCGGATCGACACCGACACGGCCCTGGCCGCGATCGCCGAGCACCGGCCCAGCGTGGTCTTCCTCACCTCGCCCAACAACCCCACCGGCACGGCCCTGGACATCGCCGACATCGCGCGCGTCGCCGACGCGGCGCCCGGGGTCGTGGTCGTGGACGAGGCCTACGCCGAGTTCCGCCGCACGGGCACGCCCAGCGCGCTCACCCTGCTGGCCGACCACCCCAGGCTGATCGTCTCGCGCACGATGTCCAAGGCGTTCGCCCTGGCCGGGGCCCGCGTCGGCTACCTGGCCGCGCACCCGGCCGTGGTCGACGCCCTCCAGCTGGTCCGCCTGCCCTACCACCTGTCCGCCGTCACCCAGACGGTCGCGCTCACCGCGCTCGACCACTCCGACGAACTCCTCGGCGCCGTCGACGACCTGCGCGCCGAACGCGACGCCGCCGTCGCCTGGCTGCGCGAGCACGGCTTCGCCGTGGCCGACTCCGACGCGAACTTCGTCCTGTTCGGTGAGTTCGAGGACCGCACCGAGGTGTGGCAGGCGATGCTCGACCAGCAGGTCCTCATCCGCGAGGTCGGTCCGCCGGGCTGGCTGCGCGTCACCGTCGGCACCCCGGAGGAGATGGCCGCCTTCCGGGCAGCGCTCCTCCGCGCGACCGGCCGCTGACCGCGCCTCCGGGACCCGCCGGCCGCCGGCCCCGCCCCACCGCACCCGCCAGAACCACCGGGAGAGTCACCATGAGCCGTATCGGGCGCGTCGAACGCGCAACCAAGGAAACCAAGGTCCTGGTCGAGATCGACCTGGACGGCACCGGCGTCGCCGACGTCTCCACCGGCGTCGGCTTCTTCGACCACATGCTCGACCAGCTCGCCAAGCACGGCCTGTTCGACCTGACCGTGCGCACCGAGGGCGACCTGCACATCGACTCGCACCACACCATGGAGGACACCGCCCTGGCCCTGGGCGCGGCCTTCCGGGAGGCGCTCGGCGACAAGGCCGGCATCCGCCGCTTCGCCGACGCCAAGGTGCCCCTCGACGAGGCACTGGCCGAGGTGACCGTCGACGTCTCCGGCCGCCCCTACCTGGTCCACAGCGAACCCGAGGGCATGGCGCCGATCATCGGCCGCGACTACGACACCACCATGACCCGCCACATCCTGGAGTCCTTCGTCGCCCAGGCGCGGGTCGCCCTGCACGTGCGCGTCCCCTACGGGCGCAACGCCCACCACATCGTGGAGTGCCAGTTCAAGGCACTGGCGCGCGCCCTGCGCTCCGCCACGGAGAAGGACCCGCGCGTCAGCGGCATCCCCTCCACCAAGGGCGCCCTGTAGATGGACACCGACCTGTGGGGGATCGCCCTCGTCGTGCTGGGCGGTTTCCTGGCCGGGGGCGCCTACGCGATGTGGAAGGTCAACAGGCTCATCGCCGTGGCCCTGGCCGGCTGCACCGTGCTCGCCGTCGCCTCCGGCGCTCTCCGACTGGGCTACCTGTAGAGGAAGGGCAGTTCCCATGCCGTCACGAGTGGTCGTCTTCGACTACGGCTCCGGCAACCTGCGCTCGGCGCAGCGCGCCATGGAGCGCACCGGCGCCGACGTCACCGTCACCTCCGACCCGCACGCCGCACTGGAGGCGGACGGCCTCGTCGTCCCGGGCGTCGGCGCGTTCAGCGCCTGCATGTCCAGCCTCAGAGCGGCCGGCGGCGACCGGATCATCGGTCGGCGCGTGGCCGGGGGCCGCCCCGTCCTGGGCATCTGCGTGGGGATGCAGGTCCTCTTCGACCGGGGCGTGGAGCGCGCCGACCCGAGGGCCGGGGACCAGGTGACCGAGGGCTGCGGCGAGTGGCCCGGGACCGTGGACCGCCTGCGCGCGCCGATCGTGCCGCACATGGGCTGGAACACCGTCCGGCCCCCCGCGGACACGCGGCTCTTCGCCGGGATCGGCCCGCAGGAGCGCTTCTACTTCGTGCACTCCTACGCGGTGCGCGAATGGGAGTTCTCCACGCACAACGAGCGCATCCGCGAGCCCGGGGTCACCTGGGCCGAGCACGGCGAGCCGTTCGTGGCCGCCGTCGAGAACGGGCCGCTGTGCGCCACCCAGTTCCACCCGGAGAAGTCCGGCGACGCGGGCGCCCGCCTGCTCGCCAACTGGGTCGCCACCCTCTGACCGACGTTTTCCCACCGAGCACGAGAAGGTTTCATGACCGGCGAGCACACCCCGTCGTCCCCCGCACTCGAACTGCTTCCCGCCGTGGACGTGGCGGGCGGGCAGGCCGTCCAGCTCGTCCAGGGCAAGGCCGGTTCGGGGGGCCAGTACGGCGACCCCTTCGAGGCCGCCACGGCCTGGCAGAACGCCGGGGCCGAGTGGATCCACCTGGTGGACCTGGACGCCGCGTTCGGGCGCGGACACAACCGCGACCTGCTGCGCGACATCGTGGGACGCCTGGACGTCAAGGTGGAGATGTCCGGCGGCATCCGCGACGACGAGTCGCTGGCCGCCGCGCTGTCCACCGGGTGCCGCCGGGTCAACATCGGCACCGCGGCCCTGGAGAACCCGGAGTGGTGCGCCAGGATCATCGCCGAGCACGGCGACCGGATCGCGATCGGCCTGGACGTGCGCGGCACGACCCTGGCCGCGCGCGGCTGGACCCGGGACGGCGGCGACCTGTTCGCGACCCTGGACCGGCTGGAGTCGGAGGGCTGCGCCCGGTACGTCGTCACCGACGTCAACAAGGACGGCACCCTCAAGGGCCCCAACCTGGACCTGCTGCGCACCGTGTGCGAGCGCACCGACAAGCCGGTGGTCGCCAGCGGCGGCGTGTCCAGCCTGGACGACCTGAGGGCCATCGCCACCCTGGTACCGCTGGGGGTGGAGGGCGCCATCATGGGCACCGCGCTGTACGAGGGCGCGTTCACCCTGGAGGACGCCCTGGCTGCGGTGCGCGACGCCGAGGACGTGGTCCGGTGAGCCTGGCCGTGCGCGTCATCCCCTGTCTGGACGTGGACGCCGGGCGGGTGGTCAAGGGCGTCAACTTCGAGAACCTGCGCGACGCGGGCGACCCGGTGGAGCTCGCCCACGGCTACGACGCGGCCGGCGCGGACGAGCTCACCTTCCTCGACGTCACCGCCTCCAGCGGCGACCGGGAGACCACCTACGACGTGGTCCGCCGCACCGCCGACCAGGTGTTCATCCCGCTGACCGTGGGCGGCGGGGTGCGCACCGCCGACGACGTCGACCTCCTGCTGCGGGCGGGCGCGGACAAGGTGGGCGTCAACACGGCCGCCATCGCCCGACCCGAGCTCATCGAGGAGATCGCCGAGCGCTTCGGCCGCCAGGTCCTGGTGCTCTCCGCCGACGTGCGCCGGGTGCGCGAGGGCGACCGGCCGACCCCCAGCGGGTTCGAGGTCACCACCCACGGCGGCCGCCGCGGGACCGGGATCGACGCCCTGGAGTGGTGCGAGCGCGCCGCCGGGCTGGGCGCGGGGGAGATCCTGCTCAACTCGATGGACGCCGACGGCACCAGGGCCGGCTTCGACCTGGAGCTGATCCGCGGGGCGCGGGCCCGGGTGGACGTGCCCCTGATCGCCTCCGGCGGCGCGGGGGCGGTCGAGCACTTCGTCCCGGCGGTGGAGGCGGGCGCGGACGCGGTGCTGGCCGCGACGGTCTTCCACTTCGGCGAGTTCACCGTCGCCGACGTCAAGCGGAGCCTGCGCGAGGCGGGCCACGCGGTGCGCTGAGGTTTTTCGGCGGATGGAAGTGCGCAAGGTCCCCGGGACGAGTACGTCCCGGGGACCTTGCGCGTCCGTATGACGACACGTAGTCGTTTCCGTGTGGCGTTGCCTCGACACGCCGACGCTTCGTGTGAGCATGATCCCCGTAGTGCCCATTACCCACGGGGGAAGGACCTTTTTTCGCATGTTTCCGCACTTCTTTGGTGGTTTTGGTAGGCGTTTCGTCTCCCTGATCGCCGCCTCCGCGGTCGCCGCCACCGCCGTCGTCGCCACCGCTCCCGCGGCCTCCGCCGACAACCTCAACCGCACCTCCGAGCAGGTCGTCGCCCAGATCGAGGCCGAGGCGTGGCCGTACTACGTGAGGGGCGACCGGTCGGTCGACATCGCGGCCGCACGCAAGCTGCTCGCCCACCACGGCTACCGCTCGGACAGCACCACCTCGCGGTTCTTCAACCTCAGCCTCGAGAACACGGTCAAGCGCTACCAGCGGGACAACCCGAACGACCTCGTCGAGACCGGGGCGCTCGACGAGGAGACCTGGCTGCTGCTGCGCGAGCGCACCTTCGGCGAGTACGGCCCGGGCACCCGCGGACTCGTCGTCGAGGCGATCCAGGTCCTCCTCAAGGAGAAGGGGATCGCCTCCGGGCTCGCCGTCGACGGCCAGTACGGCCCCGCCACCGAGCGGGCGGTCCGCGCCGCGCAGCGCGAGTTCGGCATCGGGGTCGACGGCATCACCGGCCGCCTGACCTTCCGCGCGCTGGTCACCTACCAGGTCGCGGCCCAGTAGTACCCGGCGGTCGGAGGACGGCCGCTCCGACCGCCACGGCGCCCGGACCACCCCGGTGGACCGGGCGCCCCGTCGACCACCCCACCCGGCGTGCGCCGGCCACCGCACGCGGACCCCTCCGCCCGCCCCGGACCCCTCCGCCCGCCCCGGGCGCCGTCCCCCGCCCCCCGGGCGCTCCCACGAGCGCCGGACCCTCCCGGCCGGAATAGCCCCGGCGCGAACCGCGCTGAAACAATCCGGTGGAACCTTGTCGGTTCCGCTGGATAGGTTGGCTCGACACACGCACCCACGTCCCCTTCGGCATGCCCGGAGGGCGTCGGCGCGTGAGGGGCCGGGCCGTGCCGGCGGAACCGGCAGGCAGACGAACGGGGGGCGTATGGCGCAGGGCACCAGCACGAGGGATCCGGGGACCGGGGAGGGCTCCGCGCCACCGGAGGAGCCCGTCGGCGACGCCGGGACCGGCGACCGCCCCGCGGACACCGCCGGCGCCGGGATCTTCGGACGGGGCATGCGCGTCCTGTGGGTCGCCGCGCGCACCGAACCGTGGATCTTCCTCGCCGCCGTCGCCGGAGCCATGCTGCACGCCGGCGTCACCGTCGGCTCGGCCTCCGTCCTCGGCCACCTCACCGACACCACCATCCTCCCCGCCTTCGCCCGGGGCAGCACCACCGCGGCCGCGCTCGCCACCGCCGCCGGACTGCTCCTCGCGGTCGGCCTGGGCAAGGCCGTCGGCATCGCCATGCGCCGCATGCTCGCCGCCCTCATGCAGTTCCGCATGCAGGCCCGCTACCGCCGCGCCGTCGCCCGCAAGTACCTCGAACTCCCGCTCTCCTGGCACCACCGCCACCCCACCGGCCAGCTGCTCTCCAACGCCAACGCCGACGTCGAGGCCGCCTGGCAGCCGCTCGCTCCGCTTCCCATGGCCGTCGGCAGCGTGTTCATGCTCGTCATCGCCGCGGTGGCCATGCTCGTCACCGACCCCGTGCTCGCCCTGGTCGCCTTCGTCGTCTTCCCCGTCCTGGCCGCCGCCAACGTCGTCTTCCAGCGCCGCGTCTCACCCATGGCCTCCCGGGCCCAGGCCCTGCGCGCCGAGGTCAGCGGCGTCGCCCACGAGTCCTTCGACGGCGCCCTCGTCGTCAAGACCCTCGGCAGGGAGGACACCGAGACCGAGCGCTTCACCCGGTCCGCGCACAGCCTCCGCGACGCCCTCATCCAGGTCGGCCGCATGCGCTCCATGTTCGACCCGGTCATGGAGGCGCTGCCCAACTTCGGCGTGCTCGCCGTCCTGCTCCTCGGCATGTGGCGGCTCTCCACCGGCGCCATCGACCCCGGCGACCTCGTCCAGATCGCCTTCCTCTTCACCCTCCTGGCCCTGCCGATCCGCTCCTTCGGGTGGATCCTCGGCGACCTGCCCCGCAGCGTCGTCGGCTGGGACCGCGTCCAGTCCGTCCTCGGATCCGGCGGCACCATGGAGCACGGCGACCGGACCCTGGAGGACAGCCCCCGCGGCATCGCCCTGAGCGCCCGCGGCGTCACCTTCTCCTACGCCGACTCCTACGACGCCGACGGCGGCGGCCGCGACCTGATGGACGACGGGGAAACCACCGCCCGCACCACCGTCCTCAACGGAGTGGACCTGGACATCGCCCCCGGCCGCACCGTCGCCCTCGTCGGCCCCACCGGCTCGGGCAAGTCCACGCTCACCACCCTGCTCATGCGCCTCGTCGACCCCGACACGGGCCACATCCGCCTCGACGGCGTCGACGTCCGCGACCTCGCCCGCGGCCAGGTCTCCGGGCACGCCGCCCTCGTGCCCCAGGGCACCTTCGTGTTCGAGGACACGGTCCGCGACAACATCACCCTCGGCGCCGACATCGACGACGAGCAGGTGTGGGCCGCCCTGCGCCTGGCCCGCGCCGACGGCTTCATCGGCGAACTCGACGGCGGCCTCGACGCCCCGCTCGGGGAGAAGGGCACCACCCTGTCCGGCGGCCAGCGCCAGCGCCTCGCCCTGGCCCGCGCCGTCGTCCGGCGGCCCCGGCTGCTGATCATGGACGACGCCACCTCCGCCGTCGACCCGCAGGTCGAGGCCCAGATCCTCGCCGGGCTGCGCGCACGCGACGACGCCGCCACCGTGGTCGTCGTCGCCTACCGGCGCGCCACCATCGAACTCGCCGACGAGGTCGTCTACATGGAACGGGGCCGCGTCCTGGCCCGCGGCACCCACGACGAACTCCTCACCGCCTCACCCGGCTACACCAGGCTGGTCACCGCGTACGAACGGGCCTCCGCCGAGGGCGAGGCCGAACGCGAACCCCTCCCCGAGGAACCCGGACCACTCGAACCCGCCCCGCCCGCCACCGCGCACGGCGACCACGCCACCGAGGAGACGAGCCGATGAGCGCACCCGCCCAGACCCGTGCCGACCAGCGGCCCGAACCGGACCCCGGGCGGGAGGCCGGCGACGCCGCCGACCCGCTCCTCTCCCTGCACCGCTCCACCGACACCGCCATGGGCACGGTCCGGCGCGGCCTGCGGCTCTCCCCGGAGTTCGCCAAGGGCCTCTGGCTCACCCTGGTGTTCGCCGTCGTCGCCACCGGCGGCAAGATCGTCGTGCCCGTCGCCGTCCAGCAGATCATCGACAACGGGCTCTCCGGACCGGAGGGCCCCGACCTCGCCTTCGTCGCCCGCATGGTGGCCGTCTGCGCCGGACTCCTCGTGGTCACCATGGTCGCGTCCTACCTGATGAACCTGCGCCTGTACCGGGCCACCGAGTCCGGCCTGGCCACCCTGCGCCGCAAGGCGTTCCGGCACGTCCACGACCTGTCCGTGCTCACCCAGAACAGCGAGCGCAAGGGCGCCCTGGTCTCCCGCGTCACCAGCGACGTCGACCAGATCAGCACCTTCATGCAGTGGGGCGGCCTGCTCCTGCTCGTCAGCGCCGGCCAGCTCCTCGTCGCCACCGCCCTCATGGCGGTCTACTCCTGGCAGCTCACCATCGTGGTGTGGGTCTGCGTGCTGCCGCTGCTGTTCGGCGTCCGCTGGCTCCAGAAGCACCTGTCCTCGGCGTACATGAAGGTCCGCGAGAACACCGGCGACATGCTCGGCGTCATCGGCGAGACCGTCATGGGCGCGGCCGTCATCCGCGCCCACGGCACCGAGAAGCGCACCGCGGAGCGGATCGACTCCACCGTGACCAGGACCCGGCGCTCCCAGGTCCGCGCCCAGCGGCTGGCCATGGCGGTCTCACCCTTCGCCGAGATCGTCTCCGCGGTCGGCAACGCGGCCGTGGTCCTCGTCGGCGTCTGGCTCGGCCTGGGCGGCGACCTGACCGCCGGACAGCTCATCGCCTTCCTGTTCCTGCTGACCCTGTTCATCCAGCCCATGATGATGGCGACCGAGATCTTCAACGAGGCCCAGAACGCCATCGCCGGGTGGCGCAGGGTCCTGGGCGTCCTGGACACCGCACCCGACATCGCCGACCCCGGGGAGGCCGGCAAGGTCCTGCCCCGCGGCCCGGTCCGGGTCACCTTCGACGACGTCACCTACTCCTACCCCGACGGCCCCGTCGTCCTGGACGACGTCGCCGTCGAGATCACCCCGGGCACCCGGGTCGCGGTCGTGGGGGAGACGGGCTCGGGCAAGACCACCTTCGTCAAACTCCTCACCAGACTCATGGACCCCGCCAGGGGCACCGTGCGCCTCGACGGCGTCGACCTGCGCGAGGTGGCCTTCTCCTCCCTGCGCAGCCGCGTCGTCATGGTCCCGCAGGAGGGCTTCCTCTTCGACAGCTCCCTGGGCGACAACATCCGCTTCGCCCGCCCCGAGAGCACCGACGCCGAGCTGGAGGCAGCCGTCACCGAACTCGGCCTCTCCGAGTGGCTCGACTCCCTCGCGCACGGCCTGGACACACCGGTCGGACAGCGCGGAGAGTCCCTGTCGGCGGGGGAGCGGCAGCTCGTCGCCCTCGTGCGCGCCTACGTCGCCGACCCCGACCTGCTCGTCCTCGACGAGGCCACGTCGGCCGTGGACCCCCACACCGAGGTCCGCATCCAGCGGGCCCTGGACCGGCTCACCCGGGGACGCACCTCCGTGGCCATCGCACACCGCCTGTCCACCGCCGAGGCGGCCGACCGGGTACTGGTCTTCGACGACGGCCGCATCGTCCAGAGCGGGTCGCACGCCGAACTCGTCGCGCGGCCCGGCGTGTACGCCGACCTGTACGCCTCCTGGGTCAGCTCCTCGGCCTGACCCCGCCACCGTCCGTCAGCGGGGGGACGCCCTCCACCAGTGGGCGGCCAGCAGCTCCGCCACCAGCGGCTCCACCAGCAGGCTCACATCCGGGTCGGAGTCGCCCGGGTAGCGGACGGTCAGCTCCGCCCCCGGCACGCGCTCGTGCCCGGGGGTGGGGCCCACGGCCACGAACGTGCCGCGCAGGTGCCCCAGGTGCTCGGCGAACCGCTCGTCGTAGGCCGACCCCGCGAACAGCAGCGCCCGGTAGTCCGTCACGGCCGCCAGGTAGCGGTCCGTGTGCGACCACTCGCCGGTCTCGCACGCGTACGCCGCCCGCACCGGGCCCTTGCGCAGGGCCTGGACGCCCTGCGAGGCCGACGCCATCCGCTCGTCCGGCGCCACCAGGTGCACGCCGTGCGGCGACTCCAGGATCCGCGCCGCCTCGGGCACCCACTCCGGGGCACTCGCCAGCAGCGACTTCGCGGCGTTGGCCGCCCGGCGCAGCAGCCCCGGGAAGTTCTGGCTGCTCCCGGACACAGGGGCGCCCAGGCGGTGGCCCAGCAGCAGGAGCAGCGCCAGCGCGTGCTGGTAGGCCCGGCAGGCCAGGCCGCTCTCCTCCTCGCCCGCGTGCAGCGGCACCAGCAGGTCCGCGTAGTGCCCCACCACCAGGTCCGCGGACGGGGCCAGCACGATCACCGGTGACCGCGCGACGTACCGGTCCAGCACCGTGTACAGCTCCCTCTGGCCGCCGCCCAGGGACACCGCCACCACCAGCGTCTCCGGGCCGGCGGGCGGCTGCTCCGCGGACGAGGAGCGGTCCGCGCTCGCCGCGATGCCCGCGCGCCGCAGCCGGGCCGCCGCCACCTCGCAGGCGTAACGGGCCGAACCCAGGCCCACGAACCGCACGGCGGCGGGCTCGTCGGCCAGGAGCGCGGGCAGCGCGGCGTAGGGGTCCCACCGGGGGAAGCGGGTGGCGAGCGAGGTCAGCGCTGCGGGCTTGCCCGCCAGGTCGGCGGACAGGGTCTCGGCGGTCACGGAACTCCCAGGGTGGAGACGGCGGACGGAAGGGGCGGGGGAGCGAGGCGGGCGCCGGGGACGGCCCGCGGCACCCGAACCGGGAGGACGCACGAACTCTAACCGCCCCGGACGAACGCCCCCAAGGGGACGCCCCGCGCCCGGCCCCGCTGGGCACGACCCGGTGCGGACCGCTGGACGGTCGGCCATAACCTGGAGGACATGAGCGTCACCAGCCTCGACCCGGCCATCGCCGCCCGACTCAAGCGGACCGCGGACGGCCTCGTCCCCGCCGTCGTCCAGCAGCACGACACCGGGGAGGTGCTCATGCTCGCCTGGATGGACGACGAGGCGCTGCACCGCACCCTCACGACCCGCGCCGCCACCTACTGGTCGCGCAGCCGCAACGAGTACTGGGTCAAGGGAGCCACGTCCGGGCACACCCAGCGTGTGGTGTCGGTCGCACTGGACTGCGACGGCGACACGCTCCTGGTCCGCGTCGACCAGGAGGGCGCCGCCTGCCACACGGGCGACCGCACGTGCTTCGACGCCGGGGCACTGCTGTGAGCTCCCCCACGACCTCCCCCCGCGTCCGGCGCGAGTACGGCGCCACCATGCTCGGCCTGGCCGCCGGCGCCGGACTCCTCCTCGCCGCCGCCGGACAGCAGTGGGCGACCGGCCAGCTCACGGCGCCCGGACCGGTCCCGCCGGTCCCCGTCGCACTCACCGGGGCCGACCTGACCGGCGCGCCCAGCGGCATCGGGTGGGCCGGCCTGGCCGGCATCGCGGGCCTGTACGCCACACGCGGATGGGCCCGGCGGCTCGTCGGCGCCCTCGTCGCCGCGGGCGGCGTCCTCGCCCTGACCTCCGTGTGGGGAGCAACACGGCCCGACGCCCTCATGGAGGCCGTGGCGAAGAACGCCACTGACGCCGCGGGCACCGCCCAGGTGGCGGCGGCGCCCCACCTGGCCGCGCTCGGCCCCGCCATGGCCGGGGGAGGCGCCGTCCTCCTGGTCCTCGCCGGGCTCCTGTCCGCGGTACGAGCCCCTGCCTGGCCGGGCATGGGCACCCGGTACGATCGGGACGCCGCACCGCGCGCGACCCGGGCCGAGACACCTGCCGACCTGTGGAAATCGCTGGATGCCGGTGACGATCCCACACTCGACGCCCCCGACGGCGGCCGGTCCGAGGACCCCGCCGGCCCCGGGGACGCCGGCGAACCCGCACCGCTGGCAGCACGGCCAGCCGAACCGAAGGAGAACCACTGATGGCCGACGAACACCACGACGACCACGGCAACACCGTTTCCGCCTGGTTCCTCACCATCTCCTGGATCGTGGCCTGGACCGTGGCGGCCGTCGCCATCATCCTCGGCGGCGCCCTGGTGACGTGGACCCTCATCGGTCTCGGCCTCAGCATCGTCCTGGCCGTCATCGCCGGCGTCATGAAGAAGGTCGGCCTCGGCCGCAAGGAGCCGCGCCCCTACCCGCAGACCCGTGAGGCGTGGGAAGCCGCCCGGAAGGTCTCGGCCACGGCGGGCAATAACTGACTCCCCTCCGCGAAACCGCAGCTCACAACGAGTGAGTAACGGAAAATGGACGAAGGTCCCATGGGGCAGGTAGATTCACCACACCGGACCTGCCAAACGTGTCGTCGCCTGTCGGCTGATGTCCCCTCTGTCTGGCATCATTCGTTTCTGCCCGTGACGTACGCGTTCCGGTGACCCGATCCTGCCCCATGTCGGGCCGGTGTGTTCTCCACACCGTGCGAAATCCCTTGTCCTCTTTCTGAAAGTTGTACGACCATGAGCTACGGTCCCCCTCCCCCCGGCAACCCCGGCCCGCCCCCCGGCGGCGGCTACGGGCCTCCCGGAGGCGGTTACGGCGCCCCCGGCGGCACCCCGCCCGACAACGGCCTCACCTGGGCGATCGTCGCCGTCTTCTGCTGCTGGCCCCTCGCCATCCCGGCGATCATCAACGCGACCAAGGTCAACGACCTGTGGAACCGCGGCGACCAGGCCGGCGCGATGCAGGCCCAGGCCCAGGCGAAGAAGTTCACGAAGCTCGCCTTCATCCTCGGCAGCATCGCCTACGTGCTGAGCATCGGCTTCTACATCGTGAGCACCGTGCTCCTCGTTGCGTCAACGCCCACGTACTACTAGTCGGCACCCGCACCGAGCACGTGTCTGCCCCCGTGCGCCCTGTGGCCACGGGGGCAGAACCCTGTCCTCCCCGAACCCGTAGGCTGGTCCCGTGCACCCAAGCGAACCACCCGAGACCGCCGGGCCCGAGACGCCTGCCGCGCCCTCGTGGACCCAGCGCGTCGAACACCGGCTCAGGGCCCTGCCCCCGGTCGTGTGGCCCGTCGGCCTGGGCGTCCTCGGCCTGACCGGGGCCACGCTCCTGCACTTCGTGGACCCCAACGAGCCCGGCAACTACCCCACGTGCCCGTGGCTGCTGCTCACCGGCACGTTCTGCCCCGGCTGCGGCAGCATGCGCGCGATCGCCCTGGCCACGCACGGCGACTTCCTCGGCGCCATCAGCATGAACCCCCTGCTGGTGCTCCTGCTCCCCTACATCGCGGTGACCTACACGCTGTGGCTGGTCAGGACGGTCCGACCGCCCACGAAGCCGCCCAAGCTCACCCCGGGCTGGTTCCTGTGGCTGCTCCTGATCGTCATCACCGCCCACTGGATCCTGCGCAACCTGCCCTGGTTCTCCTTCCTCGCCCCGGGAACACCGCTGTTCCCCGGCTGGTAGCCAGAACCAGAAGGGCACTTCCGCCGTCTGAGCGGATGAGCGCCACGACCCCCTGTACGAGTCAACGCACCACACACACGTCCTGGAAGGTTGGACCCCTATGAGCTACGGACCTCCCACCGGCGGCTACGGCCCGCCCAGCGGTGGCTACGGCCCGCCCGCGGGCTACGGAGGCGCGCCGGGGTACGGAGGCCCGCCCGCGGGCGGACCGCCCAAGAACTACCTGATGTTCAACATCCTGGGCATCTTCGGGTGCACCGTGGTCGGCATCATCGGCCTGATCTTCGCACTCCAGGTCAACAGCAAGTGGGAGTCGGGTGACTACGCGGGAGCCCAGTCCTCCGCGCAGGTCGCCAAGATCATGGGGATCATCGGCCTGGTCGGATTCATCTGCGTCGTCCTCTACCTGCTCTTCGTCCTCCTGATGTTCATCGTCGCCTTCGGCGCCGCGGCCACGTACTGAGGCAGGCATCCCGGCCCACGGCAGCGCGTGCCGCCGCGAGCGGCGCGACGAGCGGTGCTCGGGACACGGCGCCCCTGTCCCCGGTCTCCGGGGCAGGGGCGCCGACGAACGCGCGGCGCCCCCGGCAAGGAAGAAGACCGGCCGTCCCGGCCGCCCATCGGCGCCACGGGCCCGGACGGGCGGAACGCCGGTGAGGGCCGTGCCCGACAGGTGGAGCCGGGGACGAGCCGGCCCGCCGACATCCCCCACGAGAGCGGAACCCGACATGAGCTACGACGCCCTGCCCCCCGGCGGCCACGGTCCCCCCGGCGGCCACGGTCCCCCCGGGGGATACGGCCCTCCAGGGGGCTACGGCACACCCGGCGGATACGGCCCTCCCTCCGGCTACGGAGGCGTACCGGGCCACGGTGGCCCGCCTCCCGGCGACCCGCCCAAGAACCACCTGGCCATGAACATCCTGGGCATCATCAGCTGCTTCCCGGTGATCGGCATCATCGGCCTGGTCTTCGCCGTCATGGTCAACAGCCAGTGGACCTCCGGCGACTACCGGGGCGCCGAGACCTCGTCCAAGATCGCCAAGGTCATGGGCATCATCGGCGTGGTGCTCTTCGTCCCGGCGGCCCTCTACATCCTCTTCATGATCGTGATGATGGTCGGCCTCTTCATCTCCGAGATCTGATTCCGGCGCGGCGGCACGCGCCGCCGGACACCCCCTGACACAAGCGGACACAGCCACCCCTTCCCACCCGTTCCCCCGGAGAACCCGGGGGACCAGGTGGGGGGTGGCGGCCCCCCGGCCCCCGAAGGTCGATACGATGACCAGCAACACGGTGCGCCGGCGGTGCGTCCGGGCACGCCGCGCGGGCGGCCCGCCCGCCGGAGCCACCACCGTGACAGACCACTGCACGAGGGAGCGGTAACTGGTGAGCGTGCTCGACGAGATCCTCGACGGAGTACGCGCCGACCTGGCGAAGCGGCAGGAGGCGCTGCCCCTGGACCGCCTCAAGGCCCAGGCCGAGTCGGCGCCCACCCCGCAGGACGCCGAAGCCGCCCTGCGCCGTCCCGGCGTCCACGTGATCGCCGAGGTCAAGCGGGCGAGCCCCTCCAAGGGACCGCTCGCGACCATCACCGACCCCGCCGCCCTGGCCCGCGACTACGAGGCCGGGGGCGCCGCGCTCATCAGCGTCCTCACCGAGGAGCGCCGCTTCAAGGGCAGCCTCGACGACCTCCGGGCCGTCCACCAGGCCGTCGACACCCCGCTCCTGCGCAAGGACTTCGTGGTCAGCTCCTACCAGCTGTGGGAGGCCCGCGTCTTCGGCGCCTCCGCCGTCCTCCTCATCGTCGCGGCGCTGCCCCAGGAGGCCCTGGTCTCCCTGGTCGAGCGCGCCCGCTCCCTGGGACTCATGCCCCTGGTCGAGGTCCACGACGAGGACGAGGTGACCCGGGCCGTCGACGCCGGCGCCACCGTCATCGGCGTCAACGCGCGCAACCTCAAGACCCTGGAGGTCGACCGGGACACCTTCTCCCGGATCGCCCCCGGCATCCCCTCCGACGTCGTCAAGATCGCCGAGTCCGGAGTCCGCGGCCCGCACGACCTGCTGGCCTACGCCGGCGCCGGCGCCGGAGCGGTCCTCGTCGGCGAGAGCCTCGTCCGCGGTCGGAACCCGCGCGAGGCCGTGGCCGACCTGGTGACCGCGGGAGCACACCCCGCCCTGCGTGACCGGAACTAGGGGACGAACAGCACGATGGGACAGACGACGCCAGGGACGGTCGCGGTGACGGCACACCCCGGCCTCCGATGGCGATGGCTCTAGGGAACCCGCAGGCATGAGCCGCGGGTTCCCGACGCCGCGTCGACCCACCGGTCCGAACGCGCCGCCGGAACCAGGCGGCGCGCAGCCGGTCGACGCGCGGACCCCCGCGGCCGTACGCCCGGGGGAAGAGCCGCCGTCGGCCCCTTCCCAGGAGAACGTCCCAATGAGCCATGCTGGACCACTGCCCGACCACGGCGGGCACTACGGCCGCTTCGGGGGCCGCTTCGCCCCCGAGGCGCTCATCGCCGCCCTCGACGAGGTCGAGGCGGAGTGGGAGAAGGCCAAGAACGACCCCGCCTACCAGGCCGAACTGGCCGCGCTGCTGAAGGACTACACCGGCCGCCCCAGCGCCCTCAGCGAGGCCCGCAACTTCTCCGAGCACTGCGGCGGCGCCCGCGTCCTCCTCAAGCGCGAGGACCTCAACCACACCGGCTCGCACAAGATCAACAACGTGCTCGGCCAGGCCCTGCTCACCCGGCGCATGGGCAAGACCCGCGTCATCGCCGAGACCGGAGCCGGACAGCACGGCGTGGCCACCGCCACCGCCTGCGCCCTCCTCGGCCTGGAATGCGTCATCTACATGGGGGAGGAGGACACCCGGCGCCAGGCGCTCAACGTCGCCCGCATGCGCATGCTCGGCGCCGAGGTCGTCCCCGTCACCATCGGCAGCCGCACCCTCAAGGACGCCATCAACGAGGCGTTCCGCGACTGGGTCGCCAACGTGGACCGCACCCACTACCTCTTCGGCACCGTCGCCGGGCCCCACCCCTTCCCCAAGCTGGTGCGCGACCTGCACTTCGTCGTCGGGGAGGAGGCCCGCGCCCAGGTCCTGGAGAGGGTCGGACGGCTCCCCGACGCGGTCGCCGCCTGCGTGGGCGGCGGCTCCAACGCCATGGCGGTCTTCGCCGCGTTCATCCCCGACGAGAGCGTCGCCCTGTACGGCTTCGAGGCCGGGGGGGACGGCGCGGACACCCCCCGCACCGCCGCGTCGATCACCGCGGGCAGCCCCGGGGTCTTCCACGGGGCGCGCACGTTCGTGCTCCAGGACGAGTTCGGCCAGACCCTGCCCAGCCACTCCATCTCGGCGGGGCTCGACTACCCGGCGGTCGGCCCCGAGCACGCCTACCTCGCCGACACCGGCCGGGCGAGCTACGAGCCGATCACCGACGCGGAGGCCATGGAGGCGTTCCGCCTGCTGTGCCGCACCGAGGGCATCATCCCGGCGATCGAGAGCGCCCACGCCCTGGCCGGCGCCCGCAAGCTCGGCGAGCGCCTCGGCCCGGACGCCGTCATCCTGGTGAACCTCTCCGGGCGCGGGGACAAGGACGTCGACACCGCGGCCGCGTACTTCGGACTCGTCGACACGGAGGGACAGGCGTGATGACCGCGACGACGCTGCAGACCAAGCTGGCCGAGGCCCGCGAGGCGGGCCGGGCGGCCCTGATCGGCTACCTCCCCGCGGGGTTCCCGGACCCGGACTCCTCCGTCCGGGTGATCCAGGCCATGGTGGAGGGGGGCTGCGACGTCATCGAGGTCGGCCTGCCCTACTCCGACCCGATGATGGACGGCCCCACCATCCAGAGGGCCGCGGACCGGGCCCTGGCGGCCGGAACCACCACCGAGGACGTGTTCCGCGTCGTGGAGGCCACCGCCGCCACGGGCGCCGCCGCCGTGGTCATGTCGTACTGGAACCCGATCGAGCGCTACGGGGTGGAGCGCTTCGCCGCGAACCTCGCCAAGGCGGGCGGAGCCGGGGTGATCACCCCCGATCTCATCCCCGAGGAGGCGGGGGCGTGGACGGCCGCCTCCGAGGCGTCCGGCCTGGACCGGATCTTCCTGGTCGCGCCCTCCTCCACCGACCGCCGCCTCGCCATGACCACCGCGGCGTGCAGCGGGTTCGTGTACGCGGCCTCGCTGATGGGCGTGACCGGCACCCGCACGCAGGTCGCCGACACCGCCGCGACGCTGGTGCGGCGCACCCGCGAGGTGACCCGCGAGTCCGGCCTGCCGGTCTGCGTGGGCCTGGGGATCTCCACGGCCGCCCAGGCGGCCGAGGTGGCCGCCTACGCCGACGGCGTCATCGTCGGCGCGGGGTTCTGCCAGCGGATCCTGGACGCCCCGGACCTGGAGACCGGCCTCACCGCCGTCCGCTCCTTCGCCGAGGAGCTCGCGGGGGGCGTCCGCGACAGGTAGGGCCCGGTGTGCTCCGCGGGCCCCTCCGCCCGGGACGCGCAGCCCGCCCGCGGGACCGGGGCCGTGTTCGCACGGGACCTCCGTCCACGGCGGTCGCGGCGTCGGTCACCGGCGGGGGAGACCTGTGGCACCGGTGTCGGGCCGTCCCCTCGGGGGCGGCCCGACGCTCTTCCCGCCTGGTCAAAAGCAGGGTTAAGAGGGTGAGAATCGGGTGAGAGGCCCCTGCCGGAACCCCTGAAACGCCCCCACCGGGGCCGTGCCGGTGATGTGATGGCGGTGTCGCGGATTCCTGGGGCGCCCGCCGCTGCGCCCGGGCTTCCGGCCGCAGCGTCACGGACCCACCACAGTCAGTAGGATGTGACGCGATACGTAGAGCGACGGATCCAACACCGAACGCGACAAAGCGTCCCCTACTCCCCGAAGGCCCAAGCGATGGACACAACCGACGAATCCCCCGACGCCTCCACCGCCCCCGCGGTCCCGCGCTCCCGCTGGGAGGCCGTCCAACCCTGGCTCACCCTCGCCTGCCGGCTCGGACTCGCGGCCGTCCTCGTCTTCGCCGCCGTCTCCAAGTTCCCGCCCGCGCTCTCCGTCCAGGCGGTCGAGGCCTACGACCTCTTCCCCGTCGAGGTCGCCCGGCTCATCGGCTACACCCTCCCCCTGTTCGAGCTCGCCCTGGCGGCCCTCCTCCTCGTCGGACTCGCCACCCGCTACGTCGGAGCCGTCGGCGCCCTCCTCATGGTCGTCTTCATCGCCGGGATCGTCTCCGCCATGGCCAGGGGCCTGAACATCGACTGCGGCTGCTTCGGCGGCGGCGGACAGGTCGCCCCCGGGGAGACCACCTACGGGCTCTCCATCGCCCGCGACATCGCCTTCGCCGCCATGGGCGCCTTCATCGCGGTCTGGCCGCGATCACCCTTCGCCCTCGACCGCGCCATCGGGCTCTTCCGGTGACCCCGGAACCCACGACGGTCGACCACCTCCAGCAGTAGAAACAGGGGAAAGCATGGGGAGTGAAGCGCGCAAGCGCTCCCGCGAGAAAATCAGGGAACAGCGCGAACGGGAGAAGCGGGCGGCCAAACGCACCAAGACGCTCATCGTCATCGGCGCCGCCGCGGCCGTCGTCGTCCTGGTCGTCGGCATCGGGTTCGCCGTGCTCAACGCCGACCGCCGCGGCTCCGGGTACGAAGGGGCGCTCCCGCCCCAGGTCCTCCAGGAGGACGGCAGCGTCGTCCTCGCCCAGGAGGGCGCGCAGGCGCCCGTCGTCGAGGTCTACGCCGACTTCCAGTGCCCCGCCTGCCGCCAGTTCGAGCTGCTCAACGGCGACGTCCTCAAACGGAACGCCGCCGAGGGCAACGCCATCGTGCACTACCGGCCGGTGAGCATCTTCGCCCAGCAGCCGGTGCCCATCAGCAGCAACTCGCTGCGCGCCGGCGCCGCCGCACGCGCCGCCGCCGAGCACGGCTACTTCGTCGAGTACAACGACATCCTCTTCGAGAATCAGCCCACCGAGGGCAACGAGGGCTTCACCGTCGACGAGCTCAAGGACTGGTTCCGCCAGACCGACGCCAACGCCGAGCAGGAGGGCGAGTTCGACCGGCGGATCGACGAGGAGGCCGCCGTCGTCACCACGTTCACCGAGGACTACCTGCCCGCGCTCACCGAGGACGCCATGGCGGAGATCGGCGAGGAGACCCTCGGCACCATGGTCCTGTCCGACCTGATCTCCTGGGGAGCCGGCAACGGGCACGACCCCGCCTTCCTCGACGGCACCTACACGGGCGAGATCATCACCGCCACCGGAACGGCCTACACTCGCTACAGCGGAGACAACACGTTCCGCGGCACTCCTTCCGTGTACCTCAACGGCGAGTTGCTCGACAACAACACCGCCATGACGGTCAGGGGCCTCAACGAGGCGATCGCCTCCGCGGACGCCGGTGAGGTCGACACCCAGCCCATGGGTGACGGGGGCGCGGAGTAGCACCCCTGACAGCACCCCCCGCACGCGGGGCGAACCCGAGAGCAGAGCAGTGACACTGTCGTCGACAGCTTCCGAGGGCGCGGCCGGGCTCGGCCGCGCCCTCGCGGCCATCCCCAGCCCCCAGATCAACGCGATCCCGATCGGGCCCCTCCAGATCCACTTCTACGCGCTGTGCATCCTCGCCGGCGTCGTCGTCGCCGTGGTCTGGAGCGAGCGCCGCTGGGCAGCCATGGGGGGTGAGAAGGGCACCATCATGGACATGGCCGTCTGGGCCGTGATCCTGGGACTGATCGGCGGCCGCCTCTACCACGTCATCAGCGACGCCCAGCTGTACTTCGGCGAGGGCCGCGAGCCCATCCGCGCCCTGTACGTGTGGGAGGGCGGCCTCGGCATCTGGGGCGCCGTGCCCTTGGGCGCCGTGGGCGTGTGGCTGGTGGCGCGCAAGCGCGGGCTGTCCATGTCCAAGCTGTCGTTCGCGATCGCCCCCACCATCCCCCTCGCCCAGGCCCTCGGCCGCTGGGGCAACTACTTCAACCAGGAGCTGTTCGGAGCGCCCACCGACCTGCCCTGGGCCGTGGAGATCACCCCCTACCCCGAGGGCCACCTGCGCCCCGGCATGGAGTTCGGCGTCACCACGTACCACCCCACGTTCCTCTACGAGTCCCTGTGGTGCCTGCTCCTGGCCGTGCTCCTGGCCTGGGCCGGACGCCGCTTCGAGGGCTCCCTCCAGGGCGGCCGGCTCTTCGCGCTCTACGTCATGGGCTACTGCGCGGGCCGGTTCTGGATCGAGTACCTGCGCGTCGACCCGGCCAACGACTTCCTGGGCATGCGCCTCAACAACTGGACCTCCATCGTCGTCTTCCTCGGCGCGCTCGCCTACTTCGTGTGGGCCGGACGCCGCATCGACTCCTTCTCCACCGCCGTCGTCCCCTACGGCCACGACGCCGGAACCCAGGTGTTCGGCGCCACAGCCGGCAGTGAGGTGCCCGACGACAGCACCGTCTACAGCGCCGTGGACAGCGAAGAAACGGGCTCCGGAACGCAAAATGGCAGCTCAGAGGAGGCGGGCACGGAATACCACCCGAGCCCTGAGCGATCTAGTACCGAGGGCTCGACCGCGAACGACGCCGGAGACACGGGAACCGATTCCGGGGCGAAGCCCGAGTAGCGCAGGGCTCCTGAACGCGGGCCGGCCGTGTCCGGCCGCGGAGCGGAGAACGCCCTGTACCTTTCGAGCAGACCACGGGTTGACGATTGAGAAAGACCGTGAGCAGAGCTGAGTCCGGGTACGGCCGCCGGGGACGGCGCGGCGGTTCACGCCGCGCCGGCCGGGCCTACACCGAGGACCACGCCGACGACTACGGCCACGACGAGGGCCGCGAGGACGACTACGACCCCGAGGAGGACTTCTCCGCGGAGTACGGTCACACCCGCACGTCCGACGCCGACACCGCCGACACCGCCGACACCGCCGACACCGCGGACCGGGCCGACGGGGACGAGGCGTACGACGACTACGACGAGTACGAGGACGAGGAGGGGGCCCCGGCCGAGGACGAGGCCGCCGGCTCCCGGCGGTCCTCCCGCCGCAGGAAGGGCCGCGGGGCGACCGCGGCCGGAGCCTCGAGGCGCAGGGCGTCCGGGGCCAGGCGCGGCGGGGTCGGCAAGGTCTCGGCCTTCTCCGCGTCCGCGATCAAGAAGGTGTCGGTCCTGGGAGACCGCCCCAACCAGATCGTCTACACCCTCGCCGAGCAGAGCAAGCGCAAGCGCGGCACAGCCGTCCTCGGCGTCCTGCTGGGCGCGTTCAGCATCGCGCTGGTCGCCCTCCTCGGACTGCTGACCTTCCAGCTCTTCACGGGGTCGGGGGGCTCGGTCTCGGGCGGCGACGACTCGGTCGTGGCTCCGCCGGAGGGGCACAGCACCCTCACACCGGAGCTCTACCTGTCCGAGCCCAACCGCGAGGACGTGTTCGGCGCGATCAACGAACGCCCCGAGGGCGCGGAGCCGATGACCGAGGAGTCCGTGTTCGGGGCGGTCGGCGAGATCGGGCTCGACGACATGACGCTGGAGCTCCGCCAGAGCAGCGTCACCGACTCCTGCACCTCACTGGTGTGGGGCGAGGAGCTCGGCCAGACCCTCATCGACGCGAACTGCATCCAGGCCGCCACCGGTGTGTACACCGACGCGGGCGAGGAGCACATCGCACAGGTCACCGTCTTCGACCTGGCCAACGCCGATGAGGCCGCCAACGTCGAGGCCTCCCTGGACCCGACCAACGCCGAGAGCGACGCCGGATTCCTGCTCACGCAGAACGGCGACGACATTCCCGGCCTCCAGGAGGGCTACAGCCAGGCGAACGCCCAGGTCATGGGCCACTACCTGGCGGTGTTCTGGGTCGCCGACACCGACGGCGCAGACCCGGGCGACAACGCCGACCTGGCGAAGCTGAGCGTGGCCTCCATGAACTCCACGCAATTCATCTACGAGGAGGTCGTCGAGGCGGGTCGGGCCGAGGAGTAGGCCTGTCCCGCCCTGTCGGACGCCCCGATAGGATCTCGGACAGATCGACCCTTCCGCCAGGGTCGTGCGGGCGGGGTGCTTTCCGCCCCTCTCCCCAAGCGAACCGGGCCGGCCACGCGCGCGCGGCCGGCCCGCATCCGAGGAAAGGTCCACTGGGTGTCCCCTTCTGAACCGTCGGCGTCCGGTCCCGCCGGACGCCGGAGGAAAAACAGCGAGTCCGACGAGGTGTCGGCGGGGCCGTCCTCCCGCACGGGTGGGCGCCGCCGGGCCGGAGGCCGGAGGAAGCAGGAGACCAAGGGGCGCCGCCGTCCCCTCCTCGTGGTGGCCGGAGTGGCCGTCGTGGCGCTGGCCGTGCTCGGTACCGTGCTGTACATGCGCCTCGGCGAGGGGGGCGGAGCGGACCAGGCCGCCCAGGAGACCCGACCCGTCATGTACCGGGTGATCGACACCGGCCGCATGAACGAGGTGCTGGCCTCCCGTGAGGACGACAGCCGCGCCCTC
The DNA here is from genome assembly GCF_042660575.1 of Nocardiopsis tropica. Taxonomy (NCBI): domain Bacteria; kingdom Bacillati; phylum Actinomycetota; class Actinomycetes; order Streptosporangiales; family Nocardiopsidaceae; genus Nocardiopsis; species Nocardiopsis tropica. The sequence goes on from NZ_JBHSUF010000001.1 coordinate 557,178, forward strand.
AACGCCGGAGAGCTGTTCGAGAGCCGCAACGCGGAGATCTCCAGCCAGGAGATCGACTTCACCCTGCGCGACTCGGACCTGAGCGACGACTGCTCGGCCGCGGTGTGGGGGGAGCAGGTCCGCACCGCCCTGGCCGAGGCCGACTGCACCCAGGCAGGACGCGCCACCTACGTCTCCGACACCTACTTCGGCGTGACGGCCGTGTTCAACCTCGCCGACGTCGAGGGGAGCAGGGCCGTCGCCGCCGCCATGAACGCGCCCGAGGCGGACGAGGCCGGGGCCGAAGGGGAGGGCGACGCCTCCCCGGACCCCGGGTTCGTGCTCTCCCCCTCCGGCGCCGACCCGTTCGACCGCCTGGGCGAGGGCTACAGCGCCAGCGACGCGATCGTCAGCGGCCACTACCTGGTCGTGGTGTGGGTCCAGCCCACCGGATCCGAGTCGGTCGAGGAGAGGGTCAGCCTCTCCGGCCCGCTCGTGGCGCTGGCGAACTTCCGCGACCCGCTCTACCGGCGGATGGTGCAGCTCGACGACGGCTCCGGAACCGGCCAGCCGGACGAGGGCACGCAGGAGGGCACCGTCGAGGACCCGGCGGGGACCGAGGGCACGGTGCAGGACCCGGCCGGAACCGACGGCACGGTGCAGGACCCCGCGGGTACGCAGGGCACCGCGGAGGACCCCGCCGGAACCGAGGGCCTCGGCACCGGAACCGGCTGAACCGCGCGCGGAGGGGCCCGGAGGACACGTCCTCCGGGCCCCTCCGCGCGTGCCGGGGCGGGAGTTCCCCCGCGGACCCCGTGCGGCCGTCCACCGGCCCCGGCGGGGCCCGGCGGGCGGGTGTCCCCGCCCGTGGCGTGGCGACCGGGGGAGTCGGGCCCCGCCTGCGCCGTGCTGCCCCGGACAGCCCCGTGCGGCGCCGGCCGGGGCGGGACCTACACCTGGGCGAGCAGTGCGGCGGCCACGCCCCGCAGCTCCGCGAAGCGGTGCTCGGGCAGGTCGAGCAGCGTGTGGCCGGCCAGCCACCACGGCGCCGTGGACACGGCCTGCCGTGCGGTGCGCTTGTTGGCCGGGCGGCCCCCGCGCGCCGACACCTCGACGAGCCCGGCCCTCAGCGTGGCGGTGAGCGTGCCGTGCGCCCGCTCCTGCACGTGGGTCAGGAGGAGGTCGACAGCGGCGTCCGGAACCCCCTGCACCCGCTCGCCCTCCGGGACCCCTCCCCGGCCCTCCTCGGCACGCGCTCCCGCCCCGCCCGGCGCGCCCGCACCCGGCTCGTCCGCGTCCGGCGGGCGCCGTGTCAGGCGTACCGCGGTCAGGTCGTCGGCGCCGAACCCGCGCAGGAACCGCACCCGGAAGCGGGGCTCCACCAGGGCGCGCAGACCCCGCTGCCCCGCGGCGTCGCGCACGCACGCCGCGGAGGAGGGGACCAGGGCATACACCGTGTCCGCGGCGGAGGCCAGGGCCGCACGCGCCGCCAGCCGCTCCCACCCGCCGGTCAGGTTGAGCACGGCGCAGTCGCCCACGGGCGCGGGCGCGTCCATCCAGGTGGACAGCCGTACCCGCCCGGCCGCCGACGCCTCCGACGGCCACTCGCCCACCAGCGTCGGCTCCGCGCCCCCGGCGGCGGCCCGGCCGCCGTCCCCGCGCCCGTCGCCGTCCCCGCGGCCCCTGTCCGCGGCCCCCCGGCCGTCCAGGTCCTCGCGCACGCGGTCGAGCACCGCACGGGCGCGCCCGGCGTCGAGGCCGCCCCGGGCCTCCTTGGCGTTCACCCCCTGGCTGTACACCCTGGCGGCGTCGCCCGAGGGCGGCGCCGGGGCGCGCGTGAGCGGCCGGAGCACGTAGAGGTCGGAGGCCGCGCCGATGGACTCCGCGCCGTGGTACCGGTTGAAGTCCGGCCACACCGCCTCGAACAGCAGGTCCATCCGCGCCAGCCGCGACTGGGTGGCGGCCGCCAGCTTGGGCGTGGTCTCGCTGGCGCCGTACGCCACCAGGACCCGCCCCCGGCGGGGGTCGGCCATGCCCTCCACGCCGCGGCGCACGAACAGCTCCACCCCGTCGGCGGTGTACGGGGGATCGGTGAACACCACGTCCGCGACGCCGCGCACCGTGGACGGCAGCCCCAGGCGCAGGTCGGCCGTGTGGGTCCGCACCCGCAGGTCCAGCCTGTCGGCCAGCGCGTCGATGTGCGCCAGCACACGCTCGTCGATGTCGACGACCTCGGCCCGGGCGCCGGGGCACACGAGCGTCAGCGCGATCGAGGTCAGGTCGTGGTCGCCCACGCACAGCAGGACCCGGTCGTGCAGGTCGAAGCGCGTGGCCAGGAACAGGGCACGGCGCAGCGCCGTCTCCGCGGTCGCGGTGACGTGGTCAAGGTCCAGGTCGGAGGCGGGCCCCTCGGCCACGGCGCGCGCCAGCTCGGCGTGGGCGCGGGCGTACCGGGGGAGGAGGTGCGCCACGGGGTCGGCGAGGTCGTCGCCGGCCGCGCCGGCGTAGCCGGAGGGCCGCGCCAGGCGTACCCGGCTCTGGCGGCCGGCGCTCTCGGTGGCGAGTTCACCGGCCTCGTCCAGCGCCTTGAGCAGCGACGACACCAGCGTGTACGCGACACCCGTACCCCGGACCAGGTCGTCGGCGCCCCACCACCGGCCGTCGGCGAGCAGCGCCAGGACCCGGCGGAGCCGGGGCATGTCCACGCCGTGGTCGCGCAGCAGCCGCAACGCGGCCTCGGGCAGCGGCGGCGCGCCCCCGGGCGGGTGCGCGGGGGAGGTGTCCGAAACCGTGACTCCTGGTGTTCGTGGGGTGTGGTCGGGGGGTGCGGAACCGTGGTCGTCCGGGTCCGGGAAAGTCGGGTGGCCTGCCATCCACCGATGGTCCCACGGGTCGGCGGGTGGCCGTGGCCGCCCAGGTCAGAACGGTCCGTCTCGGGTGAGGGACAGATCACCCACGTGGGGGACCCGGGCCCCCTTGGGCGGTGCGTTAACGCCGGGGTAATGTTGACCACCGGTACACGGCGTCACGCGGTCCCGGAGCGGAACACCGACCCACAGTCGGGGTTTTATCCACTTTGGGAGGTTTAGCGGGGTTCCCTCGTGGAAAAACCGGCTAGGCCAGCCCTCATCGGGGACAACCGAGAGGGACAGCACCGCCCCCCGCGGGCGAACCGCGAACACCGGCGCACCGCGGCGCCATCTGGTCTAGACCTTCGATTCGCATCGCGGCCGGACCAGCGTGTATAAGGGAACCCGCCCGCAACAGGGACCCCGACCGCCACCGGCGACCACGAGGACGTGGACGCGCGACGGTAGCGCGAGAGGCGCCCGCCCAGCGGGAACCGCCGCTCACACGGCACACAACTTCATCCGCACGCAGCAGGGCCAATGTCGTCCCGAATGCGCTTTTCACAAAGCCGACAAGAGACGACAGGGAGGGTAGATGCCCGCTGCTCAGGTGCGGCGTTCGTCCGTCCGAACGAACGCAGAATCCACTTCCCAGGGCCTGTACGACCCCACCTTCGAGCACGACGCCTGCGGTGTGGGCTTCGTCGCCGACCTCACCGGCCGGCGCAGCCACGACATCGTCGAGAAGGCGCTCACCGTCCTCCGCAACCTCGACCACCGGGGCGCCTCCGGCGCGGACCCCGACGACGGGGACGGCGCGGGCATCCTCACCCAGATCCCGCACGAGCTCTACACCGAGGTCTGCGACTTCGCACTCCCCGAGTCCGGCGCCTACGCCACCGGCATCGCCTTCCTGCCCGTCGACGCCGCCGAGCGCGCCGCCGCCGTCGAGGCCATCGACGCCATCGTCGCCGACGAGGGGCTGACCCTCCTCGGCTGGCGCGAACTGCCCTTCGAGCCCCAGTACAGCGGCCCCGCCGCCCGCCAGGCCATGCCCTACTTCGGGCAGCTCTTCATCACCGGCACCCCGGGCACCCCCACCGAGGGCCTCACCGGCATCGAACTCGAACGCCACGCCTACTGCGTCCGCAAGCGCGCCGAGCACGAGACCGACGTCTACTTCCCGAGCCTGTCCCCGCGCACCATCGCCTACAAGGGCATGCTCACCACCCCGCAGCTCGAACCGTTCTTCCCCGACCTGTCCGACCGGCGCTACGCGTCCGGCCTCGCCCTGGTCCACTCCCGGTTCTCCACCAACACCTTCCCGTCCTGGCCGCTCGCCCACCCGTTCCGCTTCGTCGCCCACAACGGCGAGATCAACACGGTCAAGGGCAACCGCAACATGATGCGCGCACGCGAGGCCAAGCTCGCCAGCGACCTCATCCCCGGCGACCTCGACCGCATCTTCCCCATCGTCGACCCCGACGACTCCGACACCGCGTCCTTCGACGACGCCCTCGAACTCCTCCACCTCGGCGGACGCACCCTCCCGCACGCGGTGCTCATGATGATCCCCGAGCCGTGGGAGAACCACACCGAGATGGACCCGGCCGTCCGGGCCTTCTACGAGTACCACTCCACCCTCATGGAGCCCTGGGACGGCCCCGCCTCGGTGTCCTTCACCGACGGCACCGTCGTCGGCGCCGTCCTGGACCGCAACGGGCTGCGCCCCGGCCGCTACTGGGTCACCGAGGACGGCTTCGTCGTCCTCGCCAGCGAGGCCGGCGTCCTCGACATCGACCCCGCCACCGTCGTCCGCAAGGGACGCCTCCAGCCCGGCCGCATCTTCGTCGTCGACACCGCGCAGGGCCGCATCATCGAGGACGAGGAGATCAAGGCCGAACTCGCCGCCGAACACCCCTACCAGGAGTGGATCGACTCCGGCGTCCTGCGCCTGGCCGAACTCCCCGCCGCCGACCCCGTCCCCGTCACCGAGCTCAACCTCGCCCAGCAGGTCTTCGGCTACACCGAGGAAGAACTCCGCGTCATCCTCACCCCCATGGCCCGCACCGGAGCCGAGCCCATCGGCTCCATGGGCACCGACACACCCGTCGCCGCGCTCTCCGACCGCTCCCGGCAGCTCTTCGACTACTTCTCGCAGAACTTCGCCCAGGTCACCAACCCGCCGCTGGACGCCATCCGCGAGGAGATGGTCACCAGCCTGTCCACCCTCCTCGGCGCCGAGCACAACATCCTCGACGCCGCCCCCGGCGACACCCAGCGGCTCGTCCTGCCCACACCCGTCGTGGACCAGGCCGAACTCGCCGCCATCGTCGCCGCCGGCCGCGACAACCCCGCCCTCAGGACCTACACCGTCGACGGCACCTACCCCGTCGACGGCGGCGGGGACGCCCTCTCCGCACGCCTCGACCAGATCAACACCGAGGTGTCCCGGGCCATCGCCGACGGCGCGCACATCCTCGTGCTCAGCGACCGCGGGGCCGGCGCCGACCGCGCACCCGTCCCCTCGCTCCTGCTCACCGGCTCCGTCCACCACCACCTGGTACGCGAGAAGACCCGCACCGAGGTCGGCCTCCTCATCGAAGCCGCCGACGTGCGCGAATGCCACCACGTGGCACTCCTCGTCGGCTACGGCGCCTCCGCCGTCAACCCGTACCTGGCCCTCGCCACCGTCCGCGACATGGTCGAACGCGGAACCCTCGGCGGCGTCGACGCCGACACGGCCGTCCGCAACACCGTCAAGGCGTTCGGCAAGGGCGTCCTCAAGGTCATGTCCAAGATCGGCGTGTCCACCGTCAGCTCCTACACCGGGGCCCAGATCTTCGAGGCCCTCGGCCTCGGCGCCGAGGTCATCGACCGCTGCTTCACCGGAACCACCTCACGCCTGGGCGGCGTCGGCTTCGACGTCCTCGCCGAAGAGGTCGCCATCCGCCACCGCCGCGCCCACGCCGCCAACCCCGGCGCCCACCGGCGCCTGGACGTCGGCGGCGAGTACCAGTGGCGCCGCGAGGGCGAACCCCACCTCTTCAACCCCGAGACGGTGTTCAAGCTCCAGCACTCCACCCGTACCCGCACGTACGAGATCTTCAAGGAGTACACCTCCAAGATCGACGACCAGGCCGAGAAGCTCATGACCCTGCGCGGGCTCTTCCGCCTCCGCGAGGGCGTGCGCGAACCCGTCCCCGTCGACGAGGTCGAACCCGTCTCCGAGATCGTCAAGCGCTTCTCCACCGGAGCCATGTCCTACGGCTCCATCTCCGCCGAGGCACACGAGACCCTCGCCATCGCGATGAACCGCCTCGGCGGCAAGTCCAACACCGGCGAGGGCGGCGAGGACCCCGCCCGCTTCACCCCCGACGCCAACGGGGACCTGCGGCGCAGCGCCATCAAGCAGGTCGCCTCCGGCCGCTTCGGCGTCACCTCCCACTACCTCAGCAACGCCGACGACATCCAGATCAAGATGGCCCAGGGCGCCAAGCCCGGCGAGGGCGGCCAGCTGCCCGGCCACAAGGTCTACCCGTGGATCGCCGACACCCGGCACTCCACCCCCGGCGTCGGGCTCATCTCCCCGCCGCCGCACCACGACATCTACTCCATCGAGGACCTCGCCCAGCTCATCCACGACCTCAAGAACGCGAACCCGTCCGCACGGGTCCACGTCAAGCTGGTCTCCGAAGCGGGCGTCGGCACCGTCGCCGCGGGCGTCTCCAAGGCCCACGCCGACGTCGTCCTCATCTCCGGCCACGACGGGGGGACCGGCGCCTCGCCGCTCACCTCCCTCAAGCACGCGGGCACCCCCTGGGAGCTCGGCCTCGCCGAGACCCAGCAGACCCTCCTGCTCAACGGCCTGCGCGACCGCATCGTCGTCCAGGCCGACGGCCAGATGAAGACCGGACGCGACGTCGTCATCGCCGCACTCCTCGGCGCCGAGGAGTTCGGCTTCGCCACCGCGCCCCTCGTCGTCTCCGGCTGCGTCATGATGCGCGTCTGCCACCTCGACACCTGCCCCGTCGGCGTCGCCACCCAGAACCCCGCCCTGCGCGCACGGTTCTCCGGCCAGGCCGACCACGTCGTGAACTTCTTCGAGTTCATCGCCCAGGAGGTCCGCGAGTACCTCGCCCGGCTCGGCTTCCGCAGCCTCGACGAGGCCATCGGCGCCGTCGACCTGCTCGACACCACCGAAGCCGTCACCCACTGGAAGGCCCAGGGGCTGGACCTCGCACCCATCCTCCACGAGGTCGAACCCCGCACCGGCGACCACCGCACCCACCAGCGCATCCAGGACCACGGCCTCGCCAAGGCCCTGGACAACACCCTCATCCAGCTCAGCGAGGGCGCGCTCGACTTCGGCCGGCCCGTCCGGCTCGAACTGCCCGTGCGCAACGTCAACCGCACCGTCGGCACCATGCTCGGACACGAGGTCACCAAGCGCTACGGCGCCGACGGCCTCCCCGACGACACCATCGACGTGTCCTTCACCGGATCCGCGGGACAGTCCTTCGGCGCCTTCGTGCCCAAGGGCGTCACCCTGCGCCTGTCCGGGGACGCCAACGACTACGTCGGCAAGGGACTCTCCGGCGGCCGCCTCGTCGTCCGCCCCGCGGCCGAATCCCGGCTCGTCGCCGAAGACCACATCATCGCCGGAAACGTCATCGGCTACGGAGCCACCTCCGGCGAGATCTTCCTCCGCGGCGTCGTCGGCGAACGCTTCTGCGTCCGCAACTCCGGCGCGCTCGCCGTGGTCGAGGGCATCGGCGACCACGGCTGCGAGTACATGACCGGCGGACGCGCCGTCGTCCTCGGCCGCACCGGCCGCAACTTCGCAGCCGGCATGTCCGGCGGCATCGCCTACGTCCTGGACCTGGACACACGGCGCGTCAACACCGAGATGGTCGAGATCGACGCCCTCACCGACGAGGACCGCGCCTACCTCACCGACGTCCTCACCCGGCACCTGGCCGAGACCGGCTCGGACGTCGCCCGGCGCATCCTCGCCCAGGGCGACACCGGCCTCGCCCGGATCGCCAAGGTCATGCCGCGCGACTACAAGCGGGTCCTGCTCGCCCAGGCAGAGGCCGAAAGAGACGGCCGCGACGTCAACGAGGCCGTCATGGCCTCCGCGCAGTCCTGAGCGCCGGCCCACACGAGAGGAGGAGAAACACCATGGCCGACCCCAAGGGTTTCCTGAAGATCACCGAGCGGGAACTCCCCGCCCACCGCCCCGTCGACGTCCGCATCCAGGACTGGCGCGAGGTGTACGAGGACTTCGACCGCGCCACCGTCACCAAGCAGGCCTCACGCTGCATGGACTGCGGCATCCCGTTCTGCCACAACGGCTGCCCGCTCGGCAACCTCATCCCCGAGTGGAACCACCTCGTCCACAACCACGACTGGGCCGAGGCGATCGAACGCCTGCACGCCACCAACAACTTCCCGGAATTCACAGGCCGGCTCTGCCCCGCCCCCTGCGAGTCCGCGTGCGTGCTCGGCATCAACCAGCCCGCCGTCACCATCAAGAACGTCGAGGTCTCCATCATCGACCGCGCGTGGGAGGAGGGCTGGGTCAAGCCCCTGCCCCCCACCACACGCACCGGCAAGAAGGTCGCCGTCGTCGGCTCCGGCCCCGCCGGGCTCGCCGCCGCACAGCAGCTCACCCGCGCCGGACACGACGTCACCGTCTACGAGCGCGCCGACCGCATCGGAGGCCTCCTCCGCTACGGCATCCCCGAGTTCAAGATGGAGAAGCGGCACATCGACCGCCGCCTCGCCCAGATGACCGCGGAGGGCACCGCCTTCCGCACCGGCGTCGAGATCGGCGTCGACATCACCGTCGACGAGCTCCGCGCCGGCCACGACGCCGTCGTCCTCACCGGCGGAGCCACCGCCTGGCGCGACCTGCCCGCACCCGGACGCGAGCTCAAGGGCATCTACCAGGCCATGGAGTACCTGCCCCTGGCCAACAAGGTGCAGGAGGGTGACTACGACCGCGCCCCCATCCACGCCGAGGGCAAGCACGTCATCGTCATCGGCGGCGGCGACACCGGCGCCGACTGCGTCGGCACCGCCCACCGCCAGGGGGCCGCGTCGGTCACCCAGCTGGAGATCATGCCCAAGCCCCCGGCGACGCGGCCCGACCACCAGCCCTGGCCGACCATGCCGATGCTGTACAAGGTCACCAGCGCCCACGAGGAGGGCGGACGGCGCATCTACTCCGTCAACACCCTGGAGTTCCTCGGCGACCAGGACGGCAACGTCCGCGCGCTGAAGCTGGTCGAGGTCAAGCGCGGCCCCAACGGCTTCGAGCCCGTCGAGGGCACCGAGCGCGAGATCCCCGCCGACCTGGTCACCCTCGCCATGGGCTTCGTCGGCCCGCAGAAGGAGGGCATGATCGACCAGCTCGGCGTCGAACTGGACGGCCGCGGCAACGTCGTGCGCGACAGCGACTACCGCACCACCGTCGACGGCGTCTTCTGCGCCGGCGACATGGGGCGCGGCCAGTCGCTGATCGTCTGGGCCATCGCCGAGGGCCGCTCCGCCGCCGCGGGCGTGGACCGCTTCCTCGCCACCGGGACCGGCCTCCCCGGCGGCACCAACCTGCCGGTGGCCATCCCGCCGACCGAGCGCCCCCTGGTCTAGGGGACGCCCGCACCGCGGGACACGGCAGCACACCACGCGTCGGGCGCGGGGGGAACACCCCCCGCGCCCGACGCGTTCCCGGCTGCCGGTGCCTGCCGGTGCCTGCCGGTGCCTGCCGGTGCCTGCCGGTGCCTGCCGGTGCCTGCCGGTGCCTGCCGGTGCCTGCCGGTCCAAGGCCGGGCCGCGGGCGGTCACAGTCGCCGGGGCCGCGGGCACAGGGCGCGCCCGCGCCCCGGACACCCCCCTCCACAGGCCGCACCGCCCCCTGGCCCGCCCGGCCCCGCCCGGAGATACTGGGAACAGACGGACCCGATCCGGCGCCCGGGCCTCCCCGCACCCCTCCCACGGAGCCCCGCACCGGGCCGGCCCCTCCGCGGGCCCACAGCGCCCGCGGACACACCAGGGAGGACGACGTCCATGGCCTACCGACTCATCGGCGACACCGCCATGCTCCTCCACCTGCTCTTCCTCGCCTACGTCGCCCTCGGCGGATTCCTCGCCTGGCGGTGGCCCCGCACCCTCTGGCCCCACCTCGCCTGCGCCCTCTACGGCCTCGGCGTCACCGTCATCGGATGGCAGTGCCCCCTCACCGCCCTCGAGAACTGGGGACGCGAGTACGCCGGCCAGGCGGGACTCCCCGCCACCGGCTTCATCGACCACTACCTCACCGGCGTCATCTACCCCTCACAACACCTCCTCACGGTCCAACTCGCCGTCGCCGCCACCATCGCCGCCTCCTGGGCCGGACACCTCATCCACCACCGAAGACGCAAACACCACAAAGCTTCGAACCCCGCGTAAAGAACGCGAATGGATTGTCCCGCGAGCTATTCTCCGCGCCCGACAGCGGACGTACCGTCGAAGACATGACCGTCGTGACCTGGGACTCCTTCCGCACAGCGGAACACTTCACCATGCGCAACGCGCGACTCATCGACCGCCACCGCTTCGCCCACCTCTTCCAGAACGGCCCCACCGAACCCGTCCGCCAAGCACTCACCGCCTACCGCAACCTCGACGGCGGCTACGGCAACGGACTCGACCCCGACCTCCGCGGACACGCCAGCCAACCCGCCGCCGCCCAGATCGCCCTGCGCCACCTCGACGAACTCGGCCCCATCCCCACCACCGTCGGACTCGGCATCTGCCGCTACCTCTCCACCGTCAGCGAACCCGACGGCGGCCTGCCCCCCGTCCTGCCCAACGTCCGCTACAGCGAGGCCGCCCCCTGGTGGCAGCACCGCGACGACTTCACCGCCGACCTCGGCCTCACCGCCCACATCACCGGCTACCTCCACAAACACCACATCAGCCACCCCTGGCGCGACCTCGCCACCGCCTGGTGCTGGAAACGCATCGACGCACTCCACTGGACCGACCCCCACGAAGCCATCGGCATCTGCGCCTTCCTCCAACACGCGCCCGACCGCCCCCGAGCCGTCCAGGCCATCAACCGCCTCCACCCCATGATCCGCGCCGGCATCGACGTCAACCCCAAACCCTGCGGACAGCGACACGTCCACACACCGCTCGACCTCGCCGACAACCCCGGCCACATCGCCCGGCCCCTCTTCACCGAAGCCGAGATCGACCGCAACCTCGACTACTTCGAGAACAGCCAACGCCCCGACGGCGGATGGGACGCCGCCTGGGAACACTGGGACACCGCCGCCACCATCGAACGCGAAGGGATGCGCACCATCCAACGCCTGCGCATCCTCCGCGCCTACGGCCGCGTCGCCGCCTTCCTCCCACCACCCCGCCGCGACCGCTGAACACCCGCCCACCGGGCCCGGCCCACCGACCGGGCCCCCACCCGCACCCGAAAACCACCCGCACAACCGACGGCCTTCGATAGAGTCACCCGCCGACACCCCACCGGCACCCCCGAAGGCACATGTCCACCAACACACCCCCCGCGCCCGGCCGACCCTCCCCCCGACCCACACCACGCCTCAGCCCGGCCTTCCACCGCTTCTGGGCAGGCAGCCTCTCCAGCAACCTCGCCGACGGCATCATGCTCACGGCCCTGCCCATGCTCGCCGCCGCCCTCACCAACGACCCCCTCGCCGTCGCCGGACTCACCGCGGCCCGCTACCTCCCCTGGCTCCTCTTCGGACTCCTCGCCGGAGCCCTCGTCGACCGCGTCGACCGCGTCAGGGCCATGGTCGCCGCCAACCTCCTCCGCGCCGCCGCCATCACCGCCCTCGCGATCCTCACCGCCACCGGCAACGCCACCGTCACCACCCTCTACATCGTCATGTTCGCCGCCATGACATGCGAGATCGTCTACGACACCGCCGGAAGGGCCATCCTCCCCGCCCTCGCCCGCACCGCACTCGACCGCGCCAACGGACGGCTCGTCGGCGGACGCGAAGTCGCCCAGGAATTCGCCGGCGCACCCCTCGGCGGCTTCCTCTTCGCCATCGCCGCAGCCCTGCCCCTCGCCACCAACGCCGGAGCCTACGCCCTCGGCGCCCTCATCCTCCTCGGACTGCCCCTCACCGCACGCCGAGCCCCCGCACCACCCACCGACCAGCCCCCCACCCCGCCCGCCAACCCCGTCCGCGCCGTCCTCCACGACATCGGACAAGGCCTGCGCCACATCCACACCGACCCGCCCCTACGCGCCCTCATCCTCTTCGGCGCCACCCTCAACCTCGGCGCCGCAGCGGTCACCGCCGTCTTCGTCCTCACCGTCCAGGACCACTACGGCGTCCCCCCGCACCTCTTCGGCGTCTTCCTCGCCACCGCCGCACTCGGCGCCATCGGCGGCGCACTCCTCGCCGGCAACACCGCACACCGCATCGGCCGCTACCGCGGCATCACCGCCGGATACCTCGCCCAAGCGGCCTTCTGCACCCTCTTCGCCCTCGCCCCCGACGCCCCCACCGCAGCCGCCGCCTGGACCCTCGTCGCCGCCGCCAGCGCCTACGGCACCGTCCTCTCCAGCGGCATCCTCCAACACATCGTCCCCGAACACCTCATGGGACGCGTCAGCAGCGCCAAGCAGATGCTCGGCCTCGGACTCGCCCCCGCAGGCGCCCTCCTCGGCGGCCTCCTCGCCCGTGCCGACCTCCGGGCCCCCGCCCTCTTCGGCGCAGCCGTCTTCACCGCCGCCACCCTCCTCGCCCTGCGCCACCTGCGCACCGCCACCGCCCGCGCCGACGCCAACGAACAGGCCGCCCGCGCCGACCCCGCCCACTGACACCCGCCCGACCCGCCGCCCCGGGGGGGCGGCAGGGCCGGGCGGGGCAGGCCCCAGGCGTGCCCCTCCGGGACGAATAAGCCCAACCCCCAGAACCCGCCCCCGGCACGCCCCCACCGCCTAACCCAACGCCAGGAACCGCACCCCCGCCCCCTCCCACGCACCTCGGGACACACCGCCCCCACGGCCCGTCACCGAACGCACCGCGGCCACCCCCGCCTCACGACCCGACAACGCACCCGGCACCACCTCCTCCACCACCGCCGGATCGGCCTCCCCGAACAACAACCCCCGCACCACGTCCAAAGCCCCACCGCACACCCACGGATCCCGACCCAGCGCGTCCGCCAGGTCCAACCCGTGCAACACCGACTCCACCACCCGCGTCACCAGGAAATCCGACAACAGCATCCGGTCCCCGTGACGCGTCACCACCACCCGGTCCACCGGCTCCGCCGCCAACCGCGCCACCAACGGCGACCACCGCCCCCGCAACAGCCGCCCCGACTCACCCGCGTCCGTACGACGCGCCGCCGCCTCCACCGCCGAACCCACCCGATGCGCGTTCACCTCCGCCGAGAACCGCACATCCGGCCGGTAATACTCCCCAGCAGAAACCAACGCCCCTCCCGTCACCGCAGGTTCACCAACCAACATCGGCTCCACCTGCAACATCGCCCTCACCGTGTGCGCCGCCAACGCCGCCACATCCCACGGCGCACACCGCGTCCCCACCACCGCCTCCTCCTCCGACAACCCCCACAACACCGCGTCCAACGAGGCAACCTCCACCGCCAACGCACCCAGCACCACATCACGCGAGAACACCAGAACCTCCCAGAATCGCCACCGTCACAGGCAACCTACAGAAAGCCCCCGCACCACCCACAACCCCGTTCGTGCAACGCCCCCGTTCGTCTTCCCGCAGCCTGAGATACGTCCATTCGCAACCTGGTTTAGACCACTGCATCCCCCAGACGCTCTAAAGTGATAGGCGTGACACGTCGAGCAAAAATCGTCGCGACCCTCGGTCCCGCCACGTCGAGCACGGAAGTCCTCCGCAAGCTCGTCGACGCAGGACTCGACGTCGCCCGTATCAACCTCAGCCACGGAACCCACGACGACCACAGCGCCAGCCTCGCCAACCTGCGCGAAGCCGCTGAGTCGGCCCAACGAGCAGTCGGAGTCCTCGCCGACCTCCAAGGACCCAAGATCCGCGTCGGCACCTTCCCCGACGGACCGGTCGAACTCACCGCCGGAGACGAGTTCACCGTCACCATCGACGACGTCCCCGGCGACGCCACACGCGTCTCCACCACCTACAAGGGACTCCCCGGAGACGTCCGCCCCGGCGACCGCGTCCTCATCGACGACGGCCGCGTCGTCCTCGAATGCACCAAGACCACCAGCACTGACGTCCACACCCGCGTCATCTACGGCGGCACCGTCTCCAACCACAAGGGACTCAACCTCCCCGGCGTCTCCGTCAGCGTCCCCGCCCTCACCGAGAAGGACGAGGCAGACCTCCGCTGGGCCCTCCACCAGGGCGTCGACATGGTCGCCCTCTCCTTCGTCCGCAGCCCCGCGGACGCCGAGGAATGCCACCGCATCATGGACGAGGAGGGCATCACCGTCCCCCTCATCGCCAAGATCGAGAAGCCCCAGGCGGTCGAACGCCTCCAGGACATCATCGAGGTCTTCGACGGAGTCATGGTCGCCCGCGGCGACCTCGGCGTCGAACTCCCCCTCGAGAACGTCCCCATGGTGCAGAAACGCGCCGTCGAACGCTGCCGCGACAAGGCCAAACCGGTCATCGTCGCCACCCAGATGCTCGAATCCATGATCGGATCACCCCGGCCCACCCGCGCCGAGGCCTCCGACGTCGCCAACGCCGTCCTCGACGGCGCCGACGCCGTCATGCTCTCCGGAGAGACCAGCGTCGGCCAATACCCCATCGAGACCGTCGAGACGATGGCCCGCATCATCAGCGCCGCAGAACAGGATTCCCTGCGCGCCTCGCACATCCTCAACCGGGTACCCGAGACCACCGGCGGAGCCATCGCACGCGCCGCCGCCGAAATCGGCGCCACCATCGGAGCCAAGGCCCTCGTCGCCTTCACCATGTCCGGCGAAACCGCCCGACGCCTGGCCCGCTACCGCTCACCCATCCCGCTCATGGCGTTCACCACCGAGAACTCCACCCGCGGAACCCTCTCCCTCACCTGGGGAGTGGAGACCAACCTGGTGCCCTGGGTCGACAACACCGACGACATGGTCCGCCAGGTCGAAGCCGAACTCCTCCAGCTCGGCGACTACACCAAGGGCGACAAGGTCGTCATCGTGGCCGGCAGCCCGCCCGGAACCACCGGATCCACCAACTCCCTGCGCGTCCACCGCCTCGGCGACGCCGTCGCGCTCGGAACCACGTAGGACCCGGCGCCCGCGACGGGCGCCCGCAAGACGTGCCGCATCAGGTCCGGCCCGGAGGAACGGCGTATGAGCCGCGCCGACCCACCGGGTCAGGGCCAGGTGCGGCCGACGTCTTTCCGGAGCCCTACGGCTCCGGGTTGGCCGCCAGCCCGCCCTCGGGAATGACCCGCTCCAACGGCATGTCCCACGGCAGCAGGTTCCACGGACTCCGCACATCCTCGGTGAGCAGACCCAGAGCCGCCCACACCCGGTCCGTCCCCCCGTGGTCCCCCTCCACGCCCTTGTCCCGCCACAGCAGGTACCCCGCGTGGAAAGCCGTCGACAACTGCTGCCACGACGAGTACCGGCGCTGCAGGTCCGAGGCCACCCGCCGCAACAGGGTCTGCGTCTCCACCGGGCTCAGCCAGTCCAGGGTCGCGCCCCCGCACACCAACCGGATCACGTGCACCGACCGCCACCACTGGTACGCCCCGATGATCACCGTCTCGTCGGCCTCGCCGACCCCCGTGACGGCACGCAGCCGGACGACCTGCTCCGGCGTCAGCAGCACGTGCCCGCCCGTTGCCTGGCCGCCCTCGTCCCGGGGGAACCGGGAACGCGCGATCCCGCCCCTCAGGTCCACGACCAGGTCCAGGGTCGGACTCGTGTGCAACTCGTCCAGAAGACCCTCCACGGCCGCCAGGAGCGACTCCCGGTCCGTCACCTGCCACTGGCGCTCCAGCAGCCGCCGGTAGCGGCGGCGCAGCGACGGGCGCGCCACCACGTCCCAGGGCTCGGCGAGCGCCACCCGGAACGGGGCGGCGACGGCGGCCGCCCAGCGCTCCGTGCTCAGCGGCGCGTCCGGGTCCTTGGTGCGCACGGCGGGGGACTCACGGGCGCCGATGACCAGCTCGGCGAAGGAGCCGGCGACGAGCGCCGCAGCGGGGAGGAACGACCATCCCGCCTGGCCCACGGCCACGAGAAGGACGACGAGCAGGGCGAACGGGGTCAGCAACCAGGGCTGGCGGCGTCGGGAGCCCCAGGCCACCACGACCCAGGCGCCGATTACCAGTGCGCCGACGATTCCGGCCACCGCGGTCAGCACCTGCTGCTCCTCTCCTGAGAACTCGTCCGTGATCTTCAAGGATCAGGGACACGCGGTCGCCGGGGCGACCGAACCCACGGGTTGTACTCAGGTTGTGGCCGTGATGTGACCGGTTCGGCCCGCCTTGCCCGGGGATAAAGTGACAAAAGGCCCATGTGTGGTCGAACTGCCCGGGTAGTTACGCAGGTTCTGGCCCCGCTGACCGCTCCTCAGTACTTGGGCCCCACGAACTCGTCCATCCGCGCTACGGCCGCCCGCTTCGACACCGACACGATGAACGCATCCCGGTTCGGGAGCTTCACCTCCACTCGGCGCCTCCATGAGATGCCGAGCCGGTCGAGGGCATGGACAAGAAGGTTGCTGATGTCCTGTGACGTGTTGGAGAAGAAATAGCGGGGGTACTCGTAGTACTTCCATCCTCCGTCTGTCTTCTTGCGCACACGGTTGGACACGCGGCAGCCGTCGGAGTGGATCAGTCCTCGGATGAAGGGTTCGGGGCACTCGTCGACGGCCTCCTGCTGCCAGGGTTCGAGGATGATCGGTCGTGAGTGCTTCATTCCCTTGCCGTTCTGCGGGAAGATGCAGCGCCAGTGCTTGGAGGTTCCCTTGACCTCCGTACAGCCCTGGCGCCGTACCTGGAAGGCACCCACGGGGAAGACCGTGGATATCGTTCGTGCGCACTCCTCGATGAGGCCGGGCCATGTGTCGCAACAGGCGATCGACAGGTAGTCGACCCCGTTGCGGATACGTCCGATGTACCCGTCTCCCAAATAGAGACCGAGCAGGTAGACGTAGGCTGCGGGGTCCAGGGCACCAGTCCCGCAGACAGGGCAGTAAGCGGTCCGGTCGGCTTCCGTCTGCGGGGACCGCCGGGTGCCGTAGCGCCAGTGCCTGAGCGCTTGGACGGAGACGCCGCACTGTTCCGCGATGGCGCGGTCGGTCAGGCCGAGGGCCTTGAGGCGAAAAGTCTCTTCAACGATGTCGCGTGAGTACATAGAGTGAAGATTCGCCCACGTCCGGTCAATGCTCCGAGAAGCAGAAAAGCCACCCCTTGGGGTGGCTCTCGTACCCTGGGTGGGATTCGAACCCACACTGCGCAGGACTTGAATCTGCTGCCTCTGCCATTGGGCTACCAGGGCTTGGAGAATTTGTCAAGACATTCTCTGTAGTTTTCCCGGTCGGCCAGCGGCCCCGGCCAACGGTGGTGTCACGATTGGCGCGCATTGCCGGTCCCGACGCTCAGCATCCTAGCGGATCTCTGTAACCTCATGTACGTGACGAGGACGCAGAGCCGTGTGGTGATCGCGGAAGACGAGGCCCTGATCCGCCTGGACCTCAAGGAGATGCTGGAAGAGGACGGTTACGCCGTCGTCGGCGAGGCCGGGGACGGGGAGACCGCTATCCGGCTTGCCCGGGAGCTCAAGCCCGACCTGGTGATCACCGACATCAAGATGCCGGTGCTCGACGGCCTCTCGGCCGCCGAGCGCATCGCCGGTGAGCGCATCGCGCCGGTCGTCATCCTGACCGCCTTCTCCCAGCGAGAGCTGGTGGAGCGCGCGCGGGACGCCGGGGCCATGGCCTATCTGGTCAAGCCGTTCAACAAGTCGGACCTCGTGCCGGCCATCGAGATGGCCACCTCCCGCTACGCCGAACTGGCGGCGCTGGAGTCGGAGGTCGGCAACCTCCAGGACCGTCTCGAGACCCGCAAGCTGGTCGAGCAGGCCAAGGGGCTTCTCCAGGGGCGTCACGGGATGAGTGAGCCCGAGGCGTTCCGGTGGATCCAGAAGAACTCGATGGACCGGAGACTGACCATGAGGAAGGTCGCCGAGACGGTCGTCGAGACCCTCGGGGGACAGTAGGCCGACCGGGCCGACCCCCGCGACCCTGAACCGGGGCCGCACCCGACCGGGTGGGGCCCCGTTGTCGTGTCCGGGGGAGGGAGGGTGAGGGGCGGTGTGCCGGGGGTGACGAAAACTAGACGAATGGCCACCGTCAACGGGCGATGGATACCATTTTGATCTCGTTTGCGCACAATGGGGTGACGGTTGGGTCACGTGGCTTTAGCTCTGCTGAATGACCAGGCTAAACCGGGCTAAACTCGCCGCACCGAACAGTAAAGGACAAGCGGTGTCGAATGCTCGCATTTGGTGCCGTCACCCTCAGATGCGCAAGGAGCGCGCGTGCGCACACGTCTCGTGACCGTGTTGCTCGCCCTGATCACCGCCATCCTGGTGATCCCCGGGCCAGTGGCAGCGGCAGACGAACAGGGCGGTGAAGCGCTGCACGGTCAGATCCTCAACCCGGAGAACCGGGATCAAGGTGTCGAAGGCATCGGGATCACGGTCTACGACGGTGAGGACGAGATCGGGGCGGCGGAGACCGACTCTGATGGAATGTGGGAAGTGGAGCTGCCCGAACCGGGCACCTACCGCGTAGTGGTGGACCAGGAGTCCGTCCCCAGCGAGTACGTCGTACGAGAGGGCATCATCGTCGACGGCGAGACCGAGGTCGAGGTCGAGGCCGACGACCGGCGTCCCCTCATCGTGGCCCTGGAGGGCGCGGGCGCCGCGGAGGGCGGTGACGCCTCGGAGTCCCCCTCGGAGGACGCGGCGGACGACTCCGGCGGCGAGGCCGGGGGAGAGGACGGGGCGGTCGCGCCGACGACGGGCGGCGGCAGTTCCTTCGGAGCCCAGTTCCTGCAGTTGACCGTGTCGGGGATCCTCTTCGGCCTGGTGATCGCGATCTCCGCGATCGGTCTGTCGTTGATCTTCGGTACGACGAAGATGATCAACTTCGCCCACGGTGACATGGTGACCTTCGGTGCGATGGTGGCGCTGTTGTTCAGCACGGGTGCCGCGGGGTTGGGCAATTCCCTGTTGGCGATCTTCGCGGGTATCGGGATCGCGGTCCTGATCGGCGGGTTGCTGGAGGCGAGGCTTCCGCGGACGACGCTGATCGTGGCCCAGTGGGTGGCGATCTTCGGCGGTATCGCGCTGGCGACGACGCTGGGGGTGATGGGCGACTCGATCGACTGGCAGGTGCCGCTGTGGTTGGCCGCCGCGATCGCGGTGGTCATGGGCGCGGTGCTGGGCGGGACGATGGAGCGCTACATCTGGCGTCCGCTGCGGCACCGCAATGTGGCGTTGATCCAGATGTTCATCGTGTCGATCGGTCTGGCGCTGATCCTGCGCCACGTGATCCTGGTGATCTTCGGTGCGGGCCGCAACCGCTATGCGGGTTACCAGATCCAGGAGCTGGTCCAGCTGGGTCCGGTGGCGATGGCGCCGCGTGACCTGGTGATCATGGGTGTGGCGGTCGCGGTGCTGGTGGCCGTGGCGTGTCTGTTGCAGTTCACCCGGATCGGCAAGGCGATGCGGGCGGTGTCGGACAACCGTGACCTGGCGGAGTCGTCGGGTATCGACGTGGACCGGGTGACCCTGTACGTGTGGGGTCTCGGCGGCGGTCTGGCGGCTCTGGGCGGCGTGCTCTACGGGCTGAACCAGGTGGTCGAGTACGAGATGGGCTTCCGCCTGCTGCTGCTGATGTTCGCGGCGGTCATCCTGGGCGGTCTCGGCACGGCGTACGGCGCGATGGTCGGCGGTCTGGCCGTCGGCCTGGTGGCGATGCTGTCCACCCTGTGGTTCCCGTCCCAGCTCATGCAAGCGTGGGCACTGGCCCTGATGATCCTCATGCTGCTGGTCAGGCCCCAGGGCCTGCTCGGTCGGCGCGAGCGGGTCGGCTAGGAGAGGTAGACGATGGACATCCTTTCGATCCTCGCCGAATCAACCCGTTCGGCGTTCGGTCCGATCGCGGCGATCTATGCGCTCGCCGCCATCGGTCTCAATATTCATTTCGGTTACACGGGCCTGCTGAACTTCGGTCAGGTCGGTTTCATGCTGGTGGGCGCGTACGGCGTCGGGATCAGTGTGGCGGTGTTCGATCTGCCGCTGGCCGCCGGTTTCGGTGTGGGCCTGTTGTGTGCGTTGGTGTTGGCGCTGCTGTTGGGTATTCCGACGCTGAGGTTGCGGGCGGACTACCTGTCGATCACGACGATCGCGGCGGCGGAGGTGATCCGCCTGGTGTACCGGGCGGGTTTCGCGGAGCCGTTGACCGGTGGCGCCTTCGGTCTTCAGAACCTGTCGGCGGACTTCCGGACGCTGAACCCGTTCGACGCGGGTGAGCGGTACGGGTTCGGTCTGCTGGCCTACAACGGCAACCACTTGTGGGTCCTGGTGGTGACGTGGGGCCTGGTGGCTGTGATGGCCGGTCTGACGTGGTTGTTGATGCACAGCCCGTGGGGCCGTGTGATCAAGGGCATCAGGGAGGACGAGGACGCGGTCCGCAGCCTGGGCAAGAACGTGTTCGCGTACAAGATGCAGGCGCTGGTGCTGGGTGGTCTGATCGGTTCGCTGGCGGGTTGCATGCTGGCGGTGTACCAGGCGTCGATCCAGCCGGACCAGTTCAAGCCGCAGGTGACGTTCTTCCTGTGGGTGATCCTGCTGTTGGGCGGTGCCGGGCGGGTGTTCGGTCCGGTGCTGGGCGCGATGGCGTTCTGGTTCCTGATGACGTTCACCGACGGTGTGCTGCAGGGCATGGGCGCCCTGGGCTGGCTGCCGTTCCTGGACGGTCCGGACTACGGTGCGATCCAGCTGGCGTTCGCCGGGTTGATGCTGGTGGTGCTGATCGTGTTCCGGCCGCAGGGTCTCATCGGCGACCGTAAGGAGATGTTGGTCAATGTCAAGTGACGAGGCGAACGTCGGCGCGGGTGTCGACCGGATGGTCGGCGCGGAGCCGGTTCCGGGTTCGGCGAAGTCGGATCCCATCCTGGTGGCGGACGGTGTGCGCCGGTCGTTCGGCGGTCTGACCGCTGTGGACGTGGAGCACGTGGAGGTGCAGCGGGGGACGATCACGGCGTTGATCGGTCCGAACGGCGCGGGTAAGTCGACGCTGTTCAACCTGTTGACCGGTTTCGACCGGGTGGACAGGGGCCGGTGGACGTTCGAGGGCCGGGCGATCAACGGCAAGCGCGGCCACCAGGTGGCGCGTGCGGGGATGGTGCGGACGTTCCAGCTGACCAAGGCCCTGACCCGTATGACGGTGTTGGACAACATGCTGTTGGGTGCGCCGGGTCAGTTCGGGGAGCGGATGGCGGGTGCGTTCCTGCGTCCTGTGTGGCAGAGGCAGGAGCGGGAGAACACGGCGCGTGCGCTGGTCCTGCTGGAGCGTTTCAAGCTCATCGACAAGCGTGACGACATGGCCGGCTCCCTGTCGGGCGGTCAGCGCAAGCTGTTGGAGATGGCGCGTTCGCTGATGACGGATCCGAGCATGATCATGCTGGACGAGCCGATGGCGGGTGTGAACCCGGCGCTGGTGCAGTCGTTGCTGGGGCACATCACGGCGTTGCGCGACGAGGGCAAGACCGTGTTGTTCGTCGAGCACGACATGGACGTGATCATGGGTATCAGCGACTGGATCGTGGTGCTCGCGCAGGGGCGGGTGATCGCCGAGGGCCGTCCCTCGGACATCCGTGCCGACCAGCAGGTGATCGACGCCTACCTGGGCGCCCAGGAGGAGACGGTCGAGACCCAGGGGAGTGGCGAATGACGGGGAAGGGCGGCCCGGGTCCGGGTCCGGACGGGGTTCCGGCGGAGGCCGAGGACGCGGCTGTGGTCCAGGAGCACCGTGAGGAGGTCCTGGAGCAGGCGAGGGCCGAGGCCGTGGAGGTGGGCGGTCCGGAGGACTACCTGCTGTTGGCGCGGGACCTGGTGGCGGGTTATGTGCCGGGGGTGAACATCCTGAACGGGTGCACCCTGACTCTCACCGAGGGTGAGGTCGTGGCGATCATCGGTCCGAACGGTGCGGGCAAGTCGACGCTGATCAAGACGATCTTCGGGCTGATCCCGGTGCGCGAGGGCGGTCTGACGCTGCGGGGCGCGAGTATCGCGGGTCTGCCGGCGCACAGTCTGGTGGAGCGCGGTGTGGGGTACGTGCCGCAGACGCAGAACGTGTTCCCGTCGTTGAGCATCGAGGAGAACCTGCAGATGGGGGCGTATCTGCGGCCCCGTTCGTTCGCCGAGAGGTTCGGGGTGGTGGCGGACCTGTTCCCGTTGTTGGGGGAGCGGCGCAAGGCCAAGGCGGGTTCGCTGTCGGGTGGTGAGCGCCAGATGGTGGCGATGGGTCGTGCGTTGATGATGAATCCGTCGGTGCTGCTGCTGGACGAGCCGACGGCAGGTCTGTCCCCGATCTATCAGGAGGAGGTGTTCCAGCGGGTCAAGGAGGTCAACGAGACGGGTGTCTCGGTGGTCATGGTGGAGCAGAATGCCCGCCGGTGCCTCCAGATCTGTGATCGGGGCTATGTCCTGGACCAGGGCCGCAACGCGTACACGGGTTCGGGTGGGGATCTGTTGAACGATCCGAACGTGATCGAGTTGTACCTGGGGACGCTCGCGAAGGGCTGACCGGGTGTGCGGAGGGGCGGGGCCTGCGGGCTCCGCCCCTTTCGTCGTGTGCGGGGGCCGTGGCCTTCCCGGCGGCCTGTGGGGCCGCGTTCGCCGTGTGCGGGGCCGTCTGTGCGGTGGGGAGGGGCGGTGTGTGGTCCCGGCGGCGGGGGCGCGGTCGGTCTGTGGCCGGGCGGTGTGCCGCCCGGGGCCCGCTCCGGGAGGTCCGGGCCGGTGCGGCTGTGCGGTCCTGGGGCCGCGCCGGGGTGTGGGTTCGGCGGGTGTCCCGGCGGGGTGCCCCTGGAACACGGGAGAGGCGCCCCGGGTGTTCCCGGGGCGCCTCGGTGGTGCCGGTGTTCTGGGGGCGGGTCACCGCGGGGTGGCCGCCCGGCGGGGGTTACCCGTCGACGGAGTGCTCCTCGTAGGCGAGGATCTCGTGGCCGTCGTCCCCGAAGTGGAAGATCTCGAAGGTGGCGGCGGTCGGGTCGCCGTTGTCGTCGAAGTCGATGTTGCCGCTGACGCCCTGGTAGTTGATCTCCTCACCGTCGGCGAGGAGGTCGCGGCACTCGGCGAAGCTGCCGCACTCGGTGCCCTCGGGGCGGCTGATGTTGGGCAGCTCGGCGACGTAGTCGCTGGGGGCCACGCTGTCGGCGGCCTCGGCGGCCAGGGCGATGGCGGTGACGCAGTCGTAGACCTGGGGGGCGAACTGGAAGACGTCGAGTTCCTCGTTGAACGAGGTGAGGCCCTCGGTGAACTCGGGGTTGTCGGCGCTGGGGGCCACACCGGTGATGCCGTTGACGCTGTCGGGGTCGTCGGCGTTGACGGTCTCGCCGAGGGCGGCGTCGTTGAGGCCGTCGGTGATGAACAGCTGGTCGCCCGCGACGCCGGACTCCAGGAGCTGGGCGATGACCTGCGCGCCCTCCTCGAAGGCGATGAGCGCGACGGCGTCGGGCTCGTCGCCGCTGACGGCGTTGACGACGGAGTCGAAGGTGGTGGCCTCGGGGTCGTAGGTCTCGTTGACGGTGACCTGGGCGCCGAGGCTCTCCAGTTCGGCCTGGAGGCCGTCGGCGTAGCCGCGGCCGTAGTCGTCGCCGCGGGAGACGATGGCGACGTTCTGGTGGCCGGCGTCGGCGATGGTGCGGGCCATCACGATGGAGGAGAGGGCGTCGCTGGGGGCGGTGCGGAAGTAGTATCCGCCGTCCTCGATCTCGCTGAGCTCGGCGGCGGTGTTGGAGCCGGAGCACTGGACGATCTCGGCACCGGTGATGGTGTCGTAGGTGGCCTGGGTCATGCCGGAGGCGGCTGCGCCGATGACGGCGTTGACCTCGTCGGCGACGAGGGCGTTGGCGGCCTCGTTGGCCTGGGCGTTGTCGCCGGCCTCGTCGGCCTCGACGATGTCGGGGACCTCGGTGCCGAGGATGCCGCCGGCGTCGTTGATCTCCTGGACGGCGTACTGCGCCGCGGTGATCTGGGGCGGGCCGAGGAAGGCGAGGCTGCCGGTCTGCGGGTAGAGGACGCCGAAGGTGAACTCCTCGCCGCCGCCGGCGTCGCCCCCGCCGCCCTCTCCGCCGTCGCTGCCACACGCGGTCAGTCCGAGTACCAGGGCCGCGGTTGCGGCAGTCAGGCCCAGGACCTTCTTGCTTGCCATGATCGTGGTCACTCCGTTCAACCGGCGAAGCACGCGTTGCGTGTCGCAGCGGTGCCGTTGTTGCGTGTGCGCCCTGATGCCCGCGGTGTGTGGCATGACTTAATCAGGAGCGTTAGCGGAGCTTAATCATGGATCTTCTACCTCGGAAAGAACATTTCGGGCGTTGGTGCCGACTCGCCGTCATGCTGTTATGGCTCTGTAGTCATCACGGGGATCCCCGTGCTTCCGGTTGGACGGTTGCGAGCTCTGCGCACACGGGGGAAAGCATTCTGTCGCGATGACCAGGCATGACGAAGCCCGACCGTCAAGTGTTGAGGTCGGGCCGGGGAAAGACGGGAAAGCGCCGGGTGGCGGTCCGAAGTGGTCCTTACCGAATAAGGGAAAATCCTTGGCCGTTATTGCGCCGCGGTCGTGTGGGAGCCCTTGCGGCCGGTCCGCGGCGGTCCCTCCTCCCCGCGGCCCGCGCGCGTGTGCCCTACGCCTCGGGCGCGTCGCGGAGCATGCACGTGAGTCGCGAGGTGCACACCTTGCGGCCCCGGTCGTCGGTGATGGTGATGTCCCACGTGGCCAGGGTGCGGCCCAGGTGCACCGGGGTGGCCACGCCGGTCACGTGCCCCGAGGTCGCCGAGCGGTGGTGCGTCGCGTTGATCTCGATGCCCACGGCGATGCGGCCGAACTGGTGGGCGTGGACGGTGGAGCCGATGGAGCCCAGGGTCTCGGCGAGGACGCAGGAGGCGCCGCCGTGGAGAAGCCCGAACGGCTGGACGTTGCCCTCCACCGGCATGCGGCCCACCACGCGCTCGGCGGAGGCCTCGGTGACCTCGATGCCCATGGTCTCGCCCAGGCCGCCCGCGAGGGCGCCGGTGTCGAGCATGCGGCGCAGCGCCTCGGAGTCCGTCGTCATGATGTGTGCCTTCCGATTCGGTGGAAACGAGCCCGGGCCGGGTGAAAACGCCCGGTGCGGGGCCGGGGTCCTCGCGGGGGTGGCCGCGAAGTGTCCGCTCCGCATCCTAGGATTCGTCTGTGGTGACGAATCGAGAGACCCCCGACCAGACATCCCAGGCCGGCGCCGGGGCGGGCAGTGCCGCCCCCGCGGACGGCGGTGGGCGCCCGCGCCTTCTCCTCCTCGACGGCCACTCGATGGCCTTCCGGGCGTTCTTCGCGCTGCCCGTGGACAAGTTCGGCACGAGTACCGGGCAGTCGACCAACGCCGTCTACGGTTTCGCGTCGATGCTGGTCAAGCTGTTGCGTGACGAGGAGCCCACGCACGTGGCGGTGGCGTGGGACCTGTCGGGCCCGACGTTTCGCCACGAGGAGTACGAGGAGTACAAGGGGGGCCGTTCCGAGACCCCGCCGGAGTTCCCCTCCCAGGTGCCCCTCACCCAGGACCTGATGCGGCTGATCGGTGTGGCCAACCTGTCGGCGCCGGGCTTCGAGGCCGACGACGTCATCGCCACCCTGGCCCGCCAGGGCTGCGAGGCCGGGATGGAGGTGCTCATCGCCTCCGGCGACCGGGACGCCTTCCAGCTGGTCACCGACTCCTGCACGGTCCTGTACCCGGGGAAGAGCCTGTCCGACCTGCGGCGGATGGACCCGGCGGCGGTCGAGGAGAAGTACGCGGTCCCCCCGGAGCGCTACCGCGACCTGGCCGCGCTGGTGGGTGAGAAGGCCGACAACCTTCCGGGCGTGCCCGGGGTGGGCCCCAAGACGGCCGCCAAGTGGATCGCCAAGTACGGGTCCCTGGACGAGCTGATCGCCCACGCGGACGAGATCGGCGGCAAGGCCGGGCAGAACTTCCGCGACCACATGGACGACGTCCTGCGCAACCAGCGCCTCAACCTGCTGGCCACGGACGTGGAGCTGGGCGCCGACGTGGCCTCGCTGGTGCTGGGCGAGGCGGACAGGGCCGGGGTCGACGCGCTCTTCGACAACCTGGAGTTCGCCTCCAACCTGCGCGAGCGCCTGTACGCGGTCCTGAAGACGGACGGGGACGGCGGCGCCGGGGAGGGCGCGGCCCCGGCGGCCGAGGGGTTCGCGGTGGACCTGACGGTGGCCGGCACCGGGGAGCTGGCGGCGTGGCTGCGTGAGCACGCCGCGGCCGACACCCCGGAGAGCGACACCCTCACGCCGCAGGCGCCGGCGGGGCTCGCGCTGGACGCGGTCTGGGGGCAGGGCTCGGGCCGGGTGGACGCGCTGGCGATCAGCGTGCCGGCCGGCGCGGCGGTGTTCGTCGACCCGACGCTGCTGGACCCCGCCGACACCGAGGCGCTGGCGGGGTTCCTGGCCGACCCCGGCCGGCCCAAGGTGGTGCACGAGTACAAGGGCGCCCTGCTGGCGCTGGGCGCGCACGGGTGGTCGCTGGGCGGGGTGGTGAGCGACACGGCCCTGGCCGCGTACCTGGTGCAGCCCGGGCAGCGCCGGTTCGACCTGGCGGACCTGTGCCGCAGGTACCTGGGCCGGGAGCTGGAGGAGGACACGTCGGGGGACCAGCTCTCGCTGGACCTGGGCGAGGGCGGCGACGCGGGCTCGGGCCGCCAGCACCTGCTGGCGGTGCGGGCGGCCGCGACCCGCGACCTGGCGGGCGTGCTGACGGCGGAGCTGGACAAGCGGGGCGGGACGCACCTGCTGGCCGACGTGGAGCTGCCGCTGGTGGACGTGCTGGCGCGGATGGAGCGGGCGGGCATCGCCGCCGACCGCGAGTACCTGGAGGGGCTCCAGGAGGAGTTCGCCTCGGCGGCCCGGGGCGCGGTGGAGAAGGCGCACGAGGTGGTCGGCCGGGAGTTCAACCTGGGGTCGCCCAAGCAGCTCCAGCAGGTCCTGTTCGAGGACCTGGGCCTGCCCCGGACGAAGAAGATCAAGACGGGGTACACGACCGACGCGGACGCGCTGGCGTGGCTGGCGGCGCAGAGCGACCACGAGCTGCCGGGGGTGCTGCTGCACCACCGCGACCAGACGAAGCTGAAGACGACGGTCGAGGGCCTGATCAAGACGATCGCCGACGACGAGCGCATCCACACCACGTTCAACCAGACGGTGGCGGCGACCGGGCGGCTCAGCTCGACGGAGCCGAACCTGCAGAACATCCCGGTGCGCACGGACGTGGGCCGGCGCATCCGGCGGGCGTTCGTGGTGGGCGAGGGGTTCGACGAGCTGCTGACGGCGGACTACAGCCAGATCGAGCTGCGCATCATGGCGCACCTGTCGGGCGAGCAGGCGCTCATCGACGCGTTCAACAGCGGTTACGACTTCCACGCCCAGATGGCCGCGCAGGTGTTCGGGGTGCCGGTCGGGGAGGTCGACGGCGAGGCGCGGTCGCGGATCAAGGCGATGAGCTACGGCCTGGCCTACGGGTTGAGCGCCTACGGCCTGTCCCAGCAGCTGGGGATCACGCCGGAGGAGTCCAAGCGGTTGATGGAGGACTACTTCGCGGAGTTCGGCGGGGTGCGGGACTACCTGAACGCCGTGGTGGAGGAGGCGCGCCGGGTCGGGTACACGGAGACGATCCTGGGGCGGCGCCGCTACCTGCCGGACCTGACGAGCGACAACCGGCAGCGGCGCGAGATGGCGGAGCGGATGGCGCTCAACGCCCCGATCCAGGGGTCGGCGGCGGACATCATCAAGGTGGCGATGCTGCAGGTGGACGCGGCGATCACCGATCGGGGGCTGTCCTCGCGGGTACTGCTCCAGGTGCACGACGAGCTCGTGGTGGAGGTCGCCCCGGGGGAGCGCGAGGAGGTCGAAAACCTCGTGACGCACGAGATGAACTCGGCCTATGCTCTGCGTGTCCCGCTGGGCGTCTCGGTCGGCAGCGGGCAGAACTGGCACGACGCCGCGCACTGAGCGGGGCGCCGGCGGCCCCGGTCCCGGGGCCGCCGCGAGGGACGCGGGAGGCGGGAACGGTGGCGGCGCGCGGTGGGACCGGCGACGGGGGCGGGTTGACCGTGGGTTCGGTCACGGTTCCCGCCGACGCCCTGGTGTGGAGGTTCTCGCGGTCCTCGGGGCCGGGCGGGCAGCACGTCAACACCTCCGACACGCGTGTGTCGCTGTCCCTGGACGTGGCGGGGTGCGGGCCCCTGGGCGAGGTGCGGCGCCGGCGGGCGCTGGAGCGCCTGCGGGGGCGGCTGGTGGACGGGGTGCTGACGGTGACGGTGCAGACGCACCGGTCGCAGGTCCGCAACCGGGCCGAGGCGCGGGAGCGGATGGAGTCGCTCCTGGCCGAGGCGACGGCTCCGCCGGCGCGGGGGCGGCGGGCGACCCGGCCGGGTCGCCGGGCCGAGCAGCGTCGCCTCGATGCCAAGCGGCGCCGCGGTGACGTCAAACGGTCACGCTCTCGTCCTCCTTTGGACTGACCGGAACCGGGGCCCGTAACTTTTTTCCCGGGGGTGCGGGAGGCGGTCCGCGGGTGTCCGCACAGCTCCCCGCGGGGCGCCGTGCGCCCGTGCGGACGTGGGTGTACCGTCCAGTTGATCTTGACCGCCATGCTCGGGTAAGTTGCGGCCATTGTGCCCTTCGTCGGGTTGGCGGCCCCGGGTTCCGATTGACCAGGACGCCCTTGTCTCATATTCTGGCGGGACCGTTGTGGGTTCGTGCGGGCGGCTGCTGTCTCCGAGCAGGGGGCAGAGGTGTCGCACCGCTCCGGTCACCACTCTGGAACCAGGCGGCTGGTGTACACCGACGGATCAGGTTCCGTCGTGACCCTGCTTTCTGCGTCTGGATGACGGATCGACGGGCTCGAACCCGCGGCATGCCCATTTTCTGAATCTGTCCGTATCCGGAGTCCACCCACAAATGACGAGCAGCACCGAGGCCACCTCGACACCCCAGGTAGCGGTCAACGACATCGGGTCCGAGGAAGCCTTCCTCGCGGCGATCGACGAGACCATCAAGTACTTCAACGACGGTGACATTGTCGAGGGCACCATCGTGAAGGTCGATCGAGACGAGGTCTTGCTCGACATCGGCTACAAGACCGAGGGTGTGATCCCCTCCCGGGAACTGTCGATCAAGCACGACGTCGACCCCGGTGAGGTCGTTGCTGTCGGCGACCAGGTCGAAGCCCTCGTTCTCCAGAAGGAGGACAAGGAAGGTCGACTGATCCTGTCCAAGAAGCGCGCCCAGTACGAGCGCGCCTGGGGCACGATCGAGAAGATCAAGGAGGAGGACGGCGTCGTCACCGGCACCGTCATCGAGGTCGTCAAGGGCGGTCTCATCCTCGACATCGGCCTGCGCGGCTTCCTCCCGGCGTCCCTCGTCGAGATGCGCCGTGTGCGCGACCTGCAGCCGTACGTCGGCCGCGAGCTCGAGGCGAAGATCATCGAGCTGGACAAGAACCGCAACAACGTGGTCCTGTCCCGTCGCGCCTGGCTGGAGCAGACCCAGTCCGAGGTCCGCCAGACGTTCCTCAACACGCTCCAGAAGGGGCAGATCCGCAAGGGCGTCGTCTCCTCGATCGTCAACTTCGGTGCGTTCGTGGACCTGGGCGGCGTCGACGGCCTGGTGCACGTCTCCGAGCTGTCCTGGAAGCACATCGACCACCCCAGCGAGGTTGTCGAGGTCGGCCAGGAGGTCACCGTCGAGGTTCTCGACGTGGACATGGAGCGCGAGCGCGTCTCCCTGTCGCTCAAGGCGACCCAGGAAGACCCGTGGCAGCAGTTCGCCCGGACCCACCAGATCGGCCAGGTCGTCCCCGGCAAGGTCACCAAGCTGGTTCCGTTCGGTGCGTTCGTGCGCGTCGAGGAGGGCATCGAGGGCCTGGTCCACATCTCCGAGCTGGCCGAGCGCCACGTCGAGGTGCCGGAGCAGGTCGTCCAGGTCGGCACCGAGATCTTCGTCAAGATCATCGACATCGACCTCGACCGCCGTCGCATCAGCCTCTCGCTGAAGCAGGCCAACGAGAGCGTCTCCCCGGACCAGGTGGACTTCGACCCCACCCTGTACGGCATGGCGGCCGACTACGACGAGCAGGGCAACTACAAGTACCCCGAGGGCTTCGACGCGGACTCCGGCGAGTGGCTGGAGGGCTTCGAGGCTCAGCGGGACGAGTGGGAGCGCAGCTACGCCGAGGCGCAGGCCCGCTTCGAGGCGCACCGCAAGCAGGTCGAGGAGGCCCGTGCGGCCGAGGCCGACGCTGCGAACGCGCCCGCCCCGGAGGAAGAGGACGACTACACGGACGGTGGCGCCCAGAGCGCCGGCTCGTCCGGTTCGGAGTCCTCCAGCAGTGGCGCCCTGGCCTCTGACGAGGCCCTGGCCGCGCTCCGCGAGAAGCTCGCGGGCGGCGAGGCCTAAGCAGGAGGTCCCGCAGAGGATCCCCTGACAGCCGCGAAGGGCCGTCCCCCGCAAGGCGGGGCGGCCCTTCGTCGTGTCCGCGCGGGGGGTAGGGGCCGGGCCCGCGTCGACGGCGACCGCGTCGCTTCCGCGCCCGCCCGCCCCGGGGCGCGCCGGTTCCGCGCGGACGGCCCCGTAGCCGGACCCCGCCGGGCTAGGGTCGGTGGCGTGCCCCGGCCGGCGGGGCGCGTGAGGAGACGACGTGTTCGACATCCACCCGGCCACCCCCGCGGACGCGGGTGAGGTCTTCACCCTCCAGCGGGCGGCGTTCGTCGACGAGGCGCAGGCCCACGGCGACCCGTTCGTGCTCCCGCTCACCGAGGGCCTGGACCGCATCGCCAGGGTGCTCGCGCAGCCGGACGCCCTGGTCCTCAAGGCCGTGGAGGGCCCCCGGATCGTCGGCGCGGTCCGTGCGGCGGTCGCGGGGACCAACGCCGTCGTGGGGCGCCTGGCGGTCGCCCCCGACCGGCGCCGCCTCGGCATCGGGCGGGCGCTGCTCACCCGGGTGGAGGAGGAGTTGTCGGTCCGCCACCCCGGGCTGACCTCCCTCACCCTGTCCACCGGCGCCCAGGGCGCCGGTGAGCAGCGTCTGTACCGGGAGCGCGGGTACGCGGAGACGTCGCGGGAGCGTGTGGCCGACCACCTGGTCATGGTGCACATGCGCAAGGAGGTCGTTCCTGCGGTGCGCTCCGGGGCCGCGGGGTGAGGTCCCGCACGGTCGGGGCGGGGCGCCCGCACTGGGCCGGGTCCGGCCGTCTAGGGTTCGGGACATGCTGAAAGTGGGACTGACCGGAGGGATCGGCTCGGGCAAGAGCACGGTCTCGTCCGCGCTGGCCGCCTACGGGGCGGCCGTCGTCGACGCCGACGCGATCGCCAGGGAGGTGGTCGAGCCGGGGACGCCGGGGCTGGACGCCGTCGTCGCGGAGTTCGGCGAGGGGGTGCTGGCCCCGGGGGGCGGGCTGGACCGTCCGAGGCTGGGCGAGGTCGTCTTCGCCGACGCGGACAGGCTCGCCGCGCTGAACGCCATCGTGCACCCGCTGGTCGCCCGGCGCAGCGCGGAGCTGATGGAGGAGGCGGTGGCCGCAGGGGTGGAGGTCGTCGTCTACGACGTCCCCCTGCTGGTGGAGAACGGCCTGGGGCCCCTCTACGACGTGGTCGTGGTGGTGGACGCCCCCGACGAGGTGCGGGTGGAGCGGGTCGTGCGGAGCCGGGGCGTGCCGCGTGAGCAGGTGTGGGCGCGGATCCGGGCGCAGGCGGACCGGGACGCCCGGCTGGCCGCCGCCGACCTGGTGGTCGACAACTCCGGGACCCCGCAGGAGTTGCGGGAGCGGGTCGCCCGTCTGTGGGAGGACCTCCTGGCCCGGGCCTGAGCGCTCCCCGCGGCGTCCCGCACCGGGCGCGTGCCGCGTCCTCCCGCGCGGGGCTCCGGCCGCGGCGGCCCGGGGCAGGAGGGGCGCTGCGGCGTCCGCCACGGTTCCCGGTCGTGCGGGCCCGCGGTCGGGGCGCCGGGCTCACCGGGGGGCTCCGCCCTCCCCGCCGCCCCGGTGGAGCGCCTCGGTCAGGGAGGATCCGGCGTCGACGGCCTCGCGCACCAGCTCCTCGCGGACGCGGCGGGCGGCCTCGACGCCGAGCAGGCTGTCGTCGAGTTCCTCGGTGTGCATCGTGTCCCTGGAGGAGGACAGCGCGAGTTCGGCGTAGTCCCCGGCCCGGTCGGCGATGGCCTGGCACTGCTCCCATTCGCGGTGCGCGGTGACGGCCGCGTGGACGCGCTCGCCGTAGTCGGCCAGGACGCCGACGCGGTCGGCGATCGCCCGGTGGGCGCGTTCGACCGCCTCCTCGTGGGGTGCGAGCGCCCGTGTGACCTGTGGTGAGACGGCCTCGCGCGTGCGCTGCACCAGTTCCCTGCGCAGGGAGCGGAGCCGCAGCAGCTCCTGGGACAGCCGCCACTCCTCCTCCCGCAGGAGGGGGAGGGTGTGGCCGGCCTCGAACGAGTCGCCGAGCACGTCGGCGGCCTCCTCCACACGGTCCGTCGCCTGTTGGGCCCGGGCGAACAGGTGGGCCTCCGGCTCCTCGCGGCGGGTGGCGTAGCTGTAGGGGCGGCCGAAGTCCTCGGGCAGGACGTAGCGGTCGTGGTGTTCGGCGGCCAGGCGGGTCACCATGCCGGGGCGCATGACGGCGCCGGCGCCTCCCGCGGCCGCGGCCAGGTAGAGGGCGGCGGTGGCGGGGTCGCCGGGCACGGGCAGGTCCAGCGGTCCGAGGACCCGGTCCAGGGGCAGGCGGGCGAGGAGCACCCCGGCCGCGGACGCGGGCAGCGCCCAGAAGGAGTGCACGACCAGGTCGGCCCAGTCGTCGGAGAAGGAGCCCTTGAGGGAGACCAGGGCCAGGACGGCGACCGTGGCGCCCAGGCAGAGCAGGGCGAGGAGCGCGGGCCCGAGCGCGGGGACGAGGAGGGCGGCGACGGCCAGGGAGGCGCCCCCCGTGGCGGTGAGGAGGGCGAGCTGCCTCCAGGTGGGCCGCCCGGGCGGGCCGGCGGAGGCGGGGAGGAGCTTCTCGGGGCGGGCCCTCATGCGCGCGAGCGCGCGCGGTGGGAGGCCGGGGTCGAAAGTGGGTCTGGAGGGGTGGGACACGGCTGGCACCTCGTCTCGGGGCGCTGGGTGCTGGCTCCGATGGTAGTCTCCGGCGTCCCGGACGCCCAGGGATGTCCTGGGCTGTCTGTAGCGTTAGGTGTGAGGGGACATGGGGCGGCTCGGGGGCGCCCCGCAGGCAGGAGCGGGAGAAGAGGGCGACGTGCGACCGGTCAGCGGCATCAAGCGCAGTGAGGCACCGTTCGAGGTCATCTCGGACATGACACCGGCGGGGGACCAGCCCGGGGCGATCGCGGAGATCACCAGGAGGGTGCGCGAGGGGGACCCGCACACGGTCCTGCTCGGTGCGACCGGTACGGGCAAGACGGCGACGGTGGCGTGGACGGTGGAGCAGCTCCAGCGGCCGACCCTGGTGATGCAGCCCAACAAGACCCTGGCGGCGCAGTTCGCCAACGAGCTCCGGCAGATGCTGCCCGACAACGCGGTCGAGTACTTCGTCTCGTACTACGACTACTACCAGCCCGAGGCCTACGTCCCGCAGAGCGACACCTACATCGAGAAGGACTCCTCGATCAACGACGAGGTGGAGCGCCTGCGCCACTCGGCGACCAACTCGCTGCTCACCCGCAGGGACACGATCGTGGTGGCGTCGGTCTCGTGCATCTACGGTCTGGGGACACCGCAGGAGTACGTGGACCGGATGGCGCAGCTGTCGGTGGGCATGGAGGTCGACCGCGACCAGCTGCTGCGCCGCCTGGTGGAGATGCAGTACTCGCGCAACGACACCGCGTTCACGCGCGGCACGTTCCGGGTGCGCGGCGACACCGTCGAGATCATTCCGGTGTACGAGGAGCTGGCGATCCGCATCGAGATGTTCGGTGACGAGGTCGAGCGCCTGCTGACGCTGCACCCGCTCACCGGCGAGGTGCTGGGGGAGAGCCAGGAGATGTTCATCTTCCCGGCCTCGCACTACGTGGCCGGCGAGGAGCGCACCGAGCGGGCGATCGCGTCGATCGAGGCCGAGCTGGCCGAGCGGCTGGCCGAGCTGGAGGGGCAGGGCAAGCTGCTGGAGGCGCAGCGCCTGCGCATGCGCACCACCCACGACCTGGAGATGATGCGGCAGCTGGGCACCTGCTCGGGCATCGAGAACTACTCACGGCACTTCGACGGCCGCGAGCCGGGGAGCGCCCCCAACACCCTCCTGGACTACTTCCCCGAGGACTTCCTGCTGGTGCTGGACGAGTCGCACGTGACCGTCCCGCAGATCGGCGCGATGTACGAGGGCGACGCCGCGCGCAAGCGCACACTGGTCGACCACGGTTTCCGGCTCCCGTCGGCCATGGACAACAGGCCGCTCAAGTGGGAGGAGTTCACCGGGCGGATCGGGCAGAGCGTCTACCTGTCGGCGACCCCGGGCCGCTACGAGCTGCGCCAGAGCGGCGGCGACGTGGTGGAGCAGGTGATCCGCCCGACGGGCCTGGTGGACCCGCAGGTGCTGGTCAAGCCCACGGAGGGGCAGATCGACGACCTGGTCCACGAGATCCGGGTGCGGGCCGAGCGCCAGGAGCGGGTGCTGGTGACCACCCTGACGAAGAAGATGGCGGAGGACCTCACCGACTACTTCGCGGAGCTGGGCATCCGGGTGCGGTACCTGCACAGCGAGGTGGACACGCTGCGCCGGGTGGAGCTGCTGAGGGAGCTGCGGGTCGGCGAGTTCGACGTGCTGGTGGGCATCAACCTGCTGCGTGAGGGCCTGGACCTGCCCGAGGTGTCGCTGGTGGCGATCCTGGACGCGGACAAGGAGGGCTTCCTGCGTTCGGAGACCTCGCTGATCCAGACCATCGGCCGCGCGGCGCGCAACGTCGCGGGCCAGGTGCACATGTACGCGGACAACGTGACGGACTCGATGAGGGCCGCCCTGGACGAGACCGACCGCCGCCGGGAGAAGCAGCTGGCGTACAACGCCGAGCACGGGATCGACCCGACCCCGCTGCGCAAGCAGATCGCCGATATCCTGGACTCGCTGAACCGGGAGGACGTGGACACCGAGCAGCTCATGGCCACGGGGTACCGCGGCAGCGGCCCCCAGGGCGCCAAGGCCCCCGTGCCGGCGCTGGGCGAGCGTGCGGACGTGTCGGCGATGCCGCGTGCCGAGCTGGCCGGGCTGATCGAGCAGCTGGGCGCGCAGATGCACCAGGCCGCCGCCGACCTGCACTTCGAGCTCGCGGCCCGGCTGCGGGACGAGATCGGTGAGCTGAAGAGGGAGCTTCGCGGGATGGACGCGGCCGGTGTGAAGTAGGGGGAGGGTGCGTCCGGCCCCTGCCGGGCGGGGCGTGCGGCCTCGGCGGCCCCCGCGCGGGGCCGTACGCGGCGTCTCGGGCGAGGCACGTTTCGAGAACGATGAGGTCGCACAGTTACCTCCGCGTGACATACTCTTGGCCTTACGCAGGACGTATGTCGTGATTGCCGTGTATTCGGCTGTGGGGGACGCATGAGGGTTCGGTATCTGGTGGGCGCGGGCGGTGCGCTGGTGTCCGCTTCGCTGGCCACCGTCCTGCTCACCGGTTGTGGGACGGCCTTCGGGCAGGACGAGTCGGACGAGCCCGCGGTGCCCCCGACCCCCGAGGAGGCGGCCCACGAGGCCGCGGTCCCCGAGCACAACGTCATCAACGAGGACGTCCTCATCATCGTGGACGACGGAGCCGAGGTCAGCGAGGAGTGCGGGGACCGCGAGGTCGTCGTCACCGCCGACGACGCCGTCGTGGTCCTGGACGGCGACTGCGGGCTGGTGCGCGCCACGGGCCGGGGGTCGACCGTGGACGTGGGATCCGCCGACAAGATCGTGCTGGTCGGGGTGGACAACACCGTCTCCTTCGCCTCCGGCGACCCCGAGGTCATCAACCACGGCCGCAACACCACCGTCACCGAGGGCGGGTCGGCCGACGGGTGACCCGCGGACGCGGGGAGGCGCGCGCCGCTCCCCGGCCGCGGACCGTCGACGGAGCGGGACGATTCCGTGTCGCTGCGTTGACCGCCCCGGCATCCGAGAGTGACCTTCCATCCGTTACCGTGGTGCGCGTCCACAACGCCCCGGACGGGGGCGGGCGGACGAAAGTTTCGGACGGGCGCGGCCGCGGGGAGTGAATTTTCGGCGGCTGTTCACTGTTCGGTTCTCCCGTTCGGTTCTGAGGCGGTACGGTCGTTTCGTTCCGCCCGCGGTGAATCCGGTCCCGTCGGGGCGGCACGACGGCCACGGACGGCGCCGCGCACCGTCCGGCCGACCGGTCAGGGGACGCGCGCTCGGCGCGGGGATCCGCTAGGGGAGGGGTGGATGAGCGGTTATGTCGCACGGGTGCGGCACGACGAGTCGCCCGGAGGCGACGTCGGCCTGGACCCGTTGGTGCGGTCGGCCGCGCAGCGCTGGGCCGCATCGGACCCGCTGCTGCCCGAACCCGTCAGCTTCGCCCCGGGTTCCTACCCGCTCCTGACCGTCAGCGACGAGGACGGCCGCACGGTCGCGGCGGGCACCATGCACTACACCTGGTACCAGCCCGGCGAGGTCGGCCGGATCTGGGGCGTGCCCGACCAGCACTGGCTCACGCCCATCGTCGGGGGGCCCGACCCCGGCCGCGCCCTGGACTCCCTGCTGACCAGCTGGCGCGACCAGTTGGAGGACCTGCCGACGGGCACCGGCTCGGAGTCGGCGGCGCTGGTGAGCTGGCCCGCCCGCGACGTGTGCGGCATCATCCCGCTCCAGCGCCACGGCCTCCAGCCCTACACGGTTCTGGCCGCCCGCAAGCGGCGGCGCGGGGTCCCCCCGTCGCTGCCCCCGCGCGACGTGACGATCCGGCTGGCCGACCGCAGCGACCTCACCCAGGTGGTGGGGCTGCTGATGGAGGAGCACCGGTACGAGCAGAACTTCGGCGGTGTGTTCCTGCAACCGGACACCGCCGAGCAGACCCGGGAGGTGGCGGCGCGGGCGCTGAACCGCTCGCGTTCGTGGATCTGGCTGGCGGAGCGCCGCGGCCGTGCCGTCGGACTGCTGTGGGTGTCGCCGCCGGAGCGCTCGCGGTGGGCCAAGCCCCTGGTGAACGCCCGGCCGATCGCTCACATCGGTTACGGGGTGGTGATCGCCGACGAGCGCGGCAACGGGATCGGCACCGCCCTGGTCGGCCAGGCGCACCAGGCCCTGGACAGCCACGGCGTGGGCGTCTCGGTGCTGAACTACGCGGCGATGAACCCGCTGTCCGGGCCGTTCTGGCACCGGATGGGGTACCGCCCGGTGTGGACGACCTGGGAGGTCCGTCCGGCGCTCGCCCTGCGCTGACCGGCGGGGAGGCGCCGGCCACCCCGGTTCCGGGGCCGCGGGCGGGGCTCCACTAGCCTGGGCGCAGAACGCGACGGGGCGTGGAGAGGCGGGGACGATGACCAGGCACGACCGTGGGCCCGAGGGTGCGGAGCACGTCGAGATCGTCGAGGTGGGGCCGCGTGACGGCCTCCAGAACGAGGCGACGACGCTGTCGGTCGAGGAGCGGATCGAGATGATCGACCGCGCCGTGGACGCCGGGGCCCGCCGGATCGAGGCGGTCAGCTTCGTCAACCCCAAGCGCGTCCCGCAGATGGCCGGGGCCGAGGAGATCATGGCGGGCGTCCGGCGCGCGCCGGGGGTCTCCCACATCGGGCTGGTGCTCAACCGTCGCGGGCTGGACCGCGCGGTGGCCGCCGGGGTGTCGGAGGTCAACGTGGCGGTGCCCGCCACGGACGGGTTCTGCGTCCGCAACCAGGGGTGCACGGTGGAGGAGATGCTGGACGCCCTGGCCGGTATCGACGCCGCGCTGGCGGGGACGGGGATCCCGCTGAGCGTGACCGTCTCGACCGCGTTCGGGTGCCCGTTCGACGGCGAGGTCGGGCCGGAGCGGGTGGTGGAGGTCGTCCGCCGGATCGCCGACACCGCCGCCGTGGAGATCGCCCTGGCCGACACGATCGGCGTGGGGGTGCCGGGTCAGGTGAGGGACCTGCTGGGCCGGGTGGCCGAGGTCGCCGACGGTCGAGCCCTGCGCTGCCACTTCCACAACACCCGCAACACGGGTTACGCGAACGCGCTCGCGGCCGTGGAGGAGGGCGTGCGCGTGCTCGACTCCAGCGTGGGCGGGTTCGGAGGGTGCCCGTTCGCGCCCGCGGCGACCGGCAACATCGCCACCGAGGACCTGCTGTACATGCTGCACCGCAGCGGCCTGCACACGGGCGTGAGCCTGTCGGACGCCGCCGCGCTGGGGGAGTGGACGGGTGGGCGGCTGGGCAAGCAGCCGCCCGCCTACCTGGGGCGCGCCGGCGGGTTCCCGGCCTGACCCGCCCTCCCGTCCCCGGGAGCCGTGTGCGGGGGCGTGCGGGCCCGCACGCGGCGCGCCCCCACCGGGGGCGGGCCCGTGCCGGGCGCCGTGGCCCCGGTCGCCCCCGGGTGTGTTGTTCGTCGCCGTGAGGGTCGCGCGGGCCGTCGCCCGAGCGGCCGTCCTGACCGGGTTCGGATGATTTTTCCGGCCGGGCCGCGGGGTCCGCGGAGGGTGTGACGTGCCGCGAAGCCCCTTCCCCACGGGGAAAGCACGCTGGTCGGGCCGGGGAACACCCGTGCGGTGCGCGGTGTTCCCAGGTGAGTGCAGACGGGGGGCCTGTTATCCTGGTGCCCCGTGGAGTCCGGCGGCCTGAGCGAAGATCCCAACGCCCGCGACCGGACCGCCGCACGGCCGCTCAGCTCGTCCCGAGCCCGCCGTAGCCACTCAACCCACGGGAGCAACACTTTGGCATCCGCCGCGAGTACCAAGCACCTTTTCGTTACTGGCGGCGTCGCCTCCAGTCTTGGCAAGGGCCTCACCGCCTCCAGCCTGGGACGACTCCTGAAGTCGCGCGGTCTGCGGGTCACCATGCAGAAGCTGGACCCCTACCTCAACGTCGACCCGGGGACCATGAACCCCTTCCAGCACGGCGAGGTCTTCGTCACCGACGACGGGGCCGAGACCGACCTGGACGTCGGCCACTACGAGCGCTTCCTGGACGTGGACCTGGCCGCGACGGCCAACGTCACCACCGGCCAGATCTACTCCAGCGTCATCGCCAAGGAGCGCCAGGGCGCCTACCTCGGCGACACCGTGCAGGTCATCCCGCACATCACCAACGAGATCAAGGCGCGCATCTACGCGATGGACGCCCCCGACGTCGACATCGTCATCACCGAGATCGGCGGCACGGTGGGCGACATCGAGTCGCAGCCCTTCCTGGAGGCGGTCCGCCAGATCCGCCACGAGATCGGCCGGGAGAACTGCTTCTTCCTCCACGTCTCCCTCATCCCCTTCCTGGGCCCCGCCAAGGAGATGAAGACCAAGCCCACCCAGCACTCGGTCGCCGCGCTGCGCAGCATCGGCATCCAGCCCGACGCGATCGTGTGCCGCTCGGACCGGCCCATCACGCAGAGCCTCAAGTCCAAGATCAGCCTCATGTGCGACGTGGACGAGGCCGGCGTGGTCTCCACCCCCGACGCCCCCTCCATCTACGACATCCCCAAGGTGCTGCACCGCGAGGGCCTGGACGCCTACGTCGTCCGCCGCCTGGGCATGCCCTTCCGGGACGTGGACTGGACCGAGTGGGACGAGCTGCTGCGCCGTGTCCACCAGCCCGGCCACGAGGTCACCATCGCGCTGGTCGGCAAGTACATCGACCTGCCCGACGCCTACCTGTCGGTCAGCGAGGCGCTGCGCGCGGGCGGATTCGCCACGGACACCCGCGTCAACCTGCGCTGGGTCGCCAGCGACAACTGCGCCAGCCCGTCGGGCGCGGCCTCCGAGCTCGACGGCGCCGACGGCGTGCTCATCCCCGGCGGCTTCGGCGTGCGCGGCATCGAGGGCAAGCTCGGCGCGATCCGGTACGCCCGTGAGAACGGCGTTCCGCTGCTCGGCATCTGCCTGGGCCTCCAGGCGATGGTCATCGAGTACGCGCGCAACGTGCTGGGGCTGGAGGGGGCCAACAGCACCGAGTTCGACGACAAGGCGGTCGACCCGGTCATCGCGACGATGGCCGACCAGACCGACGTCGTGGCCGGAGAGCGCGACATGGGCGGCACCATGCGGCTGGGCCTGTACCCGGCCGACCTGGGTGAGGGCACCGTGGTCCGCGAGCTCTACGACGGCACCGCGCAGGCCTCCGAGCGCCACCGCCACCGCTTCGAGGTCAACAACGCGTACCGCTCCCGGCTGGAGGAGGCGGGCCTGGTGTTCTCCGGGCTCTCCCCTGATGGCAAGCTGGTGGAGTACGTCGAACTGCCCCGGGACGCGCACCCGTTCTTCGTCGCGACGCAGGCGCACCCGGAGCTGCGTTCCCGCCCGACCAAGGCCAATCCGCTCTTCAGCGGGCTGATCGCGGCGGCTCTGGAGCACAAGGTCTCCTGACCGCCGGACCGGGTGGGGCACGATCCTGAGAGGCGATCCCATGCCCAGTGACACCCACCCGGCCGAGAACGAGACCACGGGGGCGGACGCGAAGGTCGCGGACGCCCCCGAGTCGTGGCCGGTGGACCGGTCGGAGGTGCGCTACCGCAGTGCCAGGGTCACCATGCGCACCGACTGGGTGGAGATGCCCGGCGCCGGGGGCGTGGGCACCACGGTCGCGGGGCGCGACTACATGCAGCACCCGGGGGCGGCCGCCGTCCTGGCCCTGGACGACGACGGCCGGGTGCTGCTGCTGCGCCAGTACCGGCACCCCGCCCGGCACACCCTGTGGGAGCTGCCCGCCGGCATGATCGACGTGGAGGGCGAGGGCCCGCTGCCCACGGCCCGGCGGGAACTGGTCGAGGAGGCGGGCCTGCGCGCCGAGCGGTGGTACGGGCTCCCCGACTTCTTCCCCAGCCCCGGGTTCTCCGACGAGCGCATCCACGTGTTCATGGCCCGGGGCCTGTCCGAGGTCCCGGCCGAGGAGATCGACTTCGTGCGCGAGCACGAGGAGACCGACCTGGCCGCGGAGTGGGTCCCGCTGGAGGACGCGGTGCGCCTGGTCATGGAGGGGCGCCTGCACAACGGCCCGACCGTGATCGGGATCCTGGCCGCGCACGCCGCCTCCGCCGACGGCTTCGCGTCCCTGCGCGAACTCCCCGCCGGCTGACCCGTGGGCGACCAACCGGCCGCCGCGCCGGCGGGAGATCCCGGGGGCCCCGTGCCGCGGGGGAGGGGGGCGCGCCCCGGCACGGGCGGCGACCCCGCGGACGCCGGGCCGCTGGCACAGGTGTGCGCGGCGTTCCTGGACCACCTCAGCGCCGAGCGCGCACTGGCCGCGAACACCCTGCTGGCGTACCGCCGCGACCTGCGAAGGTACTCCGAGTACCTGGCCTCCGCCGGGGTCGCCTCCCCGGAGGGCGTCGGACCCGCCCACGTGGGCGGGTTCCTGCGTGCGCTGCGGGAGGGCGGGGAGGGGCGTCCGCCGCTCGGCGCGGCGTCGGCCGGGCGGGCCCTGGCCGCGGTGCGCGGTCTGCACCGGTTCGCCGTGCGCGAGGGGTGGGCCGGGAGCGACCCCGCGGCGGAGGTGTCCCCGCCGACCCCGCCGATGCGGCTTCCCAAGGCGGTGCCGCTGGACACGGTGGAGCGCATCCTGGCCGCGGCGGGCCCGGCCGACGGTGTCCCGGCCCCGTCCGCCGGGGACCGCTCCGCGCTGCTCGCCCTGCGCGACCGCGCCCTGCTGGAGGTCCTGTACGGGACGGGCGCGCGCATCTCCGAGGCGGTCGGGCTGGACGTGGACGACGTCGCCGACGCGGTCGGCGGGGACGAGGCGGTCGGCCTGGTGCGGTTCCGCGGCAATGGCGGCAGGGAGCGCGTGGTCCCCCTGGGCTCCTACGCCCGG
Organism: Nocardiopsis tropica; assembly: GCF_042660575.1. Taxonomy (NCBI): domain Bacteria; kingdom Bacillati; phylum Actinomycetota; class Actinomycetes; order Streptosporangiales; family Nocardiopsidaceae; genus Nocardiopsis; species Nocardiopsis tropica. The sequence continues at coordinate 599,256 of NZ_JBHSUF010000001.1, forward strand.
CGGGCGCTGTCCGCGTACCTGGTGCGGGCCCGCCCCTCCCTGGCCTCCTCGGGCCGGGGCGGGCCGGCCCTGTTCCTCAACGCCCGCGGGGGGAGGCTGACCCGTCAGGGCGGCTGGGGGGTGCTGGCGGCCGTCGCGGAGCGCGCCGGGGCCGGGGGTGTCTCACCGCACACCCTGCGGCACTCCTTCGCCACGCACCTGCTCGACGGGGGCGCCGATATCCGCGTCGTACAGGAGTTACTGGGGCACAGTTCGGTCACCACCACGCAGATCTACACACTTGTGACGGTGGAGCGTTTGCGTGAGGTGTATGCCTCGAGTCATCCGCGTGCACGGCGCTGACGTGGCGCTATGTCGACGAAAAGGCCTGTCCGGCGGGCGAAGTGGAACAACGGGCCTGCCCGGCCCGATTTCCCCCGGAGGCGAAGGCGTGGGATTCTACCCATGCGTTTCGTTGAAGTGCGCCGTGTCGGCGATCTAGAGTCGCCGCACAGAGGTACGTTGCTGTCGACATATTGAGTTTCCGACGGCCGCCGGGCGCAGGGGGTGTGGCACCTTCGGGCCCGGTCGGCCCGTAGGGGAGGTCAAGGGTTGTGAACTGGGCGGAGGACGACGTGGCTGCGCATACCGCACCCGTCGGCGAGAGGGAACTCGCCGACCCGGTGACCAACCCCTGGGGGACGACACGCAACACGGGGGCCGACCTGCACAGCAAGAGACCGGAACGCAAGTATCCGGAGCCAGAGCCGCTGGACGAACACGGCCCGGCACGGATTGTAGCACTCTGTAACCAAAAGGGCGGGGTCGGAAAGACCACCACCACCATCAACCTCGGTGCGGCCATCGCCGAGTACGGCAGACGGGTCCTGCTGGTCGACTTCGACCCGCAGGGGGCCCTGTCGGTCGGACTGGGCCGGCTCGACCCGCGCGAGCTGGACCTGACCGTCTACAACCTGCTCATGCAGCGGGACGTGACGGTCGAGGACGTCCTGCTCAAGACGGACGTCGACGGACTGGACCTGATCCCGAGCAACATCGACCTGTCGGCGGCCGAGGTGCAGCTGGTGGGCGAGGTGGCGCGCGAGCAGATGCTCGGCCGCGCGCTGCGCCCGGTGATCAACGACTACGACGTCGTGCTGATCGACTGCCAGCCCTCGCTGGGGCTGCTCACCGTCAACGCCCTCACCGCGGCGGACGGCGTCATCGTGCCGCTGGAGTGCGAGTTCTTCGCGCTGCGCGGTGTGGCGCTGCTCATGGACACGATCCAGAAGGTCCAGGAGCGGCTCAACGAGGACCTCGTCATCGACGGGTTCCTGGGCACCATGTACGACCCGCGCACGCTCCACGCGCGCGAGGTGCTGTCCACGATCATCGACGGGTTCGGCGACAAGGTCTACGGCACGGTCATCAACCGCACCGTGCGCTTCCCGGACGCCACCGTGGCGGGCGAGCCCATCACCAGGTTCGACTCGACCTCGGCCGGGGCCAACGCCTATCGGGACCTGGCCAAGGAGGTGCTGGCGAGGTGGCCTCTCAGCGGTCACGGCGCGTGACCCTACCCGGGGCGGACGAGCTGTTCTTCCGCCCCAGCGGCACCGAGGAGGTGCCGGAAGAGACCGAACGCCAGCACACGGCACCGGAGCAGGGCAGAAGGAACGAGACGCCGCGTCGCACGTCGGGGGGCACGTCCGGCACCAAGGTGCTCGGAGCTCCCAAGCCGAGCGGGCGGCAGCGCCACGACGAGAAGATCACCGTCTACATCTCCGGGCCCGAGCTGCTGGCCCTGGAGCAGACCCGGCTCTCGCTGAGGGCGGAGCACGGACTGTCGGCCGACAGGGGCCGCCTGGTCCGTGAGGCCGTCGCGGTGCTGTTGGCCGACTTCGAGGAGAACGGCCAGGCCAGCATGCTGGTACGCCGTCTGACCGAGGGCTGAGCGGCGGCCGGGACGCGTACCGGTACCGGAGGGGGTGCCGGTTCGACGACGGAAAGGGTGCGGGTGTCACCGGTGGGGTCCGGCCGGTGACACCCTTGTTCGCATGAGTGAGACGACGTGGGGTCGCGGCCATGGCGGCTGAGCGGAGCCCGGTGGACACCTCCGAGGTGGACGAGAACGCCTTCCAGGTGCACCTGGAGAACTTCGAGGGGCCCTTCGACCTGCTCCTGGGGCTGATCTCCAAGCACAAGCTGGACATCACCGAGGTGTCCCTGTCGAAGGTCACCGACGAGTTCATCGCGCACATCCGCACGTTCGGCGACGACTGGGACCTGGACCAGGCCAGCAACTTCCTGCTGGTCGCGGCGACGCTCCTGGACCTGAAGGCGGCCCGCCTGCTGCCGCGCGGCGACGTCGAGGACGAGGCCGACCTGGCCCTGCTGGAGGCCCGCGACCTGCTGTTCGCCCGGCTGCTCCAGTACCGGGCGTACAAGGAGGTCGCCTCGTTCATGCGCGACCGGCTGGCCTCCCAGGGGCGCCGCTACGCGCGCGCCGTCCCCCTGGAGGAGCAGTTCGCGGCGCTCAGGCCCGAGGTGATCTTCCGGCTGGGCCCGCAGGAGTTCGCGGCACTGGCGGGCCTGGTGTTCACGCCCAGGGAAGCGCCGAGCGTGCCCGTCACCCACATCCACCAGACCAAGACCTCCGTCAAGGAGCAGGGCGAGCTGATGGTCGCCGAACTGCGCGAGCACGGTCGGCTGACGTTCGCCGAGCTCACGGCGGCCTGCACCGGTACCTTCGAGGTCATCGCCCGGTTCCTGGCCCTGCTGGAGCTGTACCGGGCGTCCAGTGTGGGCTTCGACCAGCCCGAGCCCCTGGGAGAGCTGCTGGTCACCTGGACCGGTGGTGAGGGCGAGGTCGAGCTGGAGAGCGAGTACGACGGGACGGACGCGGTGGAACCGGGGGAGGAGCGGAAGTGACCTGCGAGGACACGATCGGGGTGGGCGGGGCCGAGGCCCCGCCCACCCTGCGGCGCGACCTGGAGGCCGTGCTCATGGTGGTCGACCAGCCCGTGTCGGAGTACGAACTGGCGAAGGCGTTGGACGTCCCCGTCACGGTCGTCTCCGCGGCACTGGAGGACCTCTCCCGGGAATACACCGAGCAGGGGCGGGGTTTCGACCTGAGGGCGGTGGCCGACGGGTGGCGTGTGTACACGCGCCCCGAATGCGCCGACGTCGTCGAGCACTTCCTCCGGGAGGGGCAGGAGGTGCGGCTCACGCAGGCCGCACTGGAGACGATGGCGGTGGTGGCCTACCGGCAGCCGGTCTCCCGTGGCAGGGTCTCCGCAGTACGCGGTGTCAACTGTGACGGAGTTATGCGTACCCTCGTACTGAGGGGCCTGATCGAAGAGGCCGGACACGACGCAGAGTCCGGTGCGCAGCTGTATCGGACCACCTCCTATTTCCTGGAACGGTTGGGCCTGCGAGGCCTCGACGAGCTGCCTGATCTGGCGCCGTTCCTCCCCGACGACATCGAAGGTCTAGACGACACCGGTGAGCACACCTAATGAAAGTTCCCGCGGTGCGCGGGACGACGCCCCGCGCGGTGAGCGCGGCGACTACGACAACCGCGGTGGCCACGGCCGCCGCGACGACCGCCCCCGAGGCGGTCAGCGTGACGAGCGCGGCCCGCGGGGCCGCGACGACCGGCGCCCCCACGGCGACCGCGACAGCCGCTCCGGCGGCGACCGCGGTGGCTACCGGGGCCGTGACGACCGCGGAGGCGACCGGGGCCGCGGCGAGGGCCGTTCCTTCGGTGGTGACCGCGACAACCGCTCCGGCGGCTACCGCGGCGGCCGCGACGACAACCGCTCCGGCGGCCACCAGGGCGACCGCGGTGGTTACCGCGGCGGCCAGGGTTCGGGGGACCGCCGCTCCTTCGGCGGGGACCGCGACAGCCGCGGCGGCGACCGGGGCGGTTTCCGAGGCGGGCGCGAGGACCGCGCCGGTCAGGGTTCGGGCGAGCGCCGCTCCTTCGGCGGCGGCCGCGACGACCGCGGCCGCGGCGGCTACCAGGGCGACCGCGGCGGCTACCGCGGCGGGCGCGAGGACAGCCGTTCCGGCGGCGACCGCGGCGGCTACCGCGGTGGTCGTGACGACCGCGCTGAGGGCCGTTCCTTCGGCGGGGACCGCGACAGCCGTGGCGGCTTCCGGGGGGACCGGGACAGCCGTCCCGCCCAGGGTTCGGGCGAGCGCCGTGAGTTCCGCGGCGGCCGTGACGACCGCAGCCGCGGCGGCGACCGGGGCGGTTTCCGCGGTGGTCGCGAGGACCGCGCCGGTCAGGGTTCGGGCGAGCGCCGCTCCTTCGGCGGGGACCGCGACAACCGGGGTTCGGGCGAGCGCCGTGAGTTCCGCGGCGGCCGTGACGACAGCCGGCCCGGCGGACACCAGGGCGACCGGGGCGGTTACCGCGGCGGTCGCGACGACCGCGCCGGCCAGGGTTCGGGGGACCGCCGCTCCTTCGGCGGCGACCGCGACAACCGATCCGGCGGCGACCGCGGTGGCTACCGCGGCCGTGACGACCAGCGCGGCGGCGGGCGCTTCGAGCGCGGCGGCCGCGGCCCCGGCGGCGGTCGCGACGACCGCGGCGGCCAGGGTGCGGGCGGGCGCCGCTCGTTCGGTGGCGACCGCGACAGCCGTGGCGGCTTCCGGGGGGACCGGGACAGCCGTCCCGCCCAGGGTTCGGGCGAGCGCCGTGAGTTCCGCGGCGGCCGTGACGACAGCCGCTCCGGCGGTTACCAGGGCGACCGGGGCGGCTACCGGGGCGGACGGGACGACCGGGGGCGCGGCGAGAGCCGTTCCCACGGGGACCGTGCGAGCCGGGCCCGCGACGAGCGCCGCGCCCAGGGCGGGCGCGAGGGCACGCCGGGCGGCCCCAAGAGCGAGAGCCAGCTGTCGAAGGCGGCGCGCGAGCGCCTCAACGCCCTGCGGGCCGACTTCGACCCCAAGGACGAGGACCGCGCCGAGGAGGGCCGCGACACCTACACCGACGTCGAGGGCGGCATCCGGCTCCAGAAGGCGCTCGCCGCGGCCGGCGTCGCCAGCAGGCGCGCGAGCGAGGAGATGATCGCCGCCGGACGCGTCAGCGTGGACGGGCAGGTCGTGCGCAGGTTCGGAGCCCGGGTCAACCCCGAGGCCTCCGAGATCCGCGTGGACGGCATGCGCGTCGTGACCGCCCCGGACAAGCTGTACTTCGCGCTCAACAAGCCGCGCGGCGTCGTCAGCACCATGTGGGACCCGGAGGGCCGCCCCACCCTGGCCGACTACACCGGTCAGACCGAGGAGCGGATCTTCCACGTCGGCCGGCTGGACACCGAGACCGAGGGTCTCATCCTGCTGACCAACGACGGCGAGCTCGCCAACCGGCTCACCCACCCGCGCTACAAGGTCGTCAAGACCTACATCGCGATGGTGCCGGGCCCGGTCCCGCACCGCGTCGTGCGCGAGGTGCAGAAGGGCATCGAGCTGGAGGACGGCCCGGTCCAGGTCGACTCCTTCCGCGTGGTCGAGAACGAGCCCCCCAAGGCGCTCGTCGAGATCCGGCTGCACGAGGGCCGCAAGCACATCGTGCGGCGCCTCATGGAGGCCGTCGGCCACCCGGTCGCCGACCTCGCGCGCACCCAGGTCGGTCCGATCGATCTCAACACCCTCAAGCTGGGCACGATGCGGGCCCTGACCTCTCGCGAGGTCAGTGAGCTCTACTCCGCGGCCGGTCTGTAGGGGCGGCTGTAGATACAGTTGACGGCGGTCGTCGGCCCGGGTCTCCCGGGCGGCGGCCGCCGCTCCCGCTTCCGGGGGCGGCACGCGAACGACGAGTACGACGACAAGGCGGGATCGAACGTGGCGGTACGGGCCATCCGGGGTGCGGTGCAGGTGGACGCGGACGAACGCGATCAGGTGCTGGAGGCCACGGTCGAACTGGTCTCCGAGGTGATGCGGCGCAACGCCCTGCGGACCGACGACGTGATCAGCGTCCTGTTCACCGCGACCCCCGACCTGACGAGCGAGTTCCCGGCGCTCGCGGCGCGCAAGATCGGCTTCACCGACGTCCCGCTCATGTGCGCGGCCGAGATCGCCGTCCCGCACGCCCTGCCCCGCGTGGTGCGCCTGATGGCGCACGTGGAGACGGACCGCCCGCGCGCCGAGTTGCAGCACGTGTACCTGCGCGGCGCCCAGGCGCTGCGGTTGGACATCGCGCAGTAGGGTGCGGAACGGCTCCCCCGGCAGGTCGTAGGCTTGGGGGACCAGCACACATCGGAGGCGGGGGAGCAGTGGGCGACACCAGCGGCACGGTCGGGGACGGGGAGCGCCGGGACGTGGTGCGCCGGGTCACGGTGATCGGGGCGGGGCTGATCGGCACGTCGATAGCCCTGGCGCTGCGCGCCCGCGACGTCGACGTCGTCCTGACGGACCCGGACCCCGCGTCGCTGCGCCTGGCGTGCGACCTGGGCGCCGGCAGGCCCCTGGACGAGACCGCCGACCCGTCGGCGGCCCCCGCCGACGTGGCGGTCGTCGCCGCCCCGCCCGCCGTCGTCCCGCAGGTGCTGCGCCGCGCACAGGACCGCGGGCTCGCCCACGTGTACACGGACGTGGCGAGCGTGAAGGCGAGCGTGCTCGCCGAGGCCGAGCGGCTGGGCTGCGACATGGCCACGTTCGTTCCCGGGCACCCGATGGGCGGCCGGGAGAAGCAGGGGCCCGGTGCCGCCCGCGCCGACCTGTTCCTGGGCCGTTCGTGGGCGCTGTGCCCCACGGGCAAGGCCGGTCCGGAGACCGTCGCGGCGGTGGCGGAGCTCGCCCGCCTGTGCGGGGCCGATCCGCTGGTGCTGGACGCCGGGGCGCACGACCGCGCCGTGGCGCTGGTCTCGCACGCCCCGCACGTGGCCTCGTCGGCGGTGGCCGCGCGCCTGGTGGCGGGCGACACCGCAGCCCTCTCCCTGGCGGGGCAGGGCGTGCGGGACGTCACCCGGGTGGCGGGCGGCGACCCCGCCATGTGGACGGAGATCCTCACGCACAACGCGGCCCCGGTCTCCGAGGTGCTGTACGCGGTGGCCGCCGACCTCGTCGCGACCGCCGACGCCCTGCGCGAGGTGGCGGGGGAGGCGGACGGCGCGGCCGGGGACACGGCCTCCCGCGCCGGGTCGGCCTCCGGCGCGTCGGGGGCGAGCCTGCCGGCCCCGGCGGAGGCCCTCGCCCCGGTGCGCGACCTCCTGGAGCGGGGCAGGTCGGGACACGGCCGCATCCCCGGCAAGCACGGCACGGTGCGGCTGCCCGAGTACACGGTGATGCCCGTGGTCATCCCCGACGAGCCGGGCACGCTGGGACGTCTGTTCGCCGCCGCGGCGGACGCGGGGGTCAACATCGAGGACGTGCGCATCGAGCACACCCCGGGCCTGCCGCTGGGCGTGGCGCAGCTGTACGTGCTGCCCGAGGCGGTGGACGCGTTCGCACGATCGCTCGCGGCCGACGGGTGGTCGGTCCACCCGGGCGTCTGAGACCCCTCCCGGGGCAGGAGCGTCCTTCCCGGGGGGCGGGGCCGCCGGGCCTGGTTCCGGCCCGGCCCGCCCGCGAGGGCGCCCCCGGTCCCGGGCGGCGCCGGTCGGCCGGGGCCGTACGAACCCGCCGATTCCAGTCAAGAGCAGGCCGCTGCCACGGGTACGCTTGGGCGTCGGCACAAGTGAACGTCACCAGGAGTCAACGGCAGTGAGCGCGCAGGACAGCACCGAGGGCATCGTCATCGCGATCGACGGTCCCTCCGGGTCGGGCAAGTCGAGCACGTCCAGGGGCGTGGCCAAGGCGCGGGACCTGCGGTACCTCGACACCGGCGCGATGTACCGCGCGCTGACCTGGTGGATGCTCGACAACGGCGTGGACGTCGAGGACGCCGCGGCGGTGGCCGCCGCCGTCGAGCGCCCCGTCATCACCATGGGCACCGACCCCAATGCGCCCTCGGTCTCCGTCGACGGCCGCGACGTGGCCGCCGAGATCCGGAGCAAGGAGGTCACGGGCAGCGTCAGCGCGGTCTCCGCCGTGCCCGAGGCCCGTGAGCTGCTGGTGCGCACGCAGCGCGAGGTCATCGCGGCAGCCCGTGCCGCCGGTGCGGGTATCGTGGTCGAGGGCCGTGACATCACGACCGTGGTCGCTCCCGACGCCCCGGTCAAGCTGTTCCTGACCGCGAGCCCGGAGGCCCGCGCCCAGCGGCGCAGCAAGGAGGTCCGGACCAGCGACGTCGCCGCCACCCAGGCCGACCTGGCCCGGCGCGACAAGCTGGACTCCAGCCGGACCCACTCGCCCCTGACGCAGACCGCCGACGCCACCGAGCTCGACACCACCGGGCTGACCCTGGACGAGGTGGTCGCCCTCGTCGTCAAGCTGGCCGACGAGGCCGGCGCCCGCTAGCGGGGCGGACGGGCCGATCCGGGGCCGCGGGGCGGACCCGCGGCACGGTGGGACCGGTCACGAACACCCCTTCGGGGGAACACACGGACATCCGCGGGGGTTCCTCCCCGTGGCAGTACGCGGACGCCGTCGGCGTCCGCGCGGACACGCCTGCCCCGGAATCTCCGGGACAGGTCGACCATTCGCATCCTCGCGGCACGCATCCTGGGCGCGCGGGGACCTAGAACCGGGAGCAGTACATGAGTGACTTCGACATCTCCGACGTCGGCCATGAGGGGCTGGACGGCGCCGAACCCGCGACCCTCCCCGTGGTGGCCGTGGTGGGACGCCCCAACGTGGGCAAGTCCAGCCTGGTCAACCGCATCATCGGCCGCCGCGAGGCCGTGGTCGAGGACGTGCCGGGCGTGACCCGTGACCGGGTGGCCTACGACGCCGAGTGGCAGAACACCAAGTTCACGCTCGTCGACACCGGCGGCTGGGAGACCAGCGTCAGCGGGCTGGCCGCCATGGTGGCGCGCCAGGCCGAGTACGCCGCGCAGACCGCCGACGTCATCCTGTTCGTGGTGGACGCCACCGTGGGCGTCACCGACGCCGACGCGGCCGTCACCCGGGTCCTGCGCGCCACGAAGCGCCCCGTGATCCTGGCCGCCAACAAGGTCGACGGCAACATGCAGGAGGCCGACGCGCTCGCCCTGTGGCAGCTGGGCGTCGACCAGCCCTACCCGATCAGCGCCCTGCACGGGCGCGGCACCGGCGACCTGCTGGACGCCGTCGTGGAGGCCTTCCCCGAGCAGCTCGTCGGCGACACCGAGGACGAGGGCGAGGACGGCCCTCCCCGCATCGCCCTGCTCGGACGCCCCAACGTGGGCAAGTCGAGCCTGCTCAACCGCCTCGCCGGTGAGGACCGGGTGGTCGTGGACTCCGTGGCGGGCACGACCCGCGATGCGGTCGACGAGCTGATCGACCTCGGCGGCAAGACCTGGAAGTTCATCGACACCGCCGGCATCCGCCGCCGGTTCCGGGCGCTGCAGGGCGCCGACTACTACGCGACCATGCGCACGGGCACCGCCCTGGAGCGCGCCGAGATCGCCGTGGTCCTGATGGACGTCAGCGAGCCGCTGGCCGAGCAGGACATCCGGGTCGTGGAGCAGGTCGTGGAGGCCGGGCGCGGCCTGGTCCTGGCGTTCAACAAGTGGGACATCCTCGACGAGGATCGCCGGAACTACCTGGAGAAGGAGATCGACCGCCAGCTGGCGCGCGTCTCCTGGGCGCCGCGCGTCAACGTCTCGGCGAAGACCGGCCGCCACATGGAGCGGCTCGTCCCGGCGATCGAGACCAGCCTGGCGGGGTGGAACCAGCGCATCTCGACCGGTCAGCTGAACAACTGGCTCAAGGACCTCGTGGCCGCGACCCCGCCGCCGGTGCGCGGCGGCAAGCAGCCCAAGATCCTGTTCGCGACGCAGGCGGGTTCGCGCCCGCCGCACTTCGTCCTCTTCACCACCGGGTTCCTGGAGGACAACTACCGCCGCTTCATCGAGCGGCGCCTGCGGGAGGACTTCGGGTTCGACGGCTCCCCGGTGCACATCAGCATGCGCATCCGTGAGAAGAAGGGCGCGACGCCGGGCCGTGCCTCCAAGGGCAGCGTGCGTCCGGACCGCAAGCACCGGCGCCGCTGAGCGGTGTCGCGCGGCCCGTCCCGGGCCCGCGACAGCCGGGGCGTCCGCACGCACAGGGGGAGCCTCTCCGACGGAGAGGCTCCCCCTCGTCGTGTGCCGGGGTGCCCCCGGGCACGCTGCCGGGCCGGGCACGGTCAGGAGTCGGAGGGCAGCCTGCGCACGTTGCTCGGCGGGACGAACTTCCCCGACTCCCCGCTCGGCCTCGGGTAGGGCAGGCGGGTGCCGTCCCGCGCGGTGCGGGGCGCGGACTCCATGGCGGGCGCTCCCGGGAGCGGCCGGTTCGCGCTCTCGTCCATGTGCCACACCACCACGAGTCCCACCACGCCCGCGATCATCAGCAGCCAGGCGGGGGAGTAGAGGTTCCCGGTGGACTGCACGAGCGTCTCCGCGATCAGCGGCGTGGTGCCGCCGAACAGCGCCACCGACACGTTGAAGCTGATCGCCAGGGCGCCGTAGCGCACCTTGGTGGGGAAGAACGCGGGCAGGGTGGAGGGGGCCGCTCCGGAGAAGTGCACCAGGGTCACCGCCAGGAGGACCATGCCCAGGGCGACGGCCCACACGCCGGCCTGTTGCAGCAGCCAGAACGCGGGCAGGGCCAGCACGATCGAGAGGAGGCTCCCGGAGGCGAGGACGGGCCTGCGCCCCACCCGGTCGCTGAGGCGCCCGAACTGGGTGACCCCGACCAGCATCAGCACCATGGCGGCCAGGGTCATGACCAGTGCGAGCGAGGCGCTGTAGCCGAGCTCGGCCTCCAGGTAGGTGGGCATGTACGCGGTCACCATGTAGTTGTTGACGTTGAAGACCATCACGAGTCCGATGCACAGGAGGATGGTCCGCCACTGGCCGACGACCGTCTCCCGGAGCTGGCCCTTGCGGTGCCCGCCCTCGGCGTTCTTGGCGAAACCTTCGGTGTTCTGGTTGAAGACCGGGGTCTCCTCCAGCTTGAGCCGCAGGTAGAGGCCGATGCCGCCCAGCGGGAGGGCGAGCAGGAACGGGATGCGCCAGCCCCAGGCGAGCATGCCCTCCGGCCCCAGCACCAGGGTCATCAGGGTGACGATGCCGGCGCCGCCGACGTAGCCGCTGACCGTGCCGAACTCCAGCCAGGAGGACAGGAACCCGCGGCGCCGGTCGGGCGCGTACTCGGCGATGAAGGTGGTGGCGCCGCCGTACTCGCCGCCGGTGGAGAAGCCCTGGAGCATGCGGGCGACCAGCAGCAGGACCGGCGCGGCGATGCCGATCGTGGCGGCCGACGGGATGAGCCCGATGGAGAAGGTGCTCACGGCCATGAGCAGCATGGTGAAGGCGAGGACCTGCTTGCGGCCGATGCGGTCGCCCAGGGGGCCGAAGAACAGGCCGCCCAGGGGGCGGACCAGGAAGGCGGCGGCGAACGTGGTGAAGGTGGCGATGAGCTGCACGCCCTGGGACTGCGAGGGGTAGAACACCAGCCCGATGGTGACGGCCAGGTAGCTGTAGACGCCGAAGTCGTACCATTCGGTCGCGTTGCCGATCGCGGCGGCGGTGACGGCCTTCCGGGTCGTCCTGTGGTCCGTCTCCAGGGCCTTTCGGCCCTGAGGCTGTGACTCGCTCACGTCTCCCCCTCGGTGAGTCCACCCAAGTGTCACCCAAAGCACCAGGTTAATCACTTTTTGTGATTAACCCGTGCGGTTCGGCCGTGTCGCCGCCGGGGTAGCGTGGCAGCGCGGGGGAGAGCGGAGAGAGGGAGCCCATGCGCAAGGTACTGGTCAGCGCCTGTCTGATGGGGCGCAGGGTGCGCTACGACGGGCGTTCCAAGGCGATCGGGGACGACCGGGTCGCGCGCTGGCGGGAGGAGGGGCGGCTCGTGGTGCACTGCCCGGAGATCGCCGGCGGGCTGCCCGTGCCCCGCCCGCCCGCGGAGATCGAGCCCGGCGCGACGGCGGCCGACGTGCTCGCCGGACGGGCGCGCATCCTCACCCCCGAGGGCGCGGACGTGACCGAGCACTTCGTGCGGGGCGCCCGCGCGGCCCTTGCCACCGCCCGGGAGCACGGGGTGGAGGTGGCGGTCCTCAAGGAGTCCAGCCCGTCCTGCGGATCCCGCGAGGTGTACGACGGGACCTTCGGCGGACGCAAGCTGGCGGGCGCGGGGGTGACGGCCCAACTGCTGAGGGACCACGGCGTCGCGGTCTTCAACGAGGACGAGGTCGCCGAGGCGGCCGGGTGCCTGGACGCCGCCGAACGCGCCTGAGGGCCGGGGCCTGCGGTCCGGAGCCGGTCCTGCCCCGGGCCCCCCGTCCGGTGGAGGGGTCCGCGCCGAACCGGCGGCGCCGCTCGGGCGGAGCGCGCCGGGGACGCGGTCCGGCGGGGCGGCCCTCATGTGCGCCAGGCTCCCAGGCACCGCGCCATGAGCCGGAAGGGGACGGCCTGCCCCCTGGTCTGGTCGACGGTGCCGGCCAGGTGCAGGTCCAGTTCGGGACAGTGGAAGAGCCACGTCCCGGTGGCCCCCGAGTGGCCCACGAGGGTGACGGGACGGCCCACCGGGGACGCGAGCCGTCCCACGGTGAAGAACATGGTGCCCAGGCCGTACCGGAGGACGGGGATGTTGCGCAGCCGGTTGCGCCGCTCGGTGAGCGCGGCCAGCGAGCGGGCCTCCCCGAGGAGTTTGCCGCCGAGCAGCGCCCTCTGGAAGGCGAGGAGGTCCGCGGTGGTGCTGAACAGGTCGTTGGAGGAGGCGATCAGCGAGTCCAGCCGGACGGGGCGCCGTCCCGTGTGGAGGGGCGAGGGCTCGGCGGTCGCCGGGTCCGGCGGTCGGTGCCCCGGTAGCCAGGTGTGGGCCAGGCCGAGCGGGGCGAGGACGCGTTCGGTCAGCAGGGCGGCGAACGGCCGGCCGGTCACCGTCTCCACGATGCGGATGAGCAGTTGGAACCCGGTGTCGGAGTAGCGGGCCTTCTGCCGGGGCGCGTCGAGGTCCTGCGGCGCGAAGTGGGGGCGCTGCAGTTCGCGTGTGGTCCGTACCGTGTCCTCGAACGTCCAGGCCAGGTCCCGGCCCCGGCCGAGGTGCTCGTACAGGCTCGGGCCGCCTCGGCGCCTCTCGAAGTGGTCGGGCAGCCCCGACGTGTGGCTCGCCAGGTGGCGGACCGTGATCGCGGACGTGTGGTCCGTGCCCCGGAGGACGTGGAGCCCGGTGAGCACCTCCGGGGGCAGGTACCGGCCGATCGGCGCGGCCAGGTCGAGTTCGCCGCGCTCGTGCGCCTGGAGCACCAGGGTGACGATGAAGCGCTTGGTGACGCTCGCGACGAAGAAGGGGGTGTCGGGGCGCGGCGGCCGGTCGTCGGCGGGCCCTGAGGCGGCGGACCAGCGCAGCCCGCCGTCGCCGCTCGCGAGGGCGAGGTTGGCGTGGTGGATGCCGGGCCGCGCGACGAGGTTCTCCAGCAGGCGCGTCAGGCGGTCGTCGACGCCGGGGGGCACCCGGTTGTCCTGGGCGCGGGTGGTGGCGGGCGGTGGTGTCACGCGGGCTCCTGGTGTGCGGGGGTCGGCCCGTCGCCGTGCCTTCGGCGTCCGGGTCCGGGGACCGACGGTCTCTATATGACTATTAGACATGTCTATGAGAGTCAACGGGTCTACACTCGTCCCATGGCCCACGTGATCCTCGGACTGCTCCTGATCGCCCCGCAGAGCTTCTACGACCTCATCAAGGGGTTCGAGGCCGGCGTCGCGCTCTTCTACAGCGCCAGTTCCGGCAGCATCAGGCGGGCGCTCGACTCCCTGCTCGCCCGGGGGGCCATCGAGGTCGCCAGCGTCGAGCCCGGGGGCCGGGGCCGCAAGGTGTACCGCGTGACCGGCGCGGGCCGCGAGGAGTTCCGCGCCTGGATGACGGGGGATCCGACCGGATCCGACCTGGAGACCGCGGCGCTGTCCAGGCTCTTCTTCCTCGGACTGCTGGAGCCGGACGAACGCGCGCCGGTCCTGCGCCGCATCACGGCGCGCATCGAGAACGACCTCGCCGCCCTCTCCGACCTCGACAGGGGCCTCGACGCGAGGGACGTCGCGGAGGAGCACCGCGACATCGTCGCCCACCAGCGCGCGGCACTCGACTACGGCATCGCCTCGCAGCGGTTCATGCTCGACTGGTTCCGCGCCCGCGCCGACCGGCAGGAGCGGTCGGACCGCTGAGGCCGACGCGGTCCCGGCCGGGGGCGCGTGCGCGACCGGCCGGCGGGGCGTCCGCGCGGACAGGGCCGCGAGGACGCCCCGGGAGACCGGGCTAGGGCGTGTTCCGCGGACACTCGCCCTGCTGCGCGTCGCCCCGGCACGCCCCCCGCGGCGTTCTCATCTGTCGACAGGACCCCACCCTGACTCC